>NZ_BATQ01000050.1 GCF_000739635.1 Verrucomicrobium sp. BvORR034 | reverse complement strand
ATAGGCCTCCACCTCGGCCACAGCAGGCACAGCATCCCCTGCCACCCGGCGGGATGGTTCTCGCTGTAACTTGAGTTCGCGCACCCCGGCCAGGGCAAAGGTGAACACGCGGTGACCGTCCCTCACCTCTTCAGAGATCATCTGTGCCCCGATAGCCGTCCCCAGTCCGGGCAGGCCATCCGAAAGCGGCAGCTTGACCCGCAGCACACTCGACACGGCCACAGGCAGCTTAAGAGTTGTTTCCCTCCATCCTTGCGGCATGGCGCGGGACACCGTCCCGGCCAGTTCATGAGCCCCCGGCTTCTCGATAAGGACACCACCGTCCTTCAGAGGCGCAGCGTGTCCATCGAGCATCCATTGACCGCCAGCGGCGTCCCCAAGTGCTATCTCGAGCGGCAGGATTCGCCAGTCCCCTTGAGTGGTCGCATGCAGCCTGCTGCTCACCACCACTTCGGTCTCGCGGACTTCCACCTCATGCAGCGCCAGGTTCACCCCTGCGGCGTCGCCTTTCACCCCCTCTTTTTCCTTTTCAGGACGGCGGGCCTCCTTGGCCAGGTCCCACAGCTTTTGAAAGGTGGCATAGTCGAGGTAATAACGCTCAGGTTGCTGCCCTTTCAACGGACGAGAGGCGTCAAACGGCACGATGACGGAATGCACCGCCGGATCCGATGGGAACTCCGGTTTTTCCTGTGCCCACAACCCGTGAACCACGGTCAGGCACAGAGCCCCGCCAAGAGCCAGCCTTCTAAAACTGAGTAGGGAATGGTTCATACCGCGAACTCCTTTCCGCGAATCTGCCGTGAAGACGGGACCGGCGTGCACCAGAGGAGGAATTTCCATAGAAGTCGGAGGACAAAGCCAAGGAGCCATCCCAGCAGGAGGGCATTGCAGGAAGGCAACAAGTTGGGAAACAACAGAGGAGGGACAAACGTGAGCAGCAGACACACGAACAGGGTGCTCATCCAGGGACGATCACGCCCGATCAACCGGAACGCCAGGGCTCCGAGGATCACCAGAAGGCTGGTGCGGAACAACTGCCAGTCCCACGACACGTAGTGGATAAAGAGCGGCTCCGCCTTTTGATTGCCTGAGAACTCCATGACTTGTCCGGCAGTGGGAAGTTCAAGCTCCACAGGAAGAATCCCCGCCTTGCTGGACTTGGCAAGTTTGGCGCGCAGCCTTTTCAAGGCGGCTGCGTTCATGGAATCAACAAAAGCCTCGACCTGATCCAAGTTCGCCTGGGTGTTGCGCACGATCAGTTGATTCGTAGCGGCAACGTAAACCGCCGATGCCCCTTCGGGGAGGTTGATCCCCTGGCTGGAGAGAACGTTGAGAGAAGTTGCTTTCCGCTTCAGAGTTGAAGACTCCAGATTGGGATTCGCAAAGGGGTCCACCGGACCGGTCCCATCGGCATCCAGGCGGAGGAAGTCATGCGGCACCTTGAAAGTCCGCGTGTACATCTCAGTCCCTGCATCCGACAGAGGTACGACCACCACAGCGAACGGCTCGATCTTGTACTTCATTCCAGCCAGTTCAGTCACATAGCGCAAAGCCTCGCTCATCGGCACATCCTTGAGATCCAGACTGATCTGCGCCGTGCTGGGTGTAGAGCCATGCTTCGCTATGAGATTGATGCCCTTTCTTGAAGGATCTCGCTCCACCGTGTCAAAGTCACGACTCTTGATTCGCAGAAACTCAAGGGCTTCTTCAATTGAGGCCCCTTGAAACTGGACTCGGGGAATGATGATCCTGTCCAACTTGTTGGTGAAGTAGCGACTGGCATCCGCACCCTCTCCATTTTGAGGCATTTCCGCGAATTCCTGCATGCGGAGATCATCCGCTATCCTGTCCACACGTTGGATGCTTTCCACAAAGGCCCCCACCTGATCCAGATTGGGCTGCGTATTGCGAGCCACCAACGCCTCCGACTCAGCATCGTAGGCGGCATTCGCCCCTTCAGGAAACTGAATGCCCTGGGCCTTCAGCAGATCCACCACTGAAACCAATCCTTTGGGCGGCAGCTCACTCTTGTGTCCGGTCATCTGACTCTGCCATTCAAGATAGTGCCGCAATGGAACTTTGAAGCGCCGCGTGTATTGCTCTGTGCCGACATCTGACAGGGGCACGATCTCGACATGGTCTGTCTTGATGACGTACTTGAAGCCAGCCAGTTCTGTCACGTAGCGCAGAGCTTCACTGAGGGGCACATCGGTCAGATCCAGGCTGATCTGCGCAGTGCTCGGAACGGTCGCCGATTGCACAACCATGCGCACCCCTTTTTTTGCTGGATCACTCTCGGTCGCCATCCGGTCCAGTTCGCCCATCGCGGCCTCCAACGAGGCTCCCGCGAAATGCACCTTCGGCAAGATGATCTGTTCGAGCTTCATCGTCAGAGCCTGAATGGCGGCAGCATTTTCTGGACGTTGGCTCTCGATCCACCAGTCGCCCTGCCCTTCCTTGGCCAAAGAACCGCCTCCTGGCATGAATTCGATAGATGCTGATTCAACATGCTTCACACCCGAACTCCAATAAGGCAGTGGGAGTTCATCCCAAAGGGTGGCCAGGAGGCTCTTGGGCGCATCTACAGGTTCCTCACCTGCTTCCAGTCCGCCTCCACTATGGTGCAGGGCGTAGCCATCTGGCACATGCACCTTCCACTGTGAGCTCAGCACAGGCACCCCTTCCAACACTGCAGGAGGTTCCAGAGGTGTCTTGCCCCATGAGCCCCAAGTGATTGGAGCCGTTTCATAGACCACCTTGGCCGATACAAAATCGGCTTCGGAGTTCAGCACTGGCAGAGGCACCCGCAACTGGTCGACGCCGCCAGCCTGCACGGGCTTCACAGGCCGATCCTGCACCAGGGTGCTCAACAGCACCGCCCCCTTGGGAAGCGCCAGCGAGAGGAACTGCCGGCCATTGTGCCGCAGCGTGTAGGTCACTTCGTGGCGTACCGGACCATTCTGGCCAATGATGCTCACCATACGAGCCTGCAACACGAGAGCCCCCGCAAGAGCGGCCGGTTTGTGACGTCTGGCCGTGATCTGGATGGAGTGTTCTCCACCGGTTGAACTGAAGGCAGCAATCACCCGATGTCTCGGCTGATAGCCAGACACCGCTGGAGGCCGCAGCGAGTCCAAGGGCTGCACGCCTTTTGTTTCAAACTCGATCTCCGTGTCCGTATTCGCCTCCACCACCCAGGCCGTGGTACGACGTCGGGCGCCGGGCGTGCCGATGTCCGGCAAGGCGGAGCGCAGGGACTGGCTGTCCCCATCTGTCGCAGGCAGGCTCATCCGGAACCGGACGCTCTCCGTGCCCAGCACTTCCTTCCGCAGCGTGAAGTGCCAGACGCCTGTCGCATCATCCAGCACCTGCTCCGCCACCAACAGAGACGTCACGCGGAACAAAGGCGCCAGCTTGGGATCCAGTTTTACATCGAACTTGCGAAGCGGAGCCCCATTCACCAGCAGCTCCAGCTGGCCCTCGATCTCCACCTGACGCGCCCGCGGCAGGGCATAGGCCGTCACCGCCACATCGTGCACGGGTGCGCGGCGGGAGATTTCGAACTGAAGCTGCCAGTCCTTCAGGCAATACCAGGCCATGCGGCCTTTCACCGGGGAGAGCCTGATGTCGCGAGCCTCCAGACCGGTCGTGGCGGTCACATTCACCTTCCACGACTCATCAAATGCCAGGGCCACATATCCCGTGGTCCGCGCTGAGCCAGGAACCTGAAGTCCGCTCAGGGCAAAGGCTTCGGTACCCGCACCTTCTGCGGCAGCTGTGCCGATCTCCTTGCGAGTCCGCACTACGAAGATCGCATCGGTTCCAGCCGCCAACCCACGGGGCCAAAACAACTCCAGAGCCTGCCCCACCTGTTTCCATTCCAGTGGAGCGGCACCGGTTGACTGAGCCCCCAGGAAGGTTTCCCCGGCTGGCAGTGTCACCGAAGCCCTTTCGGTAGTCCCCGCCTCACCATGAAGGGTGAGAGTCCGGGCAATAGCGGCCTCATGCGCGGACAGGATGACACTCGTGTCCTGATCCACGCTGAATCGATCCGGTGCGCGAGTCACCGTGATACCCGTCTTGGCAGGCGGCGCATCAAAGTCCATGGCCGCGACAAATTCCGGATGCTTGCGAATATCATGGTGAAGAGCCGTCGCCGCCTTGGCGTCCAGGCCAAACACCTCCGCTGATTCGCGGAGCACCGCGGGCCAAGTACCATCCGACACTTCCTGTCCAGGTGGGGAACTGCTTCGCAAGAGCTCATCGAACCTCACGTCCACTCCGGAACTGGCAAGGAGCACACAGCTCCATCCATCAAACAGACTTCCCCGCTCGTCCTTGAATACTGGCAGCGTGGCTTGCATCGATCCCGAGAGAGGCAGAACCAGGGGCTGCTCGAATCCGATCACGAGGCTCCGCACGGAACCAGGGAGCCCCACTTCTTCCACCTCCAGACGGTTCCCCTCCAACTTCCACCGGTGCTGACCGACGTCTGACCTTACTCCCAACACCTGTACTCCGGCAGGCACCTGAATGTGCAACCGGCCTCCTTCCATCTCAGGCAGCAGGGCATAGGTCAGCATCGTCACTCCCACCAGCTTGTCCGGGGTGAGCTTGCAAATCATCCTCCCACGCACGGCGGTTTCCCGGCCATCCCGACGGGTGGCATCCGACCTTTTCCAACCCACGGTGAACACACGCAGCTTGGATTTCAGGGCGTCGTTAAAGTTTGCGGAGGGCACCGAATAGCGCCCGGCATTTTCAACCGCGCGAATTCCCGCTTTGACGACTTCCCCACGATAGTCCACCGGTTGCCAACCCGCAGGCAGGTTCAATTTGACCACCGTGGACGAAGCAGTTGCCAATGCCGCCACAGGATACGTCAAGTCAAATCCGGGCTGCGGTGACGTCACCATGGCGAAGACGAACTTCAGCTCGTGCCGTCCCTCTCCTTCCGTGAGCACTCGCACACTCTCCTCACCGGCATGGATCATCACCGGACGCTGCGACTTCACATCGACCAGCTTCATGCTCGCGCCATCGCGCACCGGCAACGGCAGTTCAACCTCGCACCACCCTTTGCCCAGATTGTTGAGCACGTAGCGATATTCCACCTGCACGGTGGGCCCTTCGGGCGGCACCGTCACCTCCACACGCGCGTCTTCAACGGCGGTGGTCACCGGCGGCTCCGCACTCTCGATGGGCTTCACCTTGCCTGCATCGCGAATGAGCGCCTCGTACTGTTTGGCGTCGAGCATCACGGCATTCGGGTGCTTCTTGAGCACCTCCTCCAGGTGCTTGGTGGGCACCCACAGTTCCACTCGCGTGGCCGGGGTCACCAGAGCCTCCTCAGCGGAGACCCCCGTCACCAGAAAGGGGCTTGCAGGAAACAACGACGCCACCAGTGCGAAGCACCATGGACGCCGGAATGAATTCAGGCGGGTCATGTCAGGGTCCTCCACTAGGAGTTGCTCTTGCCATCATTCTCCGGGCTGCTGCCCTGGCCAGACGGGGATGGAGGCTCCACCTTGGGAAGCTCCGGCGCGACGGTCTCAGACGCAGCCGCCGACGGTGGCGCTGCGGGGGCAGACGTCACTGGAACAGGATTGGGATTGCTGGCCGGAGGTACGACAGCGGGAGGACTCAGCCGCTTCTTGAACATCTGAGCCCGGGTCTTGATCCGATGAATGACCCCGCAGACGAACCACAAGACCGCCACCAAGATCGCAGCCAGCACGGCTCCCTTGGCCACCTGCGCATTGGCAGCGCTGACCAGGCCGGTGACGAGCAGACCTCCCAGCCCGAACAGTACCAGGAAACGCAGCTTGTCCGGCAAGGGGTGATGCCAGCGGCGGAGTCCCAGCACGATGACTCCGAAGAACACCAGCGTCTCCAGGAAATAAGACCAGCCGCGCGAACGGTAGGAAATGTCTGTGGCGGCCGGTGCCCCCAGCCGATGCAGCACAAAATTGCGCCCCTGGGTCGGCACCTGGAAATCGAAGGTGCTGCGATGCTCCGCAGGAATGGCCGGTGCCGGAGTCCAGTCGCCCGAACTCTGGGTGAACTGTGGACCAAAGGCCGGCACCAGCGAGTTGACGATGCCGCGGAAACGGCCCCACCCACGCTCTTTCAGACTCAGAGTCATGGGTCCTTTGAACTTCGTGTACTCATGGCTCTCCGGCACAAAGAGCGCCTGCTGGGTCTGTAGCACCACTGCCACATCCGCCAGTGTGGGAGGCACAATGGAAATTCCCCCCATCCACCCCATCTTCTCTCCCGCCTTCGGGCTGGGGATTTCATAGACAAACCGCACCGGGAAGGCCGCGTTGCGCGCGGCGGCGCCCGAAGGGAGTCGCACCAGCAAATCATCCGAACCTTCCCGCTTCATGGGACGCTGGGACTGCGTGGCCACGAAGACATCGCTGACCAGCTTGGCCCCCTTGGGCAGTTGTACCGTGAGGAACTGACGCGCATTGTTCTTCAGCCAGTAGATGACCTCCGTGGTCTGAGCGCGATCCGTGGCCACCGCAGTGGTCAGCACGGCGTGAGTCACCACGGTCTGGGGCACTTCAATGTAGGCATTGCGTGCGACATCCAGCTTCAAGCTCAGCGGCTGGGTCTTGTACTTGAACGCCAGAAACACGCCTGCCTGCTGGAGCTGGTCATTCAGTTCCTTGGGGTCGATCTCCTCAAGATTCTCCGCCACCGGTTCGCGAATCTCCAGGCTGTCATCCTTCACCACCGCCACCTGACCGGTCTCCTGAAACACTCCCGGCACATGCACCTGCTGGAGCTCCACCTTCGCCGCCTCGCCGCCCGCACTGGGTTGCTCCAGGTTCAAGGTAATATTGAACACCCCCTGGCGCTCGTTGCGCAAGGTCACCTCCCACAGGGCATAGGCCTCCAGATTGGGCAGCAGAGGCGCCGCCCCCGCTGCCGCTGCGGGCGGCTGGTACTCCTTGTTCACCTCCTTCACCAGCGGATCCACCAGACGAAGCTCGGCGGCCGCCGACTTGGGCACCGCGAGAATGAACTTGTCGATCGCGGCGTACGCCACATCAAAGGCCAGCGTCCACTGGTGCAGCGTGGACTGCTCGCGGATCTGCGCCAGCGTCAGCACCTGCACGTTGACCTGAGGCGGCCGCTGTTTGAAGCCCAGCGTGGCCTGAGTCTTGACCGCATCCCGGTGGCGGAAGGCCAGCGTCAGCTCCCGATTCTCCGCCGTGGTCTCTTTGAAATTCAACAAGTTGACGTCTTCCAACCTCAGGTCCCCGATCTGTTTTGTGGTGGCCTCCAGGCTGGTGTGCACCACCACGCCGATCTTCGCTTCATACCGGTAGCCAGGTGTACTCAGGAAATAAGTCGGCACCACGAGGTCCTCGGTGGGAGAGGTCCGCAGCTTCTGGCCCTGCACGGTGAACTTGGTGTTCCCCAGGGTCTGCGAATCGAATCGCAGCACGAGGTGGTCTTTCTGCACCGCCGCACCATTGACAGTGACCGGCTGCTTCTCCACACTCCATTTTTCCGGCGGCACTCCTACTACTTCCCAGCCAGTCCATCCATCAGGCAAAGCCACGCGCGCCTCAAAAAGGCCCACTCGACGGATGTTGTAGGCGAACTCTGTCACCAGTTTCGAGCGATCCCGGTCCACCATGAAGCGGCTCACACTCTCGACATCCACCTGAGCCACAGCCGGCACCACACCCACCTGGAGCTTCGCGGGATGCTTGAGATACCGGTACGCCGCCACATTCACGAGCCCTTCCGCTCCGGCTCCCGCAGCGGTCTGTTGAATAAGGCCGTCTCCCGGTTTGGGAGTCACGTCCAACTGGGGCTCTGCCAGAACGGCGATCTCGCCACGATCCTGCACCGCTCCTTCCACCACGATGTCCGGCACCACTGCGTCGGAAGGCAGTTTGGGCAGGGGTGACTCCAGCGCCACGGTGCCGCTCCACTTGTCCTTGACCGGCGCGTTCGTGGAAACAATCAACTGCTGACGGTCGCCCTTCACCTCCAGCTTCCACTCTTTGACATCGGTACCCGTCACATTCAGCACCTCCTGCCCAGCGGGCACGCTGAATTTCAACTCGCTCACAGGAGCCCGCAGGATCCGCAGATCCACTGCAGCCTTGGAGGCCACCGATCCCCCCCGCACCTCACTGGTCACCTTGGTCTGCGCCAGGATCAGCGGTGCCAGCGCCGTGGCTGCCTCGGTCTTGCTCCACGTCACCCCAAACTGAGTTCCGTTGCCAAAGAAGAAGGACAACTCCGTATCCTCACCCACAGGCCGGGAAGTGAAGGCCGCGGCAGGCTTTACCTCAAACTCCCAGCCCTTTCCCGGCACCACCACTGTGAATCGGGACACGGCTGCCGTCGGCAGTCCCAGCGGGACGGTAAATTTTCCTCCTGCCTTCGCGACGGGAGCATAGAACTTGAGCTTGAGCTCATACACCCCTTTGTCCGGCACAATCACGTCGTACCCGTCCGGCTTGCTGGAGAGCACCGCCTTGCCTGCCTCCGCATCGCCCACCGCAGAGAGCTTGCCGCCTTTGGCCAGCGGAATGGTCAACCAGCCTTTCTTAAAGGACTCCACGGTGATTTTTGCCTCCACGGCGAGGAGATCCCCCTCCACCTTGCCTGTGTACTCTGCCCGGGAGACAATCCCCTCCTGCGGGGGTTTGGTTTCCTCCTCCGTCCGCTTGAGGTTCAGTTCATTCCAGAGTTCGAGGAACTCCTTGTACGGCAGAAACACGCCCTTCCCACCATCGGTGAAGACCTTCTGCAGCTCCGTGTACGGCACGTAGATCGTGCGTTCCCTCTCGCGAACTGGCACCCCAGTGTTCTCTGGTGGCTTGGGTGGGGCGGGGGGCGGCATCACCACCGGGGGCGGCGTCGGCACGGGCACAGGCGCTGGCGGCGTCACCACCGGGGGCGGAATAGGGGTCGGCACGGCCGGGCTCGGCGGAGCAGGATCCTGAGCCGTCAAAAGACGACCCATCGTGAAAACTGCCATCAGGACGGGGAGGAAACGACGCGACTTCATGAGGGGGTGGGCGGGAGCGGCGGGCACTTCAAAATGCAGGACACCTGCATATTTGGCTGAAAACCTACAAAAATCCCTGATGCATGACAAGGTTCTCGGTGAAGAACCCGGCTGTCACACGTCACAGGCCTGGCAACCCGCATCACGCTACAGCTGCCCCGCCCTTGGGAAAAATGCAGGTTTCCCATCATGCCGCTGTCTCGACCACCTTGAGTCAGCCTCTTGTCACATCTTTGTAAGGGTTATGTAAGCGGCGAAGTCATCTCATCGCTTGGTCGCGGTTCACCAACCAATACTCCCAAGCGAGTCGTCCGGACATCTCCTTCGCCACACCTCTGGCGTAGTGCGGTTGTGCCAACCGGCTCACACGCCATGCGTCCCGTGATCTCCTCCCCGCTCCGCCTACGCAGCAGGCCGCGGGGCCGGAGACCCCGCCTCCTTTTTTCTGCGACCATCCAGTCTTGAGACTTGGTCACGGGTACAGGAGGCGGGGGTTCCCAGCCCCGCTCAGTCGCACGTCCACTGAAGTGGACATTGTAGGGCGGGCACAGCCATGCGCCAGCATTCAAGTCTGGCGTCTTGTATCTTCTAGTCTGGAGTCTCCCGCGCAGCGGGCCCAGTATCACGATTCCCGTGACACCAGCCGGATCAGAGACGCATGCATACCCTCCACCAGCACAAGTCCGGCAGTCTGCGGCACAAAGGACTGGCCGCGATGCAGCACGTAGTCCGTCTGATCCCCTTCCTGGGTGATCCAGAGGAGCCCCCGCACACAGATGATCCGTGTCACCTCGCTGGGATGTTGAAACTTCACCAGCTCACCGCTCTCCACTTCCATCTCATGAGAGGAGGTTCGGCGGGTCTTGGGAAGAAAAGGCAGCCGCGCCACCACGGCTTCCCACGCGCGGGGGAATCCAGAGACTTTGCCAAGTTGAATGGGGTGCGGGCGGCTTGCGTTCATGGACACAAGGTACCCTCCCCGGTGAATCAGCACAGATTCACCCCTTGCTTTTCTGAACCGGTACAGTTCTCCCAACCTGAAACTGTGCTGGTGAACAATTCAATAAAGTGTTACTGTGATGCACGCATCCGATGAGGCAGGTTCCACCCATGTCCGTGTCCCCCAAGTCACCCCCACTGGTTCCCCCAGAAGGGGTCGGCAATCTCTATGAAAGGGTCGCGGGGCATATTCAGGATCTCGTTGAAAAAGGCACTCTCCGCCCTGGGGAACGCATTCCTTCCGTCCGCAGGCTGAGCGAGCAGCAGGGCGTGAGCGTCTCCACGGTGCTCCAGGCCTACACTGTCCTGGAGGATCGCGGCGTCATCGAGGCACGCCCTCAATCCGGCTACTATGTGCGGGTGCAATCGTGGAAGCCGCCGGCAGAGCCCGAGATGTCCCGCCCAGCTACCCGTGCCACCCAGGTCACGGTTGGGGAGCTGGTCATGAAGGTGATGAAAGCCGTGCGCGACCCCGGCTTGGTGGCTCTGGGTGCCGCGATCCCCAGCCCTGAACTCCTGCCCACCCGACAGTTGAATCGCGCCATGGCCGCTCTGGGCCGCCGCTCCCCAGAGCTCGGCAGCAGCTATGACGTGCCCCCCGGCCTCACGGCCCTGCGCATTCAGATCGCCCGGCGCGCCCTCGATGCAGGCTGCGCCCTGTCTCCGGATGAGATCGTCACCACCTGCGGCGGCATGGAGGCGCTGCATCTCTCCCTTAGCGCCGTGGCCAAGGCTGGCGACACCATCGCCATCGAATCCCCCACTTACTTTGGCATCCTTCAGTGCATCGAGTCTCTGGGCATGAAAGCGCTCGAGATCCCCACCCATCCGCGCGATGGCGTGAGCCTGGACGCACTCGCCTATGCTTTGGAGCACCAACCCATCGCGGCATGCCTCTTTGTCCTGAACTTCAACAACCCACTGGGCAGCTGCATGCCGGATGAGAACAAGCGTCTCCTCGTAGAGATGCTGGCAGAGCGGGAAATCCCGCTCATCGAGGACGACATCTATGGTGATGTCTCCTTCACTCCGCAGCGCCCCAAGACCGCCAAAGCATTCGACAAGAAAGGCCTCGTGCTCCTCTGCGACTCCTTTTCCAAGACCCTCGCTCCTGGTTACCGCGTGGGTTGGGTGGCGCCGGGAAGGTTTCAGGAAAAGGTCGAACTGCTGAAGACGGTCAGCACCATCGCCACCGCCACTCTTCCCCAGATGGCCATCGCCGACTTCCTCGCCAATGGCGGATATGCCCACCATCTGCGGCGAGTGCAGCGCGTGTACGCAGACCAGGTCAACCTGGTCAGCGAGGCCATTGCCAAGTATTTCCCCGAGGAGACCAAGCTCACCCGCCCCAGCGGCGGCCAAGTCCTCTGGGTAGAACTTCCCAGCCGCATCGATTCCCTCGAACTCTTCCACCGCGCCCTCACGGAAAAGATCAGCATTGCCCCCGGCCCCATTTTCTCGGCCAAACAGAGGTTCAAAAACTTCATCCGTCTCAACTGCGGCAATCCCTGGTCCAACACCATCGATCGAGCCCTAAAGACCCTCGGCCGAATCGTGGCGACGATGCGATAGTGGTGGCGGCAGCCTCGCCCGGGGAGTGAAGCGTTGCGACAACCGATTGCAATCAGTCAGAAAGGGGAACCTGGGAAACTGATGGTGTTCGACAGCATGGATGCCTGCGCTCAGGACCGAAGCTCTTCCTCGAAGAGGATCTGGCCACAAGCCCAATGTTGACGAGCTTCCAGCGAGTCTACGTTGGGTCAACCAAAGGTGAATTGCTACTCCGAAGGAGTTGTGGCGGTCTGGCCCGCCCTTCACCGTCTGTGGCTGAACAGGCTTCCAGGGTCCTCAATCTTCCCAAATACGTCCGCCCCTGCCCGCTGCTCGTCTAACGTCTTACTACCACTCACCCATTGAGACGGGGCTGTGGCTCCACTTCTGAAGAAAGCACTGAATTCTCCCCAGAATCTGACTCCGGAGATGGCAGCGGCGCAACATCGTGACGATGGATCCACACACTCTGGACCAAGCCCATCATGAAGATGCAGAGGACGAGGTAGATTCCTCCGAAGCTGGTGAAAGGCAAAGGCTGCCCGGTGATGGGAAACACGCAGATGTTCATCGCCATGTTTTGCAAGGAGCAGACAAACAACACTGCCACCACTCCCACGACCAGCATCCGGCCCAGTTCATCTCTGGCGGTGTAGGCCACATGGATGCACAGCAGAAACAGAAGCAAAAAGAGCACCATCTGCAACAGTCCTCCCAAAAGGCCAAACTCCTCCACGATGACGGCAAAGATGAAGTCGTTGATCGACTCGGTAGGAGTGAAATAGGTCCGGTGCACCGAGCGCCCCTCCACCTTGCTGGACAGCGGTCCCTTCCCTGTAAAGCCAGCCGAGCCGACCGCCACCTTCAGCTTGTCGCTCATGTAGGCCTCTCCGCGCACCTCCAAGCTCGGGCTGGTCATCATCTGGACCATGACGTCCACCCGCTTTTTCTGGTACGACTTGAGTCCGAAATGGTACCACAAGGGCACTAGGCAAATCCCAACAGCCAGGAGTAGAGCCAGATGCCGTCCCGGGATGCTGGCCATCAGCAACATCAACACGAATACCAGCCCGATAGTCCAAGCCGCTCCCAAATCCGGCACCCCATACAACATCCTCATCGGAATCACCGCGAGCACCACGGCTAGCACGATGCGCAACCATTGGTGCCGGAATATTGGCACCGCTTGATGCAAATGCCCAAGTCCAACAGCGAGAGCAACGGCCGTCATCGCCAAAGCGAGTTGTGGAGCAGAAAGGCTGCTGAAGCCCAGACTGATTGCGCCTCTTGCTCCGCAGCCCCGATCATTCACAAAGGATAGAAAGAGCAATCCCAGCCCTCCCACATAAAGAAGCCAACCGCCCCAGCGAAGCCACTTATAGTCGATCACGGCCGTGACCACTAACGTCACAATTCCGAATGCCAGCCACTGCAATTGAGTGCGCCATATCCCCGATAAATAGAGTCCCTCTCTGAACGAAGACGCGTTGTAGATCGCCCACACTCCCCATGCGAGCAGCGCGAACAGGTTGATGACCAGCAGCCAATGGAGACGGCAGAACTTGCGAAGAAGCGTACGCATGACGAACTCAGCGCTGCGGAAGCCCGTCCCACACACCACTGGACCAACTCAGACTCAAGCACGATGTGAATGCTCAAAGCCTTTTCACATCAGTTGAAAATGTCATGGGCAAACAGGCCCCCCACATCGGCCCTACCCGTCTTAAACGAACTTTCTTCAGTTCAAGTCTTGGGTCTTGCGTCTTGAAGTCTTCTGTCTCCCCGCGAAGCCGGGTCAAAACTCGTCCTGCTCCCCTTCGTCATCACGCCGACTCGTCTTCTTGATCGGGGAAATGTTGCGGTGGATCCAGACGCTCTGGACCATGCCCATGAGGAACATGCAAACGATCAGGAACGTACCGCCGTAGCTGGTGAAGGGAAGAGGCAGACCGGTGATGGGCATCATGAGGATGTTCATCCCCATGTTTTGCATCGAGTGGGCAAACAACATGCCCACAATCCCCACCACGATCAGCCTGCCTAAATTGTCCCGGGCATAGAAAGACACGAAGATGCACTGTAATAAAAGCAGGGCCATGACCACAATCTGCAAGAGCCCTCCTCGAAACCCGAATTCCTCGACGATCACGGAATAGATGAAGTCGTTGATCGCCTCAGTAGGAGTGTAAAAAGTGCGATGCACCGAGCGACCGTCCACTTTGACGGAGAGTGGCCCCTTCCCCTCAAAACCCGCAGAGCCCACGGCAATCTTCACCTTGTCTGCCATGTAGGCTTCCCCCAGGGTGTCCACCTTCTTGTTGGCGAGCATGTTGACGAACACCTCCACACGCTTTTTCTGGTAAGGCTTGAGACCGAAGAAGTAGGCGACAGGAAGGATGCACATCACCCCCAAGAACAGTGTGATGAGGTACCGGAAGGGAATACTTCCCACCAGCAGCATGGCAATCACCACCGGACCATACACTGCGGCCGAGCCGAGGTCCGGTTCCTTCAATACCATCGCCATCGGAATTCCCGCCAGCACTCCAGACACCCCCAGCCGCAGCCAATGGTGCCTGAAGACCGGAGCGATGCGATGCAGGTCTCCCAAGACGACAGCGAGTGAAACAATGGTCGCCACAATGGCCAACTGGGATGGCTGAACGGGGACACCCGCAATGAGGATCTTGCTCTTTGCGCCCTTCTCCTCAATACCCCAAATCTTCACGGCGATCAGCCCCAGGATCCCGCCAAAATAAAGGATCCACCCTCCCCAACGCACCCACTTGTAGTCGATGAGCGATGCCACTCCAAACACTGCCAGCCCAAGTACCCCCCACTGCACCTGACTGCGCCAGATGGTGGAAAGATTCATCCCCTCACGGAAGGAAGAGGCATTGTAGATGGCCCAAACGCCCCACACGATCAATGCGATCATGTTAAGAGCGAGGATCCAGTTAAGACCTAGAAATTTGCGAAAGAGAGGGGTCATTGGCAGACAAAAGACTGGAAGACCAAAGACCAAAGACTTGATGAAGACTCGCCTCGCGAATCCACGAAGACATCACCCACCACTCTTTTCCGAACTCTCAAACGCAGTTCAGAGCCATGGTCAGGTCTTTTGTCTTCTGTCTTCAAGTCTTTCGTCTAAAGAGAAGGTACCGCCGCGAGGAGCTTTTTGGTGTACTCGTGATGAGGATCTTCACAGACCTGCTCCGCGGTGCCCTGTTCGACAATTTTTCCGCGGTGCATCACAATGATCTCATCGCTCATGTGCTCCACCACGGCGAGGTCGTGGGCGATGAAGAGATAGGTAAGCTTGAACTGCTCCTGCAGGTCCTGCAGAAGATTGATGATCTGGGCCTGCACGCTCACGTCCAGGGCACTGACGGGCTCGTCACACACCAGGAACTTGGGCTGCACGGCCAAGGCTCTCGCGATGCCGATGCGCTGGCGCTGGCCACCGCTGAATTCATGCGGATAGCGCCACATGGCCTCTGCGGGCAGGCCCACGCGCTCCAGCAATGCGGCCACCGTGTCCCGGCGACCTGCCTTGTCCAGATGGCGGAAATGAATGCGCAGCGGTTCCGCGATGATCTGCTCAATGGTCATCCGGGGATTGAGCGAGCCAAACGGATCCTGGAAGATCATCTGCATCTCCTTGCGATAGGGGCGAAACTCGCCCTCGCTCAGTGGCAGGATGTTCTTGTCCCGATAGATCACTTCCCCGCCAGTGGCGGGTATGAGCTTGAGCACCGCGCGGGCGATGGTGGACTTGCCACTGCCGCTCTCTCCCACGAGGCCCAGAGTGCCCCCTTCAGGAATGGAGAAGCTGACCTCGTCCACCGCACGGATCTCATCCACTTTGCGGCGCAGGAACCCTGCATGCACAGGGAAGTGAATTTTGAGCTGGTTGACGCGAACGAGAGGTGTCATAAGCCGGGCGGGGCGAGTGTAGCACATGCCCCCCACCGGGAAACTTCAAAAATCCAAAGTTCTTTTGCGCCTCACTCCGGAGGCGGGACTAGCGCAGCGGACGGGTAATCCGCTTCCAGAAGAAGTCCAACTCACCTGCCAGGGAGGTCATCACCCCATGGAGATCACCACCCCCTGGGGCAGTCTCCGTGTCAGTGAGGATCTGGTTCATGGCATAGAGGCTGGCGAGGCTGCGGTTGTCGAGGTGCACAACATCCAGATGCGTCCGCAGCGCGGAAGGAATGACGTCCTGCTGAAGCAGTCCCGCCAAGGGAGCGGCCTCCATGTCACCCTTAAAGACCAGCAGCTTGATCTGCGGAGAGGGCTGCCCGATCTGACTCGCCGCTGCGGTGAGTTCCGCCACTCGGCCCACCACGAAGCTCGTTACCGTCTTCCAATACCGTTCGTCAGCAAAGTCTTCGAGCCCAAAGATCATCTCCGCCCCCTGCAACCGCCAGCGGGAGAGAGAACGCCCCCCCAAGCCCGGCAGTTCCAACTCATCATAAGTCACGACTGGGAATCGCTTCCCGGCCACGCGCACGACATTGGCGATCATGGGCCAGTTGACCTTCAGAAGCTGATCTCGACCGAGAATTTGCTGGCGCAGGGCGCTAAATTGTTGAGGGAGCGTGCCTTTGGACTCCGTCGCGATGCCATTGGACTGCGCGGTCGCCGTGGTCGTCGCCGCCACGCCGGCAGGGCCACCCGGGGGCATCAGCCGATGCTTGGAAGGCGACTCTTTGGCCGGACTCGCCGGAACGATCCTGACCTTCTGCGGCGACTTCGACGCCGCATCCGGCAGAACGGTGGGCTCAGCGGTTGCCCTCACCTTCGAAAGAAGTTGGCGGAGCCGCTCGAAGTTGTTCTCAGACGAATCGGCCTGAGGCTGCGTTGGTGCTGAGGTCGGCGCAGGCCCACCAAAGGTCCCTGGGACTGCCGAAGCGCCTGATGGCGATGAGTTCGCCTCCTCCGGGGAGGGTTTTGATGCGGGCGTAAAGCTGCTGTCTGGTTGGCTGGCGGTGCTCGACTCCGGTCCCGTCAACGGCTGCTGCGGCGGCGAGACACTTTCGGGCGGATGGGGCGCAAATTGGGGCGCCGCCTCTGCCGGAGGAGCCGGTACAGGCACGGGTGCGTGCTGACCGTTGTCCGGGCTAAACGGCGAGAAGAATGCTGGCTTGGCCGGAGACCGCTCTATCGGCGGGGACGGAGGAGCAACTGGCGGCGCGGGCAGTTCCTCTGGCGCTGCGACTGGGCTTGATGGTGCAACAGACGCCACTTCCGGAGCGAATGCGGCGGGCACGCTCGCTGGCGGTTCCACGAGCGGCAGGAACGAGTTCCTCGGCTCGATATTCACTTGCGGCAGGATGGGAGCAATGTTCCCACCCGCGGGAGCGGCAGGTGCCGGGGATCCTGCCAGACTCACGACTTCGCCCCCTTGGTCTTCTGCCAAATGCTTGGCCAGGGCCGAGAGGTCTTCTTCTTCCTCTTCCTCAATCTCAGGCAGGAAGGGCGACATCGCAGAAGGAGCGTGCAGGCTGCCCACATCCTCCAGGATCAGCGGCAGAGCATCCCCATCGGCCGCACCGAGGGGACCGGACTTGCCGGTCTCTGTAGCCGCAGAGCGCAGCCATTTGCGCCAGGCCTGGGCGGCATGCCGCAGCATGCCACGCGTGGAGACACTGCCAGTGGGACGACCCAGGAAATAACGGTCCAGGTCCAGATAACCGAGAAACTCTTCACGATGGCGCTCCCCCACCCCCACCTTGGCCATTCGCAACTCAATGAGCTCAATCGCCTCCGCCGCATTCAGACCAGCGAGGGACACATTGCGGGCGTTGAGCCGGTCCTCCAGCGCACTGGGCAGTTGTCGGCCAAAGGTGGTGTCCCACAGGTCCTGATTCATGCTCAGCACCACCCGCACACCGGGCAGGGAGGTAAGCTCCAGCGCCATGCGCGCCACAGAAACTCCCGCCTCGGCGTCACGATAGAGGCCGTCCATGTGATCGGCCACCAGCACCACCGGCTTCCAAATCACCACCAGCTTGAGGAATCGCACGAGCTGCTCCGGCCCCGTCACATCCATGCCAGCCGCCAACGTCGCCAGATTGGCCGCAGTGGGCTGCTCCACGTAGTCAAACATGGCCCGCAACCAGTCCGCCACCTCCGCGCGCCCTTCCAGGTAGGTCACCTCGGTGAGGGTCGTGTGCAGCTGGTCGTAGTGTTTCCTGAACCACTCGCCGATCACTTTGGCGGGACCGCTGTCGGAAAACAGGTTCATCGGATCCTGAGACAACACCCGCAGCGCCTGGCTGGGGTCCGTGCTGGGGATCCGCCCCGTCTGAATGAGTCGCTTGAGCAAGGCCGCATGCACCCCGCTGCATACGCGCTGCAAAAGATTGGGCTTCACCCCTGAATAGGCGAGGTCCGCCACGATGCCACGTCCGCAGCCAGCCCAGGTCATACCATCCTCCGTCTGCCAGGGCAGGCTTGCCACCACGGCCTCAGATTGCAGCTTTTCTGCCACGCGGCCGAGCAGGTGCGTTTTCCCGTGGCCTGCTCTGGGAGCACTCAGCAGAATGACACGCCCCTCGTTTTCCAGTGCTCGCAGCTCTTCCAGGGCCGTCTCATGGATGGCCACCGCTGGCTCACCCTCCCCTTCATGCCAGGTGGCACAAATGTCGTTGCCGAACGGTTGTAGATTGGCCAGCGCCACCCGATCAGGATGAATCGCAGCTTTCGCAGTCCCGGTGGCCTCCGAATGTGGGTTATTGGCAGGAATCATGTTAACCCGAAGTTCTAAATTGATTCGCAAAAGGGAGAGTTTCCGCATTCGCGGGATGAACAATCAATACTATATTTGTCTTTCCACACAACCCTGTTTTTACTAGAATTTCCAGAAGTTGCAAGCGGCTTCCGCAGATTCTGACACTTTGCCAGTCACGAGGATCGAACAGTATTACATTACCTCAGCGTGAAGCATGCCTTTGCCCTTTGCCAAGGCTGCAACGTCGCTTAGATTCCCTGCCCCATGACCCTCCAACTTAACTATACCCACGCTTGGGCCTTTGGTATTGGCCTCTTCATTGGCCTGGCCCTCTTGTTCTCCGCTCTTCGGTCTCACTGGAAGACGGCCCGCGAATTGCGCCGCTTTAAGAAGATGCTCAATGACAAAATGGATCTTGAATCCAAGCAGCAGACCGACCTCACCAAGGATCGCGACCGGCTGAAGGGTGAGAACGAGAACCTCCGGCTGCAGGTGGCCCGGCTCAACGACCGCCAGGACAACCGCGCGAACCGCGAGCTGGAAATCTACGCTCGTGCGGAAAAGCAGATGAACATCAGCGCTCCCGGCTTCGCTCCCGCCTGGGAAATTGCCAAGGCCAATGCCCTGTCCTCCCTCAATGAAGAGGAAAAGGGCAACAGCTTCCCGCAGCGCATCTTCCGCAAGCTGGTGGGTGGCAACAATGCCGTCGCCCTGCCTGCAGAAGCAGCCTCCAAGGCGCAGAGCACCAATCACACACACGCGGAATCCGCTGCTTGATTTCGGGCCTGACCCGTTTCACAGAACGACCAGCCCTCGCGTCGGTTTTCCCCCGCCCTTCCGGCCCCCGGAAGGGCTTTTTATTCGTAATCTTGAGCGACACCCATGCTGCAACTCCCTGACCGCAAGTTCTCCGCCTACATCTTCGACTGCGACGGCACGCTCGTTGACTCCATGCCGCTCCACTATGTCTGCTGGATTGAGTCCCTCCGGCTCAACGGCGCGACGTACGCCTTTACGGAAGAGGAGTTCTACCACTTCGCCGGAGTGAAGGAATACGACACTGTGGTGGTCCTGAACGGCTTGCACAAGGTCAACGTGGATCCCGACGCGGTGGTGCGCATCAAGGCCGAGATGTTCGAGAAGCGCATCCCGGAGATTCAACGGGTCAATCCCGTCGCGGACCTCGCTCTCTCCACCTTCGGCAAACTGCCCATGGCCGTCGCCTCCGGCAGTGAGGAGCCGATCGTACACGCCTGCCTGAAGCACACCGGCTTGTTCCACCTTTTCCCTCACATCATCACGCCGATCAATGTGGAGCGGGGCAAGCCTGCCCCAGACATGTTCCTCCTCGCTGCGGAGCGCATGGGCGTACCGCCGGAGGAATGCCTGGTCTTTGAAGACGGGCGGAGCGGTCTGGAGGCAGCCAAAGCCGCTGGCATGGAAGCGGTCTTCATCCCGCGGACCCTTCGCTAATCTACCTCCAAAAGGATGAATCTGGGGAGGACACCCCGATTCTGCACGTTCTCTAAATACAGCATGGTTCCGGACACAGCAGCGGCATTGGTGATCGTGGGTCACGGTTCAACGATGAACCCGGACTCCAGCGCGCCCACACACCAGCATGCGGATGAGATCCGCCGCCGGGGGCTTTTCGCCGAAGTCGCCTGTGCCTTCTGGAAGGAGGAACCCTCCCTGCGGGAAGTGTTTTACCAGACCACGCAGCCCTTGGTTTATGTGGTGCCCAACTTCATCAGCGAAGGTTATTTTTGTCAGGACGTGCTCCCTCGCGAACTGCGGCTGACCGGCCCGGTCACCGTGCGAGACGGCGTCACCTACGCCTACTGTGACCCCGTCGGCATTCACCCTTCCATGACCCGTCTGCTACTGGCCCGGGCCGAGGAGGTCGCTCCCGGTGTCCCGCGCGACCAAACCTGCCTCATCATCGTAGGTCACGGCACCAGCCTGAACGAGAACTCCCGCAAGGCGATCGAGGATCAGGTGAAACTCATCCGCGACGGCGGCTATGGCTTTGCCGAGGTACTGGATGCCTATATGGAGGAGGAGCCGCTCGTCGCCAAGTGGCATGAGCTCAGCACCGCCCCTCATGTGGTGGTCGTGCCTTTTTTCATTGCGGACGGCTTGCACAGCTACCAGGACATTCCAGTCCTGCTGGGCATGGAGAGCGAGCCCACCGCCGCCCTCAGTCAGAACGAAGTTTTCCGCCACAATCCCCATGCCCTCTATGGCCGCAGCCTGTACTACAGCAGCGCCATTGGGACTGAAGCCCTCATGGCCGAGGTCATTCTGGATCAGGTGAAGGATTTCAAAGCCAAATATGGCGCAGCTTTGGAGGCCGCCCCCCTCCGTGACAGCTCAATCCCCGCGCTTCCAC
Source organism: Verrucomicrobium sp. BvORR034 (assembly GCF_000739635.1). Classification (GTDB taxonomy): domain Bacteria; phylum Verrucomicrobiota; class Verrucomicrobiia; order Verrucomicrobiales; family Verrucomicrobiaceae; genus Verrucomicrobium. Next base: position 50,334 of record NZ_BATQ01000050.1, on the reverse strand, counting down.
GCGCTCCGTTCAAGCTGGGCCAAATCTCCGCCGTTCCCTCTGAAGACGGTCAGGGTTGGCACCTCAGTCATGTTGATGATGCAGGCGCTGGAGATCTGAGCGTCTCCACTGATCCGCTCGAAGCCCGCACCCTCAGCATCTACGATGATGCCGGGCAGTTCCGCCCTCTCAAGACCGCCCCGACGCTGCGCCACGGCTGGAAGCTCGTGCTGGCAGATGAAGCCGCCCTCCGGCTGGCGCTTGATTTCCTCTATCCCGCAGCGCTCGGCCTCGCCCGGCATCAGGCGGCAGGCACATTGGAGCCCGTGCCGTTGCGCCAGACGTTAGGCCGCCAGACGGGAATGTACCGGTTCTCCAACAAGATCACCGACGAGCAGGCCCAGGAAATGGTGGCCTGCCACTGTGACGCCGAAACCAAGTGCATCCGACGCATCACCTGGCAGCTCAACCCTGAACAGCCTCTGACACTCATCGAGGACAACAAGCGTCCGGAAACCGTTCCAACAGATGAGATCCCGTTGCTCTGCGTGGAAGCCTGCACCCACATTGTTTCCGCAGCTCGCGAGATCGCACGCGGCGGCAGCGTGACCGGCGCCCACGCGCAGGGACACAGCCACAGTCATTGAAGGTTCTTGCCGAAGTGAATCACGTTGGAAGGTCAATCGCCGATGACGAACGCCTCTAACTGCCCCTAGCTTCCAGCCTCCCCCACCATGATCCGGCGTGGCAGAACCTTGCTGGCGCAGAAGCGCCGCCTGCAACAAATACAGCAGGCCGCACGTGAGCACTTTCAGAAGCACCATCCCACGGATCCCATTGTTTGGGTGGTACTGGCGGAGGAACTCTCCGTAGGATCTGTGGTGGGAGTCGCCTATGGCACAGGCCAGATCCCTCCTCCCTACCGATTTTTCAGGGTCGCTTCCAGCGGTCTTTCTGTCACCCCCATGAGCGCTCTCTACTGGCCCTCATCCTGGGGACAAAACCCGCATATTTCTCCAAACACTCGCGAATAGAATCTCACCAGCAACGTTCAGACAGGATCACCCTCATCCTTCGCTACCATGCACCGCGCTGTTGTTGTCATCCTGCTTCTGCTCTCAACGCTCACCTCCCGTGCCGAGGAAAGCATCCAAGAGCTGCCACTGCCCACCATCAAGGCTCTGGGCAAAGAGCTCTATCAACGCGATCAGATTGCCTCCGCCGCGACCGATGCTCTCCTGGCTGCCAAGCCCGAGGCGCGCAGTGTCCCGGTCCGGGGATGGATTACCCACTCCGAGAACGACGTGCAACGCGTCTATTTCATCCAGGAGCGGGACTCCAAGATCTCACTGGCCTATAGCGTCACCTTCTACGAAAAAACTGCCCCCAAGATCGAGGATCACAAAGGGGCCGACTTGCCCGAGCCTGTCGCACGGCGGTTCACTGCGCGACAAGCCGCACTTGCGGCGATCCCGAGATTCATGACCAAGAAGTACAACTTCGAGGTCCTCGATGCACCGACAGGAGGCGGGTTCATTGTCTATGCCCTCGCCGCCACCCGGAATCCGAACGAGGTCGTTGCGGGTGGACACTACCGCGTCACGGTCGCCGCCGATGGCAAGGTTCAACAGGTGGACGCACTGTCCCGGAGCTTCCTCGTCTTGCAGAAACCAGACCCCGGGGCGACCAAAGACAAGGAGGTGGTGGGTGTGACAATGTCACATGTCGTGAGCAGCACCCCGGTGGAAACTCACGTGTTTCTGAGCCTCCTGCACAAAACTCCCCTCTATGTTCTCACCCCAGACAAAGTGATCTGGAAAGTGAGCGAGGGAGACATTGTGAAGATCGGGAACGCCAACTGACTACCATTCACACCTGACCCCTTGGCCTCTCAGCGCAAAAATGCGGCTGTGAACAACCCTGTCGGGATAAATGTGAATAACTCAGCTGTTGCGACGGAGGCGTTTTCCTTCTTTCCCCATCCCGCCGGGAACGCAGCGTTTTCGACCACTTTTCAAGCGATATTAAGCGTTTTTCGGGGTGAAAAATTCCTGCAAGACAGGACCACATCTTGTGCTATATACGAGAGCGCACCCCTACAGCTTGTGCAATCACATCTTTCTTGCCCTTTTTGTCACCTGAGATTTAAGTTCCCCAAGTGATCTCCTGCCGCTTCCACCCGGCACCACGTTCACCGCTCAATTTCAACGCTCTGCTCCCGCTTCCGTCATGTATCTCAAGTCCCTCGAAATCCACGGCTTCAAGTCCTTTGCTGACAAGACGTTGTTTGAGTTCCACACGGGCGTTACCGGCATTGTGGGTCCCAATGGATGCGGCAAGTCAAACGTGGTGGACGCCATCCGCTGGGTACTGGGGGAAACTTCCGCGAAGGCCCTCCGTGGGGCGGAAATGGCGGACGTTATTTTCAACGGGACGGACAAGCGCAAGCCTGTGGGCATGGCGGAAGTCATCCTGACCCTGGCAGACTGCGAGCAGGGCCTGGGGGTGGACTACAATGAAGTCGCCATGTGCCGCCGCGTCTTCCGCGATGGACGCTCTGAGTACCGCATCAACGGCACCATCTGCCGTTTGAAGGACTTCCAGGAGCTTCTGGCGGGCACGGGCATCGGCCGATCAGCCTACTCCGTGATGGAGCAAGGCAAGATCGACATGCTCATCAGTGCCAAGCCGGAAGACCGCCGCTCTGTCTTCGAAGAAGCGGCTGGCATCACCAAGTTCAAAGGCCAGAAAAAGGAAGCCCTCCGCAAGCTAGAGTACACGGAGGCCAACCTCCTCCGCGTGGCAGACATCATCGCGGAAGTGAAGCGCCAGATGGGCACCCTGCACCGCCAGGCTCAGAAGGCCAAGCGCTACCAAGTGGTGCACAAGGACCTCCGCATCCTGGACTTGCACCTCGGCCACAAACATTTCACAGAATACACCGCGGAGAAGACTGAGTCGGAGAACCAGATCATCTCCCTGATGACGGAGCTCAACGACCTGCATCAGCGCGTCCATGCGAAGGAGCAGGAAGTCACGGAGACCCGTGAAATCTACCATCAGGTGGAGTCCACGATCAATGGCCTGCGTCAGCAGTCTCAGGAGTTTCGCTCCAAGATCCAGGGGTCCGAGAGCAAGATCGAGTTCAACCGCGAACGCGTGGAGGAACTGGAAGGCCGGATCCGCCGCAACGAAGAGGACGCGACCAACAACCGGGACATGGTGGACCGTCAGCAGCGCGAACTTGCCGCTGCAGATGAGCAGTTCTCCTCGATCCGCAACACCATTGAAAGCCGCCAGTACGCTCTGGAGGAGCACCAGATCACGCACAACGCCATCATCCCAGAGCGCCAGAAGCTGGAGATGGAGCGGCGCACCCTGCGTGAATCTTTCCGCCGCCTGGAAGGCGAGGCCGCCACGGCCGATGCCAAGGCCCAAAGCCTGACAAACCAGATGGCGACGGACCGCCAGCGACATGAGGCCCTGGCACATGACAAACAATCCGCCATGCAGGCCCGCGAAGCCAGCCAGGTGGAGTTTGATCATCTCCAGCGTCAGATTGAAGAACTGGAAACCGTCCGTGCCGAGCTGGAGCACAAGCTCAAGGAGCTGACCAACACCATTCAGGAGCAGCGCCGTCAACGTGACGCTGCCTCTGAGGAACTCAACAATCTGCAACGCCAGCTCACCCAGCGTCGCTCACGCCTCGAGGTGCTGCAGCAGATCCTGGAGAAGGGCGAAGGCCTGGAACTGGGCACGCAGAATATTCTGAAGGGCCTGGACGATCCCGACCGCATCAAGGGCGGCATCCGCGGCCTCGTGGCCTCGGGCATTGAGGTGGAGCCCCAGTTCATCTCCGCCATCGAAGCAGCCCTCCGCGATCACCTCCAGGCCATTGTGCTGAACCACACCTCCCTGGCTGACGAGGTGCTGCAAAAGCTCACGGACCAGCGCCTCGGAAAAGCAGCGGTGATTCCGCAGGATCTTATGTGGCGCAACGGCGGGACCGAACGCCAGTTCATGCCCAACGGCGGCGTCGCATGGGCACTGGACAAGGTGAAATCCCAGCCGCACGTACAGCCCCTCGTGGAACACGTGCTGCGAAATGTCCTGATCGTGGACGACCTGCAGACGGCCATGCGGTTGAAACACGATCACTCAGATCTGGCGTTCGTCACCTTGAAGGGAGAAGTCCTGACCGAGCACGGCGTGCTGCATGGCGGGGCAGGCAAAGAAGAGGCAGCCTCCACCCTGCGTCGCGAGACCGAACTGCGGGAACTTCGGGTGCAAGTCGAAGCGCTCGACATCCAGGTCGTAGAAAAAGAAGTGCTCATCGAGGACCTCCGCATGGCCTTGGAAGAGCAGCAGCGTGAGGAGGCCAACGCCCGGGACGCCTCCCAGATGAACCGTGAGGCCCTGAGCCAGTACCAGGGCAAAGTAAGCGTCGTTCAACGAACCCTTCAGCAGGCGACCGCCAAACTCGACTCCCTCGAGTGGGAGCAGGGACAAATCGCCCAACGCCTTTCCGCCGCCGAGGCCCAGATCCAGCAGCATCGCGAGGCCAATCAAATCGCCCTCTACGAGATCGAGGAAACTCAAGAGCGCGAACGCGCCCTGGAGACCCAGATTGAATCCGTGATCCGCCGTGAGGTGGAGTCCACCGAGCGCCTGAACGAACTCAAGACAGCCCTGGCCCTTGAGCAAAACGCCCTCCAGAACGTGGAGCGTCAAAAGGCCCCGCTTGCCAGCCGTCTTGAGGAACTCGAGTCTAGCATCAGCCGCTACGAAAATGAGTGCTTCATCTGGAAGCAGCGCATTGATTCCGCCGTCGCAGAAAACCGCCGCCTGGTGGAGGAGACCGAAGAAGCCCGCCGCCTGTTGAGCAATGTGGACAATGAAGGCCGGGAATCCGTGGAGCGTCGCAATGCCGCCTTCGAGCGAGTGACCGCGCTGGAGACGGAACTCAATGCCATCCGCTCCCGCCACGGTGAGCTCAATGACCACCGCAGCCGCGCCGAGGTCCAGCAGACCCGCGTGGAGATGAAGTTGGAGAACCTCATCAAACACGTACAGGAGCGTTATCAGGTCAGTCTCGATGCCTTCGAGCCGGATCCGCACTCCCTGCTGCTTTCCATCTCTGAGCAGAAGAAGACTTTCGACCGCACCAGCAAGCGTCGGGCCACCCTGTCCTCCCGCAACGACAGCATCTCCGACGACGATTCCTCCTCTGAAAACGAAGGGGCATCATCCGCTGACGCCAGCTCCACCTCTGACAGTGAGATGGAGGGCAATCCCCTCTTCGACGCCGCCGCCCTGGAGCGCGGGCCGGATTGGGATCTGGTTCAGGAAATCGTCAACGACCTGCGCCAGCGTCTGGAAAGCATGGGCCCGGTGAACCTGGACGCCATCCAGGAGTTCGAGGAACTCGAACAACGCCACACATTCCTCGAGACCCAGCACGGCGACCTTGTAAAGAGCAAGGAGGAGCTGCTCCAGGTGATCGCGAAGATCAATGATACCACGCAGACCATGTTCACCGAGACCTTCATCCAGGTCCGGAACAACTTCCGTGAGAACTTCAAGGAACTCTTCGGCGCCGGCGGCCAGGCCGACCTCATGCTGCAGGACGAGAATGATCCCCTGGAGTGCGGCATCGAGATTATCGCCAAGCCCCCGGGCAAGAAGCTTCAGAGCATCAGCCTCCTTTCCGGTGGTGAGCGCTCCATGACCGCTGTGGCCCTGCTGTTCTCCATCTTCATGGTCCGCCCCAGCCCCTTCTGCGTGCTGGACGAACTCGACGCGCCGCTGGACGAGTCCAACATCAAGCGCTTCCTCGCCATGCTGGACAAGTTCATCAACGCCAGCCAGTTCATCATCGTGACGCACAACAAGCGCACCATGTCCAAGGCGGACGTGATCTACGGGGTGACCATGCAGGAGTTCGGCGTGAGCAAGCCAGTGGGCGTGCGCATGACCAACGAGAAGGTGTCGCTGGAAGACAACGCCCCGACCGTGGCCGAAACCGTCCGCGGTGGAGCGGCCCATGCCATGGGCCTGACCCCGCCTTCCGCCCTGCCCAAGAAGACCCGCGGCAAGAAGAGCGCGGCCGCCGAAACCGCCGAGGAAACCGAGCCTGCTCCAGCCGCCGAAGAGACCTCCGACGCAGGATCCGAGGTCACAGCGGAAATTCCCGCAGAAGAGGTCCCAGTGATGTAACGCCAGACTCACGGACAATTCCGTCAATCCACACCGCTGCCAGAACCCCTGGCAGTGGTTTTTTTGGGCCTTGCACGCAGCCACTCTCAAGAACCCGCTGGCCCCCAATTCACCTCGAACCCGGAGGGTTCACCATGAGTGGCCATGGGTGAAGCGAGCGTAGCGAGTGCAACCCATGGACCAGCAAGATGAAGAACTCTACCGCGGAGCGGTAGGCCCATCGTGCCGCGAACCCCTCACGAAATCTCGCCACACCACCCACTCAGACTTTGGCCGCCATAGGCCTACCGCTCCGCGGTAGCAACACCTTGTTCACCTTCCATGGGTAGCCCTCGCTCCACTCGGCCGACCCATGGCTACGCACGGCGAACCCTCCGGGTTCATGAGATAACCCGCAAATTGACGCACTGACGCACTGACGCACTGACGCACTGACGCACTGACGCACTGACGCACTGACGCCTACCGCCTCCAAGCCGGGATCACCGGATGACTCACCTGCACGTCCTTCATATCCTCGGGAATCAACCGCCCCTCATCAAAATCGCAGAGCGAGAGCAGCACATGATAGTGGTCGCCTGAGTTCAATGGCGGAATGCCGTCCAGCCCCTGCGCGTAGGCGATGATCTCCTTGCCGTTGGGCAGGGTGGCGCGGTAGGTGCGGTGGGTAAGAACCTCGCGAATGGTCACGGGTGCAAGCAGGCGGATGTCACTCATCGGCTGGGAGTTTGAGAAGAGGCAGGACTTGGAGTCGGGCTGGGGATCGCGGGCGCAGATGGCACTATCGGCTTCGCGGGAACGGCCTTCGGGATGTCCTCGGCACTGGATTGATCGGTCGGGGGAGTGGCCGGAGCTGTGTCCATTTCCCACTTCAACTTAAAGCCCGAGAGCGTCGTGCTGGATCGAACAAGATCCAGGGCACGCTGCACCACCACCTCACGAAGCTGCCCTTCATCTCCCGGCAGAGGCTGTCCCTGGCTCTTGCGAACGTAGGCATCCACCTCGGGATTGCCACCCGAGACGAGCGCCGCCTCGTTGAATCGGGGACGCACGCGGTCCACGACAAACGGCTTCATGGATTTGCCCCGGCTACCGGCGAACACTTTGCGCTTGTCCTCAGTGGATCCCTTCAAGAAGTAGTGCGGTTCCAGCCCCTTGCGGAAGGTGGAAGTATCGTCGGGCAGCAACAACTCGGCGCTTGCGTAGCGCAGCATGGTCGCGTCATCCAGGCGGACATCGGTATAGCGCACCATGGCACCTCGGGTTTTGGAGCCTACCAGAATGGTTTGGCCCTTTGCTTTCAGGCACGCGGCCACTGCTTCCGCCGCAGGACACGCATCATCATCCACCAGCACAATCACCTCTTGGGTCCAGATGGGAGCCCGTTTGGAAATGAAAAACTCCGCCTCATTCCGGCCCATCTGTTTCATCTTGAACATGAGCTGCCCTTCTGGGAGGAAGCACTGAAGCATGAGCGCCGCCTCGTCAAAGACCCCGGCCGTGGTGGCTGAACGGAGATCGAGGATCAGTTGTTTGGCCTGCTTTTCCACCAAGCCAGCGAGGGCCTTCTCAAACAGCGCACCTTCACCTGGAGCAAAGGTATCGGGACGAAGGTACGCCACGTCTGGTGCCAGGAATTCCGAATGCACATTAGGCTCTGTGGGGACGGCATGCTGCACCACAGGCTGGAGCGAAGCCCCAAAGTCGAGGCGCTCCAGCAGGCCCTGCAACGCGGCGCGATTGAGCTCCTCAAATGTGAGATCGTCGCGACGAATGTAGTCCCGACGGAGGATCTGGAACGCCGACTGCACCCCGTTCTGCGGCAGCTGATCCAGCAGCGGCCCCGCCGTGAGAATTGGACTCGCAGCAACAAACAAGCCACCGCAGACCAGGAGCTGGGCAGTTGAGGGCAGGCGCATGGACATCAGCATGCACCATGATACGCAACAGAGTGCAGCCTGCCAGCAGCGAGTTTCTCAGGCGCCCCTATTGTCCCGGCTGGATCAGTTCCCCACCCTGCCAGTTTGAACTCGTCAACGCCCGCTCTGCCACCAACCAGACCAGCACTTTGGGACGAAGCCCTTTGGAGGTCTGCACCCACTGTCGGGGAGCTCCCAGTTGCGCGCCTTCCATCGACCACACCGTCCTCACTGGGAGACCCAGCTCACGGGCCAGATGGGTGGCAAATCCTGCCTGCAGTTCCTCCCATGTTTGCACAAAGGAGTCCCCCATCAGATGGACCTGCGCGGTCAGGTCATCTCTCTTGAGCAGTGCTTCAGCCTCTGGGGTGACTGCCGAGACTTGCAAGGTCACCGTCGGACAGAGTGGGATCTGCACTCCCAAGGCTGTGACCAGATCCATGCGCCGAATATCCCCATCATACTCGATGGGCTTCCAGGTAACCGGCAAGGCGTGAGGCAAGATTTTGGCCTCAGGCAGTTCCACAACCGAGCGGATCGTTTTGGCGATCTGTCCAGCGGCCTCGGCTGCGGCCCAAGAACTCCAATGCGTGTCGCTGTTGAGCCAGGCAGGGTACTCCCGCCCTTCATGCACGTAAAAGCGATGAAGAGAGAAATGCTGGTACAAGTCCACCACTTTCACGCCGTCCTGCCGTAGGGCTTCCAACAACATTCCCACGGACTCTCCACTGCGCCGCCCTTTGCACTCCCGGCCATCGTTAGAACCCATCGCCACATCCGGATACAAGCTCGCGGATTGCGGCGCAGGCACAAAGACCAGGGTGATTCCCAAAGCTGCAAGTTTCTCGCTAAGCCCACGCACCGCGCTTCTGACCCCTCCTCGATCACGGGAGATCAGCTTACGCTCCGCACCTGCCGAGTAGAGCTCCCAATCCCCACCGTAAAAGTACATGGGTGCCGAGCTGGGCCCTGTCGGAACGTCTAGTCGGCTCTTAATGACCGAATTGAGGGGACGGTTTGCAAATTGTGTTCGTCCGGGATTCGCCGACCGGTCCGGCAACGGCTCCGCAGAGCTGAATGACTTCACCCAATACACAGGCAGGTCGAAGTTGAGAATGTCATCTGCGGTGGCCAGATTCTTCAGCCCTAGCGGTGCCTCACTCATGGGCATCCGCTCCAGCTTCACACGCACGCCCTGCCGAAGATTGGCAGCCTGGGTGCGCTGGCCCGACTCCTTGCACATGAAGGCAGCCAGAAACTCCTCCCCAAAATCTTCGGCATGCCCGCGACACTTGACCATCATCAACGCATCACGATAAGGAGAATCAATCACCCTCGTGGGATCTGACAGTTGCTGCACAACAGTTGGAAACGCCCGCATGCGCGCCTTGCGCTCCCTCAACTCCTCAGCAGTAGGGGCGTCAACGGGAGACTCCTGCGTTCTCCTGGTACTCGGAACCTCGATCGCAACCTCTTCGGATGCATGATGACCGCGCCCCGGAGATCGCTGGAAAAGCCATCCCATCGTAAAAGTGGCACCGGCCAGGGTCAGATAGAAGAGGTGAAACGAAATGCGATTGAGTGCCATGTCCCATGGGGCGGTAGCACAGCCCCCTCCATGGTGCAAAGCCGCAATCCGTCCGTCTTCGCCTTCATTCAGAATACTTAACTTTCACCATTTCCGAATGGGATGATTCATGCCAACTTAGCGACGTCACAAGGTGGCATCCTTCCCCCCGATATTTGGCCAAGAAACCTCTGCCTTCCTGCCTGAGATGAATCTAAAACGCCTGCTCCGCCCTTTGTCATGCGCCATCGCGCTCACCCTTGCTCTGGTTTCCTGCGAAACTCCCGACTATGCCGGTCCCGGCCCACGTCCCGCGCCGCGGGTTCTCATTCCTTCTGGATTGAGTCAGAACGAGGTACGCTTCATGCCGGAGATCGAGGACACCCTCATCCGCGCCGGATATCGGCCCACGCGTGATCGGTCAGCCGAGTACCAGTTGGAGTTCGATGTCGATGACGGTCCCGTGAATGCGGACACGCATCTCACCCTCTCCCGCGAAGGCTCCGAAGTGGCGCGTTCCTACGCACGAGTGGGAGGACCGCGCATTATCCTGCACAGGCAGGAGTTCATCCGGCAGTCCTTCGACAAGTGCCTGCGTGACTTCGAGTCCCAGCTTTCCCGCGCCAGCGGTGGGGGCGGTTACGGCGAGTGGCAACGGCCGTCCGGCTCCTATCGCCAGACGGACCGCCAGGTTTATGAGGATCGTGGTTTCGACCGCGGTGGCTATGATCAGGGCCGCTATGACACCTACGGCGGCTCCAGCCAGGGCGGGTACGAGCAGCCTTACTGACGAATGTCTGCTATTGCCCAGCGGCGGCCCCGGGTGGGGCATGATTCAGGGCATCAATCTCGACGCCGCCATGCTGCCAGCGGAAGTGTTGGCGGATGGCGGCGGTCACGAACTGTTTGCCCAGGGCGACCGCTTCTTCCAGCGAAAGTCCACGCCCCAAACCAGCGGTGATGGCAGCGGAGTAGGTGCAACCGGTGCCATGCGTATGGACTCCGGAAATGCGCTCTCCTTCGTACCAACGCACGAGCGAGCCATCCACCAGTAAATCTGGCGCTGAGGCCCCGGCCAGATGACCGCCTTTCATAAGCACGGCGGCACCATGCTTTTTGGCCAAAGTCTGCGCGGCAGAAAGCATCTCCTCCCTCGAAGTGATGGCAGCTCCCAGCAATACCGCGGCTTCGTCCAAGTTGGGCGTGATGACCCTGGCCAGCGGCAGCAGGCGGCCGATGAGAGTTTCCTCCGCATCGCGCTCGAGCAGTCGCCCCCCACTGGTGGCCACCATCACCGGATCCACCACCAAGGGCACTCCTGCTTGGGCCATTGGCTGCCAGGCCTCCACCACCGCCTCAATCTGTCTGCGCCCCCCGAGCATGCCCGTCTTGGCAGCGACCAAGGGCATTCCCTCTGCCAGAACGCGGATCTGTGCCCCGATGATATCCGGCTCCAGGAGCTGGATGGAATCCACCACCGCCGGTGTCTCCGCAACCACACTGGTGATGGCGGTCATGCCGTAGCACCCCAGCGCGGTGAAGGTCTTCAGATCGGCTTGAATGCCGGCACCGCCCGAGCAGTCGGAGCCAGCGATAGTGAGAACTACGGGAAGAAAGGATGCCATAGGGGGGGGAAACGCTCAACATGTCTCGACCGCAGCGGTTGCCAACTTGAACTCGTTCCTTTGCTTCCCTGCCCGGTGTGTGACATCTTCGACCATGTCGATGACGTTTGTAGAATTGCCGGGGCTGACGGTGACGGTGGATCAGGTGTTGTATCAGCCTGAGCTGACCGCCCCGGTGGACCGGCCCCACCCTTTTGCCTATCATCTTTCGATTCACAACGGCTCCGACGAATCCCTCACCATCGTGGGCCGCAAGTGGATCGTGACGGACCTGCACGGCGGAGTGCTGGTGGTGGAAGGCGAGGGCGTGGTGGGACACAAGCCCCACCTGGACCCGGGCCAATCCTTCAGCTACAACAGCTTTCATGTCGTGCGGGAGCCCAGCACCGCCTCAGGCACTTTCTTTGGCCAGACCGACCACGGACAGCCCGTGTACGTAAGAGTGCCGGAGTTCGAAATGACGCCCCCCTGAGAACCTCGCTACTGGGATCAGGCACCTTTTCGTCCTGCGGGAAGGTGCCACCCTGCCTCCGTGACGATCCGGGGCAGCAGGATATCATGCTGCTCGCAGGGCACTGAATCCAGAAGTTGGATCTGAAAGGCCACTCCCACGGGACTGCCGCGGAACCCAGGATGCCCCAAGATCCGGTCATAGTACCCCTTGCCTCGTCCGAGGCGGCTGCCCAAGTCGACACCGAAGGCCAGACCTGGTACCAGAACAGTCCCCAGATCCTCAACTCGTACGGCGCTCTCTGGAGACAGTCTGGGCTCCAACACGCCAAAAGGCCCCACGATCAGGTCCTCCACCCCATGCACGCGGTACGGAGCCATGGTCTCCCCTTCAATGCCAAAGAGCGCCACCGCATACCCTCTCTTGGCCAACCAAGGCAGGAGCCGCAAAATCTCCGGCTCGTACTTCATTCCACCAAAAATCGCCACCACCCCTGCTGAATCCGCCCACGATTCATGGGTTGTAAGGTGTTGATACACTGCGTCAGACCACCGCCTCCGGTCCTCCTCGCGGGTGGCGCGAAGCGTATCCTTCATTCGTCGGCGGAGTTCGCCCTTGGTTTGCTGGATCGTTTCTTCTTTCACGGCACAGAAAATGCGTCCCCGGAGTCCAGTGTTGTCTTGTCATCTTTCCTCAGAAATCTAAACTTTTCAAACGAGGGACGCCTTTTGGCGTCCAATCCCCTGCCAATGCTCCACGACCTCCGATTCAGAACCGTCAACCCGTCCTCCCGCGAACGTTGGCTTCCGCGGTTTCGGTTTGGCAGGGGTGAGATTGACCGGGGTACCAGTTCCAACGGAAATGGGAACGGAAACACGGTGGGTCTCCTCCCCAGCAAAGGTTGGCAGCAACGCAACTTGCAGTTCCTGAGCGACATCCTCATTCCGACCCTCCTTTCCCCACGGCAACCCAGTGCCAGTTCCTCACTGGTGACGCATCTGGAGAAGAATGAAACCGGAGTGACTTGGCTGGGGCATGCAGGATTCCTCCTGCAAATGGGGGGCAAGAACATCCTCGTGGATCCGAACTGGGCGCTCTGGCACGGCCCGGTGAAGAGAGTGCGCCACCCCACCCTGCTGGCACCGGCATTGCCGTACATCGATCTGGTCCTCATCACGCACGCCCATTTTGACCACCTCCACATTCCCAGCCTGCGCTCCATCGCCGCGGGTCAGCCGGTGGTAGTCCCTGAAGGGGTGGGCAGCGTGGTGAAAAACTGCGCATTCAGCAAAGTCATCGAGCTGGACTACTGGGGTTCCTACGACTTCGGCGATCTCAAGGTGACCTTCACCCCCACCAAACACTGGGGAGCCCGCTACATCCACGATACCTACCGGAAATTCGGGGGATATCTCATCGAGGGCAGCGGCCAGACCATCTTCCACTGCGGGGACAGCTCGATGTTCGATGGGTTTAAGGAAATCGGAAAACGGGCCGAGATCGACGTGGCGCTCATGCCGATTGGTGCGTACCAGGCCCCCAGCGGAAGGCCTGTGCACATGAACCCCGAGGAAGCCATGGAAGCCATGGACATGATGGGGGCCCAGCACCTCATCCCGATGCACTATGGTACCTTCCCTCTTGGCGGAGAGCCCATTGCTGAACCCTCCATCCGGCTGCTGGCCTCCGCCAAACAGCTTGGCAGGGACAAGTTCGTCCACGTCATGGATGAAGGGCACCCGGCGGTGTTTTCGCTCGCTTGACCGGCGTGAAACCAGAGCTCACGCTGATCGCCGCCGTTGACGAGAACCTTCTGCTGGCCACAGCACAGGGCATCCCCTGGAAGCTGCCCGACGATGTCGCCCACTTCCGCGCCTATTGCGCCGGCAAATGGCTCCTGCTGGGGCGACGCACGTTCGAGGAAATGACGGGCTGGTTCAAGCCGGACCAACATCCTCTGGTGCTGACCTCGGCGTGTGGCTACGATCCCAAGCCCGGTAGCGGCGTGGCTTCCGTGCCGCAGGCGCTGGCTCTGGCCGAAGCATCGGGCCAGGAGGAACTGGTGTGCATTGGCGGTGGACAAGTCTTTGCCACCGCCATGGCGAACGCCACCCGGCTGGTCGTCACCCGGATCAGGCACACCTTTGAGCCGGGCGACCGGCCTGTGTATTTCCCGCACATCTCAGGAGACACCTGGGACGAAGAGCGTCGCCAGGAACATCCTGTGGATGACCGGCACGCGTGGCCGTTTGCCTTCGTCGAGTACGTGCGCAGGGCGGAGAAGCCGCAAGGAGCCTAGAGGACCGCAAGTACCTGACTCTTCTGGCCAACCCGTGCGCCGGGAAGAGCGACCTGCGAACCCGCCTTTGCCCCCACGAGAAGCTGCCCCAGCGGGGAGGATGGGGTGATCACGAGGACCTCCCTGCCTTCATGCTGCACTTCCGTCCCACCAGCCGTGGGGCCTAGGAAATAGTATGAGGCCCCTTCCGGGCCCGTGAGGTGCACGAGCGCCCCCAGCGCAGCAGGTTCGCCTTCTTCAAACTGCCTGCACCTCAGAGTGCGATAGGCTGCCAGCGCCTCCTCGGTCTCGGCCACCCGCATCGCCTGGCCCCGAGCCAGATAGGAAGCCTCCAGACTGCGCGTGTCATACTTGTTCTCGGCCCGGCTGCCAGGATCTGTGGCCGCTGCATAGGCGTCCCGCGCCGCACGATGGTAGGCCTCCACCTGCGCGGTGAGCGCGGCAATGATTTCTTGAATGACAGCTTCCTTGTTCACTTGAGAAGACGTGCCACAGGATTGCGGCGGGATCAAATGCTGCGAAGAATCGGGATTCGGAGCTCTACATCCGCACCCAATCCCCTGAGTTGGACCCTGTAGGGGGAAACGGCTCGCCCCAGAGCTTCACAGCACCCGGAGTGCGGCACCTACTGCATGGGCAGGGCGATTTCCATCCGATTGCCGTCGCGCGTGAGTTTTACCTGAACCACATCCCCCGGAAAACGGTTCTGCAGCAGGTAACCCAGCAAAAGACTCTCAGTCGCGAATGAATCTTTGCCGTCCACTTCCAGAATGATGTCCTCCTTCTGAAAGCCAGCCTTCTTCGCCGTGGCATGTTTCCCGTAGGCACCCAGCCCCTTGACCCGCAGAGCCATGCCACTGGGTTCGATCCCCAACTTCACCCGATCCCCCAACGGCAGTGTTTCCAACACCATGCCTCCCAATACCATGCCCCGCATGGGCCAGGCAGCCACCCGACCGGAGATGTTGGTCTGGGACCGCCAGCCAGGAGAGAGCCTGAGAAACAGCGTCTGCTCCTGCCCATTGCGACGAATCTCCATGGGCAACTCCACCGTGTCGCCCGCCCTGTGCAGCACCCAGCTCACATCGGCGATCGACAGGATCGGCTGCCCGGCGAACGTCACCACATCATCTCCAGCCTGCAGACCAGCTTCGGCGGCAAAAGTCCCCGGATTCACCGACTGCACTCTGGCAGCCTGGTCTGGGGCGAGGAGAAATCCGACGGTCTCAGCCGCCGGCATGGGGTAGATCCACTCCTCCGGGAGCGGCTTTTTCTGGTCCCGGTGCCAGGCACGGAACGCGTCCCCGATTTGATGACAATGCACACAACTCTGCACCACTTTTCCCTGCCAGTTGAGCTCACGCTCATATCGGCCCGCCAGCAGCGGGATCTCCAATGGCGACTTGAACGGCAGAGGCTTGCCCTGTTTCCCGACAAGACTGGTTTTGTTGGCCGGATATCCGGCATGGAGTTTCAGCGCCCCCTCCAACATCCGCAAGTAGCCTGAGACGGAGCTGTCTGAAGCATCCTTCTGATGGGTCCATGATCCGTAGCGGCCGTAGAGCGTGCCGTCACCATTGAAAACCAGTGTGGAAAAGGAGAGATCGTAGTCGAACTGGAAGACGGTGAGGTCCAGCGCATTGGCATTGATGAGCCTTACACAGACAAACTTGTCCAGAAGGGGCTGCAACTCCTGCTCCTCCATCAAGACACGGGCATCCAGACCCGCACAGGCCAGACATGGGATGCAACGCAAGACCACGAGCAAAGGCTTGCCGGAGCGTTTTGCCTCCGCGAACCCGCGATCAAGATCATTGTAGATCCAGCGGTCATCATTCTCCCAGGTGGCACGGTCTTTTCGCACCGCGCCTTCACGGTCTTTGACAGCCTCTGCCCGCAGCCCAACCGCCACCGCGAGCAAGGTGCTGAACACAAAAAAATGACGATGCAATTTCATGCATCGCCATTTTGCTTAAATCGAAAGAATAGCGCAACCACCGTGTTGGGCGGTCAGCGACAGTTTCCTACTTCTTCTTGTCCCACTCCTTGGATTTCACCAGAGCGTCCACTTCAGCCTTGGCGGCGAAGTCAGCCGGTAGGGCGTTCGCTTTGGCAAGGTATTGCAGAGCGGCCTGGAAGCTCAACACCTCGCCCTTCTTGCCCTCCAAGTTGTCCGCCGGGAGAGCTTTCAGAGAGGCAACATATTCATCTGCTCCAGTTTTCACCTGAGCGGCAGCGGCAGCGTCATTCTCATACACAAGCGACTCCATGAGCAACAGAGTCCTGGCCTGACCTTCCGACTTGGTCGCATTCTCCCGAATGCCTTTGGCGATCTCCTTGCGCTTGGCCGTGGCCGCGGCCTCGGTCAGCTTGCCATCCGTGCCTCCTTCAATCGAACGGGCAGGTAGCGGACGATACCAGATGTTGCGATAGCGCACCGGGTTGCCGTGGTCCTGGAGCTTGAGCGGCCCCTTCTCCGGGAAGGGACGGGGCTTGGAGCGCCCCTTATGCCCACCCCCGCCTTCGAGCGGAGTGTGATCCTGCACCAGCACGCCATTGATAAAGACGGTCAGCGACCCCGGGTCGAGTTCCTTGCCATCTTTGAAGATCGGGCGGCGGAAGATGATGTCATAGGTCTGCCATTCGCCGGGCGCGAAAAGTGGATTGGCCATGGGCGGATTGACGCCATAGACCGAGCCAGCGAACCCATCGGCATACGTGGGGTTGTTGTAGTTGTCCAACACCTGCACTTCGACAGCTCCCATCAGGAAAACGCCGCTGTTACCACGGCCCTGGCTATCCCCTTTTACTTCTTTGGGTGCCGACCACTCGATGTGGAGCTGGCAATCACCGAACTCCTCCACAGAGCGGATGTATCCAGATCCCGGCACACACTGGAGGGCTCCGTCTTTCACCACCCATTTGGTCGGTTCAGCCGGGCTTTTATCAGCCTGCCACTTGGAGACTTCCGCTTCGGTACCGCCAAAGAGAATGCGGGCGTCTGAAGGGGGCTTCCCAGGTTGTTCCTGGGAGCTGAAGGTGCCAGGCTCCACACGAGGAGGCTGCGGGCGGTTGCGATCATGGATGGACCAAGGGTGAGTGGCATCTGGCGCATCACCATAGAAGGCAGAGCCGATGGGGCCGGCGGCGTGCAGAGCCGTGGTCAGGAGAGGCAGGGCGCAGAGAGCTGCCAGCGTGGAGGGTGAGGAGAGCTTCATGGTATTTGAAAAAACATCTCTGATGTCATGAGGGATGGCTGGTACGTCGACGCCGCCTCCGCCCTTGCAAAGGCCCCTTTTATAGAGGATCTGAAAGCATGTCCTCGCCCTTCGCACAGCTCGCGGAAGTTCGTATCAAGGAGGCTATCGACGCTGGAGAATTCGACAATCTCTCCGGCAAGGGCCAACCGCTCGACATGGAAGGCTATTTTTCCGCCCCTTCCTCCTTGCGCTCTGGATTTGGTTTATTGAAGAGTGCTTCGGTGGCACCACCAGAAGTGACCGCCATGCAGGAGATCGCAGGCCTGCGCCAGCAGATGGAATCTGCCACGGGCGAACGGGCCACGCTCCTGCGTAACCAACTGCAAATGAGAGAAGTAGAACTGGCCATGGCGCTTGAAAGGGTCAAGCGCGCCCTGAAGGCGGACGTGTTCGACTGAGGCCACCGGGAGGCGCACGAGGGCGTTTTTGCAACGGGACGCCACTCCCACCCGGCACCGACGGCGCTTCTCCGTCCTTGCAATTTGACAATTCATCTCTAAGTAGCCCGCTCCCATGGCTTCGACACCCGTCATCAACCTCCGCAAAGGACACGCTGTTCGTTACAACAACGACGTGTGCCTCGTCACCGGCACCGAACTCAAGACGCCGCCGCGCATGGCGTCGTACGTGCAGATGTCGATCCGTAGCATCACTACCGGCAAAGTTCACAATCTGCGCATGACCTCCAACGAGTCCTTGGACTCCGTGGTGCTCAACAAGGATGCGCACGAGTACAGCTACAAGGACGGCGACGGTTACCACTTCCTCCACCCTGAGACCTTCGAAGACGTCACCCTGGGTGAAGACTTGGTGAAGGACGTGAAGGAATACCTCATGGAAGGTCAGAAATACCTGATCATCTTCACGGACGATGTGGTGGCGGGCATCGAACTGCCCCCTTCGCTGGTGATGAACGTGGCCGAAGCCCCCGAAGGTGTGAAGGGCGACTCCGCCAACAACGTGTACAAGGCCGCAGTCATGGAAACCGGTCTCACCGTGCAGGTGCCCCTCTTCATCAACTCGGGCGACAAGATCAGCGTCAAGACCGAAGACGGTTCCTACCTCGGCCGCGCGAACTAAGGCCAGGACAGGCTCCCGCCTTTCCGTCATCAATCACCAAAGAAGGCAGCGCGACATCCGCGCTGCCTTCTCTGTTTTTGGGGAGGTTTTAAGTTGTTTCCGTCATCCCGACGGCTCAGGCCATGCTGTGCAGGCCGACGACGTTTCCTTCGGAATCCTCGAAAATCCCGATGAAACCATGCGGTGGGATGTCCGTGCGCCCCTTGAGCACCGTTCCCCCTGCGGCCGGAATGCGGGAGAGCACCCCGTCAAGGTCCCCTTCCACATTCAAATAGATGATGGTGCCGCCCGCGCCGGGCTTCATCTCCTTCATTTTCGTGAGGGAGCCGCCCACGCCCTTCATGGGATCATAAGGGAAGATGGCCATGGGCAGCGAGGAGCCGGCGACCTCCTCAAGCTTCTCATTGAGGATGGTTTCATAGAACGCCTTGGCACGTGGAAGGTCGTCAACAGCCAGTTCGAACCAGTTCAGGACATTGTCTTTCATGATGTGATTTTGGGTGGTTTGGATTGTTTTGCTTCGTTGCCCGGAGCTTCCGGAGAACGTTCCCATCAAACCACACCCTCATGACAACCCTATGTCAGGAGCCTTTTACAAAAACACCTCCGGATTCTCATGGTGCATATTGAGCCGCCAGTTCAACGGCCATGCGATGAAGGCGCCCACGTAGATCCGGTGGGTCAATCGCCTCGGCTTCCGCACCGAAACCCATCAGCCAGCCCGAAAGCCAGTCGAGGCAGGGCACCAGAATCTCCACCTCCGTCCATCCTTCTCGCACCCGGCTGGGCACCATGCTCGCACAGCGCATCTCCCGCTTTACCCGCTCCATCACCTGAGGGGAGAAACGCGCAAGCACCGGAGTGAGCTCATGGCGGGTGATGGCATCCGCTAGGAACTCCTTCACAGAAAAACCTTCATGCCCTTCAAAGGTGTCTGTCGTGACCTCCCACCGGGAAATCCTGTCCAACCGGAAATCGCGGAAGTCCTCGCGCATACGACAGTAGGCAATGAGATGCCAGTGCCGGGCGTAGTACATGAGCCCCAGCGGCTCGACCCGACGGGTGGTCACCTCCCCACGAGCGCCGGCATTGTAATGCAACACGGCACATCGTTTCCTCACGACTGCCTGCTGGAGCGGCATGAGACAGTCAGGACGTCCCGTCTCCTCCTCGGCATGCGGTCTCAGCCAGACACCCACAGCGGGTTGCAGGCGATTTAGGAAATCGTGCCGTTCTTTGGGCAGCACAGACCGCACCTTTAGCAGGGCCGAGCGCAGGGCGGCACGAAGGGAGTCATCCGCCACCTGCTCGGTCACTTCGCCACTCACAAAAAGCGCGGCAGCTTCGTCCTCCGTGAACATGACGGGCGGCATGTGGTACCCTCGCATGAGGCTATAGCCCACTCCGGCCTCGGCGACGATTGGCACTCCGGCCTCTCCCAGAGCGACAAGATCGCGATAGACGGTCCGCACGCTGATCTCAAAGTGGTCAGCCACCCGCTCAGCGGTGATCACGCGATGACTCTGCAAAAGCAGGATCATTCCTGTAAGTCGGTCAATGCGGTTCATGGGTGCGGGAGCGGACAGCTAGCACAGTTCTCTTGAACAGCAATAGCGATGCGAGGAGTTCGGAAAAGGGACTGGGGCATCAAAAAACCGGCCACCCGAGATCGGGTGGCCGGTTGCAAGTATTTGCGCGGAGACCTGGAACCTTAGGCGTTGCCCTTGGCCTGTCCCTTCGTACCGCCCACCGAGTAGTAGCTGGCGTAGTTGTAGTAAGTGTACTCCTTGAGGTTGGAGGCAGAGCGGTTCAGGATGACGCCACCCACATTGACCTGACGGTCATAGAGCAGGTCCATCGCCTTCGCGCTGAGACGGGCCATGGTCGACGAGAGACGAACCACGAAAAGAACGGTGTCGAGCTTCGGAGCAAAGCTGGCCGTGTCATCCGCCACAAGCACCGGAGCGCTGTCGAAGATCACATAGTCGTACTCATCGCCCATTTCCTTGAGCACCTCTTCCGTCAGGCGGGCGAGGAACAGCTCGGAGGTCTGGTCGAACACTTCGCCACGCGGCAGGACGTGCAGCCCCTTCGTACCGCTTTCCAGCACCGCATCACGCCAGTGGATGCCAGCCGTAAGAACGTTGCTGAAACCAGGAGCCACTGGAAGCTTGAAGAGCTCATTCACCCCACCACGGCGAAGGTCACCGTCCACCAGCAGCACACGGGAACCGCCCAGAGCCATGGTGATGGCCAGGTTGGACACCGTGGTCGTTTTGCCTTCGTTGGGCACGGCACTGGTCACGAGAATCAGCTTGGGCGGTTTTCCGTCCTTCCAGTTCTTGAAGAGGATGGACGAGCGGAGGTTGCGGAAAGCTTCCGCATAAAGATGGCGGTCATCGCTGGGACGAATCAGGGTCACATCGCCACGACTGCGCTGTTCAGGCACCTGACCGACAATCGGCTCGTTCGGGAAGAGCGCCTGGAACTCGCTGAAGGAATTCATGCGGTCATCAAGACGGTCGAAGAGCAGGAGGATGATGGACCCTGCAGCAAGACCAACAGCGAGAGCCACCAACAGCGGCACAATCAGCTCAAGTTTCACCGGCTGAGCATCCGCAGGAGGCTCCATGATGGCGACAAGGTCCGTCGTCAGGAAATTGTTGGAATTCACACGCGTCAGCGCCTGGTCCCACTTTTCTTTGTCCGCCTTGGTCTGCTCCACCCGGTTCTTGTGCGACTGGTGAGTCACAATCTTCGCGTTGGCCTCGCGGGCCCGGTTTTCCCAAATCTTCACCTGGTCGTTCAGGTTGTCGATTTTGGTCTTGATACCGTCTATGCGACGCTGCCACTCCTCCACGCTGGCATCTTTGTGAATGGAGATCAGCGAACTCTGGGTCTGGAGCTTGGTGTCGAGCTCCTTAACGACCGGATGCTCTGGACGGAAGGTCTTCAGGAGCTGATCACGCTCCTTCATGAAAAGGTTATAGTCAGCGAGAGCCTTGAGATACTCCTGTTCAGAGCGGGAGAGGCCCGTGAACAGTTCGGTGCCCGTGGGGATGTCCAGCTTGGCCATCGCTCCTTCTCCCGAGCCAGGAGCGGACGTCCCGGCAGCAGGAGCGCCTGTTGGGCCCGTGCCCTGCCGATCCTTGTTCTTCAGGTAATCATCCAGACCCATCTTCTCCATCAGCTTGAGCTCGGTCTCATACACGTTGAGGCTCTGCTTCAGTTGAGCGAGGTAGAGGGCGGACTGATTTCGGTCTCCTTCAAAGATCACCACGTCATTGTCCTTGAGGAACGTCTCAAGGTCTCCCTGCGCCTCCTTCACCTTCTTTTCGTTCAGCAGCACTTGCTCCACGATGCTGTTCATCACCCTGCTGCTGGAGTCTTCGATCATCTCCTTGCGGAATGCGATGTACTCCTGAAGCAATGCCGTCGCGAACTCCTTCACGTACTTCCGCTCCTTGCCGGTGGCGATCACGTTGAGGATGGAGGATCCCTTGGTCTGGACCACCCGGATATCGACATCGATCTCAGGCAGTTCAGGATGCCTGGTGCGTACCATTTGCAGCGCACGCTTGCGGAGTTCAGGGCCGTTCAGGATTTCGATCTGGGTGCCGTAGAATTCCGCCAGGTTGAAATTCACCAAGGTGCTGGAATTCTGTGAGGCATTCGCATTGACCATGGTGCCTGCGTGAATGCGGCCAATCGTGCGAAATTCGAGAGGTTTGCCCGTGATTCGCAGCGTTTGCACACAAACTGCGATGGCAGCAGTGAGAAGCAAGAACCACCAGCGGCGGCGGAGCAGGATCTTGTACCGCTGGAACTTCGCCGAGGTCTCGTGAAACCGGTTGAGCGAGCTGGCAGGGTTCTGGAGGGTGTCGTAGGATTCCATACTTTGGATCTGACTGATGGATGGCAGTGGGGAGTTTACCCGCCTCGAGGGCGATTAGGAAGTACTTTTTACAATGTACCTACGGCCCCTGAATTTGTACCGATGGCGTTTACGAAAAAGCTCCCGTTCCAGATCTGGAAGGGAGCTGTGGTGACCTCTTTTGTGGAGAGACAATCCAAAATCGGGACTTAGAAGTTGATGAGTTTTTCGTCAACGATGATGACATCGTTGGGACGGATCAGAATGTCTTTTTCCAACCGTCCCTTGGTCATCACGTCGTGCAGATTGATCTCATAGGTGACGCTGTTCTGGCCAGGGCGCTTGCGGATCACCTTCACCTTCTTTGTCTTGGCGAATTGTGTGAAGCCGCCTGCGCGGAGAATGGCCTGGCTGACGGTCAGATCTTCCTCCGGCGCCAACTCGTATTTGCCCTGGCGTCCTACTTGTCCGTAGATGGTGACGTAGCCCATGTCATCCTGCACCATGTTGGGGCCAAATTTGCTACGAACTGCCTTTTCCAAGGCGATGATCACGGTGGCGCGCTGGAAGTACTGCTCCTCCAGCTTGGACTTCATGGAAACAGCAACCTGTTTGCACGTGCGGCCTGACGCCTTCACCAACCCAATATAGGGAGCCTGGATGTCACCCGAATCCTGCACGTCCAAGCTAAGCACTTTCTCAGGATCTTCCACAATCTTGAGGCTGATGCGGTCTCCAATCATGAGGGGCCGCACATCGTCCAGCGACTGCATGGACATGATGCGAGACGCAGCCACAGAGGAGTCATCACGAGTCGGAGCCGGAGCGGCTTCCGTAGGATTCGTCTGGGCTGCTGCGGGCCTGCGACGGCTACCGTTGGGCTGCTCCGCAGGCCGGAAAGACGGGTCTTGAGCAGGCAGATACTCGGAGGCGAACAAGGCGGCAACAACGGCCACGAGTGCTTTTTTCATCATACTTGGTGTGGTGAACAGCAGTGAGACAACTACTGATTGATCGCGTTCGAGAATTAGAAGTTGTAGTTCACCGTCATGATCACCCGATTCTGGTCGAAGCTCTGCGTTGGGTCTTCAGCGTCAGTGGTCCAGAAACGATATCCCAAGCCCAAATTAAGTTTGCGATTCACGGCGTAATTCAAGTCCAGCGTGAAGGCGTGCTGCTCATAGCTGCGCCCTTCCAGGTTGGAATCGGTATTGCCGTAGTGGTAGCCGAAGCCCAGCGTCATCGTGTTTGTCAGGCGGTGGCTGAGGAACGCGTCGATGCCCCACTGGTCGGTGCTCTCAGCAAGGCGGCCACCGGAGTCTTCAGCTTGCTCGTAGAAGGTGGCCAGGCTGATGCGGCTGCCGCGCCAGGCGATGATGCCCATCCCGTAGGTGATGTAGTCCGCCGTAATGAAGTTGGACGTCGTGTTGAGGGACGATTCGTGCCCGAAGGAGAGCTGGTGGGCGATACGGGAGTTGAGCTGGTTGAAGAGCGTGACGTTGTAGTAGTAGTCGCTCAGGTCGTTGCCATCGAAAGTGTGGCCACTTTCAAAATCGTCGTCCGCCTGCTTCTGAATCTGCTGGGCAGCAAGAAGGTCGGACAGCTGCTGACGCTGCTCAGTATAAGCAGCGGACTGGGCCTTGGCTTCCGCCGGATCCGTGATGCCCGGCAGAGTCGCAGCGGCATTGGCGTCCAAGGCAGCAAGCTGCGCCTGAGTCGAGGTGATGTCAGCATCGCTGACCGAACGGGTGAAGCTCGGCGGATCATCAAATTCAAACACCTGAACACCGCCCGCGGCTTTCAGCATGGTGCTGCGGGTGATGGGCAGGACGAAGAACACACCAGCGGTGGCGGTGGTGCCATCGTTCTGGAAATCGTCTTTGTAGTTGATCCAGGAGAAGCTGCCTTCAAGACCGACAGTGAAGGTGCCCGAAGGCGACCAAGCCAGAGACCCCGAGATGGAGTCAATCGTGCGGTCATAACGCTCATCTTCGTCTTCAAGAGCGAGAGAGTCGGAATGGTTGAAGTTGATAGACAGATTCACCTTTGAGTTGATGGCCCAGTTCATGGCCAGACCCACGTCGTTCTGGAACACGCCAAAGATGTCATTGTCATCCAGCGTGAACTGGTCGTTCGTGGCGGGCCGCACGGAAACGCGGTCATACAGAACGAAAAGGATGTCTCCAACCTGAATGTCGAACGCCAGGGAGGACCCCGGCAGCACGTTCAGGTTGAACTCATTGCCATTCGCGGAGAGTTCGGGATGGTCAAAGTAGTGGTCAATCCCGATGCCCAAGGCAAGGGAGAGACGGTTGGACTCCGTGATCGGATAATTGGCGTCCATGTTCAGGTACGCCCCAGCGATCATGTCGCTGATTTCGTCCTTGGAGGCCCGGGTGACGTTGTCGTTGTACTCAACGTTCGCCCCGAAACCGAGACCGATGTTCACCGGACCGAGCTTGATGTTGCGCTTGCCTGCCAGGAAAGGGTCGGTGATGTAGGCAGGAGCAAAATAAGTGCTGGAGGAAGGATAGGGCCCGGCAGCTCCGCTGTAATCCCCCACGTTGCGGCGGGAATACCCCAAGTATCCAGAGCGCACGCTGGGAGTTCCCAAGGCGCGCGAAATGTCTTCCGTACCCGCACGCTCACCGAGAGCCCGCTCCTCCTCCAGCACGGCCTCACCGGAGTACTCGCCGCGGCTGTAGTCGTACACTCCCGAGCTGGCAGTGGGAGCGCTCTCATCCACCGCGCCATTGCGGAAACTGAACGCCCGATTGCGCAGGTCGTCGAAGAAGAGCCCCGTTTGGGATGGCGCCACGCCGCTCTGGCCATAGGCGGCGCCTCCGGCAACGGCGGAAATTACCATCGCGAGCGCAGCAAGATCTCTCGAGAATGGGGTCTTCGCTTTGAACGTCATATGGAAATATAGAAATTTGGGGTACGAACTCGTCATGCAAGCAAAGCGGCTTCGCATTGTCGAGAGTAATTCGCGACGAAATACAAATTTTCACGCCCTCAATTGCGCCAATTATGCCACCTGCCTGAGTAAGTGTGTCAATTTGCAGGAAAAGCTTGGAATTGAACACAAAATGAACAGTGCCGACCCGCCTGGGGAACGCTGTTTTTTTACGGCCTTGGCCAGGCCGGGCGAAGTGTCATTTCCGCCACTCAAATTCCAACTGAACCTCCCGACGCGGTGCACGAAAGCTGCGGGTGTCGGGCTCCAGATGACGGGGACGCACGCGACGTGAAAACAGCTGGATCATGCTGGCCAGAATTCCTTTGGAGCGCCTCTTCATGAGAAGAGGATTGTGTTCAAAAGAACAGACCAGTCAATGCTCATTTACTTCAATTTATACAAATAATGAGTAAACTGCCCCTCTTCCTGACCCCAAAGGGTGGCGATTTTTTCAAATTCCTCACCTTGTTCGATCCGGTGGAACATTTTTTCAAATTCAGGGTCTGCAATTTTTCGACTGAAACTGATGCAGAAAACGCGGTTCTCCTGACGGGCGCGCGCAATGAGTGGATCCAGTTCTGAGGTCTGCTCAATGATGACCACTCCACGGTCGTAGATATCGACATCTGAATAAGCAGCCGCATGGAAAGCCCCAGCAGGCACGGCTTGCGCGACACCACGAAGATCCTCCTTGCCGAGATGGTGAAAGCGGAGGTCCAGCCAGAGCCAGCCCGTCAACACAATGGTCATGAGGAAAATCACCACACCTTGCTGCCAGGGACGTTGATTGCCGAATTTGCCTGCCGCCGCCAGCACCACGCACCATCCAACCAAGACGTGCAACAGGTACCAGAGGTGGATGAAATTGCCCTGTCGTCCCATGGCAAGCCATCCTCCGAAGACTGCAAGAGGGCCTGCCACGAGGATCACCCAGGCCACGCCTCCCGCCCGAACAAGGGCCACGCTGCCCAAGATGACCAACAATCCAACGCTGACCACGCCCGCCCAGATCCAGGGCTGCTGAGAAAGGAAGCGTCCGAGAGCGAGGTTCACGGGATTCCCCGGATCAGAGTCCACCCACCGGACGCCAGCCACCAGACAACCTGCCAGATCCTGCCACCATCCCCACCCCATGTGGCCGTGGATGCTGACGTTGGTTTGCAAGGCCTTCAACAACTGGGGCAACATGGGCAACAGCAACGGCACGGCACACATCGCGCCCACCACCATGCCAAACAGCGGTC
This sequence comes from Verrucomicrobium sp. BvORR034, assembly GCF_000739635.1. Lineage (GTDB taxonomy): Bacteria > Verrucomicrobiota > Verrucomicrobiia > Verrucomicrobiales > Verrucomicrobiaceae > Verrucomicrobium. Next base: position 23,861 of record NZ_BATQ01000050.1, on the reverse strand, counting down.
CCCAAAGCTGGCCCCATCCCTGTCGGCCTTTCCAGACACGCCAGATCCAGCCGAGCAGGAAAAGCCCGTTGAAAGCAACCAGGTAGTAGAGAGTCCCGGAAAAGCTCCACAAGGCGAAGAACTGGGCCAGTCCCATGGCCACCCACCAGCGCCAGCGATTCTCCTGCCAAGCCCGCAGGGCAAAATAGAGACACAAGGCCACCCCCAGCATCATGAAGGCATACCCCCTGGCCTCTGCCGAATATCGCACGTGCCACGGATGCAGCCCCAGTAGGAGCATCCCCCACCAGCAGGTGCCACTGCCAGGAAACAACCGCCGGAGCAACGCCCACACCACCATCAACGTCACGAGACCCGCCACCCATGAGGGGAAGCGCAGCCCCACCTCATGCACCGTACCCACCGGGGCCCCGGTGAGGCGGAGGGCCGCCGCATGACTGAGCCGGGCCGATACGGAGAATGGGGTGGAGTTGTTACCCACCTGGTTGAGCCAGAGCGTTTCACCCCACGACGGCTCCCGCCAGCGGGTGGTGCCATCGGAGCGCTGCTGAAAGTACCCGGAGAAATAACGCCGAAAGTTGTGCGCCTCGTCGTTGTAGAGGCTGAGGTCCAGACGCAACCACCGCACGGTGCCAGCCAGTATCAGAATGGCGAACAAAGCGGTCCATCCCATCCTGGACAGACGGGAGACCTGGATCGACTGCCCTGGTCGAACAGCAGCGGCCCACCAGCGTGCCGTGGCCGCCAGACCAGTGCAGAGCATGGCATTGAGCAAGCACCCCCAGTAAAGTCCCCAGTGTGCGTAGGCGATGACCCGGTCTTGGGACTTCACCTTCGCGTCACCTTCCAGAATGTGCAGCGCCTCGCGCCAGTCCTTCCCGGTAGAGATGACGGCGATCCAGAACAAAAGCGCCGCTCCAGCGAGCATCCAAGTCAGCCAGCGGGCAGCTGAGTTTCCCCCAAGAGGGATCATTTGTGACTGGCATTCTTGGCCCGGGGCTTGCATCATCCGGCGAACCTAGCGGGCGATTCCCGTTCATCACTCAAATTATTTTTGCAGCCATCACCCAATTGCCATGTCCGACGCCTCTTCCATCCCCACCGTGACGCCGCCCCGGACGCGCATCAGCATCCCGGAGTATGCGATGGCACTCGCCCACGTGGCGAGCCTGCGGTCTGAAGATCCGTACCGGAAGGTGGGAGCAGTGGCGTTTGACTTCGACAACCGGGTGATCGGCACCGCTTACAACGGGCTGGCACCGGGGTTCAATGCGGATCACGAATTCTGGCTGGATCGCGACATCCGGCGCAAGTTCATGTTGCACGCTGAGGTGAACCTCTGCGCCCTCTTCACCCGCGGCACCGTGAAGCTGGTGGCTTGCACCACCAAGCCCTGCACAAGCTGCGCCCAGATGCTCGCCGCTTACGGAGTAAAAGAGATCTACTATCGTGACGACTACCCGGAGTCCGAGGCAAATGCCATCTGCAAGCTATACGGCATCCAGATTGAGCAGCTCACGGACTATCCGGTCATCATCTCTCCGTTTGAGGAGCTGAAGCGATAGGCAGGGTTTGCCTGCTCAAACCCGCCACTTCAGCGTCTTGATCTCCCCGTGTTGGGGATGATTCGCATCCAGAGCGCGGAGTTCCAGTTGAATGGCGTCTGGCCGCAAGGTGGCGAGCACCCACCCGTTGGGGAACTCCTGCTTAAACACATAAGCCACCGGCGGAAGGTTGATGAAGTGCAGGCCCGTCTCGTCCTGTGTGATGCTCCATCGATGCGTGTGCCCGTAGATGCACGCTTTCACCTGCTTGCGAGGGCGCAGGACCTCCAACAAAGCGGCCGAATCCATGAGAGCATCGGTTTTGACCTCTTGAAGGAGGATGTTGTGGTGCACGACGATCACGGCGGGCTTGTCCGGTCGGGCGTCAAGCTCCTTGCCCAGCCAGGCAAGCTGTTCCGCCCCCAGCACCCCAGGGGTGGCATTCACTTTGTCCAGACTGTCGAGAAGGAACCAGTTGGCATGGGGAGTCTCTTGCACGGAGACGAAGCGGCTGGGTACCGCCGGGGAAGTGGGACGATCCAGCACCTCCGTGACGGCAACACGATCATCGTGATTGCCCATAAGCAGGTGCACCGGCAGCTTGGCCTCGACCAGCGGCTGAAGAAGCGGCTTCAACGTCTGGTAGTCGGCCTTCATTCCCTTGAGGTGAGCACAATCGCCACTCAAGATGAGCCCAGAAGGACGTTCAGTCCGGGAAAGGACTTCCGCCACGCAGGACCTCAGGTTGGCGGTCATGGTGACGCCACGAGAAACAGCCAGCGGATCCGCGTCGATGTGAGTGTCTGAGAACAGGGCCCAAACATCTCCCGCGCCGGCAGTTGATTGAGCGCCGAGAAAGCGGGAGGACCAGCCAAAGCACACGGCAGCGGCGGACTGGGCAAGAAAACGACGACGGGAAGTGGCAGGAGCGAGCGTGACCGGCATAGGGGCCTAAACGGCAGAGATTGGAATTTTTCAGTTCCCACTTTGGAGATTTCACCTCAAAGAGAGGCAGCGCCTCATCCCTAGGAGGCACCCGCGAGTTGCGGAGAAAGGGCCACGAGACAGCTTTCGAGCTCCGCCACATCCACAGGCTTCGTCAAGTGATAGGCAAATCCCGCCATCTGGCTGCGCTGGAGATCCTCCGCCATGCCATAGCCACTCAAGGCAATGCCTGCAACGGTTCGAGGTTTGGCAACCTCGACAAAAGGTTCCATCAGTTCCAGCCCCTGGCCATCGGGCAGGCCGATGTCGCTAATGAGCACGTCAAAGCGATCAGACCGCATGGCATCTGACGCGCCCGCCACGCTGGTGGCCAGAGTGACCTGATAGCCTCGCCGCAGGAGAAGGCGTTTCAAGCTGTTCGCTGTGTCCTCATGATCCTCCACGAGCAGCAGCCGCAAGGCGGGAGTCGTGTCCTGTAGTATATTCGGTGCCGCTGGTGCCTCAGGCACGCTGACCGCCCGGAGTGGCAGGGAGACAGTGAAGGCACTGCCCTGCTCCGCCCCACGACTCGCGGCCCGGATCGAGCCCCCATGCAACTCCACGAGCACCCGGCAGATTGCCAGCCCCAACCCAAGGCCCGTTGACCGGTCACCGTGCACCTGCTCGAAGGCATCAAAAATCTTTTCCAGCTTCCCGGGTTCTATCCCAATACCCGAGTCTTCGACCCTGATTGCCAACAGGCGCCCCGTCGGATCGTTCTCAGTGGAGATCCGAACCTCTCCGCCTCTTCCCGTGTACTTGATGGCGTTGCCCAGCAGGTTGTACACGATCTGCTGGATGCGCGAGCCATCCGCCACCACCTGGGCCTGCGTGGCACGAAGATCCGTCTGTACGATGATCTCCCGCGCGCGGGCCTCGGGTTCACACACCTGCACGGTTCGCCTCACCAGGTTGTGCACATCCACATTCTCGGGATGGAGTTGCAGCTTGCCGCTGCGGATGCGCGCCACATCCAGAAGGTCGTCGATAAGCCTGGCCTCCAGCTTCACATTCCGGCGAATGGTATCCAGCAACTCTTTCACGGAGGGGTTGCACTCATTCTCCTCTTCAATGAGGGTCACAGCGTGGATCACGGGGGAGAGAGGGGCCCGGAGTTCATGAGACAACATGGCAAGGAAGCGGTCCTTGGCCTGGTTCGCCGCCTCCGCCTCCGCCCGCGCGGCTTCCGCACGGATACGCTGGGCCCGGTCCTCCGCACTGCGTTCCAGCTCGGCATTTTTCACCGCCAGTTCCTGGTTCAAGCGGGCGAGCTCCGCAGACTTGCGGAAGAGCTCCACAAAGACGCTGATCTTCGAACGCAGGATCGTGGGATTGACCGGCTTCGTGATGTAGTCCACCGCGCCCGCGCCATAGCCCATGACCACATGTTCCTCTTCGAAGTAGTGCGCCGTGAGGAAGAGGATGGGAATATGCTGGGTCTTCTTGCGCTGCTTGATGAGCTGGGCCAGCTCGATGCCGCTCATATCAGGCATCTTCACATCCATGACGATGGCCGCGCACTCGTTCTCCACCAGGGCCAGAAGGGCCTGGTTGGCAGTGGTGGCTTTGAGCAGACGGTGTTCTGGCGAACTCAGAATGGTCTCCAGGACGACGAGGTTCCGCTCGTCGTCATCCACCAGGAGAATGTTGATGGGGTCGCCCATATTTGAAGGAGTCGATCAGTCAGGGGTGAAATCAGCGGTGCAACCAGACACGCAGGAGCGAGAGAAGCTGCTCCGTGTTCACCGGCTTCGCGATATAGTCACTGGCACCGGCCTCCAGACACTTCTCCCTGTCTCCTTTCATCGCCTTTGCTGTGAGGGCAATGATGGGCAGGGTGCGGAATTCAGGATTTTTACGGATCTCACGCATGGTCTGGTAGCCGTCCATCTCTGGCATCATGATGTCCATCAACACCATGGAAAGGTCCGGATTCTCTTCAATAAGCTTTACGGCCTGACGCCCATTCGTGACGCTCAAGACCTCCATGTCATGGTTTTCCAGGAGGATGGAGAGTGCAAAGATGTTGCGGGCATCATCGTCCACCACCAGCACTTTCCGACCGTGCAACACCTCATTGGACTCATGGAGGCTGCCAATCATCTTCTGCTTTGATTCCGGGAGGTCAGTCATCACACGATGGAGGAAAAGTGCCGTCTCATCCAGCAAACGCTCTGGCGACTGCACATCCTTCAACACCACGCTCTTGGCCACCTGACGCAGTTGTTTTTCCTCGTCCGGAGAGAGGTCCTTGCCGGTATACACCACGATGGGCACCTCCTGCAGAGTGGGCTCCTTCTGAATGGTCTCGAGCAGCTCGAATCCGCTCATGTCTGGCAGCCGGAGATCCAGCACCGCGCAGTCGAAGTGCTGGTCCAGCAGCAGTCCCAGGGCCTCCTTGCCCCGGCCCACGGTGACGATCTGAATGTCCTTGCCCCCGAGCAGCTCCTCGATGCTCTCGCGCTCTATGTCGTTGTCCTCCACTACGAGCAACCGCTTCATCCGGGGCTGGGAGAAGATCTTGATGCGGTCAAAGGCAATCTCAAGGTCATCCGTGGTGGCGGGCTTCACCATGTAGGAGAAGGCACCATGGGAGAGCCCGTGACGCCGTTCTTCATCCAATGAGATGATCTGGACTGGGATGTGCCGGGTGGTGGGATCAAGCTTGAGATTGTTCAGCACCGTCCACCCCAGCATGTCTGGAAGGAAGATGTCCAGCGTGATGGCGGTGACCTGGTACTGGCGGGCCAGAGCCAGAGCCTGCTGGCCACGAGTGGCCACCAACCCCTTGAAGCCTTTGTCCCGGGCCAGTCCCAACAGGACCCGTGCATAGTGTACATCGTCCTCGACAATGAGCAGGACGTTGTCCCCCGGCAGGACGAGGTCCCGATCATCCACGATCTGGTCTTCATCCTGCTGCACGCGGAGTGAGGATATACTCAGCGGACTGGTGGCACGCTTGATCATCTCCCGCCGGGACTCACCCTCACCGCGGCCCGCCGGACCGACATAGTCCAGAGGCAGATAAAGGGTGAAGGTGCTGCCCTCCCCCGCCACGCTGTGGAGGCGGATCTCCCCGCCCAGCAGGGTGGCGAGCTCACGGGAGATGGCCAGCCCCAGCCCGGTGCCGCCATACTTGCGGGAGGTGCCCGCGTCCGCCTGTTGGAAGGCCTCGAAAATGAGGCGCTGCTTCTCGGGCACGATGCCAATGCCCGTGTCCTGGATCGCGATGCTCATGACGCTCGGCACACGACTCAGCACCGGATGATCCGGACTCCACCCCTCCGAAGCGAGCCCAACCTTTAGATTCACACTCCCCTGGGCGGTGAACTTGAACGCATTGGAGAGCAGGTTCTTCACGATCTGCTGGAGACGTTTGGGGTCCGTGCTGAAGTGGCGGGGCAGCCCCGGATCAAAGTCCAGCTTGAAGGGCAGGTTTTTGTTCTCCGCGATGTGGCGGAAGTTGCGCTCCACGGAATCCCGAAGGGTGGCAAAGGTAATTTCCTCTGCATCCACCGAGACCGTTCCCGATTCGATCTTGGAGAGGTCCAGGATGTCGTTGATGAGGTTGAGCAGATCCGAGCCGGCGGAGTGGATGTTGCGGGCAAAATCCACCTGTCTGGTGCTGAGATTGCCGGCACTGTTCTCGGCAAGTTGCTGCCCCAGGATGAGAATCGAGTTGAGCGGGGTGCGCAACTCATGGGACATGTTGGCCAGGAATTCGGACTTGTACTTGGAAGTGAGGGCCAGCTCGGCGGCCTTGTCTTCCAAAGCACGTCGGGCCTGCTCGATCTCGCGGTTCTTGCGTTCCACCTCGGCATTCTGTTCCGCCAGCTCCTGGGCCTTCTGCTCCAGTTCTTCGTTCGTCTGCTGGAGTTCGTTCTGGCCAGACTGGAGTTCCGCAGTGAGCTGCTGACTCTGCTGGAGGAGACCCTCGGTACGCATGGTGGCCTCGATTGTGTTCAACACCACCCCGATGGACTGGGTGAGCTGTTCAAGGAAGTTCAGATGCGCTGCGGTGAAGCGGTGCAGAGACGCCAGTTCAATCACCGCCTTCGTTTCCCCTTCGAACAACACGGGCAGCACCACAATGTTGGCTGGAAGAGCTTGTCCGAGGCTGGAATGCACATTCGAATAATGCGCAGGCACGTCCGCGAGCAGGATGCGCTGCTGCTCCAGGGCGCACTGGCCCACCAGCCCCTCGCCCAGTTGGAGCCGCTCACTCTGTCCTTTGGGCGTGGCAAATCCTGCCAGCAGCCGGAGGGAGCGGTCCGCATCCCCAGCCATCTGGTAAATGGTCCCCTGGTGCGCGGAAACAAGTGGAGCGAGCTCAGAAAGCAACATCTGCCCCACGGTGAACAGATCCCGCTGGCCCTGGAGCATGCGGGTGAACTTGGCCACGTTGGTCTTCAGCCAGTCCTGCTCCTGGTTGCGCTCCGTGGTCTCGCGCAGGTTGTTGATCATCGTGTTGATGTTGTCCTTGAGCTGGGCCACCTCGCCGCGAGTCTCCACCTGGATGGAGCGGGTGAGGTCCCCCTTGGTCACGGCGGTCGCCACCTCGGCGATGGCGCGCACCTGGGTGGTCAAGTTCGCCGCCAGCAAGTTCACGTTACCGGTAAGATCCTTCCACGTCCCGGCGGCACCCGGCACGTTGGCCTGACCGCCCAACCGCCCTTCCACCCCCACCTCACGGGCCACGTTGGTCACCTGGTCGGCGAAGGTGGCCAGAGTGTCCGTCATGTTGTTGATGGTCTCCGCCAGTGCGGCCACTTCCCCCTTGGCCTGCACCGTCAGCTTCTGGCGCAGGTTGCCATCCGCCACTGCGGTCACCACTTTCACAATCCCGCGCACCTGGTCAGTCAGGTTTGCCGCCATCACGTTCACGGAGTCGGTCAAATCCTTCCACGTACCCGCCACACCCGGCACGCGGGCCTGACCGCCCAGTTTGCCCTCGGTACCCACTTCACGAGCCACGCGCGTCACTTCCGCAGCAAAGGCGTTGAGCTGGTCCACCATCGTGTTGATGGTGTTTTTGAGTTCGAGGATCTCACCCTTCACGTCCACCGTGATCTTGCGGGAAAGGTCGCCGCGCGCCACGGCTGTGGTCACTTCCGCAATGTTGCGCACCTGCGCCGTGAGGTTGCCGCCCATCGCGTTCACGGAGTCGGTCAGGTCCTTCCACGTCCCAGCCACGCCCGGCACCACGGCCTGCACGCCCAGCCGCCCTTCCGTCCCCACCTCACGCGCCACGCGTGTCACCTCCGAGGCGAAAGAGCGGAGCTGCTCTACCATGGTGTTGATCGTTTCCTTGAGCTGGAGGATTTCCCCGCGCACGTCCACCGTGATCTTGCGGGAAAGGTCACCGTTGGCCACCGCGATGGTCACCTCGGCAATGTTACGCACCTGGCCGGTCAAGTTGGAGGCCATGGAGTTCACGTTGTCCGTAAGATCCTTCCATGTCCCTGCCACCCCGGGCACCTCGGCCTGGCCGCCCAGCTTCCCTTCCGTGCCCACTTCACGGGCCACACGCGTCACTTCAGAGGCGAACGCACTCAACTGATCCACCATGGTGTTCATGGTTTCCTTGAGTTGGAGGATCTCCCCTTGCACGTCCACCGTGATCTTGCTGGAAAGGTCGCCTTTCGCGATGGCCGTGGCCACGTCCGCGATGTTGCGCACCTGCGCGGTGAGGTTGGACGCCATCGAGTTCACGTTGTCCGTGAGATCCTTCCACGTCCCTGCCACCCCGGGCACCTGCGCCTGGCCGCCCAGCTTCCCTTCCGTGCCCACCTCACGGGCCACACGGCTCACTTCCGCGGCGAAGGCGTTGAGCTGGTCCACCATCGTGTTGATGGTTTCCTTGAGTTCGAGGATTTCACCTCGCACGTCCACCGTGATCTTCTTGGAAAGGTCCCCGTTGGCCACGGCGATGGTCACCTCGGCAATGTTGCGCACCTGGGCCGTCAGGTTGGAGGCCATGGAGTTCACGTTGTCCGTGAGATCCTTCCACGTCCCTGCCACCCCGGGCACCTGCGCCTGGCCGCCCAGCTTCCCTTCCGTGCCCACCTCACGCGCCACGCGGCTCACCTCAGAGGCGAAGGCATTGAGCTGGTCCACCATCGTGTTGATGGTGTCCTTGAGTTCGAGGATCTCCCCCTTCACGTCCACCGTGATCTTCCGGGAAAGGTCTCCGCGCGCCACGGCGGTAGTCACTCCGGCAATGTTACGCACCTGGGCCGTCAGGTTGTTGGCCATGGAGTTCACGTTGTCCGTAAGATCCTTCCACGTCCCGGCCACCCCCTGCACATCTGCCTGGCCGCCCAGCTTGCCTTCCGTGCCCACCTCACGGGCCACACGCGTCACTTCAGAGGCGAACCCGTTGAGCTGGTCCACCATCGTGTTCATGGTCTCCTTCAGTTCCAGGATCTCCCCTTTCACGTCCACCGTGATCTTGCGGGAAAGGTCCCCACGGGCGATGGCGGTGGCCACGTCCGCGATGTTGCGAACCTGCGCCGTGAGGTTGGACGCCATGGAGTTCACGTTGTCCGTAAGATCCTTCCACGTCCCTGCCACCCCACGCGCCTGGGCCTGACCGCCCAGCTTGCCTTCCGTACCCACCTCACGCGCCACGCGCGTCACTTCTGAAGCGAAACCGTTGAGCTGGTCCACCATCGTGTTGATGGTGTTCTTGAGTTCGAGAATCTCCCCTTTCACGTCCACCGTGATCTTCTTGGAAAGGTCTCCGTTGGCCACGGCCGTGGCCACATCGGCAATGTTTCGAACCTGGGCCGTGAGGTTGGACGCCATGGAGTTTACATTGTCCGTGAGATCCTTCCACGTGCCCGCCACGCCACCCACTTCCGCCTGGCCGCCCAGTTCCCCTTCCGTGCCCACTTCACGGGCCACGCGGCTCACCTCAGAGGCGAAGGAGTTCAAGCGGTCCACCATGGTGTTGATGGTGTTCTTGAGTTCGAGGATCTCACCCTTCACGTCCACCGTGATCTTGCGCGAAAGATCGCCGAAAGCGATGGCCGTGGCCACGTCGGCAATGTTGCGCACCTGCGCCGTCAGGTTGTTGGCCATGAAGTTCACGTTGTCCGTGAGATCCTTCCACGTGCCCGCCACCCCGCTCACCTCCGCCTGACCGCCCAGCTTGCCCTCGGTACCCACCTCACGGGCCACTCGCGTCACTTCCGCGGCAAAGGCGTTGAGCTGATCCACCATCGTGTTGATGGTTTCCTTGAGTTCCAGAATCTCCCCCTTCACGTCCACCGTGATCTTGCGCGAAAGGTCCCCACGGGCCACAGCCGTGGTCACGGCGGCAATGTTGCGGACCTGCGCCGTGAGATTGGACGCCATTGCGTTCACAGAGTCAGTAAGATCCTTCCACGTGCCCGCCACACCCGGCACCACCGCCTGACCACCCAGACGGCCCTCGGTGCCCACTTCACGAGCCACGCGCGTCACTTCAGAGGCGAAGGAGCGAAGCTGCTCCACCATGGTGTTAATCCCCTCCTTGAGCTGAAGAATTTCCCCACGGACGTCCACGGTAATTTTCTTAGAGAGGTCCCCGTTGGCCACAGCCAGGGTCACGTCCACAATGTTTCGCACCTGCGCGGTCAGGTTGCCCGCCATCTGGTTCACACTTTCCGTGAGGTCTCGCCAAACCCCGGACACCCCCTTCACCTGAGCCTGCCCTCCCAATTTACCCTCAGTACCCACCTCACGGGCCACTCGCGTCACTTCTGAAGTGAAGACCGAGAGCTGGTCGATCATGCGGTTCACGAGCTGGGCAGAGTGCAGGAACTCGCCCTCAAGTTCCCGACCATCTGCCTCCAGGGCCATGGACTGGCTTAGGTCCCCTTTGGCCACGGCACCAATGGTGCGGGTCACCTCCGTAGTGGGACGCACGAGGTCATCCATCAGGTCATTGAGAGCATCCACCTCCTCTGCCCACTCCCCGATCAGCCCGGGCACGCGCAGACGCTGGTTGAGCTTGCCCTCCTTCCCCACCACCCGGCGAATGCGGGCAGTTTCCTTGACCCGCCGCTGGTTGATTCCCAAAATCTCATTGAACGCATCCGCCAGCTTCCCCTGGATGCCCGTCCACCCTGAGGGCAGCCGTTTGGAGAAGTCTCCGCTGCGCAAGGCAAGCATGGAGTTCAGGATTTCGATGAGGTACTCATCTCCGTGGCTGGAGACTCCAACGGGCTCGGTTGAGGCAGCGGACTTCATGGGCACACTTGCGGCAGCGGATGAGGGGAAAAAGACGAAGAAGCGAGACGCGGGGATACGGAATCGCGCGACGGCTGGCCGCCGCGCTGGTGGGTCAGGGCAAAGCTTTACCTCAATACGACCGCCGTCGCCCAACACTTTAATTTGCAAGACAGACAAAATAAACCCATCCAGTGCGAGACCGGGCTGCGAACACTGGGTCCAATCACCCCTGCTATTCCGAGCCTCAGAACTGTTCACCCACCCCAATCCCACCCGTACACCCGACAGCTTTTCACGTGGCAGAAGGAGCACTCACAGACCGCATCCGAAACTTCGTGGAGCACTATGTATTTGCCGTGGAGCATTTGGAGGTGATGTTGCTGCTAGAAGCGGCACCCGACACGGCTTTCACAGCGGATGAGGTATACAGCAAGATTCTGAGCTCCCGCGGTTCCATCACCGCCTGGCTCGAGACGGCGGTGGAGCATGGCCTGGCATTAAAAAAGGCATCACCTAGCCAGGGATCGACGACCTACCAGTTTGCCCCCCGCACACCGGAACTGGGGGAATACATGCAGGAGCTGGCCCAGGTCTATCGGGCCTACCCGGTACGCGTGATTGAGGTGATCTACCACCCCGGAAGACGCCAGCAGAGCCAGCAGGACCCCGCCCGATCTTTCGCCAACGCTTTCAAATTTCGCCACTATCCTTGAACCGCCATGGTGGAGACCGTTTACATCCTCTGCTCACTGGCCGCCTTTGTTTGCGCCATTCTCCTCTTCCGCGGCTATCGGAAGACCCGCCTTCCCCTGCTGATGTGGAGCGCGCTCTGCTTCACCCTGCTGGCCGCCAGCAATGTGGTGCTGATCTTTGACATGATCGTGTACCCCTCCGGCGATCTCTCCCTGCAGCGAAACCTTCTCACCGGTGCCTCCATGGCCGTGCAGCTTTACGGCCTGATCTTCAACTCTCACACCTCTTAGTCGCCCTTCGCAATCCGCCCACCTGACCATGTCCGGAGCTTTTCTTTCAGGAATGATTGCGGCCGCCAGCCTGACCATCGCGGCATTCTTCTGGCGTTTCTGGCAACGCACTCGAGACCGGCTCTTTCTGTACTTCTGCACCGCCTTCGTGCTCATGATGATGGAGCGCATCATGCGCACCCTGCTGAATTTGGACAACGAGATGGCCCCGCTGGTGTACGCCGTGAGACTTGCCTCCTATCTGGTCATCATCGCCGGCATCATCGACAAGAACCGGCGCTTGAGGTGAGGGGAGCTCGCGGATGCTTCACGGCACTAATTGACTCCTCCCTCGACCGACCGACGGCCTCACGTTGGCACGGAACCTCAGGGCCTCGGAGACAGACGAAGCAAGGCATAGTCCGGAACGAGATCCTGACCAGGATATTTGATCTCGTCTCCCAAGTCCACCGTGGAGAGAGATTCCCCTGCCTGCCCCACGAATTTCTCGCGAATGGATGCCACTTTACCAGACCAAGGTCCGGACAAGATCATGACACGTTCTCCCAGCCGGTACGGTCCGCCATTGCATTGTTCACAAGCCCGCATCACCCACCGTCCCATAAACGCCACCGCTAAGACATAGCCCACCGGCCAAATGGCAAGCAGGCAGATCAAAAGCAGAACGACTGCGCTCCAGTCTGAATGCAAAAGATCGATCACCCCGTGCCCAGCAAGCCAAATCATGAGCGGCGCCCAAGTGATCAACGCCCCCAATATCCAGACAACAATTACCGGCTCTGCGCAGAATCGATGAAAGCAGTAACGAATACGTCGCATGTTCATAGAAATGGGGCGCAGATGGAACGCCACTGGGATGCTTCAAAAGGTCTTGGAGCCATTTCTTGCTCGCCCCACTTGTCGGGCAACAAGAAAGGTTGAGCCCGAAAAAACTCCCGCCAAAGCAAGTACCGCCATTGCATTCCACAGCTTCGCCTGCATCGGATGTTCAGTAAGCCCGCCTCGCCCATCACACGGGCAGTTTTCGATCAACCAAGGGTAGGGAAAACCATAGGCCTTTGTGGTGCAGTACTCAAAGTAGTCATTCCGGGCATTGCGCTGGGAGTACACCAGCAACGACCCAGCAAGCAAAGAGGTAAGCAAAATGCCGAGCGTCGCGGATTTCATGTATAAGAGCCATCTATTGGCCAGTGATCGTCAAAACTCTCTTTCACGCACTTCGATTCAACTCATTTTCTCGAATCAAGTTTGCACCAAAAAGCTGGACTCACGATCGGTTGCAAGATGCCCACCGGATGGTGCTGGCAGCGCTATCTGGTAGCGCATCTCTTCCAACTGAGTCCCATTCATAACCTCGTGCTTCACGGCACCATCGTGTTCAAAGCCGATCGCCTCATAGAAACGACGCCCCAGCTGGTTTCCGGACAACACCCAGAGCGTCACCCTTACATAGCTGCGCTCTGCGGCTGAGTGAAGGGCCGTCGTGCACAGTTTGCGCCCCACCCCTTTTCTCCATGTTGCAGGATTCACGTAGATGGCGGCAATCTCTGCCGTGCCCGTGGTGCCAGGATCACGCGTTGGGATGAGATGGCAAAAGCCCGCAACTCCGCCCTCAAGAACCGCGACATAGAGATCCCCCTTCGCACCGAGGGAGAATCGTTCCCAGAAAGGAACACGACTGGCAACATCGAGTCCGTCGAGGAGCACGTCGGGAACAATCCCACGATACGCCGCCCGCCAGCCTGCGACTTGGATTTCGGCGATGCTTGTCGCATCGGATGAGTTTGCCCGTCGGATCTCGATCATGACATCTGGTGGGGGACGGCCAGCACACCCGTCAAAACCATACATAGAATGCTCTCAGGTTTCATTGGGCGGGCGGGGCAGCAGGGGGTTGGCTCGATTCAAAACTCCTATAACACTACCCTCAACTCAAGGCCAATCCCTCCAGGACCAGCCGCAACTGATGGTGTGAGGAGACTTGCCCAACCACCGCGAGGTTGAGCTAGCCGCCGAGACCCCAACCCCAAGCCGAAGTTCATCCCAGAATGGGGCGTAGCACAGCCCCATGCTATCCCGGCGCTCAGCCGGAATTTATTCCACACGCCTACGCACCAATGCCCCGTCCGCTCTTCTCGATGTCCCCCTTGAATCTGTATGCCTCTCCAAAATCAAAGCGTCCCGCACGCCGTTTCTCTGCGTAAGACTCTACAAATTGAGCGCCTTGTGCGCTCACAACTTGTATACCGGGCACTCTGCTGCCACCCGGCAGGAGAACCCTGTCATCATTATTCCAGGCTATTGCTGACCCTCAACAAATCTGCAATGCTTATGCAATAAAAAGGGAGGCACAGTCCGGCATGGACTGCAAAGCCGTCCTTTTACCAAGTAGCAACATCATGAAAACGCTTCCTCTTGCAGCGCTTGCGCTGGGGCTCACGGCCCCGTTCGCCCTTTCCGCAGAAGTCCAACCGGCGCAACCCGGCGGCAAACTTCCCGGGAATCCTGCCATCCAGCTGGTCAAAGTTGCTGACGGACTGGTGGATCCGGTCCATGTGGCGTCCCCCAAGGACGGCACCGGCCGCCTCTTCGTGTGTGAGCGTCATGGCATCATCCGCATCGTCAACAAAGACGGCAAGCTGCTCGAGAAGCCTTTCCTGGACATTCGGGACAAGACCATCAGCTCCTTCCTGGAAGTTGGTCTGTACGCCATCGAGTTTCACCCCAAGTTCAAAGAGAACGGCATCTTCTACATCTCGTATGCGGACCTCTGGTTCAACAGCTCCACGCTGATCACGCAGTACAAGGTCTCTGCCAAGAATCCGGACCGGGCCGACCTGGATAGCGCGAAGGTCATCATGCAGATTGACTTCCCCTATCCCAACCACCACGGCGGTAAGATTGCCTTCGGACCGGATGGCTACCTGTACGTCGGCGTGGGCGATGGCGGATGGGAAGGCGACGTCTTGGATGCCGGCCAGGACAAGAGCACACTGCATGGCAAGATGTTGCGGATTGATCTGGCGAACACCTCACCTGATCGCGCCTACTCAATCCCGAAGGACAACCCCTTCCTGACTCCGCTGCAGCAGATGACTCTGTTTGGCATCTCAGAAAAGCAGTTTTCCCAGATCAAACCAAAAGCCCGCCCGGAGATCTGGGCCTACGGTTTGCGCAACCCGTGGACGTTTTCCTTCGACCGTGAAACAGGCGACCTCTACATCGCCGATGTCGGTCAGAACCATTGGGAAGAAATCAATTTCCAGCCCGCCACGAGCAAGGGCGGTGAAAACTACGGCTGGAGCTTCATGGGCGGCAGTCACACCTTCCCCATTGAAGATGAAGCGACCAACCCGCGCGTGGGCATCCTGCCCGTGGCGGAGTACAGCCATGTGGACCAGGGCATCTGCGTCACCGGCATCGGCGTGTATCGCGGCAAGAAGTATCCCAGCCTGAATGGCATCTACTTTGTCTCTGACTGGGGCAGTGGAAAAATCTGGGGCATGAAACGGGATGCCGCCAACAAGTGGCAAATGCAGGAACTGCTGGACCTGGACACGCCCCTGCGCCCAACCAGCGGTGGGGAAGATGAAGAGGGAAATCTCTACATCACCCACGCCACCGCCAACTACGGCGGCCCGGTCGACCCCACCGTGAGCGAGCGCGGAGCCTTGTGGAAAGTCGTGGCGGCTGATGCCGTGCCCGATGGAGCCAGCCTGGCCCCGCTGCAGAAGAAATAAGGAACCCAGGAGATCCTTGTTCAACCCTTTGGTCCTCGCCGTAGCGTGCCCGACCCGGCACGTCATGCGGCGGAGGCCGCTCCTTCCCCATTTATGAAAACCAGCCTTGCCGTGCTTTTTCACGGTTTACTCCTCGTACCCATGGCCCTTGTCCACGGCCAGACTCCGGCTCCAGCAGGCCATGACCACCACGCACCCGCTACCGGGGGCGGACGAAAGATCGAGTTGATCAAAGACATCACCGCCGACGACTTTCTGCGGCTGGGCAAGGAGCCCAAGACTGTGGAGGTCACGCTGGTGGCCGTGTACAACGACGACAACTACGGCATGAACTTCAACGGCTATGCCAAAGGGGCAGCCGTGTACACCATCCCCAAAGGCTGGAAGGTCCATGTCACCTTCATCAACCCCAGCCCGGTCCCTCACAGTGTGATCGTGGTGGAGAAAGATGACGTTCGGAAACTCCAGGTGGCGGAGCCCTACTTCAAAGGCGCCGGCATTGAAAAACATCTTCAGGGCATCGCCTTTGACAAGCGCACCTTTGAGTTCACGCCAGATGAGTCCGGTGAATACGCATTCGCCTGTGGCTTTCCCGGTCACACGATGAACGGCCACTGGCTCACTCTCCTGGTCTCTGACACCGCAGAAAAGCCCACACTCAAGCTGGGTGATGAGCCGGCCAAAGACGCCAGCTCCTCCAAGTAATCCCGCACGCAATTCCGCGATTCTGAGGCACTCTCTATTTCCATGAACTTTCTCAGCCGCGAAAGCACTGTCGCCCCGCCCGGCTATTCCCGCTGGATGGTGCCGCCTGCCGCCATTGCCGTGCACATGTGCATCGGCCAGGTGTATGGATTCAGCGTCTTCAATGTGCCGTTGACCAAGTTGCTTGGGGGCGATGCTTCGGTGGCTGGGGACTGGACCATCCCCCAGGTGGGCTGGGCCTACCAGATCGCCCTGATTATGCTGGGTCTATCCGCAGCGGTCTTTGGCAAGTGGGTAGAGCGGAACGGTCCCCGCATGACGATGGTGGCCAGCGCAGCCTGTTTCTGTGGCGGTCTCCTGCTGGCAGCGCTGGGCGTGAAGCTGCACTTGCTCTGGCTCGTGCTTTTCGGCTACGGGTTTGTGGGCGGCATCGGTATGGGCCTGGGCTACATCGGCCCCGTGTCCACCTTGGTGAAGTGGTTCCCCGACCGCCCTGGCATGGCCACGGGCATGGCTATCATGGGCTTCGGCGGCGGAGCTCTTGTGGGCTCACCGCTGGCCACGGAACTCATGACCCACTTCCGCCCCGTGAGCAGCCAGGGTGTGGCTCCCACCTTCCTCACCATGGCAGCGATCTACGCGGTCTTCATGAGCTTCGGAGCCTGGCTGGTGAAGGTGCCCGCCGCGAACTGGAAGCCTGAAGGCTATGTGCCTCCAGTCAAGGCGCAGACCCTCGTCACCACTGCCAGCGTGGGGGTGGATCAAGCCTGGAAGACTCCCCAATTCTGGCTGCTGTGGATGGTACTGTGCCTGAACGTCAGTGCAGGCATCGGCATCCTGGGACAGGCTTCGCTCATGTTTCAGGACATGTTTGGCGTCTCCGTCGCAGTGGGAGCCGGCTTCGTAGGCGTGCTGTCCCTCTTCAACATGGGTGGGCGTTTCATCTGGTCCTCCGTCTCCGACCTCACTGGACGCAAGGTGGTATATTGCATCTACTTCCTATTGGGTGCCGCCCTCTATGCCTCGCTCGCATTCGTCCAGAACACCGGGCAGAAGATGGTATTTGTCGCCGTGACTGCGGTGATTATTTCCATGTACGGAGGCGGCTTCGCCACCATCCCGGCTTATCTTCGAGATCTCTTCGGCACCGCTCAGGTGGGAGCCATTCATGGGCGACTCATCACCGCATGGTCCGCCGCCGCCGTCATCGGGCCCACGCTGATCAATTACATCTCCACCGCCAACAAGAAGGCGGGCATGCCAGCGGCAGAGGCCTACAACAGCACGCTTTACCTCATGACCGGATTGCTTCTGCTCGGCTGCGTCTGCAATCTGCTGGTGCGCCCGGTCGATCCCAAACATCATCAACCCACTCCCCCAGAAAAATGAAACCCTCCCAGATAAAGGTCATCATCGTCTGGCTGATCGTAGCCATTCCGCTGGGCTGGGGCGTGCTGAAGTCCGTGCAGAAGGCCAGCCCTTTGTTTACGGCCGGACAAGGGGCCGCTGCCAAATAGACGAATGGGTCAGTGGATCAATCCACGGGACAAACGCGACGTCCAGAGCATCCAGAGCGTCGCACCAAGCGCCACTCCCAGCAGCATTAGGATGAAGGATGCCCAAGTTTTGTGCCGCCAGTATGCAATCAGCCCACCTGTCGAGAGAATCGGCGCCGCTAAGGTGGCCCCGAACACGAGACAATGCCACGCCTTGTTGAAGTTGAAATTGCCAAACATCAGCAAGGCCATCAACAGGTAGAAGTAACTCAACAGCTGAGCTGGACACGAAAGCAGCAGAGCCACAAGCCTGAGCGCCAGATGGTTGGGCTTCATTGGGGGGAGATGGCAGTGGAAGGCAGATGTTGCCAAGGCAAGTCCGAATCGCACATGGTGAGACATCCCCACGATTTCACGACCCTGATTCAAGCATGGGGGGATCAAGCCTGCAATCGTGAAGGCGTCACCACATTGAGAACCCAGCACCTAGATTCTCACGGCTGCTTGTGCTGCAACACTGGCTTGAAATAGCCTTCAATCTTGTGGCTCTTGCTGGCACCAGTCACCGTGTCAATCTCATCAAAGGTGACCGAAATCCAACCATACAACCTCGTCCCACCAGTGAAACCGGATGACTTCAGCTTGAGCTCCTTCTTGGTAATTTTCGACCTCAGCGGGTTGGTTGGGCCGGGGTAGGTGGCCGAGAACGAGCATTTGAAGTTCCGCTTCGAGTCCAGTTCAACCGTCAGACTGCTCGCGTAGGCTGGCATGCCTCCGGCGAATATCAGCACCGCACCGTCCGTCGTTGCTGTCGCCTCACAGAACTCCATCGAATGCTCCCCCTGATGGGTGGAGACAAGATTCGCCGTGTGCTCCAGATTAAGCAAGTCTTCGGCATCAATCACGCCATCCGAGGTATCCTCCAGATTGCCCTCCTCATTTTCCACGATCCACCAATGATAGGAGGACTGGCTCTGATGGTAGAAGGTCGAGTCCAGCTTGGGGGTCACCGTGACCTTGGCGACGAGGGAGTCTTCGCAAGTAACAGGAGGTGCGCTGACCGGCTGTGCGAGAGCCACGCCAGCAAGCGCAATCAGCACAAGGTTTGCCAGACAATTGGTGGGAAACATGTTCTGAAAAGCGTGAAAGCTTACTCCAACTTGTCGCCAAAAAGTGATTCACGCAATTCAACTCCTACCACCGCCCTACTGATTTACTGAATCACCGAATTACCGGACCACCGCCCTATCTTCCCGGCGCATACCGATTCAGCTTACGTTGCAATGATCTGCGATGCACCCCCAGAATAGTGGCAGCCTTGGTGATGTTGCCTTCGCAGTCATGGAGCACGCGCTGGATGTGCTCCCACTCCACGAGATCCAAGGAAGGCACCGTAGCCGGAGCGGCCTCCGCATTGGCGGGGAGGCCCTCGATGGCGGCCACAACCTGATCTGCGTTGACGGGTTTGGTGAGGTAATCCGCCGCCCCCACTCTCACGGCCTCCAGGGCGGTGGCGATGCTGCCATACCCGGTCAGCACCAGCAGGCGGGCCCGCGGGGCGATCTGATGAAGGGCCTTCACCGTTTCAATGCCGGACATGCCAGGCATGCGCAGATCCACCACGGCGACATCCGGGGCCTGCTGCCGGGCCATCGTGACCGCTTCCTCCCCGGTGGGAGCCATCTGGCAGGCATATCCCCGACGCAAGAGCGCGCGGGAGAGCTGCTCGCGGAACGTCTCGTCGTCATCCACCAGAAGAAGGTTTTTCATCGCGAGGGTCATTCAACGAGTTCCGGGATCAAGATCAAGACCTTATGCGCACCGATCTCACGGGGCCCCGTCCGGCAGCGCATTCGCGGCAAAATGCCGCAGCACGACCCTATCGAAACTTTCAAAATCCAAGCTTCAAACTCCAAATTCTCAGCCTCTCTCGCCCACCGGGAGGACCAGAACGAATCGCTCCCCTCCTCCGTCAGCCGGGGTCGCAGTGAGATTACCCCCCATCTGATGAGCCAGCAGGCGAACGAGGTGCAGACCCAGTCCCATCCCCTGACCGGGTGACTTCGTGGTGACAAAGGGCTCCCCCAGATGGTGCCGCATACCCGCGGGCAATCCTGGGCCATGATCGCGCACCTCGAACCGAATGCGCCCTGCTTCGGTGGTGGCGGAGATGTCAACAATCGCGGGAACGGGCGCTGCCTGCAGGGCATTGCGCACCAGATTGGCCAGCGCTTCGCGGACAGCGTCCTTGGGCAAGAGGACAGTCTGCTTGGGGGCCCAGTGAAACCTCACGCGCTTCCGATCATCTGTCCCCAACGAAGCCGCAAGCGAGGCTTCAAGTTCCTCCAAGGTGAAGGACTCGCGTGCCCCAGAGGTGTCCGGCGGCCGCAGGCGCTCCAGAATGGCGCGACAGCGCTCCACCTCCTGTCGGATCGTGCGAGACATCTGGACCAGATCGGCGTCCTCCGCCCCCGTCGCCTCCAGTTCCAACTCCAGTTCCCGACTTACCAGCGCGATGGTAGAGAGCGGGGTGCCCATTTCGTGCGCCGCACCGGCAGCCAGCGTAGCCACAGCGTGGAATCGACGCTCCTCCTCCAGCCGGAGATGGGTGCGGCGGCGCTCGTCCGTCTCTGCCTGTAGCTGCCGCAGCAACCGTTGCACAAAGTGGATGAGCGTCCCGCTGACCAGAACAAATGACGTGATGCGCCCCACCCCCAGCACCTGCCCGGGCAGCGGCCCACCCTGCACCGTGCGCAGCGGGTGATGATGCGTGAAAAGGAACATCATGCACATCAGTCCGAGCCCGAGAAGCAACCACGCCGCCACCCGCCCGAGCGTCACGGCGGCCAGCACGGCATTCACCAGGAGGAAGAGGGCAAAGGGATTCTGGGTGCCCCCGGTCCAGTAGAGCAGCCCGGCCAGCAGCAGGGTATCCCACACCATGACGTGGGGCACCGCCGCATTGATCAGCCCACTGCCCGCCCGGCGCAGGGCCATGAGCAGCCCGTTGGTGAGCACCGTCACGGCCGGGAAAACGAGGACCGCCCCCCAAGGAATGGCCACATCAAACTGGCTCCGCGCTACGAACAGGGCCCCCAACTGCCCCAGCACGGCCACCCAACGCAGACGCACCAAGGCATCGGCCGAGAAAGAGGAGGGGGCAGGGGTCATACTGGACGCCGAAGTTCCCGGCCCAGCCAATAAACCCGGCGAATGCCGACCCGCAATAATATGAATTGGCCCTTCGGCGAAGTTCGGCAAGAGTACGTGGCCTCAATCCTATTCCCGTTCACACGATCTATGCCCACCAGCCCGCTCCTCGACTACATCGCCCAGACGCCCGCCGACCAGCTCGACAACGCCACGGTGGCCTACCTGGCCAATCTCACAGAAACCGCCAAGGTGGCCCCGGGTCTCGCTGGCTCGATCGTCCAGGAGCTGGCCGACCAGCGCAGCCACTTGAAGCTGATCGCCAGTGAGAACTACTGCTCCCTGGCCACCCAGCTGACCATGGGCAACCTGCTCACGGACAAGTACGCCGAAGGTTTCGTGTTCTCCCGCTTCTACGCCGGCTGTGACAACGTGGACCAGATCGAAGACTACGCGTGCCAGCAGGCGAAGCAGCTGTTTGGCGTGGAGCACGCCTATGTGCAGCCCCACAGCGGTGCCGATGCCAATATGGTCGCCTACTGGGCCATCCTGAGCGCACGCGTGGTCACCCCGAAGCTGGCCGAGATGGGCGAGCCCAACCCGAGCAAGCTGAGCGTGGAAGACTGGAACAAGGTCCGCGCCGTCACCGGCAACCAGAAGCTTCTGGGCCTGGACTACTACTCCGGCGGCCACCTCACCCACGGCTACCGCCACAACCTCTCTGCGCAGATGTTTGAGGCCCACTCCTACGCCGTGGACAAGGCCACCGGCCTCCTGGACTACGACGCGATCGAGAAGCAGGCGGAGGAGATCAAGCCCCTCATCCTGCTCACTGGCTACAGCGCCTATCCGCGCAAGATCAACTTCCGCCGCATGCGTGAGATCGCCGACAAGGTCGGTGCCGTCTTCATGGTGGACATGGCCCACTTCGCCGGCCTCGTGGCAGGTGGCGTGTTCAGCGGCGACTTCAACCCCGCCCCGTTCGCCCATGTGCTGACCACCACCACGCACAAAACCCTGCGCGGCCCCCGCGGCGGCATGGTGATGTGCACCAAGGAATTCGCCGAGTACGTGGACAAGGGCTGCCCTCTCGTGCTGGGCGGTCCCCTGCCCCACGTCATGGCTGCCAAGGGCGTGGCCTTTACCGAGGCCAACCAGCCGGAGTTCAAGGTGTACGCCGCCAAGATCGTGGAGAACTCCCAGGCCCTTGCTGAGGCCCTGGTCGCGGAAGGCTTGACCATCCCCACCGGCGGCACAGACAACCACCTGCTGCTCATCGACGTTCGCGCCTTGGGCCTTACCGGCCGCCAGGCAGAGACGGCCGTGCGCCGTTGTGGTATTACCCTGAACCGCAACTCCCTCCCCTTCGACCCCAACGGTCCCTGGTACACCAGCGGCCTGCGTGTGGGCACCCCGGCCATCACCACCCTGGGCATGGGCCCGGCCGAGATGAAGGAGATCGCCGCCGTGCTGAAGCTCATCCTCAGCAACACGGAGCCCGATATCGTGAAGGCCGAGGGCAAGCCCGACACCCGCAGCAAGGCCAAGTTCACCATCAAGCCCGAGGCTGAGAAGGAAGCCCAGGACCGCATCCACGCCCTGCTTTCCCGCTTCCCCGTGTATCCGAACCTCGACCTGGCCCTGCTGCAGAAGCACTTCGCTCCCACAGCAGCCTAGTCCAGACGACCTCCCTTGCGTGGATCTGCAGTTTACAGATCGTGAAAAGCTCCGGCCGCCCATCGAGGGCGGCCGGGTGCTTTTGCATTCCTGCTGCGCCCCCTGCTCCGGCGAGGTCATGGAGGCCATCGCCGCCTCCGGCATTGAGTTTGCCATCTATTTCTACAATCCCAACATCCATCCTCGAGAGGAGTATGAACTGCGCAAACAGGAGAACATCCGGTTCGCGGAGAAACACTCCATCCCGTTTGTGGATGCGGACTACGACAAGGACAACTGGTTCCAGCGTGTAAAGGGCCTGGAGTGGGAGCCTGAGCGCGGAGCCCGCTGCACCGCGTGCTTTGACATGCGGTTTGAGCGCACCGCGCTCTATGCTCACGAGCACGGCTATCCGGTGATCACAAGCTGCCTAGGCATCTCCCGCTGGAAGAACCTGGCCCAGATCAACGACTGCGGCGTCCGCGCCTCCGCCCGCTACCCAGGAATGAAATACTGGGAGATCAACTGGCGCAAGAAAGGCGGCTCCAGCCGCATGCTGGAGATCTCCAAGGAAGAACGCTTCTACCAGCAGGAATACTGCGGCTGCATCTACTCCCTGCGAGATACGAACAAACATCGCCTGGCCCAAGGCAGGTTGAAGATCGTGTTGGGCGAGAAGTACTACGGCCCCGAAAGCACGGGAGAGTAGAGTTGGGAATGCGGAATGGCGAAGGCGGAATGTTTTGAGGTGGGCGAACACCGCAGGAATCGTTGAATGTGACGGAGCATCCGCCTTGCTCACGTGTCCTTGGCCGGTAACGTGAAGCTCCTGTCTCGAAGGGACACTGGACCATATCCGGTGGTGCCAACCACCGGATACTTGCACGAATAGCATTTGCGTCCCGGAGGAACGCCGGACCTCACGATCGCTGGCAGGATTCCCGCAATCGTTTCGCGCCCCATTTCGACGTCCCTCCGGGATGCCAAATCGCCACATCAGTCCGCAGCCATCCCCTCATGGGTAAGTAGAAGTCTGGAGGTTTGATTCCGCTGCGCCTCGCGGTCATGAAACACCCTTTGGGCACTTGGCAGCACACCACGGGGAAAGATCGCAGACCGGGGAAGCTAGTGCCTGCCAAGGAACCTCAGGGAGTGCTGACGTGGAGGTGTTGATGGCGGTGGGGGGAAAGCGGATGGCGTCGGCTTTCCCCACCCGACCATTCTCTGAGCAAGGTACCCAACGTTGACTCGCTTAACCGACTATGATCGGAACAGTGTGACAGGAAAATTGGATGCCGGAGGCATTCCAGCGCTTAGCCGGGGGTTGAGCGTAGCGATACCCCCGGAAAGCAACAACCTCGCGTTCACCCCGGAGGGGTGACAGCC
>NZ_BATQ01000051.1 GCF_000739635.1 Verrucomicrobium sp. BvORR034 | reverse complement strand
CACTGAAGTGCATTACTACTTTGGGTTCCAGACCTCAGGTCTTGTGCCGGGCGTCTGGATGTCTTGTGTCTCCGGCAAAGCCGGCTCCACTTTTCACTTTTTACTTACGACTTTTCACTTCCCCCCGCCTCACCTCGCCAAATGCTCCCCCACCTGGTTCGAGCTCACACTCCACCAGCACATACCCATGTTTCACATTGAGCACTCCGTCTTTGCCTCCTTCATGTCACCGGCAGCACCTTCCTGGACTGCGGCCGCCCCTTCGGGCGCCACAAGGTCAACCTGCGCGGCCGCAGCGACATGGAGCACCCGCTCAACACCCTCTTCCACGCGGTCCCCCAGATCGGGGCCCGCTTTTATGAAATGCTCTACGGAGTTGGCCTCCGCACCTTCCGCGTCGAACTCCTGGAGGAATCCGGCCCCGAAGCCTCCCGCGTCATCTCCCTCTACCAAGGATTGCTGATGCAGCAGCAGAGTGGCGATACCCTTTGACCTGAAAGCACGATCCCAACTGGGAGTTACCACCGGCACCCTCCGCGGAGACCAGATGGATGGATCTGACAAGACCAATGCCGTTGCGAAGCAAGAGGGCATGGGCTCATACGTTTCACTTGCTCAAAGCGCAAACTTTGCTAAAGGGCACAGCATGCCCGAAAGCTTCACCCAACGGCTTTTCAAGTGCCTGCTGCCTGCCTCTTGGTCCACCAGCATGGAGGCAGATTCCCGCCAATGGATGCTCCGCTGCCCTTGTGGTCAGGAACAATCGGTGTGGGAGCGAGGCGGCATCCGCTGGAAGGCCAGTGGAAATCCCAAGCGACTTCTGCCCTGCACCAAATGCGGTCAAAACACCTGGCATGAGTGTTATTATAAGTCAGCGTAGGTCTTGAGATCCGCACATAGTTCTGCTGGAGTCTTCAGGAGATGATTGTTTGCAAAGTCTGTTGGCGCGGCTTCGTGGCTCTCGTGGCGCCTCAGTGTCATGCCGATTGCAAATCGGCGGTACAGCAGACTGCCAGTCTGCGCTACGCGGCGGCGCGTTTCCTCAATCGTCGGACTTCGGTCACTTGCGAGTACCACTGACTTGAGGAGGGCAGGAGCAGGCAGATGAGGGTCACGGCCTGCAAGAAGGTCTGGGAGACCGGGACCCATGGAAAGCTGGCATTCGACGGCACGGCAAAGAGAGTGCGAAGGGCGAGCAACCCCACAGCAATCAGGAGGAGATTGAGCCAACGCACCCAGTTCCGGCCTTGATAGAGGGCGGTCAGGTTGAGCCAGAGCAATACGCATATTGCAAGCGCGAGGAACCAGGTGGAGGGCAGGTCCCAGCGGCCGGTGAAGATCCAGGTGGCAAGGCCAGGGACGAAGCTGAGGGCCAGACAGACCACGGCGATGGTGACGGTTCGAGGGCGCGGGGGCATTCGGTGAAAGGTAGGCGGTGGATGGATTTCTACACTGATCGATTGCGCCAAATCGAGGATGCCTGTGTGACTTCTCCGAAAGCTTGGTGTCTTTGTGCTTTTGTGTGAGGATCTGATTCGGGCGGAGGGCTATTGGATGCCGTGAATTCGCAAACTAAAGTTTGAACTACAAGCAGTTACGAATGGCTTCGCTGACGCAAAGTAGTGTGGAGCTTTAGCTCGGCAACCTCAGCGCTGGATGGCGCGACTGAGCGCACAAAAGTGCATTACTACTTTGGTCCCAGACCTCAGGTCTTGCGTCTGGAGTCTGGCTGTCTTGTGTCTCCGGCAACGCCGGCTCCACTTTTTACTTACGACTTTTCAATTCGCGCTACCGCGCCAGTTGCTCCCCAACCTGCTCGCACAACGTCATAAACGTCTGCTCAGCCAGCGACACGGGCTTCTGCTTCATATGGGCCACAACCCATTGGCGCTTGATCCTTGAACGCACCAAGGGCAGCGACACCAGCTCCCCGGACTTGATTTCCGCGGGCGCGGTCCAGGCGGCGACCATGGCGACGCCTAGGCCGAGTTTGACGAGTTCCTTGATGGCCTCGGTGTTGCCGAGTTCGATGAAGGACTTGGGGCGGACGCCGAGTTTCAGGAAATATTCACCAATCATCTCGAACGTGGAGCTGTTCCGGCTGGAGATGATGTAGGTCTCGCCGGCGAGATCCTTGGTCTTGGGATGCTGCTGGGCCCAGGGATGGAGGGGGCTGGCAAGGAAGACGAGCTCATCTTCAAACAACGGACGGCAGTCCACGCGGGCGACATCGCGCGGACGCAGGCAGACGGCGAGATCGAGCACGCCTTCTTCCAGGCGTTGCAGGGTGTCCGGAGTCTCCCCGGGCACGACGGAGATGCTATATAAGGGGAAGGAGTCCTTAAACTCCCGCAGCACGGTGGGCAGGATGAACTGCGAAGCCGCAGGCGTGGATCCGATGCGAATCTGACCACGCGGATTCTGATCCAGCGCGCCGAGGCTGGCACGGGCCAGGGCCATCTGGCGTTGAATTTCCTCCGCATGACGCAGCAGTTCGCGGCCATGATGGGTGAGCAAAACGCGCTTTCCCTGCCGGTGAAAGAGCATGCAGCCCAGATCCTCCTCCAGGGCGCGGATGGCGTGACTGATGGCCGATTGCGTCAAATGCAGGGACCTCCCGGCCTGGGTAAAGCTCCCCTCACGAGCAAGGACGGTGAAGGCACGGAGCTGACGCGAATCGAGGAGCGGAGAATCCATCTATGAATGAAATTCATACTTGGCGTTAAGAAGTTGTCGAGCGGTTTTTCATTCTTGGCACGGCGGTGGCACGTGCCGTGCAGTTCAAAACAGCCGCAAGAGCGCATTCTGCATTTTTCATTAGCCAGACTCATCCCTCCTTCATCTCCACCCTCCCAACACCTCTCCATGAAGATGCTCCCCGAAGCCGGCCTCACCCGCCGCGAAATGATCCGGAAGACCACCAAGGCCCTGGGCGCCAGCGCGTTGTTCTCCGGCCTGCCCGCAGGCTGGGTCGGCTCCGCCTTTGCCGATGACTCCCCGGAAGTCAAAGATGTGAACCTGGGCATCATCGCCCTCACGGACTGCTCGAGCATCGTGATTGCTCATGAAAAAGGGCTCTTCAAGAAGTACGGCATCAACTCCAAAGTGAGCAAGGGGGCGAGCTGGGCCGCGATTCGCGACTCGCTCTCGAACGGGGACCTGCAGGCGACCCACATGCTGATCGGCATGCCTATTGCTTCCACCATGGGACTGGGAGGCGCGCCCAAGAAGCCTATGATTGTCCCGTGGCTGCTCAACCGCAATGGCCAGGCCATCACGCTCAAGAAAGAGCTGAAGGGCAAGGTGGCGGCCGATCCCAAGGCGCTGAAGCCCTTTGTGGATGAAGCCAAGGCGGCGGGCAAGCCGATGACCTTTGCCATGACCTTCCCGCCGGGCACCCACGCCATGTGGATGCGCTACTATCTGGCGGCGGGCGGCATCCACCCCGGTGACGCGAGCGGGGCTGGCGCGGACGTGTCCCTCATCACCATCCCGCCGCCCCAGATGGTGGCGAACATGAAGGTGGGCCAGATGGACGGCTTCTGCGTGGGCGAGCCCTGGAATGCCCGCAGCATCGTGGACGACATCGGCTTCACCTCCATCACCACCCAGGCGATCTGGAAGGATCACCCGGAAAAGGTGTGCGCCTTCACCCAGGAGTTCGCGGAAAAAAATCCCAAGACCGTGAAAGCGGTGCTCAAGGGTCTGCACGAGGCCAGCGTGTGGCTGGACAAGATGGAGAACCGCGAGGAGCAGGCCAGCATCGTGAGCGCGGCCACCTACATCAACTGCCCGCCGGAAATCATCCTGCCCCGTCTGCAGGGCAAGTACGACATGGGCGACGGCCGCCGCTTCCGCGACCCGAACTACATGACCTTCAGCGACCGCAACTGCAACTACCCACAGGCCAAGTACGGCCTCTGGTGGCTGACCCAGCTCCGCCGCTGGGGCTTCACCCCAGGCGCACCGGACTACGCAGCCGTGACCAAGCAGGTGATGCGCGGCGACATCTACGAAGAAGCCATGAAGGAAATCGGCTACGCCCACGGCGGGGCCGACGACAAGCCCGAGTCCTTCTTCGACGGCAGCGTCTTTGATCCCAAGGCCGACCTGGAGGCCTATGCCGCCAACTTCGCCATCAAGAGCCTCAAAGCCTAAGCCCACCCCACCCCACTGAACCGCAGATGAACCTGAACCTGTTCCAGAAATTCAAGCTTGAGTCCGTCATGCTGCCGGCGCTGGCCATCCTCGGATGCTGCCTGATCTGGTACGTGATTGCCGGAAAATCCGTCACCACCGTCAAGACCGACGACTGGGGCGACACGGTGAAGGTGACGAAACGCAGCGGCATCTCTGCCGATCTCCCCACCCCGGTGGAGACCTGGACGGCGAGCAAGGCGTACATCACTGACCCGTTCGCCAAGCGTGGCGAACTGGACCAGGGCATTCTGCGGTTCACCTGGCTGTCCCTGAAACTGGTGGCGCAAGGTTATTTCCTTGCACTTCTGATTGGAACCCCCATTGGATTCCTGCTGGGCCTGTCCAAGAAGTTCTCCATGGCGTTTGACCCCATCATCCAGATTCTGCGCCCGGTCTCCCCGCTGGCCTGGCTGCCCCTGGGCATGATCCTCTTCAGCGGGGTGAAGGTCATGGATGCTGGCGGACGCACCACCTTTGGTGCCTCCGACGCGGCGGCTCTCTTCACCATCGCCATCTGCGCCATGTGGCCCACGGTGATGAACACGGCGGTGGGCGTGCGCGCCGTGCCGCAGGACTACCTGAATGTGGCCAAGGTGCTGAAGCTCTCCCGCACCAAGACGCTGTGGAAGGTGCTGGTGCCCGCCACCCTGCCCTACATGTTCACCGGCTTCCGCCTCAGCCTGGGGATCGCCTGGCTGGTGATCGTGGCAGTCGAGATGCTCACCGGTCGCCCCGGAGTGGGCGGTTTCCTCTGGCAGCAGTACAACGCCAACAGCTTCGCCCACATCATCCTTTGCATTAACGTAATCGGTCTCGTCGGTTATGTCCTCGACCGCCTCATGAGCCTCGCGGAGTCGAAGCTGAAGACGGCCTGATGCGAGTTTCCTAAACCCCCATCCCCTTTTACCAGGTCATGTCCCAACCCATTCTCTCACTCAAGAACGTCAGCAAGGGCTACGGGTCCAAAGGGGCCCGTACGGAGGTGCTGCGCGATATCAGTCTGGAGGTCCGGGAGGGCGAGTTCGTCGCCATCGTGGGCTACTCCGGCTCGGGCAAGACCACCTTCATCAACATGCTGGCCGGGCTGCTGAAGCCCGACAGCGGCGAGGTGCTGCTGGATGGCAAGCCCATCACCGGTCCCGGGCCGGACCGCGGCCTGGTCTTCCAGAACTACTCCCTCCTCCCCTGGCTGACGGTAACGGAAAACATCGCCCTCGCGGTGGACAGCGTCTTCCCCACGTGGAGTCAGGAGCAGAAGTCCGCCCACATTGCCAAATACATCGCCATGGTGAAGCTGACCAAGGCGGCGGGCAAACTACCCCGTGAGCTCTCCGGCGGCATGCGCCAGCGTGTCTCCGTAGCCCGCGCCCTGGCCATGGACTCCCGGGTGCTGCTGCTGGATGAGCCCCTGAGCGCCCTGGACGCGCTGACGCGGGCCAACCTGCAGGATGACATCAGCGAGATCTGGCAGAGCTCCCGCAAGACGGTGGTGTGGATCACCAATGACCCGGACGAGGCCATTCTCCTGGCGGACCGCGTCATTCCCCTGCTCCCCACCGCCCCGGCCACGCTGGGCCAGGCCATCGACATCCCGCTGGCCCGCCCCCGCGACCGCAGCGCGATCAACCACGACCCGCAGTTCAAGGCCCTGCGCAACCAGCTCATCAACCTGCTGCTGGCCGCCAAGGAAAAGAGCCGCACCACCGTGAGCAAGAAGCTGGTCCTGCCCGACATCCTCCCCGAGGACATCTCCACGCCGAACTCCATCCAGTACCTGACCCGCCGCGGCCCCCGTCGTCGGTCCGAGGAAAAACGCGAAGAACTTGAAGTCGCATCATGATGAGCACCGTTTCCGTTTCCCCACACAAGAAGACTCTGCTGGAAATCTCCCGGCTCTGGAAGGCCTACCCGGCCCCGGGCGGTGGAGAGGCCGTCATTGTCAAAGACTTCAACCTCAAGCTGGAGGAGGGCGAGTTCGCCACGCTCATCGGCCACTCCGGCTGCGGCAAGTCCACCGTGCTCTCCATGGTGGCCGGCCTCAGTGAGGTGACCAAGGGCGGCATCATC
This sequence comes from Verrucomicrobium sp. BvORR034, assembly GCF_000739635.1. Classification (GTDB taxonomy): domain Bacteria; phylum Verrucomicrobiota; class Verrucomicrobiia; order Verrucomicrobiales; family Verrucomicrobiaceae; genus Verrucomicrobium. Next base: position 20,430 of record NZ_BATQ01000051.1, on the reverse strand, counting down.
CTGGCAGGCCGGGAAACTACCGACCCCGGCCCGGACCGCGGCGTGGTCTTCCAGGCGCCCTGCCTGCTGCCCTGGCAGACGGCGTTTGAAAACGTGATGCTGGGCGTGAACCAGGTGTACTTCACCGCGAGCAAGGCGGAGCGCCGCCAGATCACGGAGTACTACCTGAGCGTGGTGGGTCTGTCCGACTCCATGCACAAGTACCCCGGCGAGCTGTCCCAGGGCATGCGGCAGCGTGTGGGCATCGCCCGCGCCTTCGCCCTCCAGCCGAAGATGCTGCTCCTGGACGAACCCTTCGGCATGCTGGACGCGCTGACACGGTTCGAGCTCCAACAGGTGCTGCTGGAGCTGTGGCGCAAGTTCCGCATCACCACCCTGATGGTGACGCATGATGTGGATGAGGCCATCTTCCTGAGTGACCGCGTGGTCATGATGACCGACGGCCCCGAGGCCGAGGTGGGCGACATCCTGCGCATCCCCTTTGCCCGGCCGCGCGAGCGGAAGGTCATCATGGAAGATCCGCAATACTATGAGCTGCGTGAGCACCTCATCACCTTCCTGAATGAGCGCTCTCATCTGCGCCCGAGCAAGGACCCGAACTTCCGGCCCTCGCCCGACATGGCGGCGGAGCTGGCCTCCCACCCGCACATCAGCCCGGCCGGAATGAAGCTGCAGACCTCTGCCGCATAGCGCCCGATCGCGCCCCACTAGTTTCCCATAACCGCCAGGGTGAACTCCTTCACCCCACGCCCTTCCCATGCCTTTTCCCGGCCGTCGCAAGGCCACCCGGGGATCCCCTCAAACTCCCGCGCCAAATAAACTGCTGCAACAACCCGACTCAACTCAACTCAACTCGTGCTCTCAACACATACTCACATGAAACAAGCACTCGTCATCCCGCTGCTCGCCGCCGCCTCCGCCGGCCTCAGCCTCGCTGGTGAGCCAGCGGCCAAGAACCCGAAGGCCGTGGTCATCCCGCCACCGGAGCCCAAGATCGTCACCTTCGACTTCCAGGAGCGGCTCCGCTTCGAGTACCGAGAGAACAACTTCGACTTCAACGACGGCGTTGACTCCCTGACCGATGACTCCTGGCTGCTCCAGCGTGCCCGGGTCGGCATCAAGGTCTCCCCCACGGACTACCTCAGCTTCTACGTGCAGGGGCAAAGTTCCCTCGAACTCGACTCCGACCGCCCCAATGAACCGGGCGTGATGGGAGCGGAAGGCGATGACGCCATCGACCTGCGCCAGGCCTACATCAAGATCGGGCCCAAGGACCTGAACGTCACGATCGGCCGCCAGATCCTCAGCTACGGAGACGAGCGCCTCATCGGCAGCTTCGACTGGAACAACCTCGGCCGCACCTTTGATGCGGTGAAGTTCCACTACGGCACCAAGGACTGGAGCATCGAGGCCTTCGCCGCCACAGTGGTGGTGCCCGACAGCGATGACTTCAACTACAGTGACCTCTTTGACGGCAACGAAACCGGCCGCAATCAGGTCTTCAGCGGCATCTACCTGAGCACCGCGGCGCTCTGCCCTCTGGGCTCCACCACGGACTTCTACGCCCTGCATCTGCATGAGGAATACCTCGTGGGCGACACCAACTTCGCCACGCTGGGCACCCGCGTGAAGGCGGATGTCACCAAGACAGGCGGCTGGGACTTCGAAACGGAGATGGCTGCGCAGTTCGGTGAGGTGAAGGGCAAGGACCTCAGCGCCTTCGCGGGCCACTGGGGATTCGGTTATGTGTGGACCAAGAGCGCGTGGAAGCCCCGCCTCTTTGCCGAGTACAACTTTGCCACCGGTGACAGCAATGCCACCGACGGTGATGTGGACACCTTCCAGAACCTGTTCCCCACGAACCACAAGTTCTACGGCTACATGGACTTCTTCTCCTGGCAGAACATTCACAACCCCGCGATCAGCTTCTCCGTTCAGCCGATCAAGACGGTCAAGCTGCAACTGGACTACCACGCCTTCTTCCTGGCTGACACCAACGACGCCTGGTACCGCGCCAATGGCGTGACGGCCGTGCGCCCTGTGAAGAGCAGCGCGAGCGACTTCGTAGGCACGGAACTGGACTTCACCGCCTCCTGGAAGGCGACGAAAAACCTCAGCTTCCTGGCCGGGTACAGCCACTTCTTCACCGGGGACTATGCCAAGGCCACCGGTGCTGCGGATGATGCGGACTTCGTCTACGTGCAGGCCACGTTCGACTTCTAATCGCACCACCCGTTCTCAGTCAGTCAGTTAATCGTTCAGTTTGTTGTTGTGTGTCGTGGAACCCCTCTGGCCCTTGGGGTCAGAGGGGTTTTCCATGACCGGCCACTCATGAACGAAATTCATCAATATCCTGAAAATTGCGATGAATCGCTCACGCATTTTATTCACGAATGGCACACGGCATGCATTGATCTGCACCGTGAATTCCACCACATCCACCCCAGCCCTGAGCTCCAAGCCCGCCCCCAGCAAGGTGCGTGTAGGCTTCATTGCCCTGGCCGACTGTGCCCCGCTGCTCATTGCGGATGAGCTGGGCTTGTTTGAGAAACACGGGGTGGAGGTGGAGCTGAGCCGGGAGGTCGGCTGGGCCACCATCCGGGAAAAGATCCTCTACGGGCAGATCGATGCCGCCCACTCCATCGCTGGTCTGGCCCTCTCTCTCCGCCTCGGGCTGGAGGGCGCGGTCTGCCCGGCCATCTGCCCGTTCGTCTTCAACCTGCATGGCGATGCCATCACCCTGAGCATGAATCTCTGGCACCGTGGGGTGCGGGATGCCCAATCCCTGCAGAAGCTCATCCGCAGCACGCCACAGAGTCTTTTCACCTTTGCCATCGTCGCTCGCACGTCCTCGCATAATTTCCTCATCCGCCGCTGGCTGAAGAGCGGGGGCATTGATCCTGACCGCGATGTGCGCCTAGTGGTGCTGCCCCCCACTCAAATGGCTGGTTCTCTGAACGCGGGCCTCATCGATGGCTACTGCGTGGGTGAACCCTGGAACTCCCTCTCCATCGCGCACGGCACCGGTTGGTGCCCTGCCATCAGTGAGGACATCATGCCCGGCCATCCGGAGAAGATCCTCCTCACCACGGAGCACTTCGCCGCGAAGAAGCCTGAGGCGCTGAATGCGATGATCCGCGCCCTCCAGGAGGCCTGCGAATACTGCGACAAACCGGAGAACCGCCCGCGCATCGTCGAGATCCTCACCGGCGGCGGCCACCTGCGCGTGGATCCCGGCATTCTGCGCCTGTCCCTCATCGGCCCTTTTGATGATGGCACCAAGCAGCTGCGTGATGCCTCGAACTTCCACATCTTCCACCGGCGGGATGCCAACGTCCCCACGCTGGAGAAGGCCGGCTGGCTGCTGGGTGAGTTCGTCCGCCACGGCCTGATCCCGCCGGAGCTCAAGGACGTGGCCGCCCAGGCCTCCGCCGCCTGCTGGCGCACGGACATCTACCACCGCGCCCTGAAGAAGACTTCCTCAAAGAAAACGCAAAACGCCCAGGCCAAAACCCGGGCGACTCCCACCGCCATCCGCAAACCTCGCCGCACGCACGCTTCCACACCTGCAACCGTCACCGCATGAAATTCGCCGACCTCAAGAACTCCGGGCACTGGCCCACCTTGCTCACCACCTTCCTGTACTTTGACTTCAGCTTCATGGTGTGGACCGTGCTGGGTCCGCTGGGAGCGCAGATCGGGGAGTCCCTGCATCTGGATGCCGGGCAGAAGGGCCTGATGGTGGCCGTGCCGATCCTTTCCGGGGCCATCCTCCGCCTCGTGCTGGGCATGCTGGTGGACCGCATCGGTGCCAAGACGACCGGGATCCTGGCACAGATCATTGTGATGCTGGGCCTGGCCGGAGCCTGGCTGCTGGGGGTGCAGAGCTTTGCCACCGTGCTCACGCTCGGCTTTGTACTCGGCTTCGCCGGGGCCAGCTTCGCCGTGGCGCTGCCACAGGCAGGTCGCTGGTATCCGCCGCGCCTGCAGGGTGTGGTGATGGGCCTGGCGGGTGCGGGCAATGTGGGCGTGGTGCTGGACAGCCTGATCGCCCCGCGTCTGGCCAATGCCTACGGCTGGCAGAGCGTGTTTGGTTTTTCCTTGATCCCCGCCATCCTGGTCTTCATCGCCTACATCCTCATCTCCAAGGAGGCTCCTGGTGAGTTCAAGAAGAAGAAGATCCGCGACTATGTGAACCTGCTGAAGGAGAAGGACGCCCACTGGTTCTGCTTCTACTACACGGTCAGCTTCGGCGGTTTCGTGGGTCTGGCCAGCTACTACGTGCTCTACTTCAAGAGTGAGTTCGGCCTCACCGCCGTGCACGCGGGTGACTACGCCGCGGCCTGCACCTTCATCGGCGCCATCCTCCGCCCGGTGGGTGGCGGCGTGGCAGACCGGTTCGGCGGCATCCGCTCGCTGCTTGCCTTCTACTCACTGGCGGCCATCGGCCTGGTGGCAGCGGCCTTCACGCACCATGAGTATGGCAACCTGGCCATCTTTCTGGTCATCAGCGGGGCGCTGGGCATGGCGAACGGCTCCGTCTTCCAGCTCCTGCCCCAGCGCTTCGGCAAGGATCTGGGTGTCATGACAGGCCTGGTGGGTTGCGGCGGCGGCGTGGGCGGCTTCTACCTGGCCACCTCCCTGGGCTACGCCAAAAACGCCACCGGCTCCTGTAGCGTGGGCTTCCTGGTCTTTGCCGGTCTCTGCGTGCTGGCCATCTGCGGCCTGGCGCTGGTGAAGAACCGCTGGCGCACCACCTGGGGCGCGCTCACCGAGGCCCGCATCTAGTTTCCTATAACTCACTCTTCTTACACTACCTTTTAGTTGACGGTCGACGCATGAAGATTCACCCCAGCATCTACGGCATGGCCCGGGAGAAGGACACCCCTTCCTCCGACGCCTTTGCCGTGAAGTCCTGGGGTGACACCGTCATCGCCGTGCTGGCAGACGGGGCCGGCACCGGGGAGCCCGCCCGGGAGGCGGCACAGCGGGCGGTGAGCTCCCTGGTGAGCCACTACCATGCCCGGCCGAAGTCCTGGGAACCTGCGAGAGCGCTGGAGGAGTTCACAAAGCTGCTCAACCGCATGTTCTATCAGGAGTCCATGGCCCGCTTTGAACGGCCGGAGATGGTCTCCACCCTGGCCGTGGCGGTGATCGAAGGCGACCGCCTCTATGGTGTGAATGTGGGCGACTCCCGCATCTGCCTGGGTCGCCAGGGTGGCATGCTGGTGCTCTCTGAAGATCACGTGGATGAAGAGCGCCGCAACGTGCTGACGAAGGCCCTGGGCATGGCCCCGGAGCTGGATCCGCATGTGTTTGAAACGGAGGTACGGGATGGCGATGTGGCCTTCCTCTGCTCCGATGGGGTGAGCAATCACTACGAGGTGGCCGGCCTGGCCACGGCGCTGGAGGGCCGCAGCTCGGCCCGCAGCATTGTGAAGACCGCGCGCGCGGCCGCCAGTGATGAAACGCTCGATGACATGAGCGCCATTGTCATCGATATTGCCGAAACCGGAAAACTGCGGGCCATGAGTGAACGCAGCCTCACCATCCCGACTGCCCTTGCCAAAGGGGAGGTGCTCGACGGCTACGAACTCCTCCGGCCCCTGCAGATCGGCGGACGCGTCTGGCTCGCCGAAAAGGATGGCATCCAGGTGGTGCTGAAGTTCGCGCCCGTGGAGGCCCTGGAAAGCGAGCAGCACCTGAACGCCTATCTGCGCGAGGTGTGGAACGCCACCCGCATCAAGAACGACTTCTTTGTCCGCGCTGAGGAGCCTGCCGGGGCCACAGCGCGGTATTACGTGATGGAGTTTGTAAACGCGCCCAGTCTGGCGACGCTCCTCACGACCCGCCGCCTGCATGTGGACGAGGCGCTGGCGCTCGGTAGTTTCCTCTCCCGCTCTGCCGCGGCGCTGCTCAAGCTGGACATCGTGCATGGCGACATCAAGCCGGAGAACGTGCTGGTGCTGCGCGAGGGCGATGCGCTGAGCTTCAAGCTGGTGGATCTGGGCAGCGCTGCGGAGATCTTCTCTGTCACCTCCCGCGCCGGCACGGCCAGCTATCTGGCCCCGGAGCGCTTCCACGGCGCACCGGTGAGCGAGCGCACGGAGATCTTTGCCATGGGGGTGACGCTCTTCCAGGCGCTCACCGGACGGCTGCCCTATGGCCGCATCGAGCGCTTCCAGACGCCGTCATTTAGCGCGCCCAAGTCCCCCACCCGGCTGAATGCCAACATCCCACCGTGGCTGGAGGCCATTGTGCTGCGCGCCATTTCCATCGATCCCGAGTGCCGCTACCAGCACTACTCGGAGCTCACCTTTGACCTGGCCCACCCGAACAAGGTGGAACCCTTCCACGAGCGCGGCACCTCCCTGCTGGAGCGCAACCCGCTCGGTTTCTATCGCACCGGTTTCTTCCTCCTGCTTTTCACCGTGCTCTGGCTGCTTCTGCAGCTCCTCTCCCGCCGATGAGATGAACTGACCGCCCCGTGCGCTTCCCCGCCTGCCGCCTCGAAGATACCTCGAACCCCAAGCTTTCCCGACCCACATGACCACCGTTCCCATCATTCCTGAGAGCGCCCCCTTCACCTCTGATCAACGAGCCTGGCTCAACGGCTTCCTGGCCGGCATCCTCAGTCAGGGCCAGAGCGGCGCACCTGCTCTGGGCAGCCCGGCCCCGGCCGTGGAGAAGCTCCCGCTCCTCATCGCGTTCGGCAGCCAGAGCGGCAATGCCGAATCCCTGGCCAAGAAGCTGGTCAAGGAAGCCTCTGGTCGTGGCTTTGCCGCACGCGCCGCCGGTCTGGACGCCCTGCAACCCGCGGGGCTCGCTGCTGAGAAGAATCTCATCATCATCACCAGCACCTGGGGTGAGGGGGATATGCCGGACAATGCGGTGAGCTTCTGGGATGGCCTGAACCAGAACGGATCTTCCCCCAAGCTGGACGGCCTGCGCTACTCCGTGCTGGCCCTGGGTGATCTGAACTATGGTGATACCTTCTGCCTCGCCGGTCGCAAGCTCGACGAACGCCTCGAGCAGCTCGGCGCCTCCCGCATTCACCCACGGGTGGACTGCGATGTGGAGTTCGATGAACTTGCCAAGACCTGGAGCGAAGGCGTCTTCAAATCCCTGGAGTCCGCCGGTCCGGCCTCGGCTGGTGCCGCAGTGGCCGCTCCCGCACCCGCCGCAGTCCCGGCTCCGGTGCAGGAGGAAGCCACCGGCTACTCGAAGAAGAACCCCTTTCCCGCCGCGCTAATCGGCAATCTGGAACTCAACCAACAGGGCTCGTCCAAGGACACCCGCCACATCGCCTTCTCGCTGAAGGACAGCGGTCTGGTGTATGAAACCGGGGATGCCCTGGGCGTCTTCACCCAGAACTGCCCGGAGGTGGTGGCCACCATCATCGCCGCCCATGGGTTGGACCCTGAAACTCCTGTGCCCCTGCCCGATGGCAGCGAGGCCCCGCTCAAGACGGCTCTGCAGACCGCCTATGAGGTGCGCAACCTGCTGGGCGTCACTCCCGAGAAAGCCCCCGCGGCCACGGACTTCATCTCCGGGCTCCGCAAGCTCCAGCCCCGGCTTTATTCCATCGCCTCCAGCCCGAAGGCGCACCCGGATGAGGTGCACCTCTGCGTGGGTGCCGTGCGCTACGAGAAGGACGGCGTGGCGCACAAGGGTGTCTGCTCCACCTTCCTGGCGGACCGCCTGGAGGTCGGTGCCCCCACCGGCGTCTTCGTTCACACGTCCAAGCACTTCCGCGTGCCGGCGGATGCCTCCAAGCCGATGATCATGGTGGGCCCCGGCACGGGCATCGCCCCCTTCCGCGCCTTTCTTGAGGAGCGTGAAGCCACCGGAGCTCCAGGAAAGAACTGGCTCTTCTTCGGCGATCAGAAGGAGGCGACCGACTTCCTCTACCGCAGCCAGATCCAGGCTTGGCACAAAAGCGGCTTCCTTACCCGACTGGACCTCGCCTTCTCCCGCGACCAGGCGGAGAAGATCTATGTGCAGACCCGGATGCTTGAGCACGCTGCCGAGCTCTGGCGCTGGCTGGAGGAGGGGGCCCATTTCTATGTGTGCGGAGATGCCTCCCGCATGGCCAAGGACGTGGACGCCGCGCTCCACACCATCATCCAGCAGCAGGGCGGCAAGTCCGCCGACGAAGCCGCGGCCTATGTGGCCGACCTGAAGAAAACCAAACGCTATGCCCGCGATGTCTACTGAACTTCTTCCCCCACCCTCCCGCACCGTGGCTCCTGCAACCCAAGACTTCAGCACCGATCAGAAGCGCTACCTCGAAGGATTCTTCGCCGCGCTCCAGGCCCGCGGCGTGAGCTTCGGAGACATGGCACCCATGCCCATGGCCCCGCCTTCCGCAGAGCCGCGAGTGAACCTGGAAGACCTCACCAAGGAGGAGCGCATCAAGCGTGATGTGCATCCCTTTGACGCCATCGAGCAGCTCATCATCGATGCCCGGTGGAACGCCGCCCCTGAGCCGGAGACCGTCTTCCGCAACAAGTGGAATGGCCTCTTCTGGCTCTCCCCGGTGAAGGACGGCTACATGTGCCGCCTGCGCATCCCCGGTGGCATTGTGAAATCCTTCCAGCTCCGCGAGCTGGCGGCGATCTCCCGCGAGCTGACCACCGGCTACATCCAGATCACCACGCGGAACAACTTCCAGATCCGGCTCATCGAGCCCAAGAACTGCCCGGAAGTGCTGCGCCGCATCCAGTCCGTGGGTCTGCACTCCAAGGGCGCCGGCGGGGACAACATCCGCAATATTACCATGAACCCCTGTGCGGGCTATGACCCGTACGAGCTCGTGGATGTGCGCCCGTATGTGAATGAGCTGGCCACCCACATCATCGCCAGCAAGGAGTTCTACGACCTGCCTCGCAAGTTCAACATTGCCTACGACGGCGGGGGGCTGGTGAGCAGCGTGGAGGACACCAATGACATCGGCGCCACCGCAGTGGAGATTGGTGCGAACGACCAGGGCATCGAGCCCGGCCTGTGGTTCCGCATCGGCCTGGGCGGCGTGACCGGTCACAAGACCTTCGCCAGCGACTGGGGTGTGCTCGTGAAGCCTGAGGAGCTGAACAAAGTGATTCTTGCCATCGTGCGCGTGTTCATCCGCGATGGCGACCGGACCAATCGCAAGAAGGCCCGGCTGAAGTATTTGCTGGAGGGGCGGGGACTCGATGGCTTCCGCAATGACGTGGAAGCGGTGCTGGGATACACTCTGCAAAGTCTGGCACCTGACTCGCCCCTCCAGTTGCCCCGTCGTTTCTCCCAGCAGGGTCACTCCCATGTGGGAGCGTACCCGCAGAAGCAGGAAGGCCTGCACTACATCGGTGCCAGCGTGCCCGTGGGCCAGCTCACGGCCCGGCAGCTGGAGCGCATCGCGGACATCGCCGACAGCTACGGCACCGGCGAGATCCGCCTGACCGTGTGGCAGAACTTCATCGTTCCTAATGTGCCGACCGCCTTCGTGGCCACGGCCAGCAAGGCGCTTCGCAAGCTGGGCTTCCCCACAGATCAGAGCCCGCTGCGCAACGGTTTCGTAGCCTGCACCGGCAACCGCTACTGCAAATATGCAGCCAGCGACACCAAGGGCCACGCCATCGCCATGATGGACTACCTGGACAAGCGCGTGAAGCTGGACACCCCGGTGAACATCCACTTCACCGGCTGCGCGCACAGCTGCGCCCAGCACTTCATGGGTGATATCGGCCTCCTCGGCACCAAGGCCAAGGGCGAGTCCGGCGAAGGCTACCACGTCACCGTCGGCGGTGGGTTTGGTGAGAACCGCATGGTCGGCCGCCAGATCTTCAGCGCCGTGCCCTATGAATCCCTCGGCACCACACTGGAGGCGATGCTCAAGACCTACCTCGCCAAACGCCAGCCGGAGGAGAGCTTCCACAAGTTCTGCAACCGGCACTCGGTCGGCGATCTGCAGGTGCTGTTCTCAGAAGCGATGGGATAAAGGGGATGGGTTCCGCGAAAGAACCCTCCTGCCCTCTCAGACTTTTCACTTATCACTCTTAACTTTTCACTTCAGAAATGACCCTCGACCACCGCACCTCACTCGTGGACAAGCTCCTTGCCGAACAGCAGGACTTTTCCACGGCGGTGTCGAAGTTCTCCGAGTGGCATGACCAGGCTCATGATGAGCCGCTCCAGGCACGTTATTACAAAAACCTGATCCCCCTGAGCAAGCCTCTCAAGGGGGAGCAGTACGCGTTCGAGGTGAATCTGGACCAGTGCACCGGTTGCAAGGCCTGCGTGGCCGCCTGCCACTCCATGAACGGGCTGGATGAGCACGAGAGCTGGCGGGACATGGGGGCGCTGGCCGGATGCCGGGACGAGCCTTATCTACAGACCGTTACCACGGCGTGCCACCACTGCACAGACCCGGCCTGCGCCAACGGCTGCCCGGTGCTGGCCTATGAAAAGGATGAGGAAACCGGCATCGTGCGCCACCTGGATGACCAGTGCATCGGCTGCTCGTACTGCATCCTGAAGTGTCCGTACGATGTGCCCAAGTACAACCCCAAGCGCGGCATTGTGCGCAAGTGCGACATGTGCCAGCAGCGTCTGGCGGTGGGTGAGGCTCCCGCCTGTGTGCAGTCCTGCCCGAACGGCGCGATTGCCATCCGCATTGTGAAGATGGACGTGGTGAAGGAGGCCACTCGCAAGCCGGGCAAACGCCTGCTGCCAGGAGCTTTTGACTCCTCCTACACGCATCCCACCACGAGCTATGTTTCCTCGAAGCCGATTCCCGACTTCGCACGGCCCCAGCATGACGGGGAGCTGCAACTGGAGGAGATGCACGCACCCCTGGCCTGGATGCTGGTGCTGACCCAGATGGCCACGGGCATTTTCATCGCCGCCCTCTGCTCGTGGGTGGAGCCCGCGAAGATGCAGGCCCTCAGCCTGGCAGCACTGGTGGTACTGGCGGCTGGTCTGGGCACCAGTGTGCTGCACCTGGGGCAACCCTTCCGCGCCTGGCGGGCCTTCCTGGGCTGGCGCAAATCCTGGCTCAGCCGTGAGGTCATGGCCTTTGGCGGGTTCTTCAAGATCGGAGCGATCGCCTGGTGGTTCAATCATCCTGCGCTGGTCGGCCTGACGGTCGCCGCGGGTCTGGCCAGTGTCTTCTGCTCCTGCATGGTGTATGTGGACACGCGCCGCACCTACTGGGCTGCGCCCATCACCTTTGCCAAGTTTTTCGGTACCACGGTGCTGCTGGGCAGTGCCAGTGCGGCCGCCGTGCTGGGCTGGCTGCAGATGCTGGGCCTGTGGCAGGGCGGGCCAGTGTACGCCACCCTCTTTGCCGCTGCGGCCATCGTCTTCCGCACAGGCCTCTTCGTGTATGAGTGGTCGCTGCAATCCACTGCCCTCGGCAACAGCCACCATCCCTGCCATCGCTCCGCCAAGACCCTGGCCACCCTGGCACAAAGCGCCCTGCAGGTGCGGGTGCTCCTCTTCATCATCTCCACGGTGTTTGGATTCCTCGCCATGGGCAATGTGGGCAACCTCATTGCGGCCTGGGCCACCATCTCACTCGTGACGACCTTCGCCTCCCAGGTGATCGAGCGTCATCTCTACTTCGCCGGCGGAGTCGCCACCCGGATGCCCGGGGTGCCGATGACTCCGCATCATCATTGATCGACCCCTCACTGGAATGAACATGAGCGCGCGTCTCCCTGAACTGATCCGGGCCTTCAACGGCCCCATGACCAAGGAACTGGTGCTGGAGCCTGCCAAATTTGGCCTCGGTAGCCTGCCCTCCCGCACCCAGCCAGTCTCCGTGGCCCACGCGGTGTGTGGCTTCTGCTCCACCGGCTGTGGCCTGAAGATCCACCTGGATGAAAAGGGCCAGGCCATCAATCTCACGCCCAACACGCAGTACCCTGTGAACCTGGGCATGGCGTGCCCGAAAGGCTGGGAGGCACTGACGCCCCTCTACGCTCCAGATCGCGCCACCACTCCCCTGCTCCATGGTGAAGCCGTGGACTGGGACACCGCCATGCAGGTCTTTTGCCGGAAGTTTGAGGCCATCATGGACCAGCACGGGCGCGAGTCTGTGGCCTTCCTCAGTACCGGCCAGATCATGGTGGAGGAGATGGCCTTCCTGGGTGCCCTGGCCAAGTTTGGCATGGGCATGGTGCATGGCGATGGCAACACCCGCCAGTGCATGGCCACCGCCGTGGCGGCGTACAAGGAAAGCTTCGGCTTCGACGCCCCGCCCTACACCTACGCGGACTACGAGCAGGGGGACGTGCTGGTGTTTATTGGTGCGAACCCGTGCATCGCCCACCCCATCATGTGGCAGCGGGTGCTGTCCAATCCGAACCAGCCAGAAATCATTGTGGTGGATCCGCGGAAGACGGAAACGGCCATGGCCGCCACCCAGCATCTGCCGATCCTCCCCAAGTCTGACCTGCTCCTCTTCTACTGCCTGGCTCACTGGCTGGTGAAGCACGGCCACGTGAAGCCGGAATACATCGCGGCCCACACGAACGGCTACGAGGGCTTCTGCGAGTTCCTCAAAGACTACGCTCCGGAGCAGCACTACGCTTCGCTAGGGCTCAGCGAGCAGGAGTTCCTCAAGTTCGCGGAAACGATCGCAAACGGGAAGACCGTCTCCTTCTGGTGGACCATGGGAGTCAATCAGGGGCATGAGGCCACGCGCACGGCGCAGGCCATCATCAACATCGCGCTGATGACCGGCAATATCGGCCGTCCCGGCACCGGGGCCAACTCCATCACCGGACAGTGCAACGCCATGGGGTCCCGTCTGTTCTCCAACACGACCAACCTCATTGGTGGACATGACTTTACCAAGGCAGAGCACCGCGCCAAGGTGGCCCAGGCGCTGGACATTCCCGAAGATCGTATCCCGCAGAAACCCAGCCTGGCTTACGACCAGATCGTGCAGGGCATTGAGGAAGGTCGCATCAAGGGCCTCTGGATGATCGCCACCAATGCCGCTCACTCGTGGATCCAGCAGAAGCGCATTCGGGAGGTGCTGCAGAAGCTCGACTTCTTTGTGGTGCAGGACATGTATGCCACCACAGAGAGTGCTCAACTGGCGCATCTCGTCCTGCCGGCTGCCGGCTGGGGAGAGAAAGAAGGCACCTTCATCAACTCCGAGCGTCGCATCGGCATCTCCCGCAAGGTGAGCCGAGCCCCCGGCCAAGCGTTGGCAGACTTTCACATCTTCCGCCTTATCGCCGAGTATTGGGGCTGCGCCTCGATGTTTCGTTCCTGGACCTCACCCGAAGCGGTGTTTGAGCGCCTTCAGCAGGTGACCAAAGGACAGCCCTGTGAGATCACCGGCATCGAAGGCTATGACATGCTGGAAAGCCATGGCGGCATGCAGTGGCCCCTGCGCCCGGGAGATGAGCCCGGCAAAGAGCGTCGCCTGTTTGAGGATGGCAAATACTACACCCCTGACGGTCGGGCGAAGTTTGTGTACGAGGCCCCACGCGCCGTACCCGAACCTCCGGACGCTGAGTATCCTCTAGTGCTGCTCACCGGTCGCGGCACCTCCGCACAGTGGCACACCCAGACGCGCACCGGCAAGTCCGCCATCCTGCGCAAGCTGCACCCTGCGGTGCTCATGTTGGATATCCATCCCGAAGACGCCCTTGCCTTGAAGATCCGGGACGGCCAGATGGTTGCGGTGAGTTCGCGTCGTGCCAGCATCACCGCCCAGGCCCGTATCAGCACCACCATGCGCCCCGGCCAAGTCTTCCTGCCCATGCATGACGCACAGGTGAATCAGTTGACGCTGAGCGTGGTGGATCCGTACAGCAGGCAGCCCTCCTACAAGCATTGTGCGGTGAGGGTCGGGTAGAGGCAGAAGACTGGAAGACGAAAGACAGAAGACCTGAGGTGATCGGCGGGCGGACACGTAGCGCAGATTGGCCATCTGCTGTGCCGCCGATTGGCAATCGGCATCAGTCGCTGGAGTCCAGGATGTGCAAGCCACGTGGGAACGTTCGCGATTGCTCGGAATAAAGGAGGCGGGGGTTCCCAACCCCGCTCAGTCGCGCGGCGTTTTCGACAGACCGAAGCGGGAGATGTCGCGTCGCCATGCCGCTCATGCAACTCGTCATGGGTTTCCGAGCCTGCTCAGGATTCCAAGATCACTCAGTCGGCCTCCTGATCATTGGCGGTGGTGATACCCAAGGTAGACTCGCTCGAGGCGCGTCCAACCCTGGGCTGTGATAGACATCTCTTTCAGAGATGAGTGAGGCTGGCTTCCAGACTGTGCGTGGCCCGGCGTCCTATCGGATGGCCCTGTGGACACCCATGTTCGCAGAGACTACCGCCGTGCTCCTCTAAAGTAGTCCAGAGCTTTAGCTCGGTATTGGGAGCGTTCAATGGCTCGACTGACGAGATAAAGCTCTGGACTACTTTTTTCCCAAGACCCCCAGGTCTTTCGTCTTCCAGTCTTCTGTCTCCGACTCCGTCGGCCTCAGATCTCCAGACAAGCACAGTGGGTTTCAGGAAACTGCGCCTCATCATCCTCCACCACCAGTGTCACCTCGGCCACCGCCACCAGCGCCTCCTCACCGACCTCGGCACCCTGGGAATAAATATCCACCTCCACCACGGCGATGCTGCGAGAACACCGCAGCACATTCGCAACCGCCCTGACCGTCCGGCCGGTCGCTGTCTCAAGGTACTTGAGCTTGAAATCCAGGCGCACCACAGTGGTATCGGGCGACACCACGGACTTGACCGCCCCTTTCGCAGCGTGATCGGCCAGGGAGGCCTGCACCACAGCATGCAAGGATTGTTGAGGTTTGCCCATCCATGCCGGCAATTCCACGAGAGCTTCGCAGACACCCTCCTCATTTGTCAGTTCCTTCACACCCAGCTGGTTGATGAAGGCGGCATCCACAAAGAGGTTCGTGACCTTGGTCAGCGACACTTCTGGTTCGGAGGTTTGGGCGGAGGATCTCATGGAGTTCTACCGGTGGGGGTTTTTGTGAACTCCCCGCCCACACCGGAGTCTGATGCGGGCTGGGAATTCGACTCCCATTCTCACTCCATGGATCGTACTGGGCGATTGGATTCACTGGCACTTTTGTCGGACTGACGGGTGTTTTTCCGGGGTGGCTGAAGCTTCCCCTTCTTGCCACCCTTCCGCTCTCCAGCTCCCTCATCAGGAAATCCCCCAAACTTGCGCCCTCACGCCACCGGCGGTGGATTCCGCTCAAAACCCTGCTGATGCCAGTACGGATAGATCGCGGGAACCTTGCTGGCAGCATCGAGTTTGGCCACTTGTTCGGAGGTGAGATTCCAGCCCACTGCCCCTAGGTTTTGGCGGAGTTGCTCTTCGTTGCGCGCTCCAATGATCACGCTGGAGACGGTAGGACGTTGGAGCAGCCAGTTGATCGCCACCTGCGGGATGGACTTGCCTGTTTCCTGCGCCACGGCGTCCAGGGCATCCACTACGGTGAAAAGGTATTCGTCAGGTACTTGTGGCCCGTACTGGGCGGTATCATGCAAGCGGCTGGTCTCGGGCAGCGGCTGCCCCCGGCGCAATTTGCCGGTCAGTCGGCCCCAACCCAGAGGACTCCACACCATGGCACCCACCTTTTGATCCAGTCCCAGCGGCATCAGTTCCCATTCGTACTCACGTCCGATCAGAGAGTAGTAAGCCTGATTGGCCACATAGCGGGCAAGACCGTAACGGTCCGCAAGCGCCAGCGACTTCATGAGGTGCCAGCCGGAAAAGTTGGAACAGCCCAGGTAGCGAATCTTGCCCGCCTTCACCAGGTTGTCGAGGGTGCTCAAGGTCTCCTCGATAGGAGTCATCGCATCGAAACCGTGCAACTGGAAGAGATCAATGTAGTCGGTGCCCAGCCGTTTCAGACTGCCCTCGATTGAGCGGATCAAATGATGACGAGAGGACCCGACATCATTGGGACCGTCGCCCAGGCGAAACGTGGCCTTCGTAGAGATCAGCACCTGGTCACGGCGGCCTTCAATCGCCTTGCCGAGTATCTCTTCTGCCTGACCATCCGAATACACGTCGGCGGTGTCGAACATGTTCAGCCCGGCCTCCAGACAGATGTCCACCATCTTTGTGGCCTCTGCCACATCACTTCCTCCCCAGGCCTTGAAGAAGGCGGTGCGCCCGCCCCAAGTGCCGGTGCCAAAAGTCAATACCGGCACCTTCAGGCCGGATCCGCCAAGCAGTCTGTGTTCCATGAGAGTAAAATCGGTGAAGCGTTGAGTTGATACGTTGCACCCCTCAGTACGCCACCCGCCCCATCCTCAGCCGCATGATCCTCCTCGGGATTGCCTTCCGACCCCCGACTCGACCGAAGCTCCGCCCTCAATTTTCGAAAGTTCCAGCTTTCTCACCAGGTTTGACCGGGCCTGCGCCTCGTACTTCTCACGGAACAGCCGGGTCCGGTAGATGAAGTTCCGCTGCAGGAACTTTCGCAACACATCGCTGCGCTTTTGCGCATAGAGCTCGGCTGGCACCCAGTCATATTCCCGCCGGATGGCGCGGTCGTATTCCTCGAACCTTGGCCAGAGCTGTCCCAGGATGACCAGATCCAGGTCCACCATCACGGCACCGTCGGTGTCCGGCTCCGCCTGATGGGTCTTGGTCAGCATCACCAGATCATGAATCTTCGCCCCTCGGGTGTCGTCTCGGCTTCCTGCTTCCCGGAGACACTCCAGAGCCAGATCAGCACTGCGTTCCTCGTTGTCCGTGGCGCGGGAATCGTACACGGCATCATGGAACCAGAGCGCAAACTCAACGGCGGGCGCATCCTTCACCAGATGGCGGGCTGCATCGAACCCCGCCAGGCACTCGTTGAGATGCCGAGCATTGTGATAGGCCCGTCCCACCTGGCCATACGCCGTCATCAACCGGTCAAACCAAGGCGCTGCCGCTCCTTCCAATCCCAGTTCCGTCCACACCTTCTCAAACCTTGCCTTCGTCACACGCATCTCTATGTCCTCCGTCCCCTTCTGGTCCCGCATTTTGTCCCCATCCTGATGCATTGTGCAACTTCTATTGCATTCTTTTTCTTCTCGCCCGCAGCAGCGCCTCGACAGAGACCAGCACCGCCAAGCCTGCCACCAACGACCACAATGATGCGGTGCGGGCAGGCTCCCATGGCCGGGAGATCTTCATTTCCACAGTAGCGTGGTCCTTGAGCTTGCGGAAGTGATACACCGTCCCGGACAGCGGCACATCCACCGGAAGCGAGAGACGACCAGCCGGCTTGAGCTGCTGAGCCTGTTGTGGCTGATGCGGCGCGAACGGATCCTGCGGTGCGCCGCCAGGAGCAGTGGCGGCAAAGGGGTCTGCTGCTGCTGGGGCAGCAGGAACAGGACTTTCCAAAGCCTGGCTCACACCATTCAGCATCCGGGCGCGTTGGTGATCGCGAGCGGTGTCCAAATACTGGCCGCGCTTCTGTTCCGCACGCTCCATGCCCCGACGGGCAACAGAGTTGTTCTTGTCCAGCCGTAGAGCCTCCTGGAAACTCCGGATGGCTGCGTCGTAGTCCCCAATGTTGTAGTTGCTGTAGCCGTACTGAAGATGGCGCTCCAATTCAGGCGTTGCTTGGACACTTTCAGGAGTCAAAGCCGGCGAAAACCGATCTGCCATCTCTCGGTCGGATTCCATCAGGCTGATCGCCGCGGAGCTGCCGGTTGAAATGGGCTTGTCTCCAAAGGGGTCACGATTGGCCAGAGCTGCCCCCGGGCCGGTGGTGAGCGACGGCGCATCCATCGGGGCGTTTGCATTGGACGGCGTGCTCGATTGCGCTGTCTGCGGCAGTGGCACCTGCGTGGCAGTTCCCGCCACGATCGTGACCATCTGCTGGGACTCGGCGGAATTGTAGAGGTTGGCTCTTCCCAGGTTGGCTCCTTTTGTAGGAGCGGGTTTTGCTTCTGCATTTTTAGCTCCCGCCGCCTCATCCTTGAGCTCACTCTGCGGCTTGCCCGCTGCAAAGAACTTGTTGTCCACCGCCACGTTGTCATTCAGCACCGTGTTGTCCACAGGCGGCACCGCGCCGAAGCCCCCTATAGTGCCACGGAATTGACCACTGTCGGCCACGCCGTTGGCAGCCCACTGGTTGAGGTTCACCCCTCCCTGTGGAATCTGGGGCGGGTCAAACTGTCCCTGCACGATCGCATCGTTGCCCGATCGGACCCCAATCACCGGCACCTTGAGGCGGTTTTCATCCAAAACGAGGGTCTGTTGTTGCAGCTGCTCCTCGATCTGACGGTTGCTTTTGGACAAGGTAGCATCGTCATCAGCGACAAATTCCTTCCCCTTCATCTTGGAAGGCTTGCGGTTGTAGGAACTGCTCTTCTTGTTCTGCTGGTACTGTTTGAGTTCCTTCAGTTGCTTCTCGGCATTCCCCAAGGCTTCTTGCGCGTCCGCCTGACTGATGTTGGACGAGCTCGCCACACGATTCAGCCGCACCGCATCGCTCAGCTTCTGCTGGGCTTTTTCATCCTCATAGATTTCCTCGACGACAGCTTCCATGTTGCCATCGACGGAGCCCAGATCGTATTTCTCCGGCACCCACACATTCCACAGAGTGCGCTCTGCAGAGAGGCCGACCAGTTCAGGATCATCCAGCTTCGTGCGCCCCTTCAATCCCTTCCGGTTCGAGGCATTCACACGATAAATCAACTGCACCTGCTGGGACAGTTCACCCGGCCGCATTTGAATCAGGGGAATAAGAAACAGCGCCTTCCCGTCGCGCTCTCCCAGGTCCGCACGCACCCTCTCGCCGCCCACCGTGACAGAAACCAACTCCGCCCCTTCCGGCAATCGTACCGGCAGGAACTGAAGTGAACGATTGGCCAGGGAGTACACCACCGTTTCCCAACGTTCTCCGTTCGGACGCAGGGCGGAGGTAATGTCCGCCAGAGTGACGATGGCGGCATTGCCTGCAGTGGCCTCCGTACGTGAGAAGCTGAGCTTCACATCCGCCTGCTCGTTGCGCCCCAGGAAGTACTGGGCCTGACCCAGCGCCGTCGGCAGGTAAGGAACACTCTGGGCGACCGTCTCGTCCACCCCTTGCAGGGAAGACTTCACTTCACTCGCAGATGCATTGTCCACAATGAAAAACCGGCGGGCTCGAGACGCCCCTTCCACTTTCACCAGGGGCAGCGCCTGCGTCCCTTCCAGCGGCAGTTCCCAGTCCAGCGTCACCGCCGTCGAGTTCAAGACATCGCTCTGGAACCCCACGGTGTACTCCCGGCGGTCTCCCACCACTTTGGACTGGGCATCCCGCATATTGACTCCTCGCACCCTTGCCTCCGGCAGGGAGGCGGGCAGGCTGAGTTTCAACTCACGCAGCATCCCTTGGTCCATTTGCACCCCTACCTGTTGGGAGTAGAGCAATCCTGCATCCGTCGCCTGGGCTAGGAGCACGGCATTGACACCGTACTTGGCAGGTTGCGGCAGCAGGGAAACCGGAGGCAGGTCCGACAACGTCGCCTCCTTGGCGTCCAGTGATTCCCAACGCAAAGCGCGTTTTACCATCTGTGGCTCCGTCACGGAAAACACACTCCTCGATGTCGTCACATCGAACTCCCTCCACTTGGTTCCTGGCACGAGGCCAATGCGGGTCTCCGTGGCAGCATGCGTGGCCAGATAGGCGACTGCCTTGAGCCCCAAGACTCCCTCCACACTTACCGCTGGCAGCGTCACCGCAGCAGCACCAGTTCCCGGCGGACGCACCTGGGCCAGGCTCAGCACGATACGCACCTCCCGCAATCCGCTCGCGTCAAACTGGACAAAAACTCCTGTGTCGTCCCGCTGCCAGCTTTTGATGCCCGGACCCGTGAGACTCTGCACCTCATAGCCTTTGACGAGAGGCACGTAGGCCTCGTGGAGCGGCAAGCGACCAGCGTGCAAAGTCAAGGCAGCGAGGATCTCCACTTTCTCCGCGCTCAATTGATAGACCGCTTCCACTTCACCGGTCACGCCATTCGGTGCCGGCTCCACCTTGTACTTCAGCGATGCCTGCCCCGTCGCTATCCAGTATCCGAGTCCTGTGGCACTTGCGTCCGTCCGGCGCTCCAGATCCGGGCTGGCCAGGAGTGACACGATCAATGACGGGGAGGCTCGGAGACCCACAGCCCTTTCCACCCGCGTCGCCAGGGCTCCGACATAAGGGGAGGTTCGTTCCCCTGCGGCCGTGGACGTCGCACGGCTAAAGTCCGCCTTGAACGTGAACTCATCCCGGATCGGAGTAGCGGTGGTGATTTCCGCAAACTTGCGTGCCCCATCCTCGCGCAGGACGATGGACTGCACACCAATCGCGTACCAACGCAACAGCTGAAGATCGCGATCAAGCTCCAAGGTGAACTGGCGACGTTCCGCTCCGGGGAATCTGAACCGGGCCATCACATCCACCCGCTCCTGCAAGGGTCGTG
>NZ_BATQ01000052.1 GCF_000739635.1 Verrucomicrobium sp. BvORR034 | reverse complement strand
CACCGTGGCGTACCATTTTGAGCCCCGTCCGCGCCTCTGGCTCACCTCCCTGGGGCTCAGCGGCATCATCGGCCTCGCCCTCCTGCTCAGCACCCGCACCTCCTCCGCCGTCACCACCCGGCTGGACCGCTGGCAGATCTTCCGCCTCTTCCTCATGCCCTTCTGCGTCTCCAGCTTCGCCGCCCTGGTGAAGGACCAGGGCTTCCTCCTCATCTTCCCACCCACCTGGCAGGAAACCCTCAGCGCCCTCACCCTCATCGCCGCCTTCTGGGGACTCACGGGGCTGTTAGAGCGCGTGTATGCTTTGAAGGTACCGGCAACCCAACTTGAGCAACAAACGTGAAGCGGACCGTTCCGGGAAAACTTCAAAAGCCAAACTTCAAACTTCAGAAGCTCCCCGCGAATTGGAGTCAAGAGAATCTGCTGGCCCCAGATCCTGCCTCATCCCTCCACCACTCCACCACTCCACCACTCCGGCATTCCTAATTCCTAATTCCTAATTCCTAATTTCCCCCTCGCCTCACTCATGCCGCAACCCGAACATTCCTCTCGCACAAATGCCCAACCGTTCTTAAACTTCCCGCATGGAACTCCGGCACCTCCGCTACTTCCAGGCCGTGGCCGAGGAACTCAGCTTCTCGAAAGCGGCGGAAAAGCTCCACATCGCCCAACCTGCCCTGAGCCGCACGGTCAAGGAGTTGGAGGACGACCTCGGCGCGGAGCTTCTCCAGCGGACGAAGCGCAGTGTGAAGCTCACCCCCGCCGGAGCCGTGCTCCTGCATGAGGCGGGCATCCTGCTGGGTCTCTGCGAAGAAGCCATCCGCAAGGTCCACCGCACCGTGAAAGGCCAGGAGGGCGAGCTCCGCCTCGGCTTCATCGGACCGCCCACCCAGCCCTTCCTCTCCCGACTCCTCAAGGAATACCGCCGCCGCCATCCTCGCGTGACCGTCATCCTGGAGGAGCGCACCCCCGAACGCGTCTGGGAAATGGTCTCCAAGGATCGCATCGACGTCGGCCTTACCCGCCCCGTCGCCGCCAGCGACCGCATCCCCCTCCAGACCCTCCTCCTGCGTCGCGAGTCCCTCTCCGTCGTCGTCCCCCGTTCTCATCCCCTCGCCACCGAGACCAAGGTCACCTGGAAGATGCTGGAAGGCCAGCCCCTCATCGTCCTCGCCCGCCGCGAAGGCGTCGGCCTCTACGACCGCATCATGATCGGCTGCCACCGCGCCGGGTTTTCCCCCAAGCTCACCCTCACCCCCAGCATCGTCGGCACCGTCGTCACCTACGTCGAAGCCGGTGCCGGCATCGGCGTCGTGCCCGAAAGCGTCGACACCCTCACCCGCAGCCCCGACCTCATCTTCAAACCCCTCCACCCCATCGTCTCCGTCGACCTCGTCATGGTCTGGAACAAGGCGGCGGGCGGGAGTAATCCCGCTGCTGAGGCCTTCAGGGCGTTGGTCAGTGAGTGGGTGAATCAGGACGTACTCATGCCAGTGGGCAGTGGGCAGTCATCAGTGGTCAGTAAGTGACACAGCCGTCCCGGCTGTCAGGGGTATTTGAGCGTTCTCTGACGGTCATTCACCCTGAGCCATTTGCACCTCCATCCCTCCGTATCCCAGTGCGTCAGAATCCGTAATTTGCTCACCAAAGGTGTTTTGCCCCCGTTAGCGTCAAGTTGGCGTCCGTCAGCGGTTCCCCCTTATCCCTCTTCCCTAACCCCTTTTCCCTCTCCCCGTTAGTGTGAATCAGTGGTTCGCCTTTCTCCTAAACCAGGCTCCGCCGCCTAAACGCCCGCTTGCGGGCCCTCAACCAGCCGCTTGCGGCGTCTCAACTCTCCCCGTATCTTCCCAGCTTGTCCTCCCTGCCTCCATCCCCTGCTCCCCGCCCCGCCCCTCCCGAACTCCTCTCCCCAGCCGGCAACTGGGAATGCGCCCGTGCGGCCGTCGCCAATGGCGCGGACGCCATTTTCTTCGGCCTGCCCCGGTTCAACGCCCGGCTGCGCGCGGACAACTTCACGGAGGAAGACCTGCCGGAGCTCATGGCGTTCCTGCACAAGCACGGCGTGCGGGGGTATTGCGCGTTCAACACGCTCATCTTCACCGGGGAGCTGGAGGATGCTGAGAAACAACTCCGTCTCCTGGAGTCGGCGGGTGTGGACGCGGTCATTGTTCAGGACCTGGGCCTGGCCCGCATGGTGAAGGCGCTCGCGCCCAAGCTGCATCTGCATGCCTCCACGCAGATGACCATCACCTCGCCTGAGGGCCTGCGTTTTGCCCGGAACCTCGGGCTGGATCTGGCCGTGCTCTCGCGCGAGCTCTCCCTGCGCGACCTGGAAGCGTTTAAGAAAGACGCCGAGCTGCCGCTGGAAGTCTTTGTGCACGGCGCTCTTTGTGTCGCCTACTCCGGTCAGTGCCTCACCAGCGAGTCCCTTGGTCGCCGCAGCGCGAACCGGGGCGAGTGCGCCCAGGCCTGCCGCATGCCGTATGAGCTAGTCGTCGATGGCGAACTGCGCGACCTGGGCGACAAGCGTTATCTCCTCTCCCCGCAGGACCTCGCCGCCGTGGAGGAGATCCCCAGCCTGATCGCGGCGGGCATTCACAGTTTCAAGATCGAAGGCCGCCTCAAGTCGCCAGAGTACGTCGCCGCCGTCACGCGGGTCTATCGCAAGGCCATCGACACCGCTCTGGAGGCGCTGGAGAACGACCAGCCCCTGCCGCCGCAGCTCATGAACGAGGAGGACCGTTATTCCCTCGAGATGACCTTCAGCCGCGGACTCTTCAGCGGCTGGATGCACGGGGTGAATCACCAGCAGCTTGTGGGCGCCCGCTTTGCCAAGAAGCGCGGCCCGCTCGTGGGCGAGGTCCGCACCGTCGACCGTGATACCATCGAACTCACGCCCTTCCAGATCCCCCTGAAGCCCGGCGACGGCGTGGTGTTTGAGAACCCGTCCGATACCGACCGCGAGCAGGGCGGCTATCTCTTCCAGGTCGAAGGCAGCCGCATCGCCTTCCAGCGTGGCAAGATCGACTTCACCTCCATCCAGCCCGGCACCCGCGTTTACAAGACCGCCGATCCCGCCCTGGAACGGGAGCTTCAGGCCACGTTTAAGGGCGACCTGCCCATTCGCAAACGTCGCACCCTGCACTTCACCGTCACTGGTCAGGCCGGACAGCCCCTCGCGGTGGAAGTTCGAGACTTGAACGGAGGCGTCAATGCCAGTCTGGAAGGGCCAGTGCTCGCCCAGGCCAGCTCCGCCATGCCGCTGGAGGTGGCCCAGAAGAAGCCCCTTTCTCGCGAGACCCTGGCCGAGCAGTTCGGCCGCCTCGGCGGCACGCCGTATGAACTCGCCGGGCTGGATTCCCAGCTTGAGGGCGCGGTCATCGTGCCTGTGAGCGAGCTCAACCGCCTGCGCCGCGCCCTCGTGGCCGCGCTGGATCTCCTGCCCTCCGCCCCGGTGTTCGAGGCCCCTTCGCCCGAAGGGCTCAAGCCCTCTGCGCGCGCCATGCTCGCCCCGTTGGAGGAGGCCCGCCTGGATCTCGCCCCCACGGTCGAGGCCCGTCTCTATGTGCTCTGCCGCAGCATGGAGCAGATCGATGCCGCCCTCGCCGCCAGCGTGGCCCGGCTCTATGTGGACTTTGAGGACGTGCGCCTCTATTCGGAGGCCGTCCAGCACGTTCGCGCCCATAACAGCGCCCGCGCTGCGGCTGCCGCTTCAGCATCGGGGACAGAGGCCAAGCCCCAGACCGAAACCGGGACCGAGATCTTCCTCGCCACCCCGCGCATTCAGAAGCCGCGGGAGGAAGGGTTCTTCAAGCTCATCGCCCGGGCCAACCCCGACGGCGTCTTGATCCGGAACCTCGGGGCCATCGGCTTCTTTGCCGGCACCGGCCTGCGCACCACCGGCGATTTCTCGCTCAACGTGGCCAATCCCCTCACGGCCGAGTTCTTGAAGACCACCGGCCTGGAGCAGCTCACCGTCAGTTATGACCTGAACATCGAGCAGGTGCTGGACCTCCTCTACGGCTGCCCGCCCACTTGGTTCGAGCTCACGCTTCACCAGCACATGCCCATGTTTCACATGGAGCACTGCGTCTTTGCCTCCTTCATGTCCACCGGCAGCACCTTCCTGGACTGCGGCCGCCCCTGCGAGCGCCACAAGGTCAAGCTGCGCGACCGCACCGGCATGGAGCACCCGCTCAAGGCCGACGTCGGCTGCCGCAACACCCTCTTCAACGCCGTGCCCCAGACCGGGGCCCGGTTCTATGAGATGCTCTACGGCGCCGGCCTCCGCACCTTCCGTGTCGAGTTCCTCGAGGAATCCGGCCCCGAAGCCGCCCAGACCCTCGCCCTCTACCAGGACCTCATGTCCCACCGCCGCGACGGCGAAACCCTCTGGCGTGATCTCAAGGCGCAATCCCAGTTGGGCGTGACCTCAGGGACGTTACGGGACCGGGAGCGAGATCCGTTGATTGCGTATTGAGGGGCTGCAGTGCTGTGTGACAGCATTCCAAGCTGTCTGCTCAGCAGGATTGTATCCTGCCCACGCCCCCCTCCGCCGCAGGCGGCAAACTTTCCTCACCCCTCCCACAGCCTGCCCACACGCCACTCCAAGGCCTCACGGCTCGGCAAGTAAGCGTCATCAAGTGGCGGGATGATCCTCCTCCCCTGTAGTTCCACCAGTTCCGCCTCGCCGGCGGACCGGTGTCGCATCAATTTCCTCGACACCTCCCACACGCCACTAGGACCAGGAGCAATTAGAAACCGGTCCATCGCCCAGTGATGGTTCTTGCACAGCGCCATCCCGTTGGTGGGATGATCATTGAAGCTCGTACTGAAAGGGATCAGGTGAGCTGCATCCACAAAGGTCATTTCCCGAAGTTCCTTCTGCCCAGGCAGCTTGATGCGCAAACCGCAGGCAGCGCATTGGAAATCATACGCTTCCACAACCTTCCGCCGGAATCCTGCAGACCTTCCACTTTTGCCCACTTCGCTTTCAGCATCGGACGCCAATTCACTCTCCATTTCTCGGCCTTCAGGCTGAGTTGAAGCCCGGTAGGCACTGGACATGTCATGGAGTGAAGGCTCAATAAACAACCTGCGCAGCGCTTCCATCTTTCCCGGGAAGTAGCGGCTCACCAGCGCCAAGCGCAGCTCCATCCTGTCCTTCTGCAGATGCAAAAACGGCTCAATCGGGGTAGAAATTCGAGCGTACACCGTTCCGGCATTTGCCTCAGCCACTGTCGGTGTCGACTCCAAAGGCACCGTTCTTCCCCCTGGCACAATCTTCATAGGCTCCCACCACCCCTCCTTGCGCAAATAGAGGAAGGGATTTTCGGGCGAACTGTCGTCGTCCCTCTGTTTCACCAACTCAAAATACTGTGTGAACAAGGACCGAAGTCTCATTCCCCACTTGATCTTGTGCGGTTCAGCAACTCTCTCCGCAACCAGATCCAGAACCGCCAACAAGAGCAACGGCTTGTGGGGTCTCTCATGGCGTTCCGGCCCGTTGCCGATGATACCCACATGCAGGCGATAGAGCGTCTCAATCGCGTCCTCAAGCTTGGGGGGATGAGTTGCTGAATTCATCATTAGTTGAGCATGTCTATTTGACCGCATGCGACAAGTACCGATCCCCCAACTCAAAGAAAAAACTTGGCCAGACCTTTCCTCAGCCCATAATGTACCTCCAGAAACGCCGTCTCCACCTAAATCACTCATTCTGAGCAATTATTGCGATATAGACACCCCTCAAAAGTCAAAAGAGAGTCATTGTACAGGCGGGGTCACCTCACCGTATGAACAAGAAATCCCTCACCGAGACGGACATTCGGTCCAAGTTCATTACTCCGGCTCTCTGCGGGCCAGACGGCGCGGGTTGGGACCTCATGACCCAGGTTCGGGAAGAGTTCTTCTTTACCAAAGGCCGCGTCATGGTAAGGGGCAAGTCGGTGCAACGTGGCACAGCCAAAAAGGCCGACTACATTCTCTACTACAGGCCGAATCTGCCCATTGCCGTCATTGAGGCCAAGGACAATCAGCACTCCGTCGGCGATGGCATGCAGCAGGCACTGGAGTACGCAGAAATCCTCGACGTTCCCTTTGCCTACAGTTCTAATGGCGACGCCTTCCTCGAACACGACCGCACTGCCACCAGTGGCACGGTGACGCGTGAGATTCCTCTCGGCCAGTTCCCCTCTCCAGAGGAACTTTGGTCCCGACTCTGCGTTGCCAGAGGCCTTACCCCGCCCCAGATAGCTGTCTACACGCAGGATTATTACGACGATGGTTCGCAGAAATCCCCCCGCTACTACCAACTCATCGCCATAAATCGCACAGTCGAAGCCATCGCCCGTGGGGAAGACCGCCTACTCCTGGTCATGGCCACCGGCACCGGCAAGACCTACACCGCCTTCCAGATCATCTGGAGGCTTTGGAAGTCTGGCACCAAGAAGCGCATTCTCTTCCTCGTAGACCGGAACATCCTCGCTGACCAGACGAAGACGAACGACTTCAAGCCCTTCGGCACCGCGATGACCAAGATCACCAATCGCACGGTGGACAAGGCGTTCGAGATCTACCTGTGTCTCTACCAAGCCGTCACCGGCACCGACGAAGACAGGAACATCTACAAACAGTTCTCGCCCGACTTCTTCGATCTCGTGGTGGTGGACGAGTGCCACCGCGGCAGCGCCGCAGACGACGCCGCTTGGCGGCAGGTGCTGGAGTACTTCGGCTCCGCCACCCAGATCGGCCTCACGGCCACGCCCAAGGAGACCAAGGACGTCTCAAACATTGAATACTTCGGTGAACCAGTGTACACTTACTCGCTTAGGCAGGGGATCGCCGACGGTTTCCTCGCCCCCTACAAGGTTGTCCGCATTGGCCTAGACAAGGACCTCGACGGCTGGCGGCCGGAGGATGGGCAGACGGACAAGTATGGGCAACTCATCGATGACCGAGAATACAACGACCGCGACTTCGACCGCACCCTCATTCTGGAGAAACGCACGGAGTTAGTCGCAGAGAAGGTGACCCAGTTCCTCCGCGCCACCGACCGCTTCGCCAAGACCATTGTTTTCTGCGAGAACGTCGACCACGCCGAGCGCATGCGGCAGGCGCTAGTGAACACCAACCCCGATCTCGCTGGGGCCAACAGCAAGTACGTCATGCGCATCACCGGCGATAATGAGGAAGGGAAGGCTCAGCTCGACAATTTCATCGATCCGGAGTCGGTCTACCCTGTCATCGCCTGCACATCCCGACTCATGAGCACGGGTGTGGATGCTCAAACGTGCCAGCTCATCGTTCTGGATCGCCGCATCGCTTCGATGACCGAGTTCAAGCAAATCATCGGGCGCGGCACCCGGATAAATGAAGACTACGGTAAGCTGTTCTTCACCATCATGGACTTCCGGCGGGCCACGGCGCTCTTTGCCGATCCTGACTTCGATGGCGATCCCGTCCAGATCTACGAACCAAGCCCTGACATCGTTCCTGTGCCGCCGGAGGACCTACTCGGCGCCAATGATCCCGTTGACATTTCGGACTTCCCATGGCCCCGAGAAGATTCGCCTCCCTACGGGGCGGAAGGTGGTGCAATCGCCCCCCCAAAGCCCACGCGGTATGTTGTCAACAATGTCCCCGTCGCCGTAGCAGTGGAGCGAGTGCAGTACATGGACGCGCATGGCAAGCTCATCACCGAGTCCCTCACAGATTATACGCGCAAGACGATTCGGGAACACTATGTCTCGCTCGACGCCTTCCTCACCACCTGGACCAATGCCAATCGCAAGCAGGCTATCCTTGAGGAACTAGCCACTCAAGGCGTCTTTCTCAACGAACTGGCCGAACTGGTCGGCAAGGACCTCGACTCCTTTGACATCATCTGCCACGTGGCTTTTGACCGCCCCGCGCTCACCCGCCGAGAGCGGGCAGACAAGGTGAAGAAGCGGGACGTATTTGGCAAATACGAGACCAATGCCAGGGCTGTCCTGGAGGCCCTCTTGGACAAGTACATGGACTCCGGGATCTCCAGCGTCGAGTCATTGGAGATCCTCAAGGTGGATCCGCTCCGCAGCTTCGGCACCCCGGTGGAAATCATCAAGCTATTTGGAGGCAAGCCTAATTACCTCGCAGCCTTGACGGAGCTCGAAAGCGCTCTTTATCAGGAGGCTGCCTGACCAACCTTGATTCACAGCATGCCTTTCCAGAACGCTGAAGCATCCATCTTGCGCTACAATCAGCTTTGCCTGCACTACAATCTCGTAGCCGATGCCGTATACCAGAAGCGTCAGCAGACGTCATACCTGTTCGACGAGCAGTACCAACCGTATTTGACCGCCGGACTCCTCGCCTTCGACATGGGGCGAATGATGGGCTCTGGAACCCATAGCCGTTATGACGTTCGGGAAGGTGGGTTTGCTACGCGCCTTCATGAAGTATTGCAAAGAGTAAGCCCTATTTTGGAACCTTACACCAAAGTGACGCTGGCAGAGGTTGAGTTGGCAACTCACAGTACATCGTTGGAACAAGCTTACAACATTCTGACCCAACTCGGCCCTCAGGAGAAACAGTTCCACGTAGGCGCGACGAAGATTCTGCATTTCATCAATCCTGAACTGTACCCCATCATTGACAGCAACGCGGCACGTTTTTTCAGGGAGAAGCTCGGGATTCCTTTTCGTACTACCACCCAGCCAGGTTACTCCGCGAAAATGTACTTGCTTTCCATGCAGAAACTTAAAGAGCTGATCCTGGAATACGGCCTCGAACGCTTCCGCCAGCTCGAACCCGGCACCCCACTCCTGCGCATCGTCGACAAAGTAGCTTTCGTTTCCGGAGGCATGCAAGCCGTAGAAACCGCCTGACCCATGCCCAACGTCTCCAATCTCGTCAAATCCATCCAGGACATCATGCGCAAGGACGCCGGCACCTACGGCGATGCCCAGCGCCTTGAACAAATGGCCTGGCTCTTCTTCCTCAAAATCTTCGACGACCGGGAGAAGGAGCTGGAGATGCTCCGCGATAACTACCGCTCGCCTCTCCCAAGGCACCTGCGCTGGAGCACTTGGGCCAGCGATGAGGAGGGCATCACCGGCGAGGCCCTGCTCGACTTCGTCAACAACACTCTCCTGCCCAAGCTCAAAAGCCTCTCTGGTGGCGGTGACAAAATTGCTGGCCTCATACGCATGGCCTTTGAGGATGCCAACAACTACATGAAGAACGGCACGTTGATGCGGCAGGTCATCAACAAGATCAACGGCATTGATTTCAACGTCTCCGATGACCGCCACATGTTCGGCGACATCTACGAAAAGCTCCTCAAGGACCTTCAGTCCGCAGGGAATGCGGGAGAGTTTTACACTCCGCGCGCTGTCACCCAGTTCATTGTCGACCAGGTCAACCCCCGGCTTGGGGAGACCCTCATGGACCCCGCCTGCGGCACCGGCGGTTTCCTCGTATGTGCCATTGAGCACCTTCGTCGCCAAGCCAAGACGGAAGCCGATGAGCGCACCATTCAAGGATGCTTCTCCGGCATTGAGAAGAAACACCTGCCCCATGTGCTGTGCATGACCAACCTCCTTCTGCATGGCATCGACGTCCCCTCCAACGTGCGCCACGACAATACGCTGGCCCGCCCGCTGCGCGACTGGAGCCCTCGGGAACGAGTGGATACCATCATCACCAACCCACCCTTCGGCGGCATGGAGGAAGACGGCATTGAGGCGAACTACCCCAGCGAGTTCCGCACCCGCGAGACCGCGGACCTCTTCCTCGTTCTCATTATGAAGCTGCTTAAACCAGGTGGGCGTGCCGGTTTGGTGTTGCCTGACGGAACCCTGTTCGGTGAAGGAGTAAAGACCCGGATCAAGGAGTCGCTCCTTACTGATTGCAACCTCCACACCATCGTGCGTTTGCCCAACGGCGTCTTCAACCCCTACACTGGCATCCGCACCAACCTCCTCTTCTTCACGA
The DNA here is from genome assembly GCF_000739635.1 of Verrucomicrobium sp. BvORR034. GTDB lineage: Bacteria > Verrucomicrobiota > Verrucomicrobiia > Verrucomicrobiales > Verrucomicrobiaceae > Verrucomicrobium. The sequence goes on along the minus strand of NZ_BATQ01000052.1, from coordinate 2,976 downwards.
AGGGTACCCCCACTACAGAGGTCTGGTACTATGAGCACCCGTATCCACCGGGGGCCAAGAGTTACAACAAAGGCAAGCCTATCGACATTAAGGAGTTCGAGGCCGAAAAAAAATGGTGGGGCAAACCCGACAAACACGGGCGCTACAGCAAGCGTGACGAAAACGACCAAGCCTGGCGCGTCTCTATTGAGCAGATCAAAGCAGGCAATTACAACCTCGATCTCAAGAACCCGCACAACCCCGACACCGGCCCCGGCGACGTGGACCACCTGCTGCCAGAATACGAAAGGCTCTTGGAAACCATTGCCGCCACCCGTGCGCAGCTGAAACAGGAACTCCACCACGCCCTCACCGCCACCGCTGGTTCCGCTGAATGACGCTCGAAACCTTTTTTGAGAAGTTTGATCTCTTCGCTGATGCCCCGAATGCGGTAGGCAAGATGCGAGAGTTGGTGCTTGAATTGGCGGTGCAGGGGCGACTCGTCTCGCAGGACACAAAGGAAGAATCTGCACACGCCCTGTTGGAACGTATCTCGTCCTCAGCGAAAACACGGCACCGAGACTCAAATGAGGTGGATGGTGTCGTTGCACCATTCGAGATTCCCGAGACTTGGGCGTGGGTTCCGTTGCCGCGAGTGCTAGAAAAGCTGACCGACGGGACGCATCATTCACCACCGAACGGGCCGTCCGGCGAATTCATGTATGTCACCGCGAAGAACATCAAGACGGACGGGGTTCTTCTCGATGGGATCACCTACGTGAGCAAAGAGGTTCACGACGAGATCTATTCACGCTGCGACCCGAGCTTTGGCGACGTTCTCTACATCAAGGACGGTGCCACAACGGGCGTCGCCACGATAAATCAAGTCAAAGAACCGTTCAGTATGCTTTCTAGCGTGGCATTACTGAAACCGTCGAAAGCGGTTTCCAACCGCTACCTTCTCTGGGCGATGCGTTCACCGTTCTTCTATCAGGAAACTCGCGGAGCGATGAAGGGTGCAGCCATTACCCGAGTTACGCTTTCGGTGATGGCCGCGAGCCTTCTTCCCCTCCCGCCCCTCGCCGAGCAGAAGCGGATTGTGGCGAAGGTGGATGAGCTGATGTCGCTGTGTGACCGACTTGAGGCGCAGCAACATGAGCGCGAGAGGCAACACGCCGCGCTGGCCCGGGCGTCGCTAGCTCGCTTTACCGAAGCACCCACCCCGGCCAACCTCGATTTCCTCTTCCACCAGGCTTACGCCATCCCCCCGGCCGCTCTCCGCAAATCCATCCTCACCCTCGCCGTTCAAGGCAAACTCGTCCATCAAGACCCCAACGACGAACCGGCGGAGAAGATTCTCGCAAACATCGCTGACGATGTCTTGAAGGCCGTTCGAGCAAAACGAATGAGGAGTTTTCGACCGTTCTCTGCACACAAGCACGAAACTCCATTCGATCTTCCTGCCGGGTGGGCTTGGGCACCACTCGGAAACTTAATGGCGGCAGAAGACGGCGCAATGTGCGATGGCCCGTTTGGCAGCAAGCTCAAGACGGAGCACTATGTTCCCGCGAAGGGCTATGCTGTACTTCGCCTTGGAAACATCGGGGTAGGTTACTTCATTCATGGAAAAGAAGGCCACATCTCTCGCGAGCATTTCGAGTCGCTCCCTAGCAATCACGTAGTGCCTGGCGACCTTCTCGTGGCGGGTCTCGCCGACCCACTCGTTCGCTGCTGCGAAGTACCGCAGGACATTGGACCAGCAGTAAACAAGTCTGATTGTTTTCGCGTGCGACTCAGTAAGCATATCGATCGTTCATACGTCCGGCACTTCTTGAACTCACCAATCGCAAAAGCGTTTGCCGCTGAGGAAAATCATGGAATGACTCGGGAGCGTATCAACTTGTCAGGTGCGAAGGCTCTTCCGGTGTCAGTCCCCCCCCTCGCCGAACAACGCCGAATCGTGGCGAAGGTGGACGAACTGATGGCCTTGGTGGACGCGCTGGAAGCCCAACTTACAGCTGCCCGCGCGACAGCTAACAATCTATTTGGAGCTGCCGTAGCCGAACTTACTTCCTCGAATTAAGCACCATGCCAACCCGCTCACGCATCGTTTACTTGGCCTCAGAAGCACACAAAAAACACTGGTCCCCCGGAGGAAGCGTATCCGAGCAAACAAAGAAATCGCAGACCACTTGCAGGGTGTGGCAAGACCTTGTGTTAGACGAGTTTGGGAACCGATTCAGCAGAGAACGCCCACTCAACGATGACGGCCCATGTCAAAAGATCGATCTCCTAGACAATTGGGACTTCATTGCCTACGAACTCAAAGCGTCGCAGAACAATGTTCACATGGAAATTTACCGGGATGTTTTCAAAGCGTTGGTTTTCAATCAGCGTCATCCCGACAAACCTATTCGAACTCTAGTGTTCATCGCTCCGATCACTGGGATCAAGAGGTTGGGCACAACTTTCCCCAAAGACGTCCAAACCATCTCCCGAGGCCTCAATCTGGAACTGATACTGGAAGGTATTTAGGTGGGGCAACGTGCTGGAAGACGTGTTGCAGGAAAAACGAGTGGGGCCGACTCACAGTCACCGTAGCCCTACCCATGGTTGTCGACTGGTGCCCTATACTATAGATATTATGTCTGGAGCTTGCACAGACGTAAGCTGATGCGGATGTATTTAGATTTTGTTGAGCAAGTGTGCCCTAAGGGTGCCGTGAATTCGCAAACTGAAGTTTGACCTACAAGCAGCTACGAATGGCGGAGTTTGTGGCAAAGTAGTAGTGAGCTTTAGAGTGTGTGTCAAAACACGAAAACGAAAAATTAGCGGCTATCAAAACACCCTGGAAACCCCGAGAAAACGCAGCGGCATTCAATTGTGCGCGATGAATTTTACACGTCATAGAAAAACAGAGCTTCCTCCGGAGTTTTGACACACTCTTTTTAGCTCGGTATTTTCAGCACTGGATGGTGTGACTGAGCGCACTGAAGG
>NZ_BATQ01000053.1 GCF_000739635.1 Verrucomicrobium sp. BvORR034 | reverse complement strand
CCTCGATAGCGCTCGGGGAGTTTCAGGAAACGCATCTCCCGCTCGGGCAGGGGCAGGCGGATCTCCACATAGTCCACGGCAAAGACTTTAGCCAGCTGAGTCCCGGGAGTGACCAGTTGCCCCACATCCACACTCTGCTGCAAGACCTGCCCAGCATAGGGTGCCCGCACCACGGTGCGGTCCAGGTCACGCTCTGCCTTCATCACCTGGGCCTTGGACGACGCCACATCGGCCTCGGCGCGGGCCAGTTGGGGTTGCCTCAGCACCAGCGCGCTGGGATCTCCGGTGCGCCCCAGGGCCTTCCAGTTTTCCAACGCCTGTTCTGCCTTGGCCTTCTCTTCTGCCAGCAGGGCCTCCGTCTGGGCCAGAAGTCCCTTGGCCACCACCACGGCGGTCTCGTAGTCCACTGGATCCAGCTTCAGCAAGACCTCGTCTTTTTCAAAGAAGGCCCCTGCGCGAAACGACGGACTGACTTCCACGATCTTCGCGCTCACCTCTGGCAGCAGTGTGCTCTGGGTGCGGGGCATCACGGTGCCCTGAGATCGGACCTGCACCGGGAAAGTGGACTTCTTCAGAATCCGCCCCTGCACCTTCACCAGGACTGGCTCCGTCTCGCTCACCTTCGGCGCGGGACGGGAGGTGTACAGCCACCATCCTCCCCAGGCACAACCTCCAAGGATCAACAAAGGCAAAACGACACGCAGGAACTTCATCTGGCTAGGCAATACAGTCGCAACAGGTTGAGCCCCCAAGGTCTCACACCGCTTGTTCCCTTGCGAGTGAAAAGAAATGGGAGCGTCCTAGCCAATCTGGTTCTGGATTGACTTCGACGAGCAGTCGGCGTGTGATCGGTCCGAGAACAGAATGAAGACAGGGACGAAACTCATCCTCAGCCTGCTCCTCCTGAGCCGCATGCCAGTGTCCGCCGGAGAGGTCGAGTCATTCGCTGCCGTCAAAGAAGGACTTCGGGTCAAAGTGGTGAAACCCAAGGTGGCCAAGCTGTATGAGTTTCGGGCAGAAGAAATCTTTTACACAAGGTTCCACCGAGAGGACATGCCGACTTACGGCCCTTTCTCCTTTGAGGACCAGACCACCCACCAAGTGGAAGCCCAGTTCGTGGTGGGGGCGATGGGCAAGTTCGTCGTCGTCTTTCTCCCCATGTCGCCCCCGGTGGTCATTGACTCCTACTATACCACCTTTACCCGGCAAGGCCGCTACTCCTCTGTAGAAGGCCTCCAGTTCGCGGCACTCGCAGAAATGATGGCCATACTACGGTAAATCCGACATGTGGCGGCCCTTCGGTCGGGATCAGGCAACCGACACTGCCAGCCCTTTCCCCAGTTCCTCACCCACCAGCCGCGCCACCTTCTCCGCTGTGACGCCGGTCATGCAGTCATAGTGGCCAAAGGGGCATTCCCGCTTGAAGCAGGGGCTGCAAGGCACGTGATGGCGCACAATGCGGTGCCGGTCGCCCAGAGGCCCAGTGAGGACGGGCTCTGTGGAGCCAAAGATGCTGACGGTGGGCACGCCCAAGGCGGCAGCCAGGTGCATGGTGCCAGTGTCATTGGTCACCAGCAGCTGGCAGGCGCGAAGTTCGGCAATGAGCTCGGTCAGGGTGGTGGCCCCCACGCGGTTGCGATGGCTCACGTTGCTCAACATCTGGCTGAGAGTCTCCCCCATGGCCTTCTCCCCCGGAGCGCCAAAGAGCTGCCACTCCACCTGCGGCCACTGCACGGAGAGAGCGGCGGCCACCCCGGCGAAGCGGTCCATGGGCCAGCGCTTGGCCTGACCGTACTCGGCCCCGGCGCAGATGCCCACCCTGATGGTGCCCGCCCCCTCAGCGCCAGTCGGCGGCACCGTGGGTGAGAACAGGCTGGGGTCATCCGTCTTGGCCCCGCAGAACTTGGCGAGACGTAGATACCGGTAGGCGTGATGCTCCGGCGGCCTGTAGGACACAGGTTCCGGACACACCTGGTGCAGCATGCGGGACCGGAGGGAACCGTGATACCCCACCAGCCTGGGGATGCCCGCCCGCTTCAGTTCCAGCGTGGACCGGGTGGAGTTGGTGAAGAGCACGGCAGCATCGTAGGGGCCCGATTCCTGAATCCGTCGGGCCACGCTGCTGATGCCTTCTTTCTTGGCCTTGGTGACCACCGCATCCACCTCCGGCACCGCGCTCCAGAGCTCCTTGAGATTGGCCTGGCAGAAGATCGTCAGCCGCATGTCCGGCCTCCCCTGCTTGAGCGCCCGGATCGCGGGCATGGCCATGCAGGCATCCCCCAGCCAGTTGGGTGAACGGACCAGCAGGTTGAAGGGCTGCAGGCGGCTGCCGTCATACCCCTTGGGTAGGACGATGCCGCGGCGATACTTGGAGAGCAGGAAGTCAGGCTTGGGTGTCTTCCAGCGGTTGTGCACCCAGAACCAGTCAGCAGGGGCACGGCGCACCAGCACCTCCACGGCAATGTTGAGCATGGACGTCAGCCCTTCCGCAGTGGCCTTCTTCTCCCCGCTGTTCACCGGTGGGTAGATGACCAGCTTCCAGCGTGCCAGGCCGTCGTTGTACACCGCCATCGGCAGCAGCGGCGCATCACAACGCAGGGCCATCAGGGCAGCCAGGCTGGAGGTGGAAGCGAGCCGGTCAAAGAACGGGCACCAGATGCCCTTGTCCCCCGCGTGCTGGTCCACGAGCACGCCAATCGCGCTGCTCCCCTCGCGCAGGTGCTTGATGGGTGCGCCGAAGCCGTCACTGCGGCTGAAGAGCGCATATCCCAGCTTCTCCCGGCGGTGGCGCAAATGGGCCTCCAGATACGGATTGCTCAGGGGCTGGTAGACGGTCGCAGGCTTCCGCCCGAAGCAGAACAGGGACGGAATGTTCGTGAGCAGTTCCCAACACCCGAGGTGGCAGATGGCGTAGAGCAACGGCTTGCCAGATGCCACCACCGCCTGAGCATGCTCCGTGCCCTCAATCGTGACCCGCTTCGCGATCTCCGCCTCCGACATCACCTGGAACTTCAGGCTGCACAGGAAGTTTGCCCCCAGGCTCTGGAAGTGCTTCCGCGCCGTCGCCTTCCGCCAGTCGAGGTCCTTTTCCCGGCCAAAGGCAATTTCCAGGTTCCGCAGCGCCAGCTTGCGCGGGCCAGAGAAAACGGTGTGGGAGAGCGTCCCCAAGAACTGCCCGAGCCGGGCGCAGAAGGTCAGCGGCAGCACACTCAACACAGCCTCCAGCCCCCGCACCAACAGGTACGTCAGGTACTGCCCCATACGGGTGATCACTTGGTCGCCAGAAGGCTTTTTGCTCGCCATTGCCTGTCTATCCCGCAAGAGGGGCAGGAGTGCAAAGTTGAAAATCCATTCTTCCTCCTCACTTCCCCACCACAAGGTGGACGCCCAGGGCAATCAGCCCCACGAGGAAACAAATGCGGAACCGCGCCGGAGACAGACGGGACCGAAGATACGTTCCCGCATACATCCCGAGGAGGGCAGGTACAAGCATGAGCGCGGAGCTGCCAAGCACGGCCGACGGGTAGCTCTTGTTCATCACCAGCCCCAGCGCCAGCACCACGGTGGACACCGTGAAGGAGATGCCCATGCCCTGAATCAGCTCGTCCTTCTTCAAACCCAGCGCCTGGAGGTACGGCACCGCCGGAATGACAAAGACACCCGTCGCGGCGGTGACGAATCCCGTGATGGCCCCGATGAGCGGTCCCAGCCAGCGCTCCCACTCCGGACGCACCGTCATGCGAGCGCCCGTGAGCGCCCAACCCGCGTAGCCGATGAGTGCCGCGCCCAAGCCGACCATGGCCCACTTTCCCGCCGGAGCCCCCAGAATCCACGCCCCCAGGAGGCTCCCCACCACAATGCCGATCTGCATGCCCCCCAGCCGTTTCAGCATGGGTCCCAAGGTCCCCCATGGCCAGATCTGCCAGACATTCGTCACAAGCGAAGGCACCACCAGCAGCGCCGCCGCCTCGGCGGGACTCATCACCAGCGCCAGCAAGGCCACCGCCACCGTCGGCAAGCCCAGCCCGATCACCCCCTTCACCACCCCCGCCAGCACAAACACCGCTCCAGTGAGGAACAGCACGTTGAGTGATGAAGCGTTCGAGAGATCCAGCCAGGCCATGGTTCGAGTCAAAAACTGAACTACGTCTCAGCGAGGCTTCTGGGAGAATTTCTCACACGAAGGCACAAAGGCACGAAGGTTTGAGTCGATCGCGCCCCCCTGACACCGCAGTTCCCACCACACTCAAACGCCCACCAAGTAACTCTCTCTCCGCTCCCGCAGCCGGTTGGCACAACCGGACTACGCGGCAAGCGGCAGCTGAAAGCAGTGCAGAGCTTTAGCTCGGTATTGGGAGACGGGGGTAGCTCGACTGACGAGCTGAAGCTCTTGACTACTTTGCTTCGCCTCGCAGTCAGTAAAAGGAGCGAGGGACATCCTTGTCCCGGTTCGCACCAAGCGTCCCATGACGCCGCCCCGCAATGACACGCACAAGCTGAGTTCCCCTCATGGGACGCGCCACAGGACCGGGACAAGGATGTCCCTCCCTCCTTTTACTCTCACCCGCGATGGCAAGTCTATCACCATCGCAGGCTCAAATTTGGGCATCTACCCAACAGCAGCCAACTCCTTGACCACTGATGACTGCCCACTGCCCACTGACTACTTCTTCTTAAGCTGCGGGAACAGCACCACATCGCGGATGCTCTCCGCACCCGTGAGCATCATGACCAGACGGTCAATGCCGATGCCGATGCCGCCTGCGGAAGGCATGCCGTATTCCAGTGCCAGGAGGAACTCCTCGTCCACTTTTTGAGTTTCCTCGCCCGCCTGGTGTTCCAGGCGCTCGCGCTGCACGATGGGATCATTCAGCTCGCTGTAGCCCGGGGAGATTTCCTGACCGTTGATGACCAGTTCGTACACGTCCACCACGCTGCCGTCGGCCTTGTTCTGCTTGGCCAGGGGCACCAGTTCCGCAGGCACATGGGTGACGAAGAGCGGGTCGAAGCTCTTCTCTTCGATGAGCTTTTCAAACACCTGCTGGCTCACTTCGTAGTCCACCATGCCGCCGCTCACCTCGACGCCCAGCTCGGCGCACTTCGCCTTCTTGTCGTCCAGTGACAGCTCGAACCAGCCCTCGCCCGCCACGCCCTTGATCAGCTCCTTGTAGGGAGCACGACGCCAGGGGCGCTGGAGGTTGATGGTGCGGGTCACGTTGCCTTCGTCATCCTTGTGCTCAATGAGCAGCCCGCCGCAGAACTTCTCTGCCAGGTGGCAGACCATACTTTCCACGAGGTCCGCCATCTGCTCGAAGTCGGAGAAGGCCCAGTAGGCCTCCAGCATCGTGAACTCGGGGTTGTGACGACGGCTCAGGCCCTCATTGCGGAAGTTGCGGTTGAGTTCGAAGATCTTCGTGAACCCGCCCACGAGCAGACGCTTGAGGAAGAGCTCCGGCGCGATGCGCAGGTACATCGCCATGTTCAGCGCCTTGAAGAAGGTCTCGAACGGCGTCGCGGCAGCCCCACCGGGAACGTCCTGCATCATCGGCGTCTCCACTTCCAGGAATCCACGATCCTGCAGGAAGCGGCGGATCTCCGCCACCATGAGGCTGCGCTGCACGAAGGTGTCGCGGCTGCGCTCGTTGCTGATGAGGTCCAGGTACCGCTGGCGATACTTGATCTCGCGATCCGTCACGCCGTGCCACTTGTCCGGCAGCGGGCGCAGAGCCTTGCTCATCACCTGCAGCGTCTCGGTGTGCACGGAGGGCTCACCGGTCTTCGTCACGAAGGTCTTGCCGGAAACGCCCAGCCAGTCGCCGATGTCCACGAGCTCGGTCAGGAGTTCAAAGGCCTCATCGCCGATCTCCTTCTTGTTCACATAACACTGAATGCGCCCCGTGATGTCGGAGAGGTCAAAGAACACTGCCTTGCCCATGGTGCGACGGGCCGTCACACGACCGGCCACCTTCACCTCCAGATCCGGCTGGAAATCGCGGCGCAGTGCGCCCGGCTGGTGAGTCGTGTCAAAGCGTCCGCCGAAGGGGTCAATGCCACGCGCGACCATGGTGTTGAGCTTGTCGCGGCGGATTTGCAGCAGTTCGGATTCGGAATGTTCTTGTCCTTGCATGGGAAGTGTCGTCAATTATGCGGCAGTGAGCGGAAACGCACCTCTAGCCGAGACTCTGGTATTTGCTACTGCAAAGGTATGCCCAGACCAGGATGTGTGCCTGGACAGTCGCGGGGCCCTGTGGCATCCGGGCAATCGGTGGCTCGCCGTGGCGGATCTCCACTATGGCTATGAGCTGACGATGCGCCGGGCGGGCGGCCTCTTTCCCCAGTGGGGCATGGGCGACATCCGGAAGCGCCTCCAGGCCCTGATCCGCCACTACCAGCCGGAGAAGCTCATCCTCGCGGGCGACATCATGGACAGCAGCGGCTCGGCCGAGGAGACCCTCACCCTGCTCGCCGCCCTCCAGCCGCAAGTGCCCGCCCTCATCTGCCTGGAGGGCAATCACGAGCGCCCCGCCCTGCTCAAACGCTGGACCTTCCATCGCTGGCACCGGGAAGACGGAGGCTACCTCTTCCACCACGGTCACAACCCGCAGGAGGTGCTGAACTGCCCCGAAGCGACCTCAGGTGCCACAGTGCAGATCACCGGCCACTGGCATCCCGCCGTCACGCTCAACGACGGCGCGGGCACCTCCATGAAACTGCCCGCCCTCATCCAGCAGCGCCCCCGCTCGCGCCGCAGCCTTTCGGTGCACCACCACCACTGGATTCTCCCCGCCTTCTCCCCCTGGGCCCGCGGCGGCCGCCTGCCAGCCCCCGCTGAAAACGTGCGCCAAGAAACCTGGGCCTGCCATCAGCGGCGTGTGTTCGCGGTGGGGTGAGGCACTAAAAATTAGGAATTCTGAATTAGGAATGATGAATGGAGAACCCAATGGCTCAACCCTCTCAGCAGGGAGCAACTCAGGCGCAGTTCATTCCTAATTCCTAATTCATCATTCCTAATTTTTTGATCCAGCTTTAGCTGATCACCACCGGCTTGTCCCCGCTGTCCTGATCCTTCTTCGGTGCGGGCTTTGCCCTGCGACGCGGCACGGCTTCCTCCTGCAGGATACGATCTTCCACCAGCGGCTTGGCACCGGTCTCTGGAGTAGGATCTTTCTCGGTGAAGGGTGACTGCTTCTTGTAGGTCTTCAGACGCTCGCTGAGCTCCTGCTCCAGCTTGGCCTTCTCCTCAGGCTTGATGTCGCCGTCTTTGTCGCCATCCAGCATGACGATGGCCTTCATCTGGGTCTGCACGGCTTCGCCGAATTTGCCACTGCGTGCCAGGGCGGCGGCAAGGGTGTCGATCATCTCGTACTGCTTGCCACTGAGTTTTTCCACGGCATTCCGCGCAAATTCCACAGCGCTGTCTCCATCATGAAAGCTGTCGTCCGGGCACACCGCCAGGAACCACGCCAGGTCGTTGCGGGCCCAGGGATCATCCGAGCGGGCCGCCCGGCGATACCAGGCCTCAGCACGGCGATAGTCCAGCGGCACTCCCGTGCCGGTGTAGTAGAGGTAGGCGAGATGCGTCATGGCCCGGATCAGGCCGTTCTGCGCGGCCTTCAGGTACCACTCTGCGGCTTCGCGGGTGTTCTTGTCGATCCCCAGTCCACGCTCCAGCTTGAAGGCATACATCGCCTGGGAGGGGGCAAAGTCCTGGTCCGCCGCGCGCTTCAGCCACTTGTTGGCCTCGGCCTGGTTCTTCTCCACGCCTTTGCCCAGTTCGTAGCACTGGGAGAGATTCTGCTGCGCCAAGGCCAGACCGTACTTGGCGGCTTTTTCATACCACTCGAAGGCCTTCTTCTCATCCTTCGGGAAGCCCACGCCCTCTTCATTCATGGTGCCCAGGGCATTCATCGCCTCCAGCTTCTCCTTCTCCGCCGCCCGGGTCAGCCATTCGGCCGCTTTTTTCTCATCCTTTGGCATGCCTTCTCCTCCGAGATAGCGGATGCCCAGCTCAAACTGCGCGTCGGCATTGCCTCGCTCCGCCAGCTGCTGCAGCGCGGCCGGATCAAAGTCGTCCCCCACACCTCCATTTTGTGCATGCAAAGGCAGAACACCCACCAGCAGAGCGGCCGCGCCCAGAAGCGCGAAGCGAAGGATTTTCATGGGATTAAACATATCGGGTAAGAATACGAACGACAACCTCAGACATCTTCCCAGCAGCAACCGTTCCGATCATGTTGCGCTACTTTTCCCGTCTCAATCGCTCCCGGAAGGTGCTTTGGAGCTACCTCCTGTGGTGGATCCACACCGTGGCC
>NZ_BATQ01000054.1 GCF_000739635.1 Verrucomicrobium sp. BvORR034 | reverse complement strand
TGGGGCTGCCTTGGCCATCGGCCTCTCCATCTTCTTCCTCGTCTCCAAAAAGCACTCGATCGCCGTGCTGGTGTGGGCCGTTACCCTCATGGGATTGGTCGATCTACTGGAAGCGCTTTTCCAAAAGCCGCCGGCCGTGCTGGCATGGATGGAGCAATGGGTACCGCTGGGTGTGACGGAAAAAAGCCGGCTGTTGCTGCTGCTCTCCGGTCTGGCCCTCCTCTCCCTTGCACGCGGGCTGCGGCGGCGCAAGCATCTGGCCTGGCTCCTCGTGCTCGTGTTGCTGAGCGTGTCCGTGGTGTTGCATTTGTCCCGGGCCTTCGACTGGCACCACGCCCTGGCCGCAGCGGTGTTGCTCATCCCTCTGGTCAGGTGGCGGCAGGAGTTTGTGGCTCGGTCAGATGCCCCGTCGGTGCGCATCGCCGGACTCGTGGCCTTCTCCCTGGCGTTTGGTCTTACGTTGTACGGCACCATCGGCATCCGACAGTACAGTGAATCCGGCAAGGTGGGTGCGGCGCTGTCCTGGGCAGACTGCCTGCATGGGGCTGGTGCAGCCTTGTTCATGCAGAAGTCGGAGTTGGACCATGACGGTGGCCGGGAGGTGCGGGGGTTCCTCGCCACGCTGCGCACCGGCAGCCTGCTGAGCTCCATGCTGGTGCTGGCCCTGCTGCTGCGCCCTGTACTGGCCAAACGCCACCCGGAAGCCACGGGCGATGAACGCGAGCGCATGGCAAAGATCATCGCCGAGTACGGGCGAGACCCGATGGACAACTTCGCCCTGCTGCCGGACAAGCGCTGCTTCTTCACGAAGGATGGCAAGGGGCTGGTCGCCTATGCCCTGTGGCGAAAATATGCCGTGGCTCTCGCAGATCCCGTCTGTCCGCCGGAAGGCCGCGCCGCCGCCGTGGCCGAATTCCGGGCCTTCTGCCGCAACCAGGACTGGCAGCCCATCTTCTACTGTGTGCACGTCTCGAACCGCCCCCTCTACGAGGAGGAGAACTTTGTCACCTTCAAGGTGGGTGAGGACGCCCGCCTGGATGTGGCGGAGTTCAAGCTGGAGGGCGGCAAGTTCCAAAACCTCCGCACCGCCCGCAACAAAGCACGCAAGGGTGGCCTCACCTTCCAGTGGTATGATGGCACACCCCAGATCGATCATGGCCTGGAGGCCCAGCTCACGCTGATCTCCCAGGAATGGCTGGCCCACAAGCACGGCGGAGAGATGACCTTCGACCTCGGTGCCTTCAGCATCGACAGCATTCGTAAACACGGCGTGGCCATCGTGCGCAATCCAGAGGGCCGGATTGAGACCTTTGCCACGTGGCTCCCCTACAATCAGGGCAAGGGACGGTGCCTGGATCTCATGCGTGGACGCGCAGAGGCCCGGGATGTGCTGGACTTCCTCATCGTGGAGGCCATCGACCACTTCAAGGCGCAGGGCGTGCAGGAGGTCAGCCTCGGGAACGCCCCGCTCGCCAACGTCAATGCCGGTGATGGCCAGGCTCTGGAGTGCCGCAAGGAACGCGCCGTGCAGTTTCTCTTCGACAACTTTGACAAGTTCTACGGGTACAAGAGCCTGTTCAACTTCAAGAAGAAGTACCAGCCCGAATGGCAGGGTCGTTACCTCGCCTATCCTCCAGGCGTAGGCCTGGCCATGGCAGGTCTGGCCATCGCCGGGGTGCACTTGCCGAAAGGGTTCATGGGGCTGGTCCGGTCCTAGGAAACAAGGAGGTTGAGGAGACTGGGGCGTGTTTGAAAAGCACGCCGTCGCCAGCAGAGGGCTTGAAGAGCCCAAAGAGTCCAGCCCAGGGGCGGAGACCCTGGGTATCGGTGCCGTCCAAGAGTTGTGCCCAGTAGGGGCACGAGAGATGGCCACCACTCAAGGGATGTCTGTGCCCTGGGTTTCCCGTCCACTTCCTGGCCTCCGCCCAATGGGCCGGACTCTTTGGTCCTTCAGGCCCGCATCATCATCTTAAACCCAACCCAAACCAACCCGACCACGTCGCGCCTTTCCCGCGATCCTCTCATAGAAAGACGAGGGACCAACCCGTCCTCACCAAAGCCATGATCACCTCTGATCAGCTCGACGCCTTTCGTGCAGGCCTGCAGCGGTGCGAAGGTTACACCACCCTCAACATGCTCGAAGAAGCTGAGAGGGAACTGCTCCAACTCCCTGCGGAACTGCGCCTGACCCTTCCCTATCTGATGGTCAGCATGAATTTCTTCATCCACTGCAAGCAGTGGGACATGGCCACCAAGATAGGGGCCTGCATTCTCGATACTTGGCCCGGTTGTGAAGACGTCCGAAGGCTGGCCATGCAGTGCTATGTGCGAGATGGTTGCCGCGGCGAGCTGCCGCCCTCCTTGCTACGTGCTCCGGGCACTCTCCGCCAAATCATCCGACCGAGAAGAAACTCCGGCGAGAACTGAAGTTGCCCGGCTGTTGACGCTCTCAGGAAACAACCCAGAGGAGGCATCGAACCCCTTCAGAAACGAAAAGGGGTGACGCCAGCAGCGTCCCCCCTCGAAATGAACGAACCGACTCAGGCGATGGGCACGCTCACCCAGAAGGTGGTCGTGTTGTCCTGCGAATTCACTCCCAGACGAATGTTCATCTGGTGGCAAAGCATCGCGGCGATGGTCAGGCCGAGGCCCAGGTGGTTGCTGTTCTTCGTGCCTGTGAACGGGCGGTAGATCTCACTCTGCTTCTCCGGAGTGATGGACGATCCCGTGTTGCTGATCAGAATATCGACCAGACGCTCGCTTGCCGGGGAGATGACACCCGGGCCGTGCACCTGCATGAGGGCGCGACCGCCTGTGCGTTGGACCGATTCGGCTGCGTTTTTGAGGATTTCCACGAGCAATTCCTTAAGCTTGGTGGGATCCACTAAAACAGAAGGCAACGCAGGAGACACTTCCAGATCAAAGGCAACGCCATTCTTCGAGAAGGGATCCTGGAAGGAGGCCCCCACCACAGCGATGTACTCATTCAGATTGAGTGGCTGCAGGGTGACCTTGGCGCATCCGCCAGCAGCGCGAATGCGCTCGCTGAGGCCAGAAATGTTGACGGAAGCCTCCTTGATATGCTGCATGTTCTCCAGCACCCCGGGATCGAGGTCATCATTCATCAGAATGAGGCTGCTGAAGCCCTGGATGATGGCCAGCATGTTGTTCAGCTTGTGGGTCAACCCCCTTAACAGCTCCTGGTGATAGCCGTCGGCCGACTGTGGCCCAAGATTGAGGTTCGTGGGGTAGACGAACTGCATGGATTGCCCCGTTGAAGCATCTGTGGCCATCATGAATACGAGTTGAAATTAATTAACAAAGCCTGAATGTCCACATCTTATTCACAATTCCAAAGAGGTACACAAGACATTCATTTTGAGGCACTTTTATCCTGAGATAGCGCCAGCCCCCCCAGAACTGTCAACATCCAGTTCACGCACTCTCTTCCGGTCGCGTTCACTCTGGACGGCGTGACGAAGTTTTTCCCTCACGTCCTCGGCTCCGGCGATGGCTTTCAGTTCCAGTTCCGGAGTGGAGGCGTCTGAGGTGATCAGGGACAGATTGCCGAGTCCGAGCATCCGCAAAACAAACGGCTGCTCCAGGCTGTAGTCCTTCACCCGATAGAGTTCGAGCTCATCCAGCCGACGGTTCAGGATTCCGCTGGTCTTGCGAAGACGCTGGGTGGTGAGCTCGTAGTGGGTGGCCTTCGTCACCCACCAGCGTGCAATCCACAGTCCAAGTGGAATCACAATGCCTGCGATGGAGAGCCCCCCGGTGAAGGGAAGGGCCACGAGGCAGCCAATGGCCAGAAGAACACAAAAGAGATAGAACCAAAAGTGCACCCACTGGGAGGAGTGCCCCTTCCACAGGGTGGATTCAGCCGGTGCGGACGGATTAGCGCGGTCGTCGGTAGGCATGTTGTTTGGCAAATGTTGTTTGCTACAACAAAGCATAGCGCAGAATGCCACCTGCCGCCAAGTGAAGCGTTCATGAAATCACCCATATCACTGGGCATCCCTCCAACGCATGCGAGGGAGGTTGCCCAGGTGAGCAGGAAACCACCGCACCAGGCTACACGCCGGGCGGCTGAAACTTCTCGGTGCGCCACGCTTCGAACTGCTCCTTGCTCGTGCGATAACGGGCACCGCAGCGGGGGCAGGTCATGGTGAGCACCTCATCAGTGCCGAAGGCGTGACTGAGATCGTCTTCAGCCAGTTTCGCCAGCACCGGGTAGAGCCGTTCCACGTTGCAGCCGCAATGCCACACATAGAGGCGGGTTTCCAGCAGGCTCAGCGTCTCCGTCTTGTCCATCTCCCGGATCGAGTCTTCGGTGAGCGAGGCCAGCCACTCTTCATCACAGTCAGGCTGGGCCGAGACCATGACGATGTCTTCCTCGCCATGGCGGAAGAGACGCGTGGTGCGCTGCTCGCTCTGGGTGTAAAAGCCCTCGACCGCCTTGAAGACATCGTTTCCGGCGAAGTCCACCATGCTCTGCCGGGCCGCCTTACCCTGGGTGGCCGTCTGCGCGATGAAGATGTTTTTCCCGAAATCCCGCACGTCCTCGGTGAAGACACGTCCGGCGACTCTCCCCGGCCGTGATCCTCCAGTGACAAAGACATTCACCAGAGGGTTGTCGAAATTGAGCGTCCAGCCACACGTCTCGTCCTGGGGCCGGGACGCGAGATGCAGCGTCAGCGCTGCAAGCGCCTCCTTGAGCAGGAGATCGTTGGTGTTGGAGTACTTCAACTCGTGCTCGGCACGGTGAAGGTAGTAGTCAATGTACAGGGGCTCAAAGTCGGCTCTGGCCACAAGCGCGTTGCGTCCACGCACAAAATAAGTGCGGACCTCGAGCGGGCTGGCTTCGGTGTCTGTCATGGCTTCTGATCTGAGATTCGGGGATGACTGGGGGTTGGGGACATAGCAGAGGCAAGCCCTTTGGGGAAACGCAAACTGCGTCCACAAAAACTTACTGCGAGAGACGTGCCATCTAGTATGGTCAATCTTTCTTACGCCTCCCGAGCGACTTATGAATCGTCGTCACTTCCTCAATTTCATCACCGCCTCCGCCACCCTCGAGGGCATGACCCGGGCCGGACTGGGTCAGGAAACGGGTGCTGCACCCGTGGCAGAGGCGCTGCCGCCCCTACGCGCCCTGACCCAGGGACCGAAATTCCACTGGTTCGCCTACTACGACAAGCTCCAGTTTGATCCCACGGACCGCTACATCCTGAGCAATCAGGTGGACTTCGAAGGCCGCACCCCTGGACCGGATGACATCTTGCGTGTGGGGATGATCGACACGGCGGACGGCGACAAGTGGACCGAGCTGGGTACCTCGACCGCCTGGGGATGGCAGCAAGGCTGCATGCTCCAGTGGCTGCCCGGCTCACAGAGCAAGATCATCTGGAATGATCGCGACAAAGCCAGCCAACGCTACGTGAGCCACATCCTGGATGTGAAGACTGGTGAAAAGCGCACCCTGCCACTGCCGGTGTATACCCTCAGTCCCGACGGGAAGTGGGCGGTGACGCCCGACTTCGCGCGCATCGACTATTGCCGCAGCGGCTATGGCTACAGTGGCATCCCGGATCCCTGTGCGGACGAAAAGGCCCCCGCCAAGAGTGGCATCTGGCGCATGAATCTGGAGACCGGCGAGCACCAACTCATCTTCTCCATCGCGGATGCGGTCGCCATCCCGCACCCGGAACTGGATCTCACCCAGCTATGGAACTGGTTCAACCATCTCCTCATTTCACCCGATGGCAGGCGCCTCATCTTCCTGCACCGCTGG
The DNA here is from genome assembly GCF_000739635.1 of Verrucomicrobium sp. BvORR034. GTDB lineage: Bacteria > Verrucomicrobiota > Verrucomicrobiia > Verrucomicrobiales > Verrucomicrobiaceae > Verrucomicrobium. The sequence goes on along the minus strand of NZ_BATQ01000054.1, from coordinate 33,619 downwards.
CGTGAGCGGGTGGACATCCCTCGCGAACAAAAGGCGGGCGGCTTCAAGACCCGGATGTTCACTGTGAATCTCGATGGCACGGAACCGTATGTGCTGGAGCCCAGCGGCGTGGTCAGCCACTTCATCTGGCGTGATCCCGAGCATCTCGTCGCCTGGGCCAAACCCAATGCGGAACCCGAGGCACGAGTGATTGTGTACAAGGACAAGACCCGGGAGTACACCAAACTCGGTGCGGACAAGATCACCGTGGACGGGCACATGACTTACCTCCCCCACCGGAACAACGAATGGCTCCTCTGCGATACGTATCCCGATCCGGTGCGCCGACTGCAGACGCCGTTCCTCTATCACATTCCCACGGACCGGCGCATTCCCTTGGGTCACTTCTTTGAGCCCCGAGAGTACAAAGGCGAGTTCCGTTGCGACACTCACCCACGCTCCAGCAACGACGGCAAGAAGGTGGTGATTGACTCCGTGCATGCGGGCAATGGCCGACAGATGTACCTGATTGACGTATCAGGGATCAACTAAAGTGCATCTTTTTTGCGAGCAGGTCAGGGCGGGGGCACTCCCTGCCCTGCCTTGGCATTTTAATTGGCGAATGCATGGAATCCGTGCGTTCTCCCACCTTCAAGATGCACGCGGCATAGAGAATTTCCGCTTTTCAGAGTCGGAAGATCCCTTAGACTAATCCAAACCCCTATGGAAAGCGATGTTCCAGACACCGCGATACCGTGACGCTCTGCCCGTCCCGGTGCCCCCCGCGAATTCTGCCTCCACCATGGGAGTTGGCATGTCTTGATTGATGAAAAAGAACCGCTGGCGTTTCATTCTCCTCACCTCCTGGATTCTGTTTACTGTGGCCTTTCTTCTGCGGGAGGTACTGCTCCGCATCAGCAGTGTGGATGACCAGAGTCTGCTGCCATGGGCGTTGACCCACACGCCCAGTCATTGGGCCATCATGCTGACGCTGGGCACCCTGGTCTATGCCATGTTCATTTTCGCCCCGTTTCAGCTGCCCTTCATGGCCGTTTGGACTGTGCGCAAGGAGCCGGTCCCTGCTGGCAAGAAGCTGCCGGTCCTGCTCATCCCCTGTGCGCTGATTTCCACTTGGTGGGTCACAGACACCCTGCGCCACCCACCCGACTCCAAGACGCATTTTGAATCGGTGATGGCCCACCCTCTTCCGGTGGGTGCCACCCATTTCATCGCCATCCATCCCCTGGGGACCGGCACCTTCTCGGAGCTATGGGGCAGTGTGCATGGCTACCGGATGAAGCTGAATTCCAAGGATGCCACGAACTACTGCCGCGGCTTGGGTGGCGCCCAGTATGACTTCGTCGTTGAATCACTCGCTGATCCCTATGATGCCTTTTTGAGCAGCCTGCCCAAGGAATGGGGCTACGCCTTGGCGCTGCCTCATTTGCAGGTCCATCAGTTGCCACCCATCTGTGGCAAACCCGCCTTCGCCATGGTGGATCCCACACGGAATGACATGCTGGTGATGGTGTGGCAACAAGGCAAGCTTGACCCAAGGCCTTCACAACGCCTCTACCCCACCCGCTCCGCCGAGCCTGACTTCTACGCCAACACGAAAAACAAGCCGGGGCGGTGAGCTCAGGCTCCCATATCAGGACTCAAATGCTGATTCCACAGGGATTCACCATGCCGCCAAGGCTGCGTCCACCTTCGTGCGATCCTCTGGATTTATGTATGCAGTCGGATCGAAAGGGGCCTCCCGCTTTCTGACTCGCTGATTGAGAGCCCCGAGCGCGTCAGTGCGCCCGGCAGCAAGGTAGAGGGAACGCAATCTGCTGGCAAGCTCCATGGGATTCCCGTTTTTCAACGTGGCCTTCCAAGTTTTTCCTCCTGAACCGAACAGGAATCTGGACTCAGGCTTCAGAACCACTTCCAGAGGAACTATCGTGGAGGCATCATCCGGATCCGTCCGGTGCAAAAGCATATAGAGTGCAAACTCCGGGGTCTCAGGAGCCAACTTGACCAGGATGTGCGCCAGACGCACCCCTTGCTCAGTCCCAGTCCGTTTGGGATCCATCTTCTCAAGCCACTCGCGCATATTCGGCAGTGAACGGTAGAGTGTCCCAGGAGTGACTCCACTCCAGTGTTTCTCCAATGCCTCCGTCGCTTCAGACGCCCGTCCCTCCATCAGGAGCAGGTAAGCCCGGCTCATCTCTGGACCCGTAGCTGCGGCCAGATGGTGCCTCCTCCAGGACTGAACCTTTTCACTTTGCCCCCTCACACTGAGATCGCCGCAGGTCATGGCTATTTCATGAAAGTCTACCAAGCCCCAAGGTCCCTCCAGAGAGCGCAGGCGGTTCTGAACCCAGGCATCCGTGTCGCCAGACTTTAGCAATAGATCGTCCAGCCGATCAAAGACATGCCTCCTCCAGCCGGGTTGTTTCGGGGCATAGGAGACGTTCTCGATCTGCTGTTGGGCTCCTCGCTTTGCTACAACAGGAGGGACATCTCGAACCAGTTCCACGATCTGCGGCTCCGCGGAAGTGAAGCTGAGATCGAGGCTCTTGGAGCCGAACTCCTTACCATCACCCAAATAGGAAACATAGACGTTGCCGATCATGCCCTTCACCTCCTTCTCCCTGGGCGGGGCATCCAGAAGCAGCCGATAGGTCTCGATCGCCTCCTTGGTGGAACCATTGCTTTCCTGCTCAATCGCCTGACGCCACAACAAACTGTGGCGGTCCATGGTTTGCTTCTCCTGAGCGGCACAGTCCGCCTGAAACGAGACTATAGAGCAGCCCAATACCAGGCACCGGGCAAGGAAACATCGAGCGGTCATGACGATGAAGGTGACTACCGCCAGTTCACCAGGCTTTTTTCGATACGGCAATGGCAAAGTAGCACGAAGCTTTAGCTTGTCAGTCGCGCCGCCCACCTCTCCCACGGCATAGCTGTCCCCAATGACCTGATGCCGATTGCCAATCGGCGGCACAGCAGATTACCAATCTCCGCTACGTGTTCACTGACCAACTGGCCCTCCCCCTCCCCGCCACAATCTTCACGGGTAAACGCGGATATTCCACGCTCTCAGGCACCCCGCCACCTGGGACAAACACGGCACCATGGGCACCGCAGCACCACACGCCGCCGCCCCAGTTGCCAACTCAGCAGCCACTCGTGGGAAGCGGAGCGCTCGCCCTACAGCCCCGTCAGGAGCGAAGCAAAGTAGTCAGGCACTTTGGTGCTTCAGTCGCACCACCCATGCCTCCCAATTCCGATCCCACATGCGGGATCTGGTCTATTTTCAGTTATCTCCAAGAACTCCCCCCCATCGCCTCCACAAAAAAACCGGCCGCTCCCTTGCGGAAACGACCGGTTTACTGAATTACCGAATTACTGAGTCACCGGGTTACCGGTCACCAAATCACTTGGCCGCATTCTTCTCTCCCCAGGCCTTCACGAAATCAATGCACTGCTTGATGTCAGGAACGTTGTCTTCCCACTTGTTTTCGTATTCCACAGAGATGTTGCCGTCGAAGCCTTGAGCCTTGAGTTCGGCCAGGCAGCCTGCCACATCGCTCACGCCGGTGCCGTAGATCTGGTCAGGGCCTTGTTTGCCGATTTCTTTGCGATCCTTCAGGTGGCTGCTGATGATACGGCCTTTGAGGATCTTGAGACACTCGATGGGCTGGAGGCCGCTGGTCGCCCAGTGGCCGGTGTCGGCGCAGGCGCCAATGCGAGGATCGCGATCCTTCACAAGGTCACGCACATAGTTGGGGTCCCAGAGCTGGTAGCTGCGGTCAAGCGGGCGCTTGGCGTGCTCATGATAGCCCACCTTGATGTCGAACTCCTTCACGCACTTCTCGATCGCGTCGATGTTCTTCACGTCTTCGGTGGTGATGGCGTAGAGGCCGAGTTTTTTGGCGAACTCGAAGATCTGGCGCCACTCCGCTTCATCCTTGCCGCCGACCACGCCGTAGTTCACGGCTTTGATCTTGTGCTTGGCCAGCTTCTCCTGGAGCGCCTTGAAGTCCGCATCATTCATGGTGTGATGCAGCTTGCGATCCGGTGCCTCAGGGCTGAGCTTCTGGCCAGGATAGAATTCGATGACGGTGGCACCGGCCTTCTCGGCCTTTTCAATCGCCTCGAACGCGGTGAAGCGGTTGAAGCTGTAGGCCTGGGGTCCGATGGCGAAGCCGCCCTGCTTGACGTCTTGTGGGATGGGGTTGGCAGCAAAGAGGCTGCACATGACAGCCATCGAGCCCGCCGCGAGGAGGGAGAAATAACGGTGCGAAGTTTTCATGGACGCCCAGACCACCACCGACCGCCACGGTTGTCAAGGCAGGTGCAAGTGAATCCCTCCTGCTTGAAAGATGGCCAGTTTCAGGCCGTTCTGGGCTGTTGCGCGGCGAGTCGGCCCAACGTGCCAATGGCCCGTTCCATCCGGGCATTCCAGACATGCGCACAGGAGAGGCGGATGAAGTTCCCGAACTCCTGCTTGGGAGAGAACATCGGGCCGGGGGCGATGCTGATCTTCTGCTCCAGAGCGGCATCATCGAGCCGCAGGGCGTCCACCCCTTTGGGCAGCTCGACCCACAGGACAAACCCGCCCTGGGGCTGGGTGATGGTGACGGGGCCGGGAAACGAAGCTGCCACCGCCTGACGAAAACGATCTATGTTGTCAGCATAGGTGCGGCGGATGGACCGCAGGTAGTGGTCGTACCCGCCGTTGGCCAGGAACTCCGCCACGGCGAGCTCCGGCAGGGTGGCCGTCGCCAAAGTGCTGGTGAGCTTGAGGGCCTGGATCTCCTTGTAAAAGCGACCCGGCACGATCCAGCCCACGCGATACCCGGGCGCCAGCGTCTTGGAGAAGGAACTGCAGAGGATCACCAGCCCTTTGCGGTCATAGGAAAGTGCGGTGCGGGGGCGATGCTCGCCAAAGTACAGCTCGCCAAAGATGTCGTCTTCAATGAGCGGCACCTCGCGCGCCGCCAGAAGCTCCACCAATCTCTCCTTGTGGCTGTCTGGCATCAAGGACCCCAGAGGATTGCTGAAATTGGGCACGGCCACACAGGCGGCTACAGATTTGGTTTTCAGCACCTTTTCCAGCGCATCCAGATCCATGCCGGTGCGCGGGTGCATGGGAATGCCCACCACCTTGAGTTGGAGCACCTCCAGTGCATGCAAGACTCCGAAATAGGCTGGCAACTCCACCGCGACGATATCGCCGGGCTTCGTGACCGCGCGCAGGGCCAGCATGAGCGCCTCGGTACCGCCAGAGGTGGTGATGATTTCATCCGGCGCGAGGTTGGCTCCTGCATCCACGGAGCGCCGGGCAATCTCCCGGCGCAAGGCGGCGGAGCCGGGTGGAACGTCGTAAGAGACCGCGCTGCGTCCATGGCGCCGGGCCACACCTGCCAGGATGCGGTTGAGCTTCTCTACCGGCAGCAGTTCAGCGCCCGGCGCGGCGCCCCCAAGCGGGACAATACCCGGAATCCGGCTGGCCTCAAAAAGTCGCGATTGCAAACCTCCGACGGTGACCGCGGTCACCGCGCTGCGGGGGCGGGAAACTTTCGGTTCCGCCACGGGCTTCAAGAGCTGGGGACGCACGAAGAACCCGGACTTGGGCCGCGCCTCGATAAGCCCCTGATCCTCCAACGCCAGATAGGCCTGGAGCACCGTGGTGATGCTCACCCCGTGTTGACGGCTGGCCTGCCGCACGGAAGGTATACGGTCCCCCGGCCGCCACGTGCCGCCACGGATGAGCCCCTCCACCTTCTGGCACACCTGCCGGTAGAGGGAATCGTGATCGGTTGATTCATGAATCATGGAACAGTGCCAGGCCCGGCCGGAGTGCATGGTGGTGAACCCATTTGCCCTTCAGTGCAAGCCTCAGGCACTATACGCGTGCATCAGCAGCTTGGGAACCCATGATGAAGCCCGCAGTCCTAGTGCTTGCCCCGGCTTGACTCCCCGAGACGGAGGGCGAGCGTGATGCCCCCACCCCGCACCTTGCGCTCGCCATGTCTGAATCACCCGCTCCCCTCAGTGATCCCATCCTCACGGAGCGTCTGCGGCTCCGTCCTTTCACTCTGGAGGATGCCCCTGTAGCCCATGAGTGGTTCTCAGATCCGGAAGTGATGCACCACATTCCCGGAGGTCCGGATGCCACGCTGGACGACACCCGCCAGCGCATCACGCGGTACCTGCAGCATGGTCTCACTCATGGCTTCACGAAGTGGCTGGTGACAGATCGCGCGACGGGTGAACTGCTGGGGGATGGTGGCCTCTACACCCTGCCCAACGATCCAAGGGTGGAACTGGGTTTTCGATTTGCCCGCCAGCACTGGGGCAAGGGTTATGCCTGTGAAATGGGACAGGCCTGGATGGAGCAGTATGCACAGATGCTTCCGGGCAAGCCACTCTATGGCATCGTGCTGCCCGAGCATTCGCGCTCTCAACGGGTGCTCGAGAAGCTCGGATTTGAACCCGTGGGTGAAGAGCCTGTCTATGGTCGCGTCATGAAAGTGTATCAACACCCCCATCATGACATGCGACCGAACCTCTAAAAAACACCTTCAGATTCTGCTATGAGCAAATGGTATTACCTCGGCAAACAAAACCAGCAAGTCCAGACAGTCCAGACGGAACTGCCAGCCCTCGTGCAACGGGGCGAACTGAGCCCGACCACCCTCGTATGGACGCCCGGCATGGGCCCCTGGACTCCGGCCAGCGAAGTGCTTCCTGCGCTCTTCCAATCGTCACCACCCCCGTCACCACCCCCGTCACCGGCTGGCGGAGGATTCGGCGGACCGCCCCCGGTCCCACAGGGTTTCAACCAACAACGCTCCCATGAAATCGAGTACGAAATCATCGGCGACGACTTGCAGATCGTGGAGATCGAACTCGATCCCGGAGAAACCGTCATCGCAGAAGCAGGCGGCATGAACTACATGGAGGATGACATCCATTTCGAGACTCGCATGGGCGATGGCTCCCAGCCCGGCGGAGGCTTCATGAGCGCGCTCAAGAACGTCGGCAAACGCATGCTCACCGGGGAATCGCTCTTCATGACCCACTTCACCCATCGCGGCAGCAGCGGCAAGCGGCGCGTGGCATTCGCCGCCCCCTACCCCGGCAAAATCATCCCTATGCGGCCCTCCGAGTTCGGCGGGGAGATCATTTGTGAGAAGGACGCCTTCCTCTGCGCAGCTCTGGGCACGGAGGTGGGCATCGCCTTCAACCGCAAACTTGGCACGGGATTCTTTGGCGGCGAAGGCTTCATCCTCCAGCGTCTGCGCGGTGACGGACGGGTCTTTGTGCACGCCGGCGGCACCATTGTGAAAAAGGAGCTGCGTGGTGGAACACTGCGCGTGGACACCGGCTGCCTCGTGGCCATGACCAGCGGCATCAACTACGACATCCAACGCGCCGGCAACCTCAAGAGCATGGTGTTCGGCGGTGAAGGATTGTTTCTAGCAACCCTGAGCGGTCACGGCACGGTGTGGCTGCAAAGCCTGCCCTTCTCCCGTCTCGCCGACCGCATCCTGGCAAATGCCCCCAGCGCTGGCGGAACCTCCACCGGCGAAGGCTCCGTGCTCGGCGGCCTGGGCAGGTTGTTGGACGGAAAATAATGAGAGGGGCAAGGGAGGTGCCCCCGAGGTTCTAGGCAGAACAAGGCAGTCCAGAGCTTTGGCTCGTCCGTTGGGAGACAGGGATGACACGACTGACGAACTAACGCTCTGGACTGCTTTCAAAGCCCCGGCTAACCGGCAGGCATCAGGGTGTAAAGCGAGCCTTCCTGCGACATGATCACCACTTCACCGGCCGCATCAGGCGCAATCATGGTCGGATTGAACGGGCGCTCTTTGTCATCAGGACGGCGGAAGAGCACGAGCCGCTCCTTTACCTTTTTCGAGTCCGGCTCATAGCGCAGGGCCCAGACCACACCGCTGCCCCAGTCAGCATAGATGTAACAGCCCTGAAGCTGCGGCAGACGCTGGCCGCGATACATGAAGCCGCCCGTCACGCTGATGCCTTCAGCATGCGTGTAGGCGAACACCGGCTCTTCGTATTTCAGATCAGGAAGGAAGGGCTGTAGATGAAAGGTGCTTGCGCGAGGACCGTCGTGGTCGCTCCATCCATAGTTCGCACCTTTCTTGATGAGGTTGATCTCCTCCCAGATGTCCTGGCCCACATCGGCGAGCCATAGCTCTCCCCCATCCGCATCAAAGCTGAAGCCCCATGGATTGCGGAGACCCAGCGCCCAAATCTCCGGACGCACTTCCTGCTTGTCCACAAAGGGATTGTCCTTGGGAATGCCGTACGGGAGATTTCCGGTCCGCTCATCCACATCGAGCCGCAGCATCTTCCCGTAGAGGACAAATGGATTCTGCGCGAGGCGGTAGGGATCGTCGCGCAGCCCGCCATCGCCAATCGCGACGTACAACATGCCATCGGGACCGAAAGCCAGCCCGCCAGCAAAATGGTTCGCCATGGGATGAGGCAGTTCCAACAGCACGCGCTCCGATGCGGGATCCGCCTTCAAGGGTTGGCCCGGGAGACACTCCATCTCGCTGATCACCGTCCGACGAGGCTCAGTGGTGGAATAGGAAATGTAGAACTTTCCGTTGGTGGCATACTTTGGATGAAAGACCAGCCCATGGAAGCCTTCTTCGAAGAGGAATGCGCCTTTCAGTTGCTCACGAAAATCGAGGAACAACTGGGGTTCCCCCACCACATCATTCTTGGGCAACACCCATACTTCCCCACGCTGCTGCATCACAACCTCCCGTGGGGAGTCACATGGCAGCACGGCCATGGCCACAGGACAGTCAAACTTGTGGGTCACGTGCAGACGCTGCAAAGCATACACCGCCATCGCCTCCTCCGTGGGCACGCTCGTTTGGGTCCCATTCGGGCTCATGCTCGCGCCAGGCGCAACAACACCGCCGTTGGGATTGACCGGATTTTCTCCCGGCCCCAGCGAATCCGGTCGTTCGGCACGACCAATGGACAACAGTTCCTCAGGGATCGCATCCGCCGCCTGCAAGACGCCCGCAGTTCCCATGGTCGCCGCCAGCAGACCACCCAAGACGCGGCATGAAAGAGCTTTTGAGGTTGGCATCGCGCATCATGGGAGCCAACCGCGTGCCATGTAAAGTGAGGAACAATTCACGGCATTTCTTAGCTTGTCGAAGGAATGCGGAATTACGGCGAGGCAAAATCACCTCTTTCAAAAAAAGTGCAGGCCAGAGGGAAATTATGTGACCTCGGATTACTAAAGAGGCACAGAGGACTTTTTTCAGACAGAATTTACAGAATCGCAGGTTCCGCAAAGCATTGATAACGAAGCATTTAACAAAGAGACCCCACTCAGCTCATTCCTCTGTGTTCTCTGTGCCTCTGTGGTTAATTCACACTCTCACCACCTTTATCACTTCAACAATTGCCGGGCGATGATGGCATCCACAGGGTTCCAATCGTCGGTCATCAGCTTGTCCTCGCCTCCCACAGGCAGTTGATTTTGAGGGATGCGGCGGGCGAGGAGCGGGTACTGCCAGGAGCCAGGCAAGTGAATCCCATCCTCGATCCATGGCTTCCAGCTCTCCTGTGAGGCAAGAAGGACGACGTTCTGGGAATGCACCCGGGCACCTCCGACGGCAAACACTTCCACATGGGGGAAGACGCTACGCACGGTGGTCAGAATGTACTCCAGAAGCTCGGCACGATCTCCCTCCACGGCGGAAATCACGTTCATCATGAACACCCCTTTGGGGCTGAGGCGGCTCTTGATTTCGGCAAAGAACTCCTGCGTCACCAGATGGGCCGGGATGTGGCGCACGCCGTTGTAAGCGTCACCAAAGATGAGATCGTATCCGCCTTCGCTATCCTTGAGGAATCGGCGGGCGTCGGTGGCATGGGCCTGCACCGTGGGATGCTCATCGAGTTTGAAAAACTGACGCCCGGTCTGGATGACCGCGGGATCGATTTCGGCCACATCCACATGCGAGCCTGGCACAAGGCGAGACAACTCCTCCGGCATGCCGAAAGCGCCAGCGCCAATAAACAACGAGCGCTTGAGAGGAAGACTCTCGTTCAGTTGGGCCAGACGCCAGAACTTCTGGTACTCCAGCACCAAACCGCCGTCTTTCATCCGCATGCCACCTTCCATGGTGGAGTCCAGTTTGAGGAAACGCTCCTTGGAGCCTGCCCCATCGCGTTCCACGACCTCGATCTGGTGGTAGAAGGAACTGGCCCGGTGCAATGTCGTCATGCCGGGTTCCGTCGCGGTGCCCTCAGCCGTGGAACTTACCAACGCGGCCAAAACGGTGACCGCCACCGTGGAGAGTTGTACCTTCACGGACTTGCGAGCCATCCAGAACGCCAGAAGGGCCAGCAGGAGCAGCACGACACCGGAGCCCAGGAAAATGGACTTCACCCCAAAGGCCGACAGAAGAAAGAAGCCCGAAAGGAAGGTGCCGACGAAACTGCCCAAGGAACCCAGCATGCTGATCACGCCAGCAGCCACTCCCACGTGCTCATCCTTGGCCGCCATGCTGTAGAACCGGACGCTGGCGGGTGATACCGCCCCCAGCAGGATACCGGGAATGGCGAACAGGAAGAGAGAGATAAACACGGGGCCGGCAATGAGCCCCCCTTTGGACAGAGAAGGGCTGAGCACGCTGCTGAGCGCCGGGATGAACATGGTCAGGATGGCCGCTCCCGCGAGCAGAGCGCCCAGGAGATCAAGCCGTGAGAACTTGTCGGAAAGGTAGCCCCCCAGATAGCCGCCCACACTGAGAGCCACGAGCACCACCCCGATCAGCGCCGTCCACGTGTAGATGCTGTTGCCAAAACTGGGAGCCAGCAGCCGGTTGGCAGCAATCTCGATGACCATGATGGAGGCTCCCGAGAAGAAACAGATCAGCCCGAGCAGCCAGCGCGTGGCACGGGAATGGCTGGCTACCGCCGCCGCTGTGGCCGCATCAGCCTTGGTAGAACCGCTTTTCGTAGAAGGAGCAGAAGGGATTGCCATGAAGAAGGGGGTGAGAAAGGGAAACTGAAGCACCAAATGCCCGTATGGGCGGGCGCTCCACCAAAGCGGGGTCTGCTCCCATCGCAAATTGAAGTTGCCTCCCGTCCAAAGGGAAAAGCATCCAGCAGACGCGCTACTTGCCGTAGAAGACGAGGCTTACGATCTTCCAGCCGCCCGTAGGCTCTTTCTTCAGGGTGAAGAGGTCAGAGCCTCGCTCCTCCTTGCTTCCCTTCGTCAGCACCCAGGTCACATAGGCTTGCACACCTTGGGCGTCCCCCTGAATGGTCATGGTCACCGGCTTCTCCGTCATCGGTGTGCTGGAAAGCTGGTGTGCCAGCTTCTGACCATGGAGGAAATCGGTGAGCCCCTGACTGACCACCGAGTTGGGTCCGTCCAAGGTGAAAACTCTCGCCTGGGGATGGAAGCATGAACCGTAGCCCTCCATGTCGCGGGCAGACCAGGTGGAGAAGTACCGTTCGAGAAACTTCCGCACCTCCGCGTCGTCCGGGTGCGTCTGCCCTTGGGCACGGCAGCCTGCCACCATGGCGGTAACCAGCATCAAGCCAGCAACCAGTACTGGACTCACCATCGCGCGCCGCTGACGCAGCCAGATCAGGACCTTACGCATCGTTTTGGATCAGCCTTCGAAATCCGCTTCCTCCACACCCATCAGGGCCAGCAGGCGGTTGAGATCCTCCACCCCATAGTAGTCCAGCTCAAGGCGGCCTTTCTTCTCCCCATGATGCACGCTCGCGGAGGTGGAAAAGTGCCGGGTGAGGCGCTGCTCCACGGCTTGCAGGGCAATTTTGAGTTCCGCGTCCGGGGAAGCAGGTTTGGCCTTGGGAACGGGCGGATTCAGAATGCTATCCACCAGTTTCTCGGTGGCGCGCACACTGAGACCTTTTTCCAGAACCATCGCGCAAGCCGCTTCCATGTCGTCTGAGGACTTGAGTCCCAGCACGACCTTGGCATGCCCAGGGGTCAGGCGGCCTTCGCGCAACTGTTGCAGCGAAGCGGCGGGCAGTTCCAACAGGCGGATCGCATTGGCCACGGTGGCGCGATTTTTGCCCACTCGTTGCGCGATGTCTTCCTGACGCAGGTTGAACTCCTTGCTCAGGCGCACGTAGGCCTGTGCTTCCTCCACCGGATTGAGATTCTCACGCTGAAGGTTTTCAATCAGCGCCATCTCCAGCACATCCTTGTCAGAGGCAGTGCGAACGATGACTGGCACTTCACTCAGCCCCAGCTCGCGGCTGGCTCGCCAGCGACGCTCACCCGCAATGAGCTCAAACTTGTTGGCCACCAGTCGCACGATCAGCGGCTGGATGATCCCGTGCTCACGGATGGAATCCATCAGCTCATGCAATTGCTCCGGGGCAAACTCCTTTCGGGGCTGCAAAGGGCTGGGCACCACCTCATCCAGCGGGACCTTGCGTACCGTCTCGCCTGGCGCGGGCTGGGGGGTGAAGGGCATGCTATTCCCCGCGGGAGGAGGAGTCCCCGCTTTTCCAATCAAGGCTCCGAGGCCTTTGCCTAGCGCTGCTTTTGCCATAAGGGGCGAGACTATCTCATCACGCGGCCAAAGCAAGCCTGTCGAAGAGCTTCGCCAAAACAGGAAATTTCACTCCCGCGTGTCTCAAGCCCATGTCAGACCGACATCCATCGGCGGCGGGGAGATCTCGTCACCACCAGAGAGTTCTCTTTTTTCCAGGATTAATTCATAATCAGCCGCCGCCTGCGTCATGCAGAAGCGCCATTCACATTCCCATGAGCACGACATCGCTTCCCCCACTCGTCCTCGCCCTGTCTCTTTCGATCCTCGCCTCTTCGCCCCTTGCGGCTGAGAGCGGCAACGAGATCGGCTTTGTTGAAAAATTCGCCCTCGCTCCAGATCGCGAGAAAGTCCTGAATGAACTGGTCCCAGGATCGGAGGACTACTACTTCTACCACGCCCTCCATTATCAGAACACCCGGAACGCGACCCGCCTGGCCGACATCATGGCGGAATGGCGCAAGCGATTCCGGGACGACTCAGAACCGCGCCGAGTCATCGAGAACAGGGAAGCGCTTCTGAGCTACGAAGCCAATCCGCAGCAAACGCTGACCTTTCTGAAGAACAAGTTCGGCCTTCAGTTCCAACAAACCCAGGAGGCCCGTGACAAAAAGCCCGACCTGCCGAGCACTCTGGACCCGGCCCGGGTAACGCGGTCGGTCTTTGAAAAGAACGCCCTGGATCAAAGCCCCAATCTCGAAGGATTCGGAGTTCCGGCGATTGAAAGTCTGATCAGGAACAAAGCCGCCCTCACCCCTGCACAACGGCGCACCGCGCTGGGTCGCCTTCTGCGTCCCGATCTGCCCGGCCTGGTCGAGGTCATCCATGCCGACCTGAGCAGCCGCGATTCCGGTGGCTTTGGTTCGTTGGGCATTCACCGGGCGCTGACCCTGGCGCAACTCGATGCGCTGGTGAAGCTGATGCCGGAACTCGGCAACAACACGCGGTTCGTCCACCAGCGTATGCGGAAGCTGGCACCCTCCGCCGATGTCAACCTCGACGATGACGACGCCGAACGGGAAGCCTGGCTCGACCGCACCTGGGCCTATGCCACCACCCTGCCCCCCGCGTTCAATACCCTCAAGGCTCGCATCTTGTTTCACCGCCTGGAACACGACCGCGCCAAAGGCATCTACGATCAGGAGCGCTTCCTGCAATATCTCAAACTTCCCCGTCAGGCCCCTTATGTAAGCCCACGATTGCTGGAGCAGGTACCTGCCTCAAACCAGCTCAACAACCTGAACGCGGACCTGAGCGAGCCTCTGCTGGACAGTCCGCCACCACGTGGGGACGAGAGCCTGGTCCGTGACTATTTCCTGCAACTCTTCACCCGTGCCGGCCAGGCTGCGGATGATGTCGAGACGACGCTAGCCCCCTGGACCCAGTATGTCCGTGAGTCCTGGCTCAAGCCGCTCTATGCAGAAGCCATGATTCTGGCTGGTCATGGCAACCCGGAGCGTTGGGCTGCCCTGCTCACGCCCACCGCCTATCAGGAGCTGAAGGATCGTGTGGACATTGAGTTCCCCGCCACCAACGCCCGGCTCTTCCAGCCCGGGGACGACATCCAGTTTGACGTTCTGCTGAAGAACACGCCAGGCCTGATCGTGAAGATCTACGAGATCAACCAGCTGAATTATTTCCTCTCCCAGAACCGCCAGCTCAACACGGATCTCAATCTCGACGGCCTGGTGGCCAACAAGGAAACCTCCCGCAACTATCAGAATGGCCCCTTCCTCCGCAAACGGGAGACCTTCACCTTCCCTGAGCTCAAGGGAAAACGCGGCGCCTGGGTGATTGAGTTCATCGGTGGCGGCCGGAGCAGCCGCGCCCTGGTGCGGGTGGGACAATGGCAGGTGCTGCAGCGCCCCGGCCCGGGCGGCGACTATCTGGTCGTCCTGGACGAGAAGGGCGCCCCCGTGCCGGATGCTGTCGCCTGGCTGGACGGACGCAAGCTCACCTCCCAGGAGAAACTCGGCGGCGCCATTCTTGCCCCCTTCACCGCCAAGCCAGGAATCAAACCCGTCATCCTTGCGGATGCCCAAGGCACCTTTGCCTCCCTTGCCAAGTTCGAACATCACGCGGAAGAGCCCCAGTTCTCAGCGCAGTTTCATCTTACCCGGGAACAGCTCCTGGCAGGCAGAGAGGCAGCTCTCGCAGTTCGCCCCTCCCTCATGCTCGGCGGCACCCACGTCTCACCGGCAGCCTTGCTGGAACCCAAGCTGACTCTGACGACGACAACGCTGGACGGCATCAGCACCACGCGCGAGGTGAAGGATCTGAAGCTGAATGCCACGAGTGTGCTCACCCACAGCTTCACGGTCCCCAACCGGCTGGCGCAAGTCAGTGCCACCTTCAGCGCCAAGGTCGAGCTCTTCACACAAGGAGGTGAAAAGCGTCCAGTGACCGCTTCACACACCTGGCAGCTCAACACGCTCGACAAGACGGATGCCGTCTTTGCCGGTCGGTTCTCGGCGATTGAAGGCCGTCATTTCTTCGAACTTCTGGGCAAGAATGGAGAACCTGTGGCCGACCGCCAGGTGGGATTCACCTTCACTCATCCCGACTTCTCCCAAGCGATCGAGCTGGCGCTCCGCACAGATGAAAAAGGTCGCATCGACCTGGGAATCCTTCCCGATGTAGGGGCGATCTCTGCCCGCTGCCCGGACGGACAGAGTGTGGGTTGGCAGAACCAACCGTATCAACGCACCTGGCCGTCCCTCATTCAAGCCGCCCAGGGCGAGACATTGCGCATTCCCGCGCCTGCTGGCTTTACAGGAGCCGATGGAAAACTGTCTCTTCTGGAAACAAGATCAGGCACTTTTGTCGCGGACCGCAGTGCCATTGCCGTCGTGCGCGATGGCTTTGTCGTGGTGGAGGGATTGACTCCTGGAGACTACTCCCTGCAGCTCCGTGGACAGCTACCGGTCAACATGGACCTGCGCATCTCCGCTGGCAAGACGGTGGCCGGATGGCTGCTGGGCAAGCACCGTCAACTGGAGCTCAAGGGCAGCAAGATGTTGCAGATCACCGGCATCGCTACAGAGGCAGACTTCGTGACGGTGAAACTGGCCAACATCAACCCCTTCACCAGGGTTCACGTGACCGCCACCCGGTTCGAGGAGCCCTCCTCCATCTTCAACAGCCTGGGCTCCTTTCCCCGCTTCGGAGCTTCCATCACCTCGCCGCCGCGGCTTCCTGCATTGTATGCCGCTGGACGCGAAATCGGGGACGAGTACCGCTACATCCTGGAGCGCCGCCGGGCCAAGACCTACCCCGGCAGCATGCTGACCCGTCCTGGACTGCTGCTGAACCCTTGGGAAACACGTGAAACCAGCCTGACTGAGCTTGAGATGGCCACGGGCCAGGCTGCCAGCTCCACGCTCGGCGGGCGTGATGGCGCGTTGCGCAAGGCTCGCGCGGAAAGCGCTCCTGGAGGTGGCCGGGGAGCCCTGCCCGTCACCCAGGATGGCAACCTGGACTTCCTGGCCCTGACCGCCCCCACCCACTACAACCTCGTGCCCGACAAAGCGGGCGTGGTCCGCATCCCCAGAAAAGATCTGGGCGACCGCCAGGATGTGCAAATCTATGCGGAAGATCTGGAGCACGCCGTCTGGCATAAGCTCTCCCTCTCCGCCGCCGCCACGCAGTTCCGTGACGAACGGCTCACTCGCAACCTCGATCCCGCGAGCCCCTTCACGGAAACCAAAGAGACCTCTGTCCTGCAAAAAGGCCAGACCCTCGTTCTAGATGACATCCTCACCAGTGAGGTCGAAAGCTACGACACCCTGGGCGGCGTGTACTCACTGCTCAAGACGCTCAACACCGATCCGCATGTGGCAGAATTTGCCTGGATCCTGCAGTGGCCCAAGTACAGCGACGCAGAAAAGCGCGCCAAGTATGGTGAGTACGCCAGCCATGAACTGCACCTGTTCCTGGCAAAGAAGGATCCGGTATTCTTCACCAACGTGGTCAAGCCCTACCTTGCCAACAAGAAGGACAAGACCTTCATGGATGAGTTCCTTCTCGACGCCAGGCTGGATCGCTACCTCGAACCCTGGCACTACGCCCGGCTCAACGTGGTGGAGCGCGCTCTGCTGGCCCAACGGCTTCCAGGAGAGGCATCCCGGGCCGCCCGCCATCTGCGGGAGTCCTGGGAACTGCTCCCCCTTGATCCTGAAGGACAGGACAGGTACTTCGAGACGGCCCTAAGAGGACGCTCACTTGATGGCACTGACAAGTCCTTGTGGGCTGACACCGAATCCAGCAAGTCCATCCCTCTTGCAGTAGAGGCCCCCGCACCGGCCCCGACCCCAACTACCGCAGCTGCAGCCGCCCCCGCCGATATGTTCAGCAGTGGTACTGGACGTCTCTCCGGCATAGCGGACCCCTCCACGCCGCCCATCAGCCGGCCTGCGGCACGCGGCCTCTCCGTAGCAGGCAAGAAAGACTCTGCCGGTGAAGAGCTGGCACTGGGCGATGTGGCAGAGAAACAAAAGGAGCAGGCAGGCCGCGAAATGAAGGTCGCCCAAGGCAAGCCCATGGAACTGACGGCAGACTTCGACGGCCAGTACGCCTATGCCGGAGTCGCCCTGCAAGTAGAGGCCCGCCAGCTGGTGCGGTCCTATTTCCGCGAACTAGGACCTGCCAGAGAGTGGGCGGAGAACAACTACTACAAACTCCGCCAGGTTGATCAAAACGCCAGCCTGATCACGGTAAATGCCTTTTGGCGGGACTTTGCGGCCTGGATTGCAGAAGGGTCCAAAGGCCCCTTCGTCTCTCCACACGTTGCAGAGGCCAGCCACAGCTTCACTGAGATCCTCCTGGCTCTCGCAGTGCTGGACCTGCCCTTTGAAGCCCCCCAGCATGCGACGAAAACGGAAGGCCGCCGCTTTGAACTCACCGCCGGAGCCCCGGTGCTGGTGTTTCACAAGCAGATCCGCCCCGCACCCGCTGCCAACGACCAGGCGGCCGGCCAACTGTTGGTCTCACAGTCGTTCTTCCGCGCCGATGACCGCTTCCGCCAGGAAGGCAATGAAGCGTTCCAGAAGAATGTCACGGATGAGTTCCTGACCGGCACGGTTTATGGAGCCAACATCGTGGTGACCAATGCCACCAGCACCCGGATCAAGGCGGAGATTCTGCTGCAGATCCCCCAGGGTGCCCTGCCGGTTCGCGGGAGCAAGGCCACGCAGTCACTGCGCCTGCCGCTGGAGCCTTACACCACCACCACGCGGGAGTACTACTTCTACTTCCCAGGAACACCTGCCAAGGCGGGCGGGAAATTCGCCCACTACCCTGTGCATGTGGCGACGGGAGGCAAGGAGGCCGGCAAGGCCCCGGTCTTTGCCTTCAACGTCGTCAACCAACTGTCCGGCGTGGACAAGGCGTCCTGGGACTATGTCTCCCAGTATGCCACGGAGGCGGAGGTGTTTGCCTATCTGGAACAGAACAACATCCAGCGTACGGACCTCGGCCGCATCGCCTGGCGCTGCCGTCAAAGCCCCGACTTCTATCGTCAGATCATTAAGGTGCTGGCGGAACGCCATGTCTGGGATGACACCCTGACCAGCTACGCTGTGTATCACAATGACAAGGTCACCCTCGGAGAGTGGCTCAAGCACCAGTATTCAGAAGAGTTCGGACCGGTTCTGGACTCCCCTCTCGTGAAGTTTGAACCTCTGGAATTCGATCTCTACGAACACCTGGAGTACAGCCCGCTGATCAACCAGAGAGCCCACCGGCTGGGCAGGGAATGGCGGATCGCCAACCAGGAAGTGCTGGCGCAGTACCAGAGTCTTCTGGCCACTCTGTCCTTCAAACCCACACTTGGGAGTACGGACAATCTGGCCGTGGCTTATTACCTCTTCCTTCAGGACCGGGTGGAGGAGGCACTGGGAAGACTCAAGGCCATCCCCGCCCAGGATCTGACCACGCGCATTCAACACGACTACCTGCGCTGCCAGGCTGCCTTTTATGAAGGCGATACGGCCACTGCACGCACCGTGGCCACCACTTACCGGGACTATCCCGTACCCCGGTGGAAGCAACTCTTTGGAGAGGTGCTGTCCCAAGTGGATGAAACCGATGGCAAAGCCCCCGCGACCTCTCCTGAAGGCTCACCCGCTCAACCGGATCGTGAACGCCAGCAGGGCGAACTCTCCGCCACCGAACCCACCTTCGAGTTCAAGGTTGAAAACCGTGCCATCGCGCTCAACTGGCGGAATCTGCCTCAAGTGACGGTGAACTACTACCTGACCGATCCCGAGTTCAGTTTCAGCAGCAACCCCTTCGTGAGCGAGGATGCCAGCCGGTTCAGCGTGATCAAACCGAACCAGACCGTCAGCGTGACATTGCCTCAAGGCAAGGACACCCTGAGCATCCCGCTGCCGGAGGCCTACTCGCGTGCGAACCTCCTGGTGGAGATACTGGGTGCCGGGCAGCGCAAGACCCAGGCCTACCACGCCAACACCCTCAAGCTTGCCGTAACAGAGAATTACGGGCGGCTTGAGGTACGCGACAACGGCACGGACAAACCTATCGCCAAGGGCTATGTGAAAGTGTATGCCCGACTCCGGAACGGCACGGTGCGGTTCTTCAAAGACGGCTATACCGACCTGCGCGGCAGATTCGACTACGCGAGCCTGAACGGCACCAGCGAAGGCCAGCCCGTACCGCCGCCCGTGCCCCTTCCCCGTCCCGCCGGAGCTTCCGGCAATGGACTGGATCACCAGATGCTGAAGCCCACCGAACTGAATGCCGTGGAGAAACTCTCCATCCTGGTGCTCACCGAGTCCAACGGTGCCCAGGTTCGAGAAGTTACACCACCGGCACAATAGTCACCCGGCGCTCTTCAGGTCACCTTCCGGCATCCGGGGCGGGATCTTCCAAGATCCCGCCCCATTTCTTTCAGATTAGATTGAACCTCTGGTATTACGGCCAGGGCCTGGTACCGCCATCCGGAAAGGACCAGTCACACGGCGGCACGCGATACTGGGTTATGAACGACGAACATCCATCTCCCCTCAATCAACTCCCGGAGAAAGCCGGGGAAATCGCCCAGCAGGCTTCTGCTGCCACTCGCGAGGCCATCGCCACCGCCCGGGACCGGGCAGGAGCGGCTCTGGCCACCGCGCGGGAAAAAACCAACGAGGCCATGCATGTGGCGCGTGATCGAGCGACGGAGGCCTACGGGGTCGCCCGCGATCAAACCCAAAAAGCCCTGCACACCGCCAAGGACAAGACAAATGAAGCCCTGACACAGAGCGGCAACTACGTGAAGGAGAATCCCATCCCCGCTCTCTTGGGTGCCTTGGCCGTAGGCATCGTGGTGGGAATCCTCATCAGCCGTAAGGAGGAGGAGCGCACCTTCCGCCAGCGCTTTGCCGAAGATCCAGTCAATACCGCCCGAGGTGCCGTTTTCGCCGCCTTGGCCCCCATTGCGGAAAAGCTGCACGATCAGTATGATATGGCCCGCTCAGGTGCACAACATGCTGTCAACAAGATCAACACCCGCCAGAACCGCCGGGCTGTGGACGACATCGTCTCCCAGGCACGTCGGACGGCCAGCCATCTCAAGTTCTGGTAGTCTCGGCCCCCTCATCCGGCACCCAGTCGTCTGATTCACTCCACTCCATCTCATCCCTGCTATGAGTCTTCCCCAATCTTCCCTTCAGCCTGAGTCCGTGTTGAAGTCCATCGACCGCGGCGTGACCGGCTTCCTCAATGAAGCCCAAGACACGGTGCGACGGCAATACGCCGAAGTCGAGGAGACGGTACGCCGCTCCCCAGCAGCCTCCCTTGCTACTGCGGTAGCCGTTGGCTACTTCCTGCATCGGTTGCCGCTTCGGGCCATCATCAATGCCAATCTCCGGATCGTCTCCGCACTGGCACCTCCGGCCCTCTTCCTGTTCGGCGCTGCCAAAGTGTACGAAATGGTCAAAGAAGAATCTGAAGCAGCGCGCCTGCGGAAAGAATTCGGATTCAATACCCCACCGCCGACCGCTCCCCCCTACGTGGATTGAGTCGGCCCTTAGAACCACGACCGTTCTGAAATCCTGCCTCCTGATTCGCGCCCTCGGGCCGCGGAATAGGAGGCTTTCTTTTTTTGGAGACCACAACAGAAAGGGGACGCTTTCGCGTCCCCCAACTGAAAACTGAACTCTTCAAACTGAAAACTCCCTCCCTTACTGCGTTCCGAAGAAGCCTCCAAGCTTCCGGATGCGGGTGGGATGGCGGAGTTTCCGCAGAGCCTTGGCCTCGATCTGCCGGATGCGCTCCCGAGTGACGTGGAACTGACGTCCCACTTCCTCGAGGGTCCGGCCGCTGCCGTCCACCAGGCCAAACCGTTGCTCCAGCACCGCCCGCTCGCGATCCGTGAGGCTGTCCAGCACGTCCTTGAGTTTGTCGCGGAGGAGATTCATTGCCGTCAGCTCCATGGGGCTGACACTCGTGTTGTCCTCGATGAAGTCGCCAAACTCCGTATCGCCGTCACTGTCGCCCACCTTGGTCTGCAGGGACACAGGCTGCTGGCTCATGCGCAGCACGGCGTTCACGCGTTCCACCGGAAGGTGAATTTCTTCGGCAATCTCGTCCGGAGTGGGGTCACGCCCAAGTTCCTGCACCAGCTGCTTCTGCACACGCAGCAGTTTGTTGATCGTGTCGATCATGTGGACCGGGATGCGGATGGTCCGCGCCTGGTCGGCAATGCTGCGGGTGATCGCCTGGCGGATCCACCACGTGGCGTAGGTGCTGAACTTGTACCCACGCTTGTATTCAAACTTCTCCACGGCGCGCATGAGGCCCATGTTGCCTTCCTGGATGAGGTCGAGGAAAGAGAGACCGCGGTTCGTGTACTTCTTGGCGATGGAGATCACGAGGCGCAGGTTGGCCTCCACCATCTCCGTCTTGGCCTTGGTCGACTCCTTGCTCCACTGGATGGTCTCTGCCACCAGACGACGGTACTCCTCCGGTGTGACCCAGGCATGTAGCTCGAAGTCCTCCAGCGCCTTTTGCACGTCAGGGTTGTTCGCTGCGCGGGATGCCTCGATCTCGATCTGGTCCAGCTCCGTCAGGCGCTGGCGCAGCACGGCGATAAGGTCCTCGTTCGTCTTCTGCTTGAAGTAGAACTTGGCGCACAGCTTGATCAGGCTGGACTTGGTCTGCTCGAACGCATCCTTGAGCGACTGGCGCTGCTTGGCGCTGGCCGTCATCAAGGCGCGGTATTGATCGTTGGCCTTCGTGATGTCGTCACGCACCTGGTCACAGACCTGGCGCAGCTTCTTGAAGTAGCTGTCCCGGTCTTCGATCTGGCGATCCAGCACCAGCTTGTCGAAGCGCTCGGTACCGCTGGCGAGGGCATCTCCCAAATGCAGGTACTCCGTGGCAATGAAGCCAATGTTCTGCAGGCAGGCCTGTAGATGGCTCTCTGCCTTTTCAATGCGCTTGGAAATGCCAATTTCCTGATCCCTGGTGAGCAGAGGCACCGCGCCCATCTGCTTCAGGTACATCCTCACAGGGTCGTCCAGCATGTCCAGCTGCCCGTCCTCGCGCTCTTCGACAACGGTATCCTCATCGTCCGCGACGGTGGTC
The DNA here is from genome assembly GCF_000739635.1 of Verrucomicrobium sp. BvORR034. Classification (GTDB taxonomy): domain Bacteria; phylum Verrucomicrobiota; class Verrucomicrobiia; order Verrucomicrobiales; family Verrucomicrobiaceae; genus Verrucomicrobium. The sequence continues at coordinate 11,462 of NZ_BATQ01000054.1, read as the reverse complement.
CGCTTGGTTTTCACGCGATCCACCTGGGTGGGTTCGATGACTTCAATCTCCAAGCTGCGCAGGCGGATGAGGATCTCATCCATCAACTCAGGGGTCACGAAGCCATTGGGCAGGCTCTCATTGAAGTCGTCAAAGGTCAGGTAGTCCTGCTCCTTGGCCAGACGGATCAGATAGCGGAGTTTCTCCTGAATCTCCGGGGCGTTGATGTCGTCGTGCTGAGGCGGCGGCGGTTCGGCCGGTCGCGATGACTTGGGTGGACGTCCACGACGACGTTTGCCATTGACCTGAACGGGGGCCGGAGGTGGAGGCGTCGAACCATCCGGCAACGGATGTTTCCGAGGACGACCACGACGACGGCGATGCGGGGTCGGTGGAACCGATGTTGCACCCTCGTTCAAATCCGTATGCTGGGGGTTTGCAGATGCACTCATGAAGCCGGAAGCGGAAGAATCTTCTGGAGCCTAGAGCTACGGTCAAGAACTCTTTGTACAGTTGAGGAAAGCCTTTAGCCATCTCAGGGGCGAAACGGTTCATTTTCGCCCGAAAATCACCCTTTTCGTCCGGGTGGTGGGATTTCTGGAGATTGGTGGGTCATGCAAATCTAAAATTCATCAGCCCGATTCACTCAGTAATCCTGTTTGCTGGGCAGTTGAGCACGCCGGGCGCGGATCTCTTCTGCCAGTCGATTGACCTCACCCGTCAGTCGAATGATCTCCTCTTTGGGGAGACCTGGCTGACGCAACCGGGTGCGAACATTCTGGTGCATGTTCTCCAGCCCCTGAAATTCAATGTGCTGCAGAGTCTGGAGTGCCGTCTCGGTGGAAACCCGCTGGGGAGGCTCTGCCACCACGCGGCTGAAGGCGCGCTCCTCCGCCGGGGTCAGAGTGGTCAGAAAGGCGCTCAATCCACCCGAGGTGGAAAGGTCTGACTGGGATTTGAAGACCAGTTCCATCAACTCACAGCCAGGCACCGCCGCCAGCACTTCCAGCTGAGTCTGCGTGCGAATGAGCTCCAAAACCTCTGCTGAAGTGACCGCCAGCCGGATCAATTGCCGGGCGTGGGGATGAGGAGGCGGCAGCTCCATCTCGTCCGGCCGGTCTCCAGTTCCAGATTGCCCGGGCCCGTTGCCCCCATTTCCACCATTCTTACCTGCCGCCGCCTTTTGCTGCTGCTGGTTGGCGATGGATTTGGCCAGTCGGGCCACCTGCTTGCGAAAATCGGACTCCAGAATATTGAGTCGCACACAGACTTTTTGAATGGCGGCGTCCCGGGCAATATTGTTGTCCAGCAGCTGGATCATGGTTGCCATGTCTCCCGCAAAGCGCGTCTTCTCCCTCGTCTCAGCCATGTTGCGGGTAGAGGACGCATAGTCGATCATGTGATCGAAGAAATCCCGGGCATCGTCCAACTTGGCCTGGAATGCCTGTGGGCCCTCCTTCCGGATCAGCGAATCCGGGTCTTCCCCCTGTGGGAGAGGCGCGACCTTCACGATCAGTCCGGTGGGTGCCAGGATATGGAAGGCACGCTCGGCAGCCTTGTACCCAGCATTGTCGGAGTCAAAACAGAGCACCACCTCCTCCGCATGACGCTTCAGCATCCGGGCGTGGAACTCCGTGAACGCCGTCCCCAGCGGGGCGACCACGTTCTCGAACCCGCTCTCGAACGCCATGATCATGTCGATCTGGCCTTCACAGACCACCGCACGGTTCGCCTTGATGATGGCGCGCTTGGACTTGTCCAGGCCGAAGAGGACCTTGCTCTTGTTAAAGAGCATAGTCTCCGGCGAGTTCAGGTACTTCGCAGCCTTGGCATTGGAATCCAGAAGCCGCCCGCTGAAGGCAATGACCTCCCCGTAGTCGTTGCGGATGGGGAACATCAACCGGTGTCGGAAACGCGCATAGATTTGCCCTCCCCGACCAGAGTCCTCATCGCCCCGGGCCAAAATGCCTCCGGCCACCAGCAGATTCTCCGTGTACTTGTGCTCCTCCGCCCACTTCATGAGCATGGGTGTGGAGGCGGGAGCGTAGCCCATTTCCCAAGATTTGGCGGTCGCCGCATTGATGCCGCGAGACTTTAAATAGGCCCGCGCCTCCTCCGCCACCTGCCCTTTCATCAGCAGCAGATGAAACCAGGCGGAGATGTCCCGGTGAAGTTTGACCAGCCCATTGCGGATCTTGGCCGTGCGCTCCGCATTGGCGTCCCACACCTCTTCCTGAATGCGAATGCCGGCCGAGTCCGCCAGGCGCTTCACCGCATCCATGAACTGCAGGCCATCATGCTCCATGACGAACCGGATGGCGGTGCCCCCCACCCCACAGCCGAAGCAATGGTAGGAGCCACGCGCAGGATTCACGTAGAACGAGGGGGTCTTCTCTCCGTGGAACGGACAAAGGCCCCGCCAGTTCGTGCCCACCCGGCGCAACTTCACATAGCGCCCCACGAGATCCACGATGTCCGTGGCCGCGAGCACTTGTTGAAGCGTTTCTTCCGGGATTCGAGCCATGCGCCAACTTTCACCTTCGACGATACAAACTCGATCAGCAAGTTGTCGCGAAAAGTCGGCTGTGAAAATCGCGACCTCAACCTTCTCGCGTCGGATCCGCCTACCGTCTCCCTCGCTGGTTCCTGCCCTTTCCTGACTGTTGGGCTCTCCCGTCTCCCTGATCCTCCAGTGCATCCGCCACCGCCCCCTGAATGGGTCGCGGACCGTCGCCGCCAAGCTTTTCATCCAGCACCTCCAGGCGCTGAATGAGGTCTGCCAGATGCTTCCGGGGATACGGACCCCCGGCGGCTGCGCAAAAATGAGTACGACAACCGAACGGGCGGTGCTGGTAGATCATGCAGCGGCCATTCTGCCCCAACAGCGGGCAGGCTCCGTCCCCGTTGGGACGCATGGGCAGCTTCTTCCGACCACTGGCCCGCACGCCGATCGCCGCATACCGGGCCTCCCCCAGCGTGAGCATGGGCGTCCGGCCCGTGAGATGAAACTGGCAGCACTCCGTGAGCATGCTGCACTGCCGCTCCAAGGGACGAGCCTCCACAGCCGCATAGATGGCGGCCATTTCAGCTCGAACTTCGGCATCGGACAGAGACATTCCCGAACGCTACCCCAGATCCTCCAAACTGCCACTCCCTCTTCCCTTGCCCCTCTTCCCTTTCCCCTCTCATTTAAACACCGTATCCACCCCCATAGCACTGTCCTTGGCAAAGCTCGGAATCCATTGAGGCCGACGTCTCGAAACGACCCGGAAGATCAGCGAAAGGGTGTGCAGAGTGAGCAACCTGTCCAGCAACCGATAGCCCCGCTGCCGACGCATGAGGAGCTGGAAGGCCCAGCCGAGGTAGCGTGCCTTCACCCAGAAGGGTTTGAAGTCCATCTTCACCCGGTAGCGATGCCGCTCGCCCCCCTTGGGGTATTTTGCCTTGTACGCCTTCTTGGTGGCCCGCAAGCGGGCTTCAATCTCGGCACAGAATGGCTGGAAGTAGTACTCCCGGGCCAGGGCCAGGATGTTGAAGGTGTCCGCCATGTACTCGATGTCCCCCTCTGGCATGCCACACTCCACCGCCAAGGACTTCATCTGCTCCAGCTTCTGTTGGCAGAGCTTGGTGGTGCGCAGGCAGGCCTCCTTGTCCTGCACGAAGTAGCCGAGCACTTTTTTCACCGAGTGGCTGATGAAAATGTTGTGCCAGTACACCTGAAGGATGGGCGGGATGCGCACCCGGCGAAAGAACAGTTTCTGCCGGGCGAACTCTTCTACATAGAGCAGTTCGTGAATGACGGTGTCTGACAACCGGAGAAGTTCCAGGAGGGAGCGCCAGTTGGGCAGAGCCTTGAGCTGGGCGAAGTCTCGCACCGACTCCTCCACCAACTGGCGATCTTTGAAGGTCCGGATGGTCACAAAAGTGTTCAGCTCCGTCCAGACCGCCCGGTCTTCCAAGAGGGCCAGTCGGCGAAACGGCACCCAGCCCCCGGTTTGACACCAGACCATGATGCCGACGAGGTTCTCTGCCTGGTCCAGTTCCCGCGCGTACCGCTCGTAGTCCCAGCCTGTGAAACTCGGGTACTCGCCGCAGCCCTCATATTCCCGGCGGGTCTGGAGTTCGATGATCTTTCTCACCCGGGTGCGAAAGAAGTTCTTGTTGAGCGGCAGGTAACGGAAGAAATCGCTCTCGCCAAACTTCATGGACACGATGAGCGACGGACTGTCCACCACCCCCTTCAGCACCGTGACAAATGTCCCCCGGTGCCACATGAGATCGCCAATCCGGTAGGCCCCCACGGTCCAGGTACGGAAGATGAGCTGTCTCCCGTGCTTCTCAAATACCGGCAGCAGCGTCTTGAGGAAACGATTCACCTGCTCTGGGCGCTTCAGGTAGAGCTCGCTTCGGAACTCCCCCTGCACATCGGGAGCATCGGACTCGCCAATCCTTAGAATGATCCCCGCCACCTGGGGAAAGTCGCGCAAAAAGCCATCCAGGAGCTCGGCGAGGAATCTCTCCACCGTCCAGCGCAGCCGGGCGATGTGTTCCCGCACCGCCGGGGTGGAACTGAAGACGTCCATGGTGAAAAAGACCTGCAGCCCATGGCGCTGCGCGATCTCCATACACTGTCCAAACTCGGCCCGCCAGCGGCTGATCCGGGCGCGCGTGTCCAGCTCGTACCATGCGTGATCCGCCAGATGGGTCGCATCATCCAGAGACACCGCGTTGTAGCCCATCGCAGCAGCCCGGGCGCAGAAGACCTCGAGGTCCGCCCTAATCTGTGCCCACTGCGCCGCACTGTCGGGCCCTTCCAGCTTGAGATGCTCAAACGGGATCTTGGACCAGTTGATGGTCCGTCGGGGATACCCGCGGAAAAAAGGGCCGATGGCATCTATGAGGAAGAGGTTCATCATGCGGACGTTGCCGACCAGCAATACCCCCCGGCGTCAGCAATGGAAAGCGCTCCCTGCACTGGATCGCTGACGAAATCGTCACCGCCGGGGCCGACAGCGGTCAATTTCACGCCACTCTGGACGGAACTCCGGCTGCATTTCACATTTCCTCATTGCCCAGGCCAGCTTTGTGGCTAACAAAACCGCCCCCGTGATCGAATACCTGAAAATCTGCCGCCCGGACCATTGGTTGAAGAACATCTTCATCCTCTTCGGCCATGTCGTGGCCTGGGCCTTGGTGCTCGATTTCCGCTTGGACGGCGGCTTGGTCATCACCGCCCTGCTCTCACTGATCCCGGCCTGCCTGGTGGCCTCGGCCAACTACATTCTCAACGAGATCCTGGACGCTCCATTCGACGCCGTCCACCCCACGAAGCGGCTCCGCGGCATTCCCGCCGGCAAGGTGAAGGTGCCCTATCTCTGGTGGCTCATGGTGGGACTCATTGTCGGGGCATTCGCCCTCTGCGCCCTCTTCAAGTTCAACTGGGGTTACCAGGCCGCCCTCGGCCTGCTGCTGCTGAGCGGTCTGGTGTACAATGTGCCACCCATCCGCCTGAAGGATCGCGCCTTCATGGACGTGATCGCGGAATCGTTTAACAACCCGATCCGGCTCTGGCTCGGCTACTACGCCCTGGTGCAACCCAACCAGGTGCCCCCGCTCTCCATCGTGCTGGCCTGGTGGTTCTTCGGTGCCCTGCTCATGACCGGGAAGCGCTACTCTGAGTTCCGCTTCATTGGCGATGTCTCCGTGAGCGGACGCTACCGCAAGTCCTTCCAGGTCTATACCGAGAAGAGCCTCGTTCTGGCGATGATCACGTATGCGAATCTCTTCTGCTTCTGCACAGGGATCGCCATGGCGGTCTATCCCCGCCTGAACAACCTTGTTTTTGTGTTCCCCATGATCGTCATCGCGGTGATCGCCTACTTCCACCACGCGATGAAGGAGGAAACGGCCCGCTTGGAGCCGGAGCAACTCCTCAAAAACCCCTGGATCGCCTTCTGGACCATCGTCACGGGTGCCGCCACGATCGCCCTTTTGCTTGCCAAAAGCAACTATGCCAAGGCTGCGCACCTATTGGGGCCGTTGCAGTGGTAGGAGCCGCTGCGCGGCAGACGCAAGCCTGGAAGACTCTAGACAGAAGACCTGAGCTCACGCGCGGCTGAGCACGCGCAGCGGGGCGGCCAGGATTAAGAAGGCGGGTTCCCAGCCCCGCTCAGTCCAACGTCCCCTGGGGATTGCCCTCGCTCTTCATGTCACCTGGCAATGGGCGGCAGAAGAGACCTCATGGGACTTTCGCCCCCGACCGGGAAAAGAACATCCCCCTCCTTCTGACGACCGCTTCGCTGAGCGTGCTCAGCCGCGCTTGAGCTCAAATCTGATGTCTGACGTCTGGCAGGCTGGTGTCCATATGTAATTTTTTTCAACACGCGCCCCCCCACCCTGTCTATCGCATTCGACAGTGCAACCCCTGACAACCATGAACGAATCCCCTGCTTCGGTGGCGGCTCCCGCGAATCCGCCCGTGCTCCGTCGTCGCTTTACCTGGACCAAGCGGCTCCTCGTGACGGGCTGTGTGCTCGTTGGCCTAGGCGCTTGGTGGTACCAGTACAATCTGAACGCATCCCCCTTCCGGCCAGTGCAATTGACAGCTGCAGAACAGGAAGCGGTGCAGACCAAGCTGGCCACGCTGGAGAATCAGGTCCAGCCCACGGATCCGGCCAAAACGCTGGTTCTCAATGAGCGTGAGATCAACGGTTACCTGCAGCAGCAAGGTTTGGGAGACCAGATCAAGGTCAGCATCAACAACGGCAACATCGGTGCCCAGTTTCTGATCCCTGTGGACAAAGACTTTCCCGTGATGGGAGGCAGCACCGTACGGGTCAAGGTGGCGTTCAACACCCAGCTGGATGCCAACCGCCAACTTGCCTTGAGTTTGGCAGATATCAGCGTGGGCGGAATCTCCCTGCCTAATGACTGGCTCGGGAACATGAAGGGCCTTAATCTATTGGACCACAACAAGATGGGTGAAGGCGACGCGCAATTTTTTAAAAGTTTCGCCGCAGGCATCAAAGATTTCCAACTTAAGAATGGCGAGCTGCGCCTGGTTTTGAACGACTGAGTCCGCGCCCAGAGGCCGATTCCGGTCGAGTGCCCCTATCGCATCCAACTGTTAAAGTGGATGTAGGTAGGGGCGATTTTGTTAAATATTCTTAAATTTATTTTTTTTGTGTTGCCGGAGAACGTCTCGACGGTATTATTGGCGCGCAATCAAACTCAACCAACCATGAAAAAAATCGCTTCACTTCTCATGTCGCTCGCCCTCGCCTCCAGCGCGATCGCGGGCCCCGTGTCCTACTCCGGCAAAGGCGGCAAAGCCGTTCAGCCGATGGCTCCGGTTCCTACCGGCTGTGAGTGCTTCGGCCCTGGCTTTGCCGTGGGCGCTTTCGGCGGTGGCTATCTTCCCGATGGCGACTCCGAAGACGACGTCCTTGGCGGCGGTGTGCTGGCCGAGTACTTCTTCACCCCGTACATCGGTGTTCAGGGTACCTATGGTATCTTCGCCACCAACAGCGAGCATCATGAATTTGACGCCGCTTTGGTTCTTCGCTACCCCATCACCTCCCTTTGCATCGCTCCCTATGCAATGGTCGGCGGCGGTTACAGCGTGAACTCGGATGACAAAGGCAACTACTTCGTGGGCGGCGGTATCGAAGCCCGTTTCGAAGGTCTTAACTGCCTTGGCATCTTCGCTGACGGCGCTTATCACTTCGCAGCTGACGACGGCGACGAAGACTACACCATCGTTCGCCTTGGTGTGAAAGTTCCGTTCTGATTCTGAGCCGGACACAAAGTCACATTCTTTCTTCGAGAGGGGAGCGGGCAACCGCTCCCCTCTTTTTTGTGTTGGCAAGATTCTCGCGGCTCTATGCCACCACCTCACATTCGCTACAGCTTCCAGCAAAGGCAGCTGCTTGTAGTTCAAACTTTAGTTTGCTCAGGACACGTCACCAAAGATCGCCCGGGCAAACTAAAGTTTGAACTACAAGCAAGCATCTGCATCGCCCCAGGTTTACACCTCGAACCCCAACTGACGCACTGACGCACTGACGCACTGACGCACTGACGCACTGACGCACTGACGCACTGACGCACTGACCTACCGAGCCCCCTCTTCAATCTCCAGCAGCACCGGGCAGTCCCGCAAGACCACCTCAAGCCTGACCTTGCCCTCGCCTGCCGTGACCTTGACCGGCACCGGCTCATTCAAGACGGGGTCATACCCTGAAACCCTCAGCCCGTTCACCTGCCATCCCTTGACGGTCAGGACATACGGCTGCGGACCCAGATCCTGCCGGATGTCACGGGTCATGACATAACAGGGCACCACGAACCGGCTCGCATTGACCTGATACGGAAGAAAGGCAACGACGTCCCGGTTGTACAGAGGAGGCCGGCCAATCATCTCATTGGGATCACCTTCAAACTGCATGGCACCATGGGCGTCCTCCACGGAAAGCAGCTCTAGCTTGCGAGTGCCCGCCAGAGAAAGAGCGCGGTCCACCGCACCCTTCGCGTTGAATCGGCTTGCGATACGCTGCACCACTTGAAGCGCTGGCGAGGTCAACGCCAGCTCCTGCTCCGCTGCGGGGTATTCCTTCTCCTTGATGGAACGGGTGAGGAACTCCTGCTTCAACACGCCGAGTTCCGCGTCCCCCAGGTCGGGATCATTGGCTCCCGCTGCATACAAATACAACCTCTCCACTCCCTTGTTGAGGTAGAAACAGAAGTACCTGGCGATGGCTTTGGCCTTCAGCTTTAGAGCATGCGCTGGATCATTGATCCCATCTTCCCCTGGAGCATAGTTTACCTCTGTGATCCAGCACCAGCAGGGCCCATCGCCCTCAGGTCGTGCGTAGCGGCCATGCTCAGTGTTGTAGATCTTCGTGGTCAGTGGGGCCATGTCCCGCGTGATGGTCTCCGTTTGCAAGGCACTGGCAAAGTATTCGGGGAAACACGCTTCGTAGATGGGCTCGAACCCGCTCTGATCTTTGACACCCTGCGCATTCAGACTGGTGCCTTTGGGCCGGTCACGAGGAAATACTTTGCGCCCTGCATAGGGATGGTGGCTCAGAGCCGTCACCTCTTTCGGCATCTCAGAGCTCGCCGGCCAGGGCAGGGTATTGGAGAAGCCATTGACCAGCCTCACGCCGGCAAAGGTGTCAGGGCTGGCGGTCACGGCTTCAGCCGTGGCGCGCACCACATCCAGAAAGACCTTCTTCTCTTCATACGGCTGAGGCACGGGATCAAAGTACCGGCTCTGGTGAACGAAGTTGGAGCCGAAGGACAACTCGTTCCAGATCTCCAAGTCGAATCCCCGGTCATCCGCACCCGTCGTCCCCAGCACCTCCGCCACGAAGGACGCCACCGTCTGCGCATACCGCTGCCAGCCCTGGAGGGTGTTCTTTCCTTCATCCGTGATCGGGCCTCCAAAGGGCCGGTACTTCAGCGTGGCCATTTTCAACTTGGTTCCGGCTGGAAACGCATCCGGCAGAGGCTTGGAGAGAGTGACCGTCGTTCCTTCGATGGAGGTGATCAGGTACTCCGCCGCAATGGAACGGCGGGGATGGCTGAATCCGCTCTTGCCCACCACCAGCTCGGCCACGTCGTCCAGCACCACGCTACGGGCCCCGGCAGGCACCTCGGCAGCCAGGCTGCGCTCAAAGTGCAGTAGAGGACAGGGGGCACCGTGGTGGCCATTCAGAAGGATGAGCGGCCGCAGTCCATGGGTGCGGCAGGCCTGCAATCGCACGCTGAGATCCTTGCTGTTCTTGATCTTTGACTCATCGCGGTAGTCGAGGTTCCCCCAGCCGATCTCGATGCGCACATGCTTGATGCCATGCCTGGCGCACATCTGGAGGATCTGATTCACATCCTCCCCCCGATGGATGTTGAGCACGATTCCCAGACCATTAAGAAACTGGCTGGCAGGGATCGTTTCCAGGTAGCCCCGCCACGGTTGCAACCAGTGCGAGTACGAACCAAACACCACCTGCGTCAGATGGCCAGGATCGATGGGGTTCGTTCCTACGGCCACCGGATTGGCCGGTGCTCCCATCAAGGTCATTCGCCTCGCTCCTGCTGCTGTCGCCGCAGCGGCTCCCAAGGTGAGTCGCATCCAGTCTCTCCGCTCCAAATTCATGGCAGCACCCTAGCCAAAACCGGAGTGCGTGGCGATGAAGATTTGTCAGGCCCAGGCACGCCAACACTGGAGTCCGCGGTGTCGCATCAGGGCGCGAACTGCACCCGTCCGTCTGGCAGGGGGCTCCCGAACCAGAGTAAACCCCTCTCTCTGTTATGCCCGCCAAATCCAAAAAACAGCAAATGGCCGCAGGAGCCGCCCTCTCAGCCAAACGTGGCGAGCGGTCCAAGTCGTCCCTCAAAGGAGCTTCTCGCCAAATGGTCGAGTCCATGTCCAAAGCTGAACTGGAGCGGATGGCCTCCGCCAAACGCAGCAAGCTCCCCACCCGGAAGCACGCAGAGTGATAAGCCTCCGCTTTCCTACCCTCACCCTACCCCCACTTATGAAAGAGAACTCCTTACTCAGTTCGCGCCCCATCGCATTGCCGCGCCGCGAGGCAAGTGCACTTGACTACCGCGTCATCGAATTCCGACGCGCAGGCCAGGTACGGTATGTAGGTGATTGTCGTATGGACGGAAGCCACGAGGGTGACAAGTCCGTCCGTGTCTTCTTTCGCCCTCCTCAAAACAATGTCAGCGACGACGTGCTGCCAGATCAACCCGTGGCGCCGGACAATGCTGATATGTTCCTGACGAAATTGGGGCTCGCTGCCGTCAAAGTTCCCGCCGCGCTCACCGACCCATGCGTCATCGATCTGGAAACGGCCGATCAGTCCACGGAACCCATTGCGATCGGTGGTATTTATTGATCCAGCCGCGCGGAGGTGACCAAGCCGATTGCAGGCTGAAGCCTCTACTCCGTACAGCTTCCAGCAAAGGAAGCTGCTTGTAGTTCAAACATCTGAATCGCCCCACCTAGTTTACACATCGAACCCTAACTGACGCACTGCGTCACGACGCCCCCGCATCCCGCCGGCCCTTCCCCGTCTCCCCCAGCTCTCCCTCACGGAGGGCCTCCCCTTCCACGGTTGGCAAGACACGAGCTCCGTCTGCCGGGAAGGGAATGGGGGTGACACACAACACCTCCCCTTCTTGGGGCGCCTTCGGCGAGTTCGCTGAAATCACGATGCCCTTTTCATCCGCGGCGAGGGGCTCTACCGTCATGCGGCGCAGGCGATTTTCCGGGGAGATGAGGATGATCTCGTTGCCAGCCCGCACGGCCACCCGGGGGATGACATAGACATCCGTCAGCACCTCACCCCGGATCTCTGCTTCCACAAACTGGCCTATTTTCAGCGGCGGCACGCCATCGGCACGCCTGGCATAGGGATCATCCACCTGGGCAATGGCAATGATCTGCCGGGTCTCTGCATCCAGAGAAACCTTCC
>NZ_BATQ01000055.1 GCF_000739635.1 Verrucomicrobium sp. BvORR034 | reverse complement strand
TGGGGCGTTGCCCCAGGCTGGTATGAACCCGGACCTTCGGCCCTTCTGAATGGGGCTCACCAGTTACAGTCGTGGCGGGTGCACCATCGCGGCTCCGAGGCGCGCCAAGGCAAAACAGCAAGACGATCCGTTTTCCCTGATCTGATGGCATTGGCCTATAGGGGCGGAGGCCACGAAGCGGACACAGCCCCTGGGTTCATCCATCCCCTCTCAATTACGGCCTGAAGGGTCGCGCGAGAGGTTCGCGTGCTATTGGATGGTCATTCGGCGGTGGTTGAACGAGCACGCACTTTGAGGCAGCAGCCATCTCTCGTGCCCATACTAGGCACGGCTCTTGTGCGGCACGGATACCCAGGGCTTCGCCCCTACGCTGGACTCTTTGGGCCTTCAGGCCCTCTGCTAGCAATCGCGCGAGACTTTACAACCAAATCCAAACACGCCCTACAAGTGCGCGACACTTCATCTGGAGGACACGTCCCCGAGAACTATCACATTTGATACAAATGTTCATAGAGTCCGAAAGCAACACCCATAAAATCAAAAGAGAAATGCATAGTTGCAATAAACACGCTTGCACACTTACGGAAAATATCTATATTGCGACCCGTAGCAGCAACTACTATCATTTATGCAAATTTCCTCTCCTCTTCGTGTCGTGCGTCTGATCGCCGTCCTTTTCCTCGTGATCGGACCCTTCATGAAGTGAGCAGCTCAGGTTAGAACTCGACCGGATTTTCCAACGCAGCACAACGAAGGAAAACGACAGAGGCCCGGGACCGCATCAAGCGGCCGGGCCTTTGTTTTTTTTTCGGGAACTGCGAAACCTACTGCCCCGATCCTTCGCGTCTGATGGGGCGTCGCCAAAAGTAGGACTTTCCCTGCGGGGAGGAATCTGCAACTCTCGCAGGGTAACGTTTCCCGTCCCATGAATGTCACCCAAAAGCTTTTTCTCACTCTTTGTTCTGTAGCGCTCTTGCAGGGAGGCCTGGCTTCGCCTGCCTCTGGACAGACCACCACGCCCAGCGCGACTGATGAAGTGGAGAGCAATCCGCAGTTCTGGCAGGCATCCTTCGGCAATGGGGGCCACTATCTCGTCAAACTGGGTTCCATCATCAGCGCCTCGAAACACGAGTACATCTCAGACGCAGCCGCACGGGTGGTGGAGGTGACCATCGGCACCTCCTCTGAAGTGGTCGCCCGGTTTTATTTCTTTGAGCCCGTTCTGCGGGACACTCCAATTGCTGCCGGCCAGATGCTGCTCAATCGGGCAGAGGAGGTGAAAAACCAGGTCGCCACCAGAGTTGCCCCCTCAGCAGGCAAACTCCAGGTGGTGAAAAACTACCCCACCTCCACACACGCGCACACGGTCGAGTACGCGCTGCAAACGGAAGCCGCTTTGGGCTCCCTCTACAACAGTTTAATGGCCGCCATTCACACCGGCCGAGGCAGAACCTGGAAAGAGCCTGCACCGAAGTAGCAGCAAGCAAATTTGCCGGTCCCTGCCAGTGTACTCACCGGGGCCTGGCCAACAAAAAAGCTTCCCGGTAATGCTACCGGGAAGCTCGAGGATTGAATCACACTTGTGATCGAAGGCTATTCCACTTTCATGGTGCCTTGCATGATCATCGAGTGTCCAGGGAAGGTGCAGAGATAGGGATAGTCACCCTTTTCTTTGGGAGCGGTGAACTCGACGGTTTCCTTTTCCTTGGCGTTGAGAAGCTTGGTGTGGGCGAGTACATCGGGACCGTCCGGAACAAAACCGCGGGGCATCCACTTCGTCATTTCGGCCATCATACCGTTTGCAGCGGCAATCAGCCTGTCCTTGGAGCCAGCGGCACCGAGCACCCAGTTGTGCTGAAGTGGGGTCATGCTGTCATTGTCGAAAGTCACCTTGACCGGCTGTCCTGCTTTGACCGTGAAGCTGGTCACATCAAAGGACATGGGATTCGCAGCACCCGGCTTCAGCGTGACCAGCACCGCTCCACCCTCTTCCTTCACTGAAGAAGGAGCCGCTGTCGGTGCGGCTGCTGTGGGCGCCGCAGCAGCAGGAGCCGCCGCTGCCGGGGCATGTGCTGCGTCAGGAGCCTTCTTGCTCCCAAACGCGTTCATGAGGCCACCTCCGATGAGCACAGTACCGGCACAGAGCGAGAAAAGGGCAAAGGCAAGGCCGATGAAGACATTGGCTGCGCTCCAGAAAGAGCCGCCACCTTCGTGGGAATCGTGATGGGTGTCCATGATGTAGAATAGAGGGCGCTCAAGGAAGCACGGAAGCCGCACGGGTCAAGAAATGCCCGTCCTCCCGTGTCCCAGAGCATGAAAAAGAAAAGGCCGGACTCCGAAGAGTCCGGCCAACTAGAAAGCGATCGCTCAACGCATCAGTTCCGGATCACGAGGAACTTGGTCTGACCTGCACGCAGGATCTTGAGCTGCACAGCGGCACCGGCGTCACCCTTGTGCGCTCTGGCCTCTGCAGCCGTTTTCACAGGCTGGCGATTCACCTGCAGGATGACGTCACCCTCCTGAAGGCCCACTTTGGCCGCAGCGCTGCTCTCCTCGACAGAGGTCACCACCACACCCGTCACATCGGCCTCAATCGTGTACTCCTTGCGCAGCTCGTCGGTCACGTCCTCAATCCGCACGCCTTCAAGGAACCCGGTCGGCTTGGCCTGTTTTCCGCCACCCTGCGCCCCGCTGGAAGCGAGCTTGTCGGTATCGAGCTTCTCAAGCACCGCGTTCAGCTCCATGCGCTCCGGCTTCTTGGACTGTTCGTTGAAACGCACGACATCGAATTTCACCGTCTCGCCAGGGCGCTTGGAGCTCACCATGAGACGAAGTTTGGAGGGCTCCTCCACTTTCTCACCATTGGCCCCTACCACGACGTCACCTTCCTCGAAGCCAGCTTTGGCCGCCGGGGAGTTCTCCACCACACGGGTGACCGTGACGCCCTCTTCGTCTTTCAACCCCAGGAAGTCCGCCATGCTGGGATCCACTGGATCCATCTGGATGCCGAGGAATCCGCGATCCACCTTGCCATCATCGAGCAGGTCCGCCGCAATGTTGAGTGCCATGTCGATCGGGATAGCCAGGCCAATCCCTGCGAACATGCCGCTCTGGGTCTCGATCGCAGTGTTGATGCCGATCACACGGCCCAAACCATCCACCAGCGGCCCGCCGGAGTTGCCCGGGTTGATGGCTGCATCCGTCTGGATGAAATTCTCATAACCCGCCTGACCTCGCCGGCCAATGATGCCGAGCTGGCTGCGTCCGAGCGCGCTGACGATCCCCTGCGTGACCGATTGGGTCAGCCCCATGGGCGAACCCACAGCCAGCACCACATCTCCTACCCGCAGCTTGGAACTGTCGCCAAAGACGGCGTGAGGAAGGTCCGTGCCATCAATCTTGATCAGAGCCACATCCGTCTGGGGATCCGTGCCAATGACTTTGGCCTCATACTCCTTCCCGCGACCCGCGATCACCACTTTGATCTGGTCCGCACTCTCCACCACGTGGTTGTTGGTGAGGATGTAGCCGTCCCCGGTCAGGATCATGCCCGAGCCCAAGCCGGTCTGGCGAGGCTGCTGAGGGCGCTGGCGATTTCTCCCACCAGGACTGGGTTGATTGTTGTCCCCCGGTTCACCCCCGCGACGCTCCATCCAGTCGCGGAAGAACTCGCGAAACATGGGCGGAAGCTGCTCCAGATCGTCCTCACTCATCTCGGGCATGCTCCGGCCAGGCGTGCCCTTCTTGGAGTAGGTGCTGATGCTCACCACACTGGGGAGGATGCGCTGCACGACATCCGCGTAGCTCAAGGTGAGCTGGCCCGCGTTCGCGAGAGGCGCGGAGTCACGGGTCACCTTGGTGGCGAAGTCCGCGCTCGTCATCGTAAAGGACGGCTCCTTCGCCTCAACCGGCTTCTGCTCCTGAGCAAAAGTAAGGGCTGCGACACCGAAAACTCCAACTCCTGCAAGGGCCAGTACTTTGGGATGCTGTATTTTCATGGATTAGATTGATAAACTTGCTGCCTCATCCGGCTCCCGGATGGGCATGAAACTGCGAGCATTACAGACGACAGGACACGCATTTTGTTGAATGTTATTTGTCGCCTTTTGTTTGAACGAACAGGTACGGCTTTTGTTTTGGCCAATCTTGCCATTCTCACGCCTCTCACTGCAAGAGCTAGAGCAAGCCATTCCCACGAGGTGGCATAGCGCAAATTCTCAAAATTGCGGAAATGCAGGCGTCACTTTGATCCGCCAGGCGACCCTAAAACGTCACGCCCTTCTGGCGGCACCATCCGGCAGCCGCGGCATTGCCCTGCTTGGCAGCCTGCTGATACCAGCGCGAGGCTTCATCCCGGTTGGTCAGCACACCGGTCCCGTATTCCAGGCACTGGGCATAGAGCATCATGCTTTCAGCGTGGCCACGACCGGCCCCTTCCGCGAAGAGTTGCACGGCGCGTTCCGCGTCAGGAGACGTACCCTGACCGCGCAAGTACAGCGCCCCCAGGTTTCCACAGGCGCTCGCCACTCCCGCGCCGTACGCGTCCGTGCAGAGCTGGAAGGCCCTTGCATCATCCCGCTCCACACCAATGCCCCGGGCATAACACACCCCGAGGAGGTCCTTCGCCACCACGTCACCGCCTGCGGTGGCCTTTTCCAGCAGACTGGCCGCCTTTGCGCCGTCTGGCGGCGTGCCCCAGCCTTGCAGATAGCACTCAGCCAGAGGGATGTAAGCCGCCACATCACCGGCAGCGCTCGCCTTTTCAATCCACACGAAACCGCTCCTTTCATCCGCAGGGCCGCCCTCCCCTCTCAGATACGCCCTGCCCATGGCCAGCATGGCCTCCGAGCTGCCCGACTGCGCAGCGCGTTCCGCTGACCCACGCAGCTCCTTGGTGAGCTTGCCACCCGTTTTGCGCAAGTCTTGCAGCTTGGAAATCAGACTTGGATCGGAAGCCAGGGGAATCGCCATCGCCACTTCCACAGGAGGCGCACTTTTGGCCACCGCCGCACCTGCGGGGGACGCTCCCGCTCCACTTCCAGGGGAGGAGGTTCCCCCATGCTTGGCCAACGCCTCCAATTCCTTCACCACCGGTTTGCTGGGCGGAGGGAGGCTGAGCTTGGCTGACTTCCCGGTATCGGGGGCAACCGGAAGGTCGATTCTGGTGGCAGTCGCCGCCTTCTCATCTGCCTTGGGGGCAGGAGTTGGCGCGGAAGTCTTGTCCTTGTCCCCCTGCAACCAGACAGCTCGCCCTGTGTAGTGAGCCAGCCCGGCACCCACCAACAGCGCCCCCGCCACCACCAGGGTGCAGGTGACCCAAAAAGGTCGCTTGGAGCGCACCGACATCCAGGAACTTTCCACCGTAGAGCTGCGCAGGCGCATGCCAGAGCGCATGGGCGGCAGGGCGAACTCCTCATCGAAGTCATCCTCCACCTCCTCCATGGAGGATTTTTGAATCAGCGCCTCGGCAAATCCCAGTGCAGGTTGCTCTTCTTCCGCCACAGGCCGCTGTTGTTGCGGCATCGGAGGGGGCGGCGAGGCTCCTTTCCGGGCCGGCAGCGCGGTTCCTGCCTTGGGCATCTCCCTGGCAGCCCCTTGGGCAGGCTCCACGCCACTCAGTTCCGCATGAGGCACCGTCGGCTTGGGCTGCACCAGTTCGTATTTCTGAACCAGCTTGGCAAATCGAGAAAGAAATGAAGCGCGCGGGGAAGGCACGCCTTTGGCCGTACGCTGGAGTTCATCTTCCAGCAGTGCACAGACAGAGTCGGTCTGAGGAATGCCCGTCACATGCTTGCTGGCAGAGCCGTCCGGCATGCCAACGAGACAACAGCCCAGCGCCGCCATCCATCCACCATTCCAAACGGGGCTAGCCCCACCTTTAGTCGGCCCTGGCAGAGGCAGCAGAAGACCGGGATCGGTCCCACGACCTGCCATGCCATGCATGCAGGGGTGGGTACGAATCACGATGGAGAATCCCGGCCACTCGTTCAGCTTCGTGTTCAACAGGCCAGTATCCACGGGTGCCTCCTTGCCGAAGCCGGTGAAAAGATAAATGTCCTCAAGGCGCAGGCGATGGCAGGCCACTCCGGCTTTTTCCATCTGCTCCAGCGCGGCATCCATGCTGGCCAGCACCACATAGACTTCCTGTGGGTCCAGCACTCGACGGACTTCGAGCAGATCGCTCAACGGCACGCCTTCCACCGCCGTCTCGCCCATGCACTCGATCTCTTCTCCGTGCTCGACGAAGACGACGGGGATGAGGTTCGGATATTTCCCCTTGGGCAGATTCTGCACCTGACGGAGCGCAACATCCGGGAAATTTCCCGCAAGTCGCCTAGGTGGCAACTGCTCCACCACCACCGTCTGCCCCGTCTTCATGTACATCCCCCGCAGCGCATAGGGCTGGGCCGGGGTCAGTTTCTGGCTCTGGATGCGTACGGTCTGGCTAATGCTGCGAGCCAACTCCTGGAAGTTGGCCATCATGGGGGCAAGATATGGCTTGGGCTTGAGCGCGGCGGAAAGCTCCCCCTCCTGCGGGGCGGCGTCCAGCCTCTCAAGATCGGCGATTGCTTGCGACAACAATGCCGCTCCCTGGAGACTCCAGGAGCTCAACACACGCGTCAGTTGCTCCTGCAGTTCAGCGCTGCGCACCGTTGCTTCGTCTCCTTCGGTAGACTTCCGGAGATGCTCTCCCAGCCAGGTCTGAAGAAACTGGATCTGCTGACCCAAAGCTTGGGGTTCCGCCTTGGCAGCATCTTTCGCCATGACGAGACAATAGTCCGCCAACACGGCAACCAAACTCTGTGGGCCGGCCTGCACGAGCCGCAGGCTTTCAAGTGCCCGCGTAGGCAGACTGTCTCCCAACGGCCCCAGCCCCTCCATGGCACGGAGGACAGCCTTGGCTAGCTTCACCGCCACCCGGGCAGGCAGATCTTCCCGGCGCTCCAAATAAGCCCGCAGGGTCTCCCCATCCACGTTTTCCGTGATGTAGAAAGCACTGCTGTCATCCTCACCATACTCCACCACCCTTGCCCGGAGGGGATGCCCCTTGTCTGCAAAGAGGCGGGCGCGAGATTCAAAGGCCGCATGATCCTCCACGGGATCCAGCAAGACGTGGCAGTGCACGAAGACCTGCCGCCGTGAATCGAAGGCAAAGACCGCCACCTGCTCGCTGGAGCGCAGGACTTCAAGGTTGGCCCCATCAGCGTCTTGGGCGATCAGGTAGTGACGAAACTGCGTAGGAGTGGCCATGCTGCTTACTTGACCCGGAATTTCATCAGGCCGGGGGCGTTTTGCAACCCCTTACTAGCAAGATACAAGCCACCGGCCGGATCGTCCGGCCGGGGCCCGTAGGGAACTCACTCCCACTCAATGCTTGCCGGGGGCTTGGTCGAGATATCATAGAGCACCCGGTTCACCCCTTTGACGGAGTTCAGGATGCGATGGGATGTGGCGCGCAGCACTTCGTGCGGCAACTCCACCCAGTCGGCGGTCATGGCGTCTTCACTCACCACCGCGCGCAGGGAAATGGCCTGCTCATAGCTGCGTTCATCCCCTTTCACTCCCACGGTTTTCACCGGGAGAAGGGCGGCATAGGCCTGCCAGGTCTTTTCATACCAGCCGGAGCGGCGCAGCTCCTCGATGAAGATCGCATCAGCGTTGCGGCAGATTTCGAGACGTTCTTCCGTCACCTCGCCCGGGACACGCACTGCCAGGCCTGGCCCTGGGAAGGGGTGACGCCAGAGTGCGCGATGAGGAATGCCGAGGGCTTCCCCGAGGGCGCGCACTTCATCTTTGAAAAGCTCCGCAAGGGGTTCAATGACGCGCCCCTCTTCCTTGAGTTCCAGCACCCGGTCCACACGGTTGTGGTGGGTCTTGATCTTGGAGGCAATGGACCCACTGGTGGCGCTCTCAATCACGTCCGGATAGAGGGTCCCCTGAGCCATCACTTCAATGTGGTCAGCGGCACCGAAGAACACGTCCAGGAACAGGTTTCCGATGATCTTGCGCTTGGCTTCCGGATCGGTCACGCCCTTGAGCGCTCCCAGGAAGGTCTCACGGGCATCCACCACCTCGATGGGTACGCCCACTTCCTTGAACTGGGCCTGCACTTCTTCGGACTCATTTTTGCGCAGCAGACCATGATCCACAAACAGGCAGCGTTGCTTGATGCCCGCCTTGTGAAGCAGCACCGCCAGCACGGTGGAATCCACGCCGCCGGACACACCGCAGATCACTTCGCGCCCACCCACTTCCTGACGAATTCTTTCGATCATCTGCTCCTTGAAGGAAGCGATGCTGAACTTGGCCAACCGCCCGGCTGCAAGCCCGAGGAAGTTGTTGAGAATCTTTGTTCCCTGGTGGGAATGAGTGACCTCAGGGTGGAACTGGATGCCAAAGCAGGCCTCACCCCACTGGAGGGCTACGGGAACCGCATCCTGGTTGGTGGCGATGACCTTGGTGCCCTCAGGCAGGTTTTGCACCGTGTCGCTGTGGCTCATCCAAATCTGGGAATCCGCAGGGATGCCCTTGAAAAGCACGCTGTCGTTGGCAATCAGGCGGGCCGGGCCGTACTCACGGGTCACCCCCGGTTTTACGGTTCCGCCATGCTTGATGTTGAGAAGCTGCATCCCGTAGCAGACCCCGAGAATGGGAACGTCCAAGGCACGCAAGGCGTCGAAATCCACATCTGGAGCATCGACTTCTGAGGTGCTGCGAGGGCCGCCGCTGAGGATCACCGCACCCGGTTTGTTCAGCTCTTTCAGCTGCGTAGGCGCATAGAGGTGGGACACAAAGCCCAGTTCGCGGACTCGCCGCACAATGAGCTGGCTGTACTGCGAGCCATAGTCCAACACTGCTACTTCGCCTTCGGTCATCATAATTTTGAATGGAAGGCGGTAGTCATTCGCGCAGATTGGCGGGATGTCAAAGGGGGAAGAACGGCAAACTGCAATTGCAGGTTCGCTTCGGCATGGCGTTCCGTTGAGTGAGAGGGCCAGTTGGGGGCAAGATCCTGAAGCAGCTTGGTGGACTGCCTGTTGAAGGAGAGCCAGTCACGTCAGACGCTTCCGTCAGGCCCGGCGGTTGTGTTTGAAGCACAAACCGCCGCACCTTCGACAAGGTCAAATTGACACAGGAAGGAGACTCCGCCGCCGCAGGCACCGCAGGGAGGTCACGGGGTCCGCTCGTTGACCAAGGCCTCCCGCAGAACCTCGTCCACCGTCTCCACGGGAATGATGCGCACGGTCTCCCGCACTTCCGCGGGCAGTTCGGGCACATCTTTCTCATTGAGCTTGGGAATGAGGATCGTTTTGATCCCAGCCCGGAGTGCGGCGATGGATTTCTCCTTCAACCCACCAATCGGTAGCACCAGCCCCCGTAGCGTCACCTCACCTGTCATGGCGACGTCCTTGCTGACCGGACGCCCTGTGTAGAGGGAGGCCAGGGCGGTGAACATGGCAATTCCGGCGGAGGGACCGTCTTTGGGCACCGCCCCAGCGGGGACGTGCACATGCACCTCTGTTTCCTCAAACTCCTTGGGATCGATCCCCAGCGCCCCTGCCCGGCTCCGCACAAGGCTCAAGGCCGCACGCACGGATTCCTTCATGACATCGCCAAGCTGGCCGGTCAGGATGAACCCTCCCTTGCCCGGATACCGCACGGCCTCAATGTGCAGGATCTCCCCACCCACCGAAGTATAGGCCAGGCCCGTCACCACGCCAGGAGCACTGCTTTGCAGCCGGCTTTCCCGACCAAATTGTGCCGCCCCCAGCGCCTCTACCACCACGGCTGGGGTCACCTCCACGCGATCCGTCTCCTCCTTGGCCACCCGGGCAGCCACATGACGCACCACGGAGGCAATCTGACGCTCCAGATTGCGCACGCCTGCCTCGCGGGTGTAGTCTTCGATCACTGTGGCGATCGCCTCATCCGTCCAGGGACACTGTTCCGGTTTGAGCCCGTGCTCCTCCACCTGGCGACGTACGAGATAGTTCCGCCCAATCGCGAGCTTTTCCCGCTCGGTGTAGCCCGGCAGCTGCACAATCTCCATGCGATCCCGCAACGGCGCAGGCACGGTGTCCAGCGTGTTGCAGGTGGCGATGAACATCACTTGTGACAAGTCAAAGGGCAGGTCCACATAGCGATCCACGAACTCATGGTTCTGACGTGGGTCCAGCACCTCCAGCAAGGCGCTGGCGGGATCGCCTCGAAAATCCGCGCCCATCTTGTCCAGTTCATCAAGCATGATCACTGGATTGCGAGTGCCCAACCGGCGCAGCTCCTGAATAAGCCGTCCCGGCATGGAGCCGATGTAGGTGCGCCGATGCCCACGGATCTCCGACTCATCCCGGATGCCGCCCAGGCTGATCCGGGCAAACTTGCGACCGAGTGAGTCAGCGATGGACTGACCCAGGCTTGTTTTACCCACACCTGGAGGACCTAGGAAACAAAGGATCGGGCCATGTCCGGCCGGGTTGAGCTTGCGCACGGCCAGATACTCGATGAGCCGGCGCTTGATCTTCTCCAGGCCATAGTGGTCACGATCCAGAATCTCCTGGGCCTTCTTCAGATCCACGTGTTCCTCATCCTGCTTCCGCCAGGGCAGGTCCGCCAGAGTCTCCAGATAATTGAGCGTGACGGAGTGGTCCGGGCTGGCCGCCGGAGTGATCTCGAGCTTCTTCAGTTCCTTCTTGGCTTGAGCCTGGGCCTTCTCAGGCAACCCGGCCTCATCCAGTCGACGGCGCAGATCTTCCACCTGCTCCTCCGTGCCACCGTCTTCACCCAGTTCCTTTTGGATGGCGCGCACCTGTTCCCGCAGATACGCCCGCTTCTGGGCCTCGGAGAACTCGCTCTGCACGTCCTGGCGCAGCTTGCTTTGCAGCTCGGCAATGTGCAGTTGATTGTACAGATGGGCTTGGAGCCGGGCGATGCGACGCAGCACATCGCGCTCCTCCAGCAGGGCTTGTTGTTCTGCCACCTCCAGCCCCAGGTTCGAGGCAAGAAAATCGGTGAGCGTGGCCGCATCATGAATGCCGTTCACCGCGTTGACAGCTTCCTCAGAGGCATCGGGACGCAACTTCAGAAGCTTGACGGCAGACTCGCGCAGGTTGCCCATCGCCGCAGCAGTGTTGTCGTCGGCTGGCGGCAGCACACTGGCCAGCACCTCCACCTCAGCACGCAGAAAAGGCTCTGTCTGCACCGGATTTTGCACCCGGATGCGATCCTCACCATGCACAAGAATGACCACCCCGTTCTGGGTCTGGCGCATCATGCTGATGACCTTGGCCAGCGTGCCATGTTCATACAGGTCTGCCGGTCCCGGTTCATCATTGTTGGGGTCCTTTTGCATCACCAGGGCCAGCATCTTGCCTTGAGGGAGGCTCTCCTCCAGCAAGCGCAGGCTTCCCGCCCGATTCACATTGAGTGGAACGACGGTCCCAGGGAAAACAATGGTGTTACGCAGGGGCAAGACTGCCAGGGTGAGCGGGTTGGCCGGGGGCTCTCCTGTGCGGGATGATCCGCCTGCAGGACTTGCATCGGAGCCAGCCACATCCAGCACCGGAGCGACCGGGGCTGCAGGAGGAGAATCGTCGGGGGAGCGAGTCTCAGTTTGCATGGAAAGTAAGGGGAAAGGAGCGTTCACAGCAGGGGTGTTTTTGAAATCGTGGAAGGGGTTGTCAGGAGATCAGGCCTTGGGGAGGGAGATCCAGAGCCACCCGTTTTCCTGTCGGGCATGCGCCTCGGGCACATTCAGATCTACGGGAAAATCAATGGTGCGCTCGAAGCTGCCATCAGCGATCTCCATGATGAGGATGCGCCCGCAAGGCGGGTGTCCACAACTTGCCTCCGGGGCACTGCGTTGCCCGCGGAACACAAGCCGTCGATCCGTCAGCTCAATGAGGATCTCGTCTTTGTTTACGCCGGCCAGATCCACGCAGACCTCAAACTTGGAAGGATGCTCGTAAACATTGACCGAGGGGCGCCAGACGCCTGCCGGAGGCCGAAAAGCGCTGTGCCGAAGTTTTTCGAGCTCCGAGACCAGCTTGTCCGCCCTCGTGACAATGTGCGTGAGGCGAATTCCACGAGGCATCGTCGTTCGGATGGTAGATACCATCACTACGGGTCGGGGATGTTGCGACTCCAGGGGACGTGTAGAACTGGGCATGGCGGGAAGATGTGGTGCGGAAGACGAGTTCATCTCGGGGCACATGCGCAGCCCCATGGATGATACGAACGTCGGCAATCGAGTGGGGGCAAACGTTGTTGGAGCCGGAAGAGCCTGGAATACTCTCCATGGCACCGGCAAAGTGGTTGAGAACTCTAGTTCGTCAGCCGCGCCACTCACGTCAAATCACTCCAGCCACGCCTTGCCCATGCGAGTCCGTTATGCATCGTCACCCTTGTTGCACGCCGGAGTTCTGACGCCAAGGGCGTCCAACAAAGTAGCCCAGCCCACACTTTTCATCCTCAGTCGCCGCCCGGAGGACAGGCACACTTCGCTTTGACACTCCGTCGCCAAACATGTTAGCCTGAGCTTTTCCCGTCAAACTCCCGTTTGCCCAGCCCATGCCGCTCAATATCGAGCACGCCCACTTCGTCCCCCCTCACATCCTGATCTCGATCACTCCCCATGAAAACCTCGCTTCGCTCGTTGTTCATCGTCCCGGTGCTCCTCGCCGCAGCACCACTTGGCCTGCTCAAAGCCCAGGACTCGGCCGCAGCCTCCAACCGCCGGCCCGCCTCAACCGTCAAAATCGTGCAGCCAGACGGCACCAAGCAGGAAATCAAACTGCCGGCGCGAGAACTCCTCGCCTCAGATGGCAGTCTGACTCTCTATCCTGGCGATGAAGTTCACCTGGAGTTCGAGGAAAAGGCCGGCAAGCTGAGCAATCCCAAAGTGGTCGCCACCGTCGCCGCACCGGAGCGCACCATCACCTTCGAAATGACCCATCAGAAGGAGATCACCATTCTCAGCCGCACCACCAAGATCCAACAGACGGTGGCGATGGACTGCGGCAATCGCAGTGGCAAACGAGAAGCATACTCCCCCACCAATATCCGCCCCACGGAAAAAGGGCTGGCCTCGTTCGACAGTTGGCCAGGCTCGGTCTGGTCCATCAAGTTGACTAACATCGAGGTCAGCGACCGGTCAGCTCAAGACGTCTATATGGAGAAGGTGAACAAAAATCGGTAGGAGCGTAAGGCTGCTGCCCCACCCTCTTCCCTCCCACCAGATCCGAAATGTCCCCGCAGCATTGTGCGGGAGTAGTTCGGGCCTCCTACACGGCAGATTGGCGTCAGTGTCGATCACGGGGCGTTGCTGCCTAGCCTTCACAGTCGCCAACCAACGCTGATCAGGGGTGCTTGAATACAATCCGTCCTTCCCGATCCACGCCCAGCTCGTACGGCAAATGGTTCTGGAAGTAAGCTCCTCCCGACCGGATGTAAAAACCCGTATCATCGCCCGGGTAACCAGCTGGAGGGATGATCCATTCGTAGATTCCTGCCTCTGGTTTTAGAGAAAGATTGGTTGCCTCGTTAAAGATGGCACGTCTGACATCGTCCCCCTTGCACCAAGAAGCGAGTTGCTCGATCGACTCAGGAAGGTGCCCTTCCTTGGCTTCGAAGTCTTTCGCCAGTCCGAACAAGGCCTTTAGTCTGACATAGTTCTTCGGCATCTGGCTGGGTTGCGAGACTCTCCCGATGGGCACCGAACTGAGCTGCCCCAGCAGCAAGCCGACCGAAAAGCACAAGAGTCCGAGTATCGATGGCCTCATATAGCAATCAAGCGCGCCTGTTTTCCCAGAATATAGGCAGACGCAATTCATCGATCAACGTTAAACGGACCATGGTGACCAACTGGCAAACCTATTGACAAAACCCTGCCATCCTTGAATCATATTGGCTCAATGGGCGAGATCGTGTTGTTTCTCGGCGAATTGTTCATGATCATTATCGAGCTGACCTGGTGGGCGCTCGTGTTCATCTACTATGGCTTGATGGCCATATTCAGCCCCCGACATCGCGCGAAGTTCGTCAAGGAGTGGCGGGAGTCCACTCTCAGCAAGATCGGCATGGTCCTCGTTGTTGGCGTCGCCATCGTCTGGGTCGGATCGATGGCGTGGTTCTGGACAAATTTTTTGATTTCCGAGCCCGAACCGAAACCTCAGGACAGACTGGCGGAGTTCTTGACGCCCCAGGCCGTGGAGCGACTGGCCAAAACCAAAGAATTGCCTGAGCTGGCCACTGAAACAGGCAAGGCCGCCATCGAGAAGTTTAAGTCCACCTGGAAACTCCGACCCTCCGACAAGGAGGCTGATGATGCAACGCGGGCCAATCTCGACGATCGAGCAAAACAGTGAAACTCCAGCGATCTTGGTATGAAGACACCTCCGCGCTTCCTCGAAGAGGATATGGCTAAAAGCCCAACGTTGGCGAGCTTCCAGCGAGTCCACGTTGGGTATGGAGTGATATGGATTACTACTCCGAAGGAGTTGTGGCGGTCTGACCGCAGCAACTCCTTCGGGCGGACACTTCACGCACCATGACCGTTCGCAAGCGACGAGCTCGCCGGAGCGCCGAAACTCCTTCGGAGTAATGGGTTCTATCGTGAACCCAACGTAGCCTCGCCCAAGGCTCGTCAACGTTGGGCTTGTGGCCGGATCCTCTTCGAGGAAGGGCTTCGGATGAAGACGGGCACAAAAAGGGCCATACCACTACCTCAAGTGCACCGCCATGGGGGACCCAGACATCGAGTGCAATCAGACATGAGAAGCCTTCCCACGAGCTAGAGCATGTCGGCAGGCGTCATTGGCGGTCAGCTGTTCCGCCGCATTTCCAACGACTTCTCTCCGCTCACAACCCGACGGGGACCGTCGGACTACTCCGCCACATGGTCTCCAGCGTGGTCCGCAGTCGCCGCGGGATGACGACTCACTCCTCCGACTCACGGTTCATGAGCCAACTCGCGCAAAACTGACGCACTGACGCACTGACGCACTGACGCACTGACGCACTGACGCACTGACCTACCGGTCTACTGAATTACTGATTTACCGACTTACCGTCCGTCTGAACCACCTTCAGCACGTCCGCCGCCTGTTCCACGGTGGAGGCCTTGGCGTCATGCCAGATGACCTTGCCGTCCTTGATCAAGAACGCCTGGCGTGTGGCCATACCCACCAGAGGAATTTTCTTCACGCCAAACTCCTTGAGAATCTTCCCGTCCGGATCGGCCAGCAGGGTGAAGGGGAGATTGTATTTCTTCTCAAACTTCTTCTGCGCCTCCACGTCATCCGTGCTGACTCCCACAACCTGAATGCCAGCCTTGGTGAGATCAGTGTAAGCATCCCGCAGGCTGCAGGCTTGCGCCGTGCAGCCCGGGGTGTCGGCTTTGGGGTAAAAATAGACGAGCGTGAGGCCCTTGAGATAGATGTCCTCCAGTTTGACGGTCTTGCCGTTCTGATCCTGGGCCTCCACTTTGGGAGCGGCATAGGGATCAACGAGTTTGCCCTCGCTGGCGTGCGTAAAAAGGCTGGAGAAGAGTCCCATGGCGACAATCAGGGTGATGAGGATCAGGAGGAGTTTCTTGAATTTCATGACCTCAAACTGGGGAAAGCAGAACGCGGGTTCAGCGGATGTTACGTGCGCCAAATGCGAATTGGATTCAATCGCTGCATCTCTCCCCCAAACAAAAAACCCCGCGTCCCTTACCGGAACACGGGGTCAAAGAGTCTCCTGTGAGGAGGCTTACTTGGCTTCTTCCACTGCCTTCAGTGCGTCTTCCGCCTGTTTCTCGGTCGCGGCGGCTGGGTCGTGCCAGACCACTTTGCCGTCCTTCACGAGAAAGGCTTCACGGGAAGCCATGCCATTAGGGCGCTTGGCGACCTTGAAGGCATCAATAACCTTGCCGTCCTTGTCAGCGATCAGCTGGAAGGGGAAGGTGTACTTTTCTGCGAAGGCCTTTTGGGCCTCCACAGTGTCCGCGCTCACGCCAACGATCTTGACGCCTTTCTTGGCCAACTCGGCATTGCCGTCGCGAAGGCTGCAGCCCTGCTTGGTGCATCCTGGGGTGTCGGCCTTCGGGTAGAAGTACACGAGCACAAACTTGTTGTCCTTGTACAGGTCAGCAAACTTGACGACTTTGCCCGTCTGGTCGGTGCCTTCGATGGCGGGAGCGGCGTAGGGAGGATCAACTTTCACGGCTTTGGGTCCGGCGATGACGCTGGCAGCAGCCAGCAGGGTAAGGGAAAAAACAGCGGCGATGGATTTCTTCATGGCGGGAGCAAAACGCGAAAGCGCCCGGCAGTCTAGCAAGAATGGGAGTCGAGTTCACAGTTCCAGACGCTCTGGGGACGAAGGTGCCGGATGTGGCGGCATCTCCCGCACAGGTCCAATTTCGGAAAATTCCCCTCCGCCCTCCCCCACCCTGCGTTATAGAGACCTCCCTCTCCCGTTTCCCGTCTTCCATGCCCGCATCCACCGCGATTATCATTTTCCCGGCCATTGCCGCACTGATGTACGTCTTCAGCGCGCTGTTATTCAAGCGGTCCAGCGAAACGGGTGTCGGCTTGTGGCGGACTACTTTCGTGGCCAACCAAATCGTCGGTCTGCTCTTTGCCCTGCTCTGGCTGCTGGGTGGTAGGGAAGTCACCTGGGACATTCTTTGGCAGCCGGGGCTGATCGCCCTGTGTCTGTTCATTGGCCAGCTCTCCCAGTTCCTTGCACTCGAAAAAGGGGACGTTTCCGTCGCGGTGCCGATTTTCGGACTCAAAGTAGTGCTGGTCGCCGTCTTTACGCCGCTCGTGGTCGGCATCCCCGTGTCACTTGCGCTCTGGATCGCCGCCTTTCTGAGTGTGGCGGGAATCACGCTCCTCAACAAGAAGCACGAAGGCAAGCGGCCGAAGAACATCGGTGTCACCCTCATGGCTGGCGGTGTGGGCGCAGTGAGTTTCGCCCTCTTTGACGTGCTCGTTCAGAAGTGGGGGCCGCAGTGGGGTGTCGGCAGGCTGCTGCCGCTGATCTTTGGCATCAACGCACTCCTCTCTTACAGCCTGATCTTCCTGTTCAAGGCCCCTTTGCGCGAGATCCCCAAAACCGCATGGAAGTGGCTCTGCGGAGGCTCCGTGCTCCTGGGCACGCAGAGCATCATCTTTGTCAGCACCGTCGCGATTTACGGCCGCGCCACGGCCGCCAACATCATCTATGCCTCACGCGGCCTCCTCAGTGTGACTCTTGTCTGGCTCATCGGCCACTGGTTCGCCAATCAGGAACAAAACCTCGGCGGCAAGGTGCTCGCCTGGAGGATGGCAGGCGCCGCCCTCATGATGACGGCGATTGTCCTCGTGGTCGTGGGGTGATGAAAAAAGTTAGATGTTAAGCGTTAGACGTTATGGGGAGGCATCGGACGGCCTCCCCATAACTCTCAACTTCATCTAACCTATTTAAACATCGGATCTTCCTTGTTCCCCTTGCTCAGCAGGTAAGCCAGCAGGTCAAGGATATCGTTCTTGCTCAAGGTGCTGAGCAGGCCCGGAGGCATCATGGAGACTTTGGACTGCTCCATGCTCTTGATGAGCTTGCGATCCACGTTTTGCAACGCATTGGGATCCATCATGTTGATGTTCAGCGTGATCCGGTCGCCCGCCAGGTTCATGATTCGACCGTACACCTTGCTGTCATCATTGAGTGTGACTTCAAGCTGGCCGTACTGATCGCTGATCTCCTTGCTGGGCTCAATGATGTGCACAAGCAGATCCCGTGGGCTGTACTTGCCCGCTACGCTGGTGAGATCCGGCCCGATGGCGCCGCCTTCTTGACCGAAACGGTGACAGGCAAAGCAGGTGGCTTGGCCGAACATGTTGCGACCATTGACGAAGTTGCGGCCACCTTCGAGCCCCGCTCCGAGCAGACCTTCGATGTCCTCCACCGTGTAGTTTTTCACGAAGGACTTGAGGGTGAAGGTGAACTGTGGAGCCTTCACATCTGGCTTGGCTTCAAGGATGGGTTTGAGCGCCACTTTCTCTGCCTCCGTGAGACCCGCCTCAGCATCCTTGCGGATGTCCTGCATGAAGAGGTCGAAGCTCGCACCCCCCTTGTAGGTGGGAGCCCGCAGGCACACCCACTTGAAGTAGCGCTCACGCAGTTCCGGGGTCCAGCCATTCTTGGCAAAACGCAGGCTCTGGGCGAGAGCGATCTGCTCCTCCTGAGTCGGAGCATTTTCCAGGATCGGAATGGCCTTGGCCACGAAGGCACTGTCACCAAGGAACGTCAGCACATTCACGAGGTCCACATCCAGCCAGGGTTCACTGGTCGGGAAGATGGAGGACAGACGGCCAATGGCCTTCTCACGCACGCCGTCCGCTGGCTCCCCGAAGCGGGCGAAAGCCAGCATGTTCACTCGCACGTAAAGCTCTCGATCAGCACCTTTGAGATCGGCGAACTTGATGCGCTCCAGCGCATTCATCACCGGCTCATAGAGCGCTTTGTCACCGTTGGAAGCACGGGTGAGCGCCATGAGGGCGATCAGCGAGGCACGAGGCGAAGTTTCGGCCAGGGCCTTGTCCTTCCACGTGGCGAGGGGCTGATGCTCCACCGCAATGCGTGCGGCAAAACGGATGAGACGGTCGGGATGACCGAGCTGCGGCCAGGCAGCCGCCAGCGCCTTGGGATCCTCCTTGCCGTGGAAGGCTTCCAGACTGCGTCGCAGTTCATGGAGTTGCTTCTCCTCCCCCTCAAGCACCGTTGGAGCGGGAGCAGTGCTCTCCTTGCCCGTGTACGTGACCCGGTAGAGACCACTCTGCACACGGCGGCCACCAATGGTGATGTAAAGCGCGCCATCTTTGGGGGAGACTGCCAGATCCGTGAGCGGCAGCGGATTGGCACTCATGAACTCCTCGAACTCCGCCTTGTACCCAGCGCCCTGGGGCTTCATGTGCACAGCATAGAGTTTGCCATAGCTCCAGTCAGAGATGAAGAACGCCTCCTGGTATTTGGCCGGGAACTTGGCCCCATACCCGAATGCCACCCCAGTGGGTGAACCCGGGCCGATGTCAGTCACGGGCGGGAGGCTGTCCTCCCAGCGCACCGGCCACTTCTTGGAAAGGGAGCGCCAGCCAAACTCGCCACCGCTCTGCACCATGCACACGCGAGTGGGACGGTACCAAGGCACGCTGAAATCCCACTCCATGTCCGCGTCAAAGGTGAAGAGATCCCCCTGGCGATTGAAGGCGGCGTCGTATTCGTTGCGGAACCCGGTGGTGATCAGCTCCCAGGTTTTGCCATCAGGATCTGTCTTCGCCACCCAGCCACCCGGAGCCATGACATCCCGCATGAAGCCACGTCCGACCAGCGGCGGCAGCAGCACGTCCTCCGCCCAGTGGCGGGGCACACGGCTGCTGTTTAGCTCAGTGATGGGCGTCTGGTTGCCCACGATGCAGTAGAGAGACTTGCCGTCCGGCCCCAGCACCACGGCGTGCGGACCATGTTCGCCGCCCTTGTTGGGGAAGGCCCGGAGCTGCTCCACTTTGTCGAACTTGTCGTCTTTGTCCGTGTCGCTGATCCGGTAGAGGCCGCGGGGGAACTTGTCGGAATTGGTGATCGCGTAGAGGTGGCCAAAGGCAAAAAGGAGTCCTTGGGCCTCGCCGATCTCCACGGCGATTTCCTCGATCTTCGTATCCTCAGGCTTGCCATCCAGCGCGGGAAGCGTCACCCGGTAAAGCTTGCCATACTGGTCGCTCACAATGAGGCGGCCTTTGTCATCGAAGGTATTGGCCACCCAGGAGCCTTGGGTCTTCAGCGGCACGCTGTAGAGGAGCTCGGCCTTGAAGCCTTCCTTGAGCTTGATGTCCTTCACCGCCGTGGCTTCGGGTTCCTTCAGGTTGGCAGCCGCGGCCAGGCTCTTTTCATTGAGCTTGGCCCACGGTCCACCGCCCAGCGGGGCGAGCGCGACAGCGGGTTTCCAGTCCTTGTCATCGAACTTCACCTGCTCCCAGCCCGCAGGTGCCGTCTCGCTGGCCTTCCAGGTTGCGTCCGTGACGATCTCGGTCTGTCCTTTGTTGCGAGTCTCGATGATGAGCTTCACCAGCACCGCGCCTTTGTTGCCGCCGCGGTTGGTTCCTGTCACCGCCAGCACGTTTTGGCCTTTGACCACGGCATCACTGACCTCCTTCACCTGGACTTTGTCCCACCCTTGGCCGGTGAGCACGGGTTTGCCATTGATCAGAACGGTGAGCTCGTCATCTCCAGTGGCCTGCAGGCGAACGGTGTCACTCTGCTGGACAGTGAACGTTTTGCGGAGGTACACCGTCTGGTTGGGTTTCGCCTCGGCGGCGGACCAGATCCACTGCGGCGTCTCTGCAAGCGCCGTAAATGCGGCGAGACTGAGCGCGGCCGTGGCGGCGAGGGGGATGGTGATGCGTCGGTAGAGTGAAGGCATGGGTGGTAGCTTAACGGGACGGAGAAAACTGTGGGAAGCTTAACGCGTACATCAGGAAGGGAATTTCAACTGTGACGTGATCGCGGGACAGACCGACCGCCTTCGGGGGTACACAAGACTTGAAGACACAAGACGCAAGACTTGACGCCGGGGGCGCGGTACGTGCTCGGGAAAACCAGGCAGTCTCTCCGTGCGCCCACCGATAAACTGATCTACTGATACGACCGGACCACTGCGTTACCAAAATGCACTCGCACCCTCCTCCCCACAGGAACTCTCACGGCCCCTCCGGGGTCTGTCAGGCGACCCAGAAGACGGTGCCTCATACGGAGTTGGTCCCCCTGGATGCCCTCCGGCCTACCATCGCCAGGAGAATCTTCACCGAGTATCCGGACTTGAAGCCTGGCTCATTCGTCTCTCATGAGGTGCTGAATGCCGCCCGGCTCGACTACGTGCGTGATGCCCTGAAGGATCAGTTGGGAGAGCTAACCCATTTGGATGAGGAGGTGGTAGAAAGTCTGCACAAGCATGAGGTGCTGAGTGCCCGCCCTCTGGATGAGACAGAGGAAAAAGAGTCCAGTTTCGGTGCGCGTCTGGCAGACAAGATTGCCAGCTTTG
This sequence comes from Verrucomicrobium sp. BvORR034, assembly GCF_000739635.1. Lineage (GTDB taxonomy): Bacteria > Verrucomicrobiota > Verrucomicrobiia > Verrucomicrobiales > Verrucomicrobiaceae > Verrucomicrobium. The sequence goes on along the minus strand of NZ_BATQ01000055.1, from coordinate 1,367 downwards.
GCGGGAGCTGGACATTCATCCTCACCTTTGGTGGATTTCTCGTTCTCTGGATCGCGGTCAACGTCTGGTTTCTGGCATCGCGGGCATTTGATCCCTACCCCTTCATTTTGCTGAATCTGATCCTCTCCTGTCTGGCGGCCATGCAGGCCCCCGTCATCATGATGAGCCAGAACCGCCAGGAGACCCGGGACCGGCGGAGGGCGGAGAATGACTACAAGATTAACCTGAAGTCCGAGCTCGAAATCCGCCACCTGCACGAAAAGGTGGACTACCTGCTGCACCAGCAGGCGACTCGCCTGCTGGAGATCCAGGAGATCCAGCTCGACCTCATGCGGGAGCTGGCTCAGGGAAAAAGTGATGCTGGGACGCGGTCGGCTCGAAAAGGTGACGAGACAAATCACGTTTAGGTCCCTCCCAGCTTTCCCCCGGGCCAGGGTGGCCGTTTTTTCACTATTGCTAGACTGTCCTTGGACAGTTCTATTTGCCTGACTCCTCCCGCCTCCGCTTTCCTGACTGGTCCCATGATGCCCTCCGTGCTTCACCGGCTGCTGCCGGTCCTTTTGCCGTTCCTGTATCTCTCCTGCCTGGCCCTGCCGATACCCGCTTTCGCCCAGGACCAGCCCGTCGCGGAGGATGACGTCCCCATTCCGCGCGCTGACATCAAGCTGGCCCACACCACCGCCTCCGCCCGATTGTATGAACCAGATGAGCGCCCCCCGGTGGCGGTCATGGTTTTCGGCTCCGGAGATGGAGGCTGGTCAGCCTGGGAAGATGCCGTGAGTCACTGGCTACGGGATGCTGGAGTCTATGTGATCGGGCTGGATCTGCGCGAGTATGCAGCCAAGGACTACACAGCAGAGCTGTTGGGCAGAGACATGGCCACGCTCGCTGCAGAAGCCGCCAGCCGGGGTGGTGGCGATGCCACCACACCGGTCATCTATGCGGGCTGGAGCATGGGAGCGGTGCAGGCTGTCCCAGCAGCAGCCTGGAAGGAGCGCCCTGCCGCACTCAAGGGCATCATCATGCTCAGTGCCGACAGCCGGGGGCGGTTTGGCCTGAGAGCCTCAGATGAACTCGGCGTCACTCCCACCGGTCCTGGCACCTTCAATCTGGGCGACTTCACTCCGGCGATGGCGGGCCTGCGGGTCGCGCAGTTCCATGGGGGCGCGGATTTCATGGCTTCCACCGCGTGGATTCAAGGCCTGAAGACACCTCATGAACTCTACGTGATCGGCGGTGCCAATCATGGCTTTGACGGACCGGCCGACGAATTTGCCGAGGATCTCCTCCGTGGTGTGCATTGGGTGCTGGGCGACGACAGCGCGGCGGCGCCTCCACCGGAAGATGAACTCCCCTTTGGCCTCTCC
>NZ_BATQ01000056.1 GCF_000739635.1 Verrucomicrobium sp. BvORR034 | reverse complement strand
GGGATTCTACCGGCCCCATACGCCCTATGTGGCACCGAAGAAATACTTCGACCTGTATCCTCTCGACCAGATTCCCCTGCCCTCCACCCCAGCAGGGTTCGCGGAACAAACTCCAAAACCGGCCATCACCACCAAGAAGAATGAGGAGGAGATGACCGACCAGCAACGCAAAGAGGCAATCCAGGCGTACTATGCCGCCACCAGCTACATGGATGCCCAGGTGGGACGGCTGCTGGATGCGGTGGATCGTCTGGGCCTGGCCAAGAACACCGTCATCGTGTTTGCCAGCGACCACGGCTACCACTTGGGGGAATACGGCATGTGGCAGAAGCAGAGCCTCTTTGAGCAGTCGGCCCGGGTGCCCTTCATCATCTCAGCACCGGGTGCGGCCCGCAATGGCACCGCGGTCGAGACCCCGACGGAGCTACTCGATCTCTATCCCACGCTTGCGGATCTCTTTGCCCTTCAAGCCCCCGCTTACCTGGATGGCAAGAGTCTCACTCCTCTGCTGGAAGGCTCGGCGGTTTCCGTCAAACCGGCAGCTTTCACGGAGGTGCGTCGGGGCAAGATGACCGGATATGCCGTGCGCACCTTCATGTACCGATACATTGAGTGGGGCAAAGATGGGGCGGATGGCGTGCAACTGTATGACATGGAAGGCGATCCCCAACAGACACGCAATCTGGCTGGCGATCCCAAATACGCTGAAGCCAGGGCTGAGATGCATGGTATGATCCAGGAGAACTGGCCGGAATAGGCTATCCTTTGACCATCTCCACGCCACCCACAACGCTGCCAAAGACGATAGAGCCCGGGCGGGATCTCCGCTCGCTGTCAATGCGCGTCTCAGAGTCAACGGGTAACGAAAGCGACACTTTCGTCATCTTGCCTGTTGCTCCAGACGAGGCACAAATTTTGCTACCATGAGCCCGGCGTCTTTCCCTCCAGCATGATGTCGTTTCCCCCTCCTTCCTGGACGCCTTTGCGGTTGTGGTTGCGGCAGCATCGCTCCTTTTTTCTCTGGTTGGCCCTTGTGGGCTTCATGGCAGGATTCTTCGTTTTTCGCTACGGGGAATTACAGATCGCGTGGTTCACCCTGTTGGGCGTGGTTCCTCTCCTTGCATCCTACCGGAAACGAGTGGGCCACATTCTGGTATCCCAGCCACTTCCCGCCGTGGTGCTGGGTGGGGCGGTGGTCATGCTTGTGACTTCCATCATCACGCTGGATGATCCCCTGCCGGACCGCTGGCAAGTCCTCGCCGCCCTTTTGAACCTGGTGCTGCTGGCGACGTTCTTTGCCATCCCGACACTGGCCATTGCCCGACGCAAGTTCCGTCTCTCGCGTATGCTCAAGACCGTCGTTGTGGTGGCCGCGGCTGCCACGTTCTTGAGCTTCATCGTGCACTACGGCATCCGACAGGCTGTTTTCCCGATCGAACGGTTCAAGAACGTCCTCGTTTACGCGGACGGGCTAAACCCCGTACTCACGGGGCTTTCCTGCGGTTTCGCCGGCGTGTTGTCATTGGGCCTGGCCCGGCGTGCAGAAACAAAAACGGGCTTCTGGGTCTGGTGGGGCACCTCGGTCATTCTCTTGGCCGGGGTCTTCTATTCTGCCAGCCGCAGCGCCATGATCGCAACCGTGGCGGGAACGCTGGTGATGGTTCTTACTGGTCCCAAATACAAGCGCTGGCTTCTGGCCGCTCCTCTCATCCTGGTGGCCATGCTCTATGGCACGGGTCTGGTTGGAGCCAGCACAGGCCCCCTCGGCCCCATGGTGGATCTCGTCAAACGGGGTGACTCTGGCCGGATGGCCATCTACAGCGCCATCAGCAAGCGGATGGTGGAGCCAGCCCACGTGTTTCTTGGTCATGGTCTCTGGGCTCCAGAAGCTCTCCCGCCCGAAGAGGCCGGCTCACTCGCCTTCCATGCGCACAGCATGTATGCGTCCACGTTTTACCACAGTGGTCTTCTGGGAGCCGTCTGGCTCTTCGCCGTTCTCGGGCTGGGCCTGGAGCGGGCGTGGTCGGTCTGGTGGCGTTCTGGCGATGCGGTCTGGCTGGCCTTGCTGGCATTCGGCATGGTGGGGCTCATGTGCGACGGCACCATGCCCTTTCGCGTGATGACCATCACCCGCATTGAACCGGTATTGATCCTCTTCCCCCTCGCGGTCTCCAGCGCCATGGCCACCACCCTAGAGCGGAACCGACGACGGGAAGAGTATCGGCAGACTCCGCCAGTGGCCGTGTCATCGCTGGTGGATGAAGCTGTGCCCATACCAGTGCGCATCCGGGTGGATCGGAAGGGCTGAGCCCCCCACGTCAGCCCTCGTCCCGATGCACCGTCGCAGGCGAAAAGGCGGGCAGACACACCGCTATGTACTCCGCCCCCTCGGGCTCTGGACTGCTATACCGGATCCATTCGCCCGCGTGAACAATGATCCCCTGCCCAGCTGAGACCTGCAAGATACCAGCGCGTGTTTCCACCTGAAGGGTGCCTTTCAGGACGACCGTGTATTCATCGAACTCCGGGGTCTGACCGGGTTCGCTCCAGCCCTGGGGGCTGAGCATGCGGGCAATGCTGACCGCAGAGGTTCCGGTGTTCACGTGGCCGACATATTCCTCAATGATCTTGGGAGGAAGGCCGACGGCTTCTATGCGGGTGGGATGGGAGATGAGCTGAGCCATAAGGAGGAAGGGATAGAGGTGTTAACAGAGGACAGATCAGTCCAGAACCGCCCCGGCCGCCAGGGCGAGAGTGACCTCGGCTGCAGAGACCGAACGGCAGGCGGAGGCATTCTGCCCCGCCCATAGCGGTGAAAAGTCACCCGACCCCAGACGGGCGCCTTCAGCACGCAAGGGGGCCACGGCGTTCCCGGCCAGAGGAAACTCAGGCACGGAGGGAGGGAGTGGACCGAGGTCCCGCATCATCCGATTCAGAATGCTGCGAGCAGGACGACCGGTGAAGAGAGTTGTCAACGCCGTGTGCCGGGCCTCAGGTCCAGTGAGCACCTGCCGGTGGTTGGGGCTGATGCGCGACTCTGGGCAGAGAAGATAAGCCGTGCCCGACTGCACAGCGACCGCGCCGAGATCAAGTGCCGCCTTCACCCCTTGGGCATTCACAATCCCACCTGCAGCGATCACTGGCACGCGCACCGCGTTCACGATCTGCGGAAGCAGCGCAAAGGTGCCCATCTGAACCGTGAGGTCATGGGAAAGAAAATGCCCGCGGTGCCCTCCCGCCTCCAGGCCTTGGGCAATGATGCCATCGACTCCCTGCTGCTCCAGCCACATCGCCTCTTCAACGGTGGTGGCAGAAGACAGCACCTTTGCCCCCAGTGCCCGCACTCCCTCCAGCAACGCAGGTTCTGGAAGTCCAAAATGAAAACTCACCACCCGTGGACGAAAAAGAGAGAGCACTTCAAGTTGCGCCGCCCCAAATGGCTCCCGCTCCCCTTCTCTACGCACCGCCGGCTCCTCCAGCCCGAGTTCCATGTAATAACGTCGCAGCAGGCCACGCCACGCCTCCTCTTTCGCGGCATCGAACACGGGCTGGCGATGAGCAAAAAAGTTCACATTGTACGGCCGGGTGGTGCCGGCCTGCATCCGTTCCAGTTCACTCCGCATGGCCTCCGGGCTGAGCAGGGCACAGGGCTGGGAGCCCAGGCCCCCGGCATTGGACACGGCAATGGCCATGTCACTCCCCTGGGCACCCGCCATGGGCGCCTGGATGATGGGGAGGTCGGTACCCAGCAGATCCCGAAATGCGGCGGTGGACATAGTCAAGAGGTCTACCTGAAACCGCGAAAAATGACAAGGGGGGAGGAAACGGCCGCAGCCATCTCCTCCCCCTTGCGTGTGATCGACTGATCGCCTTGACGACCTGAGTTACTTCACAGGAGGTGCCGCGGGCATGGTGGCCATCGGCAGATGAGGCACGGGATTGGCCTGAAGATAGCCTTCCACGTCTCCAGTCACCACCACCTGGCCCCACATGATCATGGCATGGCCGGGGAAGGTGCAGACGAACTCATAGTTGCCTTCCTTGTCAGGAGCCTTCAGCTGCAGCTTCTCCTTCTGACCGGGTTCCAGCATGTGAGTGGCGTCCAGGACTTTGAAGTCTTTCGGCAGATACGCGCGCCCCTTCTTGTCTTTGTCGTTCGGGGACATCGTCATGGCAGCCATGCCGATGTTCAGGTGCTGATCCGGCTCCACCACCACCAGGTTGTGAGGCATCACGTCCGTGTTCTCAAAGAGGATCTCGAACGGCTTGCCCTTCTCCACCACGATGCGCTGGGTGTCGAAGCGAAGCTGCTCGTGCACCGTCTTGATGACGAACACGCTCACACCGAGGCTGCGCAGTTCTTTGCGCAAACCGCTGTTCCCCGCGAGCGAAGCCAGCTCCATGCCGAGCTGGTTCAGCTCCACGAAGTCCTGATCTGCGCGCCGTTTGGCATCCACCGATTTCGCATAGTTAAGCACGCCTTGGGCGAGATCCCCAGCAGCAGCCTTGTCCCAGCTGGTCCGGGGCAGTTGCATCATCGCACCCGCCACCGCCGCGCGTTCACGACCTTCCTTCAACTCGTTGGCCAGCACCTTGAAGCCCGCCTCAGCATTCTGAGCCGCCGTCAAAGGGAGGGCCAGAATGGCCGCCTTGCGCACCGGACCTTCGGTTTTGGCATCGGCCAGCAGAGCGGTGAGTTGCGGGTAGAATGCGGCACGCACCGCGGGATCCGTCACCAGAGCAAGGCCAGAGACCACCGCGAGGCGTGACTTTGAGTCAGCCGAGGCAGCCCAGACATCATCTGCTTTGCGATCCTTCATGATCAGGGTCGCCCACGCAGCACGGCTGACGGCCGGCATGCGCGCGCTTTTGGCAAGCTCCGTGACCTGCGGGATCACTTTTTCCAATCGGGCTGCCGGAGTGCCCACCAACATTTTGCCGAGCTCGGTCGCGACCGCCGCGTCTGCACCATCCTTGCCGTCCAGGGTCTTGATCGCCGTGACGAGTTCTGTCACCGGATCTGTATCACGGAGGCGGGCCAGCTCCTTCAGGAACCGGTCGCGCTTGGCGAGGTCGTAGCTTTTGCGCTGAAGCTTCGCCACCAGCACCGCTTCCACCGCAGGCTGGGCGTCGAGCTCCTTGTCATCCATGCGGGTGATGAGGGCGGCAAGCACCGCAGGCTCTGCTGGCAACACCTTCTCCTTGGAGAGCGACTGCAGCTGGCGGAGGGTCTCCTTCAAGCAGTAGTCGAGGTAGTAGTCGGTGTCGTACTTGAGGACCTCATAGGCGACTTCAAGTGCCTTGGGAACGTCCGGACCATTGAAGAAGCTGGCGGCACGCACCGCTTCCAGCCGCACGCGGGGGCTGGGGTCGTTGGCAGCGGTCTTGAGCAGCGCCAGAGCGTTCGGAAGTCGATCGCGCTGATAGCACACGACGCGTACGGCCTGGGCACGCGCCCGGGGCTCTGGGGACTTCAACACGGTGGCGATCAATTCTGGGTTCACCACATTGTGCCACTGATGGACCCACAGACCTTCAAGGATGTGGTGGGCATCCTCCACTTTGTTGGGGTCAAACTGCTTCATCCACTTTTGGGTCGCAGCGATGACGTCTGCCGTGGCGTGTTTGTGCAGCTCGATCTTTGTACGGGTGCGCACGTCGTTCTCCGGCTCCTTGAGGAGGTCAAGCAGCTTCTCCACTGGCTCGCCGTCGATCTTCTTGGGCTCCAGCAACGGACGGCCTTCGTAGGTCACACGGTAGATGCGGCCGTGAATGTTGTCGCGGTTGGGGTCACGCAGGTGGTGCTGCATGTGACCAATGATCGAGTTGCTCCAGTCACTGAAGAACAGGGAGCCGTCCGGGGCCACGGCCGCCGCACTGGGGCGGAACTTCTCGTTGTCCTTCGGGGAGGTCTCCACCAGCGTGGTGAGCTTCTCACCGTTCCAGTCGTATTCGATGTTCTCGCCCTTGAAACCGGAGCCTTCCTCGGTCACCTTCACACGGAAGATGCCCTGGATGCTGATGACGTTGAGGTTCAGGAAATTATCCTTGAAGCCCTCGGGAAAATGGCGGCTGCTCAGGATGGTCGTGCCAGCGCAGGGGCGGGACGGGCGGTTCCAGAACTGCTGGTAGTTGGAGTGTTTGCCTTCGCTCAGGAAGCCGCTGAAGCCGGGGCCATAGTAGTTGGCGTTCCCGGTGGCGTCCGTGATGATGTCGTTGCCCCAGTAGTCGAACACGCGACCATGTGGGTTGGCAAAGCCGTAGGCGGCGTAGCGTTCGAACTTCCCAGTCTGGGGTTCGTAGCGATAGATGGCCCCATCTGTATTGCGTACCGGACCGGCGGCGGTCTCAAGCTGGGTACGGTGGAACACACCGTCGGAGCAGTACACCGCACCGCCGGGCTCATAGCACATGGAGTTGGTTTCGTGGTGCGAGTCGGAGGCGCAGAGGCCTGTGAGCACACGCTCCGTCTTGTCGCCGCGGCCGTCACCGTCCGTGTCACGGACGAAGAGCAGATCCGGAGACTTCATCACCAGAACGCCGTCTTTGTAGAACTGGAACCCCGTGGGGCAGTTCAGATTGTCCAGGAAGGGCGTGCACTTGTCCGCCTTGCCATCGTTGTTGGTGTCTTCAAAGACGAGCAGGCTGTCCCCCTTCGTGCTGGTGGGCGTCCGCTCAGGGTAGTTCGGCCAGACGGCCACCCAGAGACGACCTTTGGTGTCGAAGGCCATCTGCACGGGCTTGATCAGCTCCGGGAACATCTTTTCGTCCGCAAAGAGCTGCACCTTGATGCCCGGAGGCATCTTCATCTTGCTGATCGATTCCTCACCGCTCAGGAAGGTGTGCTTGCCGTCCGGCAGATCGCCGGGCTTGTTGGTCTCCACCGGAGTTACGGCCGGCAGGTTGGAGTCGTCCACCTTCGCGTCCTTGCCCTTGGCGAGCGACCAGATGACCTTGTCGCGGTTTGCGGTCATGACATCACGCGCCGTCATCTCCTCCTGCATCACCTTGTAGTTGGAGACGTAGGGGGCCGGGGCATTGCGATCACTGACGAACCCGCCTTTGCCCGGCTGGTAGGCCAGGGCGGAACGGCCGCCATACACGTTGTAGCCGTCCACCGTGCGGTAGCGATTGTGCCAGGCTTCATTGCGGTCCACCACGGCGGCGCGCAGCTTTTCCAGTCCGTCCAAAGAAGGAGCTTTTTCTCCAAAGAGCGCCTCGAAGAACGCCGGGGCCAGCGCCTTGTATCCCTCGTCCTTGAGGTGGATGCCATTGAACGTCAGCGGGGTCTTGGACTCTGCATAGAGCTTCTGGGAGATTTTGTAGAGATCCACGAACTGGACGCCTTCCGCAGCCGCCACTTCGGACATGGCTGCAGTGTAGTTCTGAATGTTCGTATTGTTTTCGCCTGGATCAGGCACGTTGGGATCTGTCTGCTTCTCTGCAGCGATGGGAGATACCAGCACAATCCGCGGCGCGCCTTTGCCGCTGTAGTTCTGAGCCTTGGCATCCTTGAGGAACTTCTCCAGGTTCTTCTTGAAGGCATCAATGCCTTCATACCCTTTGAATGACTCGTTGAAGCCGTAGAAAGCCAGGATCACATCCGTGCCCGTTTTGCCCAGCCACTCATCCCGTGTGCCAAAGTTGTCCACCCGGTGCCAGGTGTTCACCTCATCGCCACCGAAAGAGAGATTGCGCACCACGAGGTTGTCCTCCTTGAACCGGCTGTAAATCAGCGTCTCGAGCCAGCCGAAATGCTGCATGCGATCTGCGAGCGTATTGCCGAGGATGCTGATGTGATCGCCGGGCTTGAGATCCAGCCGGGCGGGTGCCTGGGCATGAAGCCCTCCTACCATCGCCAGGGTGAGCAGTGTGGTGAACAACGTGGGTTTCATGAACTTGAGTAAGGAAAACTCCGGCACTTGCCGGACACATTTTACGGAGTTTGCGGCATTATTTGTTCAGTTGATTCCAGAGAGGCAACACAGAGCCACGCTGCATCATCCCTGAGCAAGGCTCACAGGTAATGGAGTGAATGACGGCTCTGGGACTGGAATTTCCTGCACACATGGAGAGAATGACTCTGAAGGAGGACAAGCCTCCAGCCATTTTCCCAACCCGGTGCGCGGGCATGAAAAAGGGCGACGAGAGCTTCAATGGCACCCGTCGCCCCGATTGGGACAAAGAAATTGGCCGCCCCGGGGACTCCCCCAAAGGGACGCCCGCCAGGCAGGATCAGTTTACCGCCGCTTCCAGAACGTCACTTTCGTAGGGCTCGTCCAGGTTCACATCTTCCACCGCATGGCTGGGGTCCACGTTGCCACTGCGGAACTGCAGGTGATAGAGACGCTGATAGAGCTCGCAGCGCTGGAGGAGGTCGTGGTGCGGCCCCACATCCAGCACATGGCCCTTGTCCATGACCACGATCTTGTCAGCCTCCAGCACGGTGGAGAGGCGGTGGGCGATGGCGATAACGGTCTTGCCTTTGGACAAGGTTTCGATGGCCTCCTGAATGATTTTCTCGCTCTCCGTGTCCAGAGCGGACATGGCTTCATCCAGCAACAGGATCGGCGCATTGCGGAGAATTGCACGGGCAATCGAGATGCGCTGCTTCTGACCCCCGGAAAGCTTGTTCCCACTGTCACCCACAATGGTGTGATAGCCGTGCTCCTGATCCTGCACGAAGTCGTGCACGTGGGCCTTCTTGGCTGCCTCAATGATCTCGGAGTCGGTCGCATTGAGACGCCCATAGCGAATGTTGGCCTCAATGGTATCGTGGAAGAGGAAGGTATCCTGGCTCACGACGCTGATGTGATTGCGGAGAGACTGCTGCGTCACCGACCGCAGGTCTTGCCCATCGATCAGAATCGCCCCCGTCTCAGGGTCATAGAAACGCAGCAGCAGAGAGAAGAGCGTACTTTTGCCCGCCCCACTCGGGCCAACCAGGGCATAGAAACTTCCTGGCTCCATCTCGAGGGTCACCCCCTGCACAGCAGGCTGCAGTTCCCCTTCCTTGGTCTTGTGGAGCTTGGTCTTCTTCTTCTTTTTCTTCTTCGCAACCTCCTCGGGGGTCGGAACATAGGCGTAAGGAGAGGCCTTCTTCTCCTTCGGTCGGTAGGTGAAGGAGACGTCCTGGAAACTCAGGGCGCCCTTGGCGTTCTTGAGCTTCTTGGCATCTGGAGAATCCTTGATGTCAGGCTCCATCTCCATGATTTCGAAGAGGCTGCTCGTGGCCACCACCGTCTTCTGCATGAGCAACTGGATGCGGCTGAGGGCCTTGGCATGCGGATAGATCTGGGTCAACGCCATGGCGATGACGAGGAACTCCTTGGCACCCATGCCACGCTGGGAGGCATAAACCAGGCCTGCGGCAAGCCCCAGGGAAGCGGTGGTCTCCACAATGGGCCCCACGATTTCCAATGCCTTCGTCCAGCGGATGATCAGCTCCTGCATGCGTGTCGCTGCACGCTTGAATTTGGACATTTCATAATCCTCGCGGGCATGGGACTTCACCACACGGATGCCGGCAAAGGTCTCGTGCATGGTGACCATGAGCATGCCAGCCTCTTCCTCTTCCTTGGCACCGGCCTTGCGGACCTTGCGCCCGACTGCCATCACGGGGCCGATGCAGAGGGGGAACACAATGAGGGAGGCAACGGTGAAGAACCAGTCGTAGTAGAGCAGCGCGGCAAAGATGGCCAGGATGGCCGCCGGACGCTGCACCAGATCCTGCGAAAGCGTGACGACGTTCTGCTGGGCCACTCGTGCCTGGTTAAACACCACCTGAATGAGGTCTCCCACCTTCGCATTGGTGTAGAAGCTCAATGACTGTCTCAGCAGCGAGGCAAACACCTCGTTTCGCAGATCGTAGAGCACCCGGTTCCCCACCCACATCAGGCAGTAGTTGGAGAAGTAAGTCAGCATGCCCCGCACAAAGATGAGCAGCGGGATGAGCGCGGCGAAGAAGACGATGAGAGGGATCTCCTGGGGCTGCTCTTCCGGCACTCCCACCATGATGGGCAGCCCCGTAGCGGCCAGCATCTCAATATTGGGCTGGGAACCGTCCACCTTGTCTGGGAACCAGTGGCTGACCCACTTGGCAGGATCCACCTGGCCAACGAAGGGAATATGGGGCTTCTCCATCGCCTCTCCGGGCAGCACCACAGAGAAGATGATTTGGAACCCAATAATCATCACGGCATTGAACAAGCCAGAAATGATCCCGAAGAAGGCTCCAGCCACGAAACGCCCGCGGTAGGGCTTCATGTAGCTGAAAAGCTTGCCGTACGCCTTGGTCGCCACGCGAATCACTTCGCGTGTGCTCATTTGGGAAAGCTGTTTGCGGCTGATCTTGTGAGAATCGGACATCGGGGAAATTACAGTCTCACTGCCTCCGGGGAGCCAGGGAGGTGAGCATCGCCCCTCCCTCCACGGAATCAAGAGATAAGCGCGTCCACCGCCTGAAGCACCGCCCGGGTGGGAATCGCTGCCATCTCGCCCCCTTTGGCCTTCGGCTTGAACACTTTCTGAGGTAATTCCCCAGCCGGAGTGAGCACCACTGAGCGCTCATGGCGTGCGCGCCAGTGGAAGGGATTGGTCGGACCAAACAAGGCCACTTGAGGCCGGAGTTGGAGGGCTGCCAGGTGCATGGCCATGCTATCCACCCCCACAATCATCTGGCTTCCGGCGATGAGAGCTGCCATTTCCATGAGCGAGCAGCTGCCGGTGAGGTCCACGACGGGAGTGCGGAGGGCGGTTTTCAAACGCTCCAGATGGCTCTTTTCCAAACCGTCACCCGAACCGGTCAGCAGCACATGCAGGCCGTGGCGGTCATGCAGATGGGCCGCCACTTCGGCCCAGCGATCATCCAGCCAGAACTTTTCCTCCCGGGCGGTTCCCGGGTGGATGATGGCGTAGCGGGCATCGCGGTGCACGCCCAGGTCTGCCAGCCGGCTCCGCATATCGTCCCGCAGCGAGTGAGCGGTGATCAGGGAGGGGCCGGGCTCGGGATGCGTCGCCGGGTCAGGGGCATGCTCGCCCAACTGGCCCAGGAGTTCATTCACCAGTGCCAGGTGAAAATCCACGGTGTGCAGATCCCTCACCGAAGCTTCGCTCAGGTGGGTATAGGCCATGCGACGGAGCCGATGACCGGCAAACTTCGCATACCCGAGCCGATGGACGGCCCGGGAGAGCTGAACGATAAGCGCGGCGCGATCTGTGCCGGTGAAATCAAGCACTGCCTCCCACTCCCCGGCCAGTGCCGAGCCCCAGGTCTCCAGATTCGCCCTACCTGATCGGTATGGGATGATCCTGTCCACCCCGGGCACACATTCAGCAAGGGCCGTGACCTGCATGGGCACCAGCAGCACAATCTCCGCATTGGGGCGCGCTGCCCGCAAGGCCTGCACAGCGGGCGCGGTGAGGATAAAGTCACCGATGCGCTTGAGCTGGATCAAAAGATATCGTGCGGAAGACATGTGAGCGCGTGGCGAAAGCGCAAAACACCATAGAAGCGGGTTCGGAGAATTTCAGTTTCAACTTTCAAGTTTTCAGCACCGGACTTTGGTTTCTCGATTTCTCGCTCCACGTTCATACTTGCGGCCCACCCGTGGCGGGGGCTCCAGCTTTTTTGACCACTGAGACGACGGAATAGCTCAACCCAGATCTCATTCTGTTGTACTTCGTCCTGTGACAAGGGCTTCAGCGGCGGATTTCGCCCGCGATTTCCTGAGTGTGGAGAAACGCCTGTACCACGGCAGAGGATAGGGATCCTTCTGAGGCGAGTGATTGGGGAACAGTCATCGTCGAATTGATGACTCGCGTCGCCTCCGGGTCGGGCTCCAAAATGCGAGCCCCATGCAGCACCCCCGGAGTATGGCAAGGGGCTCCAGGAGCGGTCGAGCAGTTATTGACCACGACGATGCGCGGCCGATGCTCCTGCCAGTCTTGCAGAAGGGTGAGCTCGTCGGCGAGCAGCGACTCCTGACCAGACATCATGGGGTTATGCGCCGCCAGAAATTCCAGCGGCGTGAGTCCCCTGCCCTCGGCACAACGGCTGTAGTCGGCAATGTGAAACTCGCTGCGCACCGTGGTTGGCTCATAACCCAGCATCAGAAACGAGCGTGCTGGTGCACCATCCAGATGCAGCCGCGTGGTATTCTGCTGGTCAAACCGTCCCATGGAGACATACTCCAGCCGCTCGCCAAACCGATGTTCATAGAGGTTCGAAAGAGCCCCCTTCAAGGCGACCATGAGTTGACGGAGCACGACAGAATCCGTGCCTTGCGGGAATGCCACCACGCAGAATCCTGGTTCACGGAAATCGCTCCTGAATACCCGGTCCGCCACCGACTGCACGACATCTGGTGTGACCTCGGCAGCTTCCTGATCGATCCAATAGGAAAGCGAGGACATCATGCTCAGGCCTGGGCCGGTGCAGCCGCTTCTGCGCCGCTGCTGCCTTTTTCTTCCAGCCGGGCGATCAGCCACAGCACATCTGAGAGACGGTTCAGGTAGCGAACAATCTCTGCATTTGGCACGGCCTCAGGAGTGCCCTCCAGCAGCACCACACAGCGTTCTGCCCGACGGCAAACCGTGCGAGCCACATCGGCATGAGCTCCACCCAACGATCCCGCAGCCCCAGGCAGCGCCCAGCCATGAAACTTCAATGCCCCGGCCATCTCCAGATCGCTGACCAGCGCATCCAGATAGTCCACGGAATCTGCGTTCACCCGCTGAGGATGGCTGGCCGCATAGCGCTCCTCCTCCCCAGGTGGCGTCGCCAGTTCGCCCATCAGAGCGATGAGCGTCAGCTGAATCTTGTGCACCTCACGGGTCGCATAGTCCGTCTTCCCCGTGACACGCAACAGCCCCAAAGCCGCATTCAGTTCATCGACACACCCAATCGCATCAATGCGTGGATAGCTCTTTTTGACACGACATCCAAAAAGAAGGTCGGTTTCTCCGGAGTCTCCACGGCGGGTGGTGATGGACATGGGAAGTGGCGGGGTGGACGGTTCAGGACACCTTGGGCGCACTCGATGAGTTCAAGCCGCGAGGAAGTGAAAAGTAAAAGAGTAAAAAGTGAAAAGTCCAGCACGAGCTGCCCGCCACTTTTTACTTTTCACTCTCCACTTTTCACTTCATGCAAGCACCTCCCGAATCACCCTGCCATGAACGTCCGTGAGCCGGTAGTCGCGGCCGCCGAAACGGTAGCGAAGTTTTTCGTGATCGAAGCCGGCGAGGTGGAGCACGGTCGCCCACAGGTCGTACACGCTGGTGACGTTCTCGACGGCGTGATAGCCCAGTTCATCGGTGGCACCGTAGATGGTGCCCCCTTTGACTCCGCCGCCGGCCAGCCAGATGCTGAAGCCGTAGGGATTGTGATCCCGGCCATCGCTGCCCTGGGAAAACGGTGTGCGACCAAACTCGCCTGCCCAGATGATGAGCGTTTCCTCGAACAATCCCCGGGACTTCAGATCCTTGATCAGACCGGCCAGCGGCTGGTCCACCTGATAGCCCATGGCCCCGTGGCCTTCAAAGATCTTGCCGTGCTGATCCCAGGGATTGGCGGCATTGCCTGCACCAATGCCTTTGTTGAGGCAGGTGAGCTCGATGAATCGCACACCGCGCTCGACCAGGCGGCGGGCAAGCAGACACTGTTTGGCATAGCCAGCTTTCTCCTTGTCGGTGGAGTCCAGGCCATACAGCTTTTTGGTGGCTTCCGTTTCGTCAGAGAGGTCGCACAGCCCGGGCACCGCGCTCTGCATGCGATAGGCCATCTCATAGTTCCGGATCGCGGCTTCCACCTGGGCATCCTGCTGGGTCGTTTCCAAGAACCGATGGTCCAGCTTGCTAATGAGGCCCAGGCGGCGGCGCTGGGCGGCGTCCAGTTCCCGGGGTTTGATGTTGCTGAGCGGCTCATCCGCATCCGGATTGATGAATGAGGCCTGGTTCACCGCAGGCAGGAATCCGCTGCCGAACAAGCCCACACCACCGTGGGGCACGTTGCCATGACTGAGCACGACGAATCCCGGCAGGTCATTGGCTTCACTGCCCAGCCCATAAGTGAACCATGCCCCCGCACTGGGGAATCCGCTGAAGGGCTGCGTGCAATGGAAGAAATAGTTGCCCTGGGCGTGCTCGTTAACCTTGCTCGTCATCGAGCGAATCACCGCCAGATCATCCGCACACTCCCCGATGCAGGGAAACATGCTGCTCACCGGAATGCCGCTCTGGCCATAGCGCTTAAACTCAAACGGGCTGGCCATGATGTTCCCGTTGTTGTTGAACATCGTGGGCTTGACCGGCACAGGCATCGGCTGGCCATGGCGCTTGGCCAGCTCCGGCTTGGGGTCAAAGGAATCCACATGCGAGGCCCCGCCGCTCATGTAGGCAAAGATGATGCTCTTCACTTTGGGCCGGTATCCGGATGGGCGCGCGGCAAAGGGATCCGCCAGCCCGGCATAACTGCGTTCCGCCATGAGTGCCGAGAGGGCCGTCATGCCAAACCCCGTGGAGGCACGGGCGAGCATCTGACGACGGGAAAAGAGTTGTGGGGACATCAGGGGTTAGAGAAGATGAAGGTTAAACCACAGAGACACAGAGGAATGAATCCATTCAGTTGATGAATCGCTTGATGCCGTTGCGGAGCAGATGGACGTGAAAATTGATGATGAGGCCGCAGGGATAGTTGCCGAGTTTCAGATAGGTAATGATCTGCGCGGAATGCACAGCCGTCAGCTCGTCGACCGTTTTGATCTCGATCACGAGACGCTGTTCGATAAGGAGATCCAGACGGTAGCCGCAATCCAGTTTGACGCCTTTGTAAGACACCGGCAACGACACCTGACGCTCGAAGGCGATACGCCGCAATGTGAGTTCGTGGCACAGACACTCCTCATACGCAGACTCCAACAGTCCAGGCCCCAACGCACGATGCACGTCAATAGCAGCCCCGATCACCGCAGCAGTCAAAGGATCACGCGACTCCGCCTGACAGTCCACAGGAGCATCCTGCAGCCCAGTCTCTTCCAAGACTGAAACTCCAAACTCCAAATTGCTGTTTTCTTTCATCATTCCTCTGTGCTCTCTGTGTCTCTGTGGTTAAACTGCATTTCCTGAGCTATCTCAGATAGATAAACTCCTTCAGTGCAAACACGGCCTGCAGATAGTCTTTCCAAACCGCTTCAGTGTCTTCACCAGCGAAGTAGTCTTTCGCGACTTGCAGTTCCTCTGGCGTAGGCGGGCGGCCCAGGGCGGTGTTGTACACGGCAGTGACCTTGGCTTCCAAGGTGGCCCCGGCTTCGGGTCGGACCATTTGGCGGGACCAGACCAGAGCTAGGTCGATGACAAAGCGGTCATTCATCAGAGTCAGGCTCTGGGCGGGGATGTTGGTGGCATCGCGCTGACCACGAGTGGTGGTGGGCTTGGGCCGGTCAAACACTTCCAGGAAGGCGTGCGGGGCTGTCCGACGCTCGCGAAGGTAGAGGCTGCGACGCTTTTGGGCATCGCCCACCGGTTCACCATAGAGGGTGTCGTTCAGCGCCCCAGAAACACTGAGCATGGCATCGCGAATCATCTCCGCCTCCAACCGCCTCACTCTGGCGCGGCTGAACCACTGATTGGCGGCGTCACGCTTCACGGTTTCCGCTGAGGCCTCACTGCTCTGCTGCCAGGCCTGTGAGCCGAGTAGGAAGCGGATCATCTTTTTCACCGAGCCGCCGTCTTCCTCGAACCGCGTCGCCAGGTAGTCCAGCAGCTCCGGGTGGGTCGGCTTTTCACCCAGGCGGCCAAAGTTGTCCACCGTACCGACCAGCCCCTGGCCGAAGAGCCAGTACCAGATGCGGTTGACCATGACGCGGTCCAGCAGCGGATTCTCCCGATTGGTCATGGCGGCGGCGAGCTGTCGGCGGCCACTCCCCTTCTCTTCGCAATTTGCACTTCCCAGGGCGCTCAAGAAGCCACGGCGCACCGGCTCTGCCGGTTTGAGGTGATCTCCGCGAACCATCAGTGCGGCGTTGTAGCCATCCGCCTCGACCGGCCCGGGCGCACGCTGCGGAACGGGCACTTCCGACTCCAGCTTGCGATACTGCCTCACCAACTCCGCCAGCTTGGGGGATGATTCAGCCGTCACCGGTACCAGACCTCGGCGAACAAAGTCGTTCAGATAGGCCAGTTGCTCCGGACTGATGCGATCTTCCTTCCAGGCGAGGACGGCATCTTCCAGAGTCTTGCCCATGAGCTGGGCCAACGCCCGCGCATCCACGGGTGCGGGCTGGCCCCAGATGCCAGACAAAGCGAGCGGCAGTTCCCGGGGCGGATCGTTCACACCCGGCTTGTTCAGGACGATGCCTGCTACCCCGAACCACGAACGCCCATTGTATTCTTTTGGCTTCACCCCTTTCTTGGGCGCTTGGGCACTTGGTGGCTGCGGGCGGGTGGAGTCATCTCGTGTGCCGAGTTCCATGTAGGCCTGCGCCCCTTTCCGATAGCTGGTGTCCATCTTGAGCCAGCGCAGGGGTTCAGCAGCAGGGCGATACTGCGGGTACGTATTGTTATTTCCCAGAGGATAGTTGTCCACCACGACGCGGACTCCGCCGCCCTCATCACCTGTGAGCTGCAGGCTGATCGCTTCGGTATCCATCTTGAAGAATGGCGACACCATGAGCCCCGCGTGTCGCGCAGATAGGAGCGAACTGTACACCCCCGCGGGGAGCAACCCATCCACCACCGAATCTTCATCGACCCGAACCATGAACTCGCCGGCACGCGCAGGCTGAGGCGGCAGTCCCGTTCCGTTTCTGAACCATTTCGAGTAGTCCTCACCTTTGGACACGTCCCAGAGAGAGGTGAAATTCTCTGAGTTGAAGCGGCGACGCTCGTCCAGATCCCGCGACCAGGCGGAAGCGAGGTCCGCCCACACCTTGCTGAATGCCTTCCCCTGGCGGTCCTTCAGCTTCGCCCAGGGATAGAGAGCATCGCTCGCATTCTTCGCAGCACTGGAGAGCGCATCCCTCCAGGCATTGCGAGTGGGGTTCTCTTGATCTTCCTTCTCCGCTAGTTTGAGGGCCTTGGTGAGTCTTTCGTATTCCATTTTGTCGCCATCCGTCATCGCGGCCAAAAGCTCCTGCTCAGGCACCGCGATGGCTCCGGCCCGGAAGGAGGCAGCCACGTCCGCAGGAGACAACGCCCGATCATAGAGGCGGGCCTCATCAATCTCGCCTGCCAGGAGCGCGTTACCGCCCCCCAGATGTCGTCTGCCCAACAAGAGATGGGCACCGCCGGGACCATAAGTTTGAATTTCGTCCTCCGACTGGTAGGGAAGGCCGTAGGGCTCTCCGTTGCGATAGAGGGTCACCACGTTGTCTGCACTGTAGGTGATCGCGATATGCACGAACTGATCACGGGGCTTCATCTCCACAGGACCACCCACATCCTTCGTGCGACGGTGAAAATCACTCCCAGAGATCCATTCCCGGGGCTCTTTCTCGCCGAAGACAATCCCATCAAACACGTCCCCTCTCTCGGATTCGATGGACACCACTCCCCCGCCCCGCTGTTCGGTGTTGTCGAGACGAACCCAGGCCTCCAGCGTCCGTGCCCGGATGGACTTCCCCAGCGGGGCTGTTCGGACATAGGCATCCTCCCCATTGAGGACAAGCCGGCCATTGCGCACTACAGCGCCCCCCATCAACTCTCCATCGAGCCCGCCCATCTGGTCGCGAGCGTCCCCCTCAAAATTCCAACACGCCATGGGGTCAGGCACTCGCGCGTCCTTTACCACGCCCCCTTTCCGGGACAGGGCGACGGCCCGGGCGCGAGACCTCAAATCAGCCAGAGCCGTCTCCATTTCTCCTCGAACCCCGGCATTACCCTCCAGGCCGGCCGGATTGAGAAGCTGCTCCGGCAGAACCTCCGCAGACTTCAACCACAGCCCCGCCAGCTCAGCCTTGATCTGCCCTTTGAGGCGGATCAACTCGTCACGGTGAACATCAAGTTTGCCCGGTGGATCCAGCACCACCTGTGCCGGGCGCGTGCTGGCCAAGATGCCGTACAAGGCGTAAAAGTCCTTCTGGCTGATGGCGTCGAACTTGTGATCGTGGCAACGGGCACAACTCACCGTCAGCCCCAGAAAGGTCTTGGAGAGCACGTCAATCTGGTTGTCCACCGTCTTCACCTGCTCATCCAGGGAGTCCACAGGCTGGAAGCCGTGCTCCATAAGACGGAGATTGGCAGCTCCCAGCAGGGCCTCGTTCACCCCCAGCGCTTCATTCCAACGGGGTTTCAGGAGATCACCTGCAATGTGCTCCTGCACAAGCTGGTGGTAGGGCAGGTCGGAGTTGAAGGCGCGCACCAGGTAGTCCCGGTACATCCAGGCACCCGGGATGACAGGATCGCCCTCACTGCCATGGGTCTCGGCATAGCGCATGAGGTCCATCCAGTGGCGCGCCCAGGTTTCACCGAAGGAGGGCAGTTCAAGGTAATAATCGATCAGCCGTCCCCAGGCATCCGGCGAGGTGTCAGCAAGAAACTTCTCCACCTCCTCCGGCTTGGGAGGCAGGCCCGTGAGGGCAAAACTGAGTCGGCGGATCAACAGACGACGGTCTGCGTTCGGGGTAGGCTGCAGCCCTTGCTCTGCCAGCCTGGCCTGAATGAACCGGTCCACCGGGTGGTCCGCCGCCCCGGCCGGTGGCACCACGTTGTGGTTCACCGGCTGCAGGCTCCACCACTGC
The DNA here is from genome assembly GCF_000739635.1 of Verrucomicrobium sp. BvORR034. Classification (GTDB taxonomy): domain Bacteria; phylum Verrucomicrobiota; class Verrucomicrobiia; order Verrucomicrobiales; family Verrucomicrobiaceae; genus Verrucomicrobium. Next base: position 149,452 of record NZ_BATQ01000056.1, on the reverse strand, counting down.
TTGCGCAGGGCAAAGATCTGGTCCCACGACACCGGTTGCGTACCTTCCGCCACCGCAGGCTTGTCGCGGGGATCTGGCGCACCCATGTTCACCCATTCCACAAAGTGTTTGAGAGCAGATGCATCCAGCTTTGCGCCGTCTTTGGGCATGTGCAGATCTGGATCCTTATGGGTGTGAGCCAGCGTTTGAATCAGCAAGCTGTTTTGCGCATCGCCTGGGACCAATGAGGGGCCGTTCTCGCCGCCCTTGAGAAGACCGTCTCGTGAGTCCACCACCAGCCCTCCCTTCTTCTTGCTGCCCGCGTGGCAGTCATAACATTCCGCCACCAGCACTGGGCGAATATGCGCTTCAAAATAGTCGCGCCCCTCTGGGGTGATCTCAGCCGCGCGGGCAGAGCCGGCTCCCTGCCAGATCGGCAGGGAAATCGCTAGAAAGACGGAGGCAATGGAAGTGACCTTGTTCATGGTTCTCCAGGTGAAGTACAGACTCCGGCTCAACCGAAATAGTTCAGTGCCGCCTCACGGGCAGCCTCCATCATGATGGCTCCAAACTCCGCAAACCGTTCCGACGGGATACGGGCAGAAGGCCCTGCGATCGTGATGGCAGCCACCGGATAGCCATGACGGTCCTTCACCGATGCCGCCACGCAATGGATGCCTTCGAAGTGCTCCCCCTCGTCTACGGCATAGCCTGCAGACTGAATTCGCCGACACTCGTCCAGCAGCCCCTTCTTGGTGGTTATACTGCGGGCCGTGTGTTTCTCCAGCTTCAGTTCCTGGAGGATCTTGGTTTGCTCTGCAGTCGGGAGACTCGCCAGCAGGGCTTTTCCGGGTGCACAGCAGTGGAGGGGCGGGCGGGAGCCGAGATCCACGATGTACTTGAAAGGATGGGTGGAAGGCAACTGCTCCACCATAACGCTCTCGCTCCCTGCCAGACAACACAGTTGCACGGTCTCACCCGTACGGCGAAGCACCTCCCGCATCGGAGCCATGCAGCACTCCACCAAGGCCCGCCCCTCCTGTTTGGGCTGGGCAAGAAGGAGCAGTTTTCGCGTCAAACTGAACCGACGCGACGGCTCCTCACGCCGTACATAGCCAGACTCCTCCAACACCCCGGTGAGGCGGAAGATGGAGGCAGGTGAGAGATTCAGCGCGCTGCTGAGTTCCGAGAGGGTCGCCCCCTGCTCCCGGCAAGCCAGAAATTCCAGAATATTCAGCCCCCGCTGCAGCGCGGGAGCTTGTGATTCGGATCCTGCGGGCTCGAGAACTGCCCCTGGTGCCAGAGGAGAGACCTCCTCCAACCCTCGGGTAGAGGCACGGGAGGCTGAGGAGTTGGAGCGAGATCCGTTTTTCATAGACGGAAAGCATTACGCAGATGAAAAACGGATCTTTCAAGCCTGAAGATTCCGCAACCGAACCGACGCAGGTTCCGCTTTGAACTCGACCACGGCATGGCATCTTGTACTCCCCTAACAAAAAACACCCCCTGCAATTGCCATGGACCCCCTTGAAGTGACGGTCACCCCGGGCTATCTCGCGCCATCGGAAGCCAGCGCCTTGTTTGACGTGCTGACGGCCCAGATCACCTGGGACGAGCGAATGAAGTCCCGAAAGACGGCCTGCTTTGGCCAGACTTACGATGACTCCGGCATTGATTATGAAGAGGTACCCATGCACCCTCTACTGGTGTCGCTCTGCCAGAAGCTCACCGTGACGCTGGGCTTTGCCCCTACGAACTGTCTCATCAACTACTATGAGAATGGGCGCTCCAGCATGGGGTTTCACTCAGACGCCACCCACAACCTCGCAAAAGGCACAGGGGTGGCGATCCTTTCGCTGGGTGCGGAACGGGTCCTGACCTTCCGGAGCAAAACCCTAGCTGATGCAGAGCGCGCTTTCCCACTGCCACCGGGTTCACTGCTCTACATGACGCAGTTCACCCAGGACCACTGGATGCACGCGATCAAGAAAACCGACACCGATGAGGCCCGGATCAGCCTGACCTTCCGCCACATCCTGAAGCCTGCTGAGATGGAAGCGAGGCAGCCTGCAAGGTAAGCAGGAAACAACCTCAAAAAAATGCCGGCGGACTTTCATCCGCCGGCATCATAAGGAGCTATCTGGACAGAACCGTCACTTCTTGCCGCTCACCAGACGGAAGCCCAGGAGCAGGATCAAGGAGCCAATGATGGCGATGCCCAAGCTGCGGAAGTCGAAGGCGTTGACGTCACCCCACCCGAAGAGGGTCGAGCCCAGCCAGCCTCCGACGATGCCGCCGGCAATGCCCAGTACGGAGGTGAGAATACAGCCGCCCTTTTGGTCGCCTGGCATGATGAGCTTGGCGAGTGCGCCTGCGATGAGGCCGAGAATGATCCAGGAAAGAATGCCCATATAGGTGTGCAGTTGGAGATTATGCTTGTTTGGTTGGATGTGGTTTCACTGATTAGATCCCCGCCGCTGGCGCCTGAACCTGTGGCTCTGGAAATGATTGCGCCATGCAACTTCTGATACCGTTTTCCCCCAGACGTTCATTTGTCTTTCGAGGGTATTGCTTCAAAGGGTGTCCCTTGGCACGCTGAGGAACGCCGCAGCCGTGAGCACCAGGAAGACGAAGCAGAGGATTTTTGCCACCCACGCCGCCGCTCCGGCGATGCCGGCAAAGCCGATGACCGCGGCAACCACCGCGATAATCAGGAAGAGCAGCGCATAGGGTAACATGGGGAAGAGGCTGGGTAAGCTGTGTTTCATGGCTGTCCTGGGGAGTGAGAGATTGAGATGCAGCCTCTGTGATTAAGAGGCATCCACGCTGGTGCCTGCCGCACTTGGCACCTCCGAGCCGGGAGTATTGAGGGGCTTGATGGCGGGCTCCGCCGCCTCATGATTGATGCCCGGCGTGAACCAACCGCCATTGGCGATGTAGCTAAGGTCCTTGTCGTCTTGGAACGCCTGCTCCAGCAGGTGCTGCAGAATCTCTGCCACTTCACCCAGCTTCAAACAGCGGGCAAAGGCCCGGGCCGTACCAAATCCCGCGATTTCATAGTGAGCGATACGCTGGGCGTTGGAGATGAGCGAAGCATCCAACGTTGCAGAGTCGCCCCAGTCTGAAGAGGTGTCCTTGGCCTCGCGAATCAGGCCCTTCATCGCCTCGCACGTCACACCTCCGGACGGAACTCCGAGAATCTGGCACGCGTGAGCCAACTCTTCGGCATTGTTCAACACTCGGTCCGAAACCTCGCTCAACTTGTCTTTCAAATGCGAGGAAGTGGCTTTCGACACCATCTCCGGCAACTGTGAACCGTACTGCTTTTCAGCGTCATGAAGATCGCGCAGTTGTTCACACAACAGGTCTTTCAGATTAAACAGGGGCCGGGAGCTCTGGGCGGGAGTCATGTCGAGGGATGGGGGAGGGGGTCCACCCCAATAAGGTGCATATGGCATGCCACCCCTAGGCAAACAACCATAACTCATTCAACATGAACGCAAACAAGACCTCAACCCACCCCTTCCCCCTCCCCTTCCCCGATACTCTCAGGGACCATTTTGCAAGATGGTTCACCGCCTGCTATGCTTTTTGCACGGCGGGGAAATCACCGCTTGCAGGATCAGGGTGGCAGGCGTGACACTGACGCGGGTCTCATGCGGTTTCAAAGACAGCCAACCAAGGGTTTTATCGCCTTCGTCGCGGGCGCGATGGCGGTCACCTCCCTCATCTTCACGGCTGTCACCTGGTCCAAGATGAATGCCAGCATCGATGCGAGCCAGCATGCGATGCTGATGAAGGCTGGCTGGGAACGGACCTTCTCCGCCCTCAAAGATGCCGAGACGGGTCAGAGGGGTTTCCAGATCACCGGAGATGAAACTTACCTCGAGCCTTTCATGCGCAGTGTAGTGGCCGTCCCCCGGGATTTGGATGAACTCGTGACAGCTGATCACACCGAGGCTGTCTCCAGTGAGGAAGTCTCAGGAATCCGCCGTCTCGTGGATGAAAAGTTCGCTGAGTTGCGCGAAGCCATCAGCATCCGCAAGCGGGAGGGGCCCGGACCGGCCCAGGAGTTCATCTCCGGCGGAGGAGGAAAACGCATCATGGACGAACTCCGCCATCGGGTGGAGGCGGTCACTTCCCGACTCGATGGCATCATCATTCAGAAGAATGCTGTGATGAGGTCAGACCAGAAATGGGGCCTGATCAGCGCCACTGGATCCGGAGTGGTCGCCTTGGGAGCGGGAGCTCTGGCATTGATGCTCTTCCGCGAGTCCCTCAAACAACTGCGCAGGGAGGAGCGGCTCGCCGCCGCGAAAGTGCGGGCGGAGCAATCGGAAAAGGAGAAGAGCATCTTCCTGGCGACGATGAGCCATGAGATCCGCACCCCGATGAACGCGATCTTGGGTTTCAGCGAACTGCTGGCCAATGAGGCGCAGTCGGAGCAGGAGAAACGCCATGCGGAAACCATTCTGGTCAGCGGGCGGGCCCTGCTGCAGATCATCAACGACATTCTGGACCTCTCCAAGATCGAGGCGGGCATGCTGCAAATTTCCTCGGACCCCTGTGATGTGCGGGACGTGGTGCGCTTTGTGCAGCAGATGTTTGCCCGGCAGGCCATCGAGCGTGGCCTGGAGTTGCATACAGAGATCTCCCCCAACGTGCCCAACTCCCTGCTGATCGACAGCATCCGGCTCCGGCAGATCCTGGTGAACGTGGTGGGCAATTCGCTCAAGTTCACGGAACGTGGCGGAGTGACCGTGCGCCTGCACGGCGAACGGGACACTGAACACCGCAGCCGCATGCTGCTGACGGTGGAAGTGGAAGACACCGGCGTAGGCATCCCTCGCGAGATGCAGGCGGAAGTCTTTCGACCCTTCGTTCAAGTGAATGGAGGAACGAAGTCCCAAACCCGCGGCACAGGCCTGGGGCTGGCCATCGTGAAGCGGCTGTCCGACCTGATGGGAGGTCGCATCCTGCTGGACAGCCAGCCAGGTCGCGGCACGCTCTTCCGCTTTGAATTCCCCCATGTGGAGATCTCTGCACGCCTTCCGGAAAGCCAGACCAAGGAGCATCTCGCGGTTGATTTCAACAAGCTCCGGCCCTCCAAGATTCTGGCGGTGGATGACAATCCCACGAACCGCAGCCTGGTGGCCGACATCTTCGCCAGCACCCACCACAAAATTCTCCTCGCCGCCAGCGGCTCAGAGGCAGTCCGCACCGCAGTGAACGAGAAACCTGATGTGGTGCTGATGGACATCCGCATGCCGGAGATGGACGGACGCGAGGCAATGCGACTCATCCGCCAGCAACCCGACCTGGAACTGCTGCCACTGGTCGCGGTCACGGCCTCAAGCCTCTCGCATGAAGAACAGGCCCTCCGCCGCTCATTCGACGGCTACATCCGCAAGCCCTTCTCTCTCGCGGAACTTTACCGCGAGCTGGCGCAATTCATCCCGCAGCATTCCTCCATGGATTCCGTCCTGGGCGTGTCGGAAGTGCCCAGACCAGCGTCCGCCGAGATCGCCGCGCTGTGGAGGGAGTTGTTGCCTCGTCTCAAGGACCTGGAAAAAAATGTGTGGCCGGGCGTCATCCAGGGCATGGCCATGTCTGACGTTCAAAGTTTTTCCAACCAGCTCGCAGGTCTCGCGCGATCTTGTTCATGTCCCCCGCTGGAACACTATGCCCAGAAGCTGATGGAGGCTGCCGAATCTTTTGCTTTGGCTGCACTGGAAAATCAGCTCGGCCAGTTCCCTGCCCTCACCACTCAACTGACCTCTGCATCCATCCCTGACTCCGACATCGCCCCTCCCGCATGACTCCCACAGTCTTTAAGGACACCATCCTGATCATTGACGACCAGGAACAAAATCTTCAAATCGTAGGTACCATCCTGTCCATGATGGACTACGACATCATTCCTGCGCTGAGCGGGGAGCAGGCCTTCAAGCGCCTCGCCATACGCAAGCCAGACCTGATCCTGCTGGATGTGATGATGCCCGAGATGGATGGCCTGGAGGTGTGCCGTCGATTGCAGGCCAACTCCGACTGGTCCGGCATCCCAGTCATCTTTCTCTCCGCCGCCGATGACAAGAACCTCATCGTCCAGGCATTGGAAACGGGGGGCGTGGACTATGTGACGAAGCCTTTCAACCGGGCGGAGCTCCTCTCCCGCGTGCGCACCCATCTGGCGCTCAAACATGCACGGGACGACCTACGCCTGCTGGCAGAGGACAAGGATGAACTGCTGGGCATTCTGGCCCACGACTTGAAGAACCACCTCGCGGGCATGAAACTGAGCACCAAGCTGCTTCAGGACCGCGTCTCCGAACTGCCGCCCCGCAGCGCACGTCTCGTGGACAACATCCACGACTCCACGGAGCGCATGCTCGTGTTCGTGAAGGAGTTCCTCGCCAATCAACTGGCGGAGAACTTGAAGGTGGATCCGACCCCGATTGACCTGAAAGAGATCCTCACCTCCGTGGGAGCGCGCCACGAACCCATCGCCGCTGCGAAGCAGATCAACATCGTGCTCGAGCTGGCCCCGCGCCCCGTGACGATCAAGGGTGACCACGAAATGCTTGAGCAAGCTCTGGAAAACGTGGTTTCCAACGCCATCAAATTCTCCCCGGTGGGCACCACCATCACGCTGAGGGCCAAGACCGGAACCACCGGATACGCTGTGTGCGAAGTGGCCGACCAGGGACCGGGCTTCACCAATGACGACATGTCCCGCATGTTCCGGCGCTACGGCCGGCTCAGCGCCCGGCCCACGGGCGGCGAGCCTTCCACCGGCTTGGGACTTTCCATCGTAAAACGCCTCATCGAACGCATGGGCGGCACGATCCGGATGATCAGCGGCCCCGGGGAGGGGGCCGTGTTTTCCCTCCAGCTCCCGCTGGCTATTCCTGAAACCCTGGAGCAAACTCCCGAAGCCCCATCTCCCACCGCCAACCTGACCCGATAAAAAGCAAAGAGACAATCGCACATGGACATCCTCGTCATTGATGATGAAAAGCTCATCCGCGAAGCCACGATGCAGATCGTGGAGGATGCAGGCCACTATGCGGAAAGCGCCCAGGACAGCGCCACTGCCCTGGAAGCCATCAAGGAGTCCACATTCGATCTGGTCCTGCTCGATGTGAACCTGGGTCGCGAATACGGTCTGGACATTCTGGACGAGATTCTCAAGCGGAACCCGCAACTGCCGGTGGTGGTCTTTACGGCCGCCGCCAACATCAGTCTGGCCGTGGAAGCGATGCGCCGTGGAGCGCTGGACTTTCTGGAGAAACCCTTCACCGCCGCCCAACTGGGCCTGGTCATCACTCGCGCCCAGAAGCATCGCAAGCTGGCCGAGCGCGTGGTGGAACTGCAGACGCAGGTGGCAAGCCACAGCCCGGAGCCGGTGTTTGACTCCTCCAACGCAGCAGTGAAGGACACCTTGGACGTCCTTTTTCGCGCCGCCCCCACTCCCGCCTCCATCCTCATCCTGGGTGAGAGCGGCACGGGCAAGAGCGTTGTAGCTCGCGCAGTGCATCAGCGCAGCGACCGGGCGAGCAAACCCTTTGTCACTGTCAACTGCCCCAGCCTCTCCAAGGAGTTGCTGGAGAGTGAACTCTTTGGCCACACCCGTGGATCATTCACCGGCGCGGTGAAAGACCAGTGGGGGAAGGTAAAGGCTGCAGAAGGCGGCACTCTCTTCCTCGATGAAATCGGCGAACTGCCCCTGGAGATCCAGCCCAAGCTGCTGCGACTCCTCCAGGATCGCGAATACGAGCGCCTGGGGGAAAACACCATCCGGCAGGCCAATGTCCGCATCATCGCCGCCACCAACCGCGACCTCGCGAAGGCGGTGGGAGACGGCACCTTCCGCGAAGACCTCTACTACCGTCTGAACGTCATCACCGTGACCATGCCACCCCTGCGCCAGCGGCAGCAGGACGTGATGCAATTCTCCGAGGAATACCTCAAGTTTTTTGCCAAACAGTGCGCCCGCCCTCTTCCTGCCTTTTCAGAAGACGCGCGCCGGCGGGTCATGGCCTACCCGTGGCCAGGTAATCTCCGCGAACTTCGCAATGTCATTGAACGTGTGGTCATCCTGGCCGCGAGCCGCGAAATCAAGACCACGGACCTGCCACCCTCGCTGAATGGCAGCGCCGCTGCGGAAGCCTCCGCAGACGGCCCGAACAAAGGTGACTGGGTCAGTCTGGAAGATCTGGAGGCCGCTCACATCAAAGCCATCTTGAGCAGAACTCAAAGTCTTGCGGAGGCGGCATCCGTGCTCGGCATCGACCAGGCCACCCTGTATCGCAAGCGCAAGAAGCTGGGTCTGGATTCAGAGTAATCCGGCGGGCGGTTTGATTGACACCTCGAACTCCCATCGCGGATTTCGAGGTTGTTTTCTTTTGGGGGGCGTCTGTTGGTCGGTCACGTCCAGATCCACCATGCGACCTCCTCTGGGCACCGGCCAAGACACCGCCCCCTGATGAGAGGCTCAGGTGTTCATGCAATCTGCAAACGAAAAACGCCCGTTGGCGATGCAGGATGCAACCTCTGAAAGGGAGTTCCCCCAAGGCCAAAGAACACTTTCCCTTGGCAATCAACGGCTTACACCGCACACACTGGGGTGGCACAGCCCTTGCGAATTAGGGAGTTGCTATGAATACCACACCTTCAGTCATCAAATTCCCCTCTCCCACCCCGGTCGTGAAGCGCCCTTTCACGAAAGCCGCCATTCTGATCGGCACCCTTGCGGTCGCCGGTGGCATGGTCTCGTGCAACACGGTGGCCGGGCTGGGGCGTGACACCCAAAAGGTTGGCAACAAGATCGAGGAGAAGGCCCACGAAGTCGCCCGCTGATCTTGACTGACACAACGCCCCAAGCGCATCAAAAACCCCCGCTTTTCCTTTCCCATGATCCCGGTCCCAGCCCTTGTCCTGTACCCTGACAATATCCGCCGCGACGTCCGGCACGCGCAGCATCACTTGACCCGGCTGACCAATCACCGGTTGCTTGATCACATGCGGCCCGTGGTGCGCTCCTTTGCAGCCGTCACCCGTGACACGCTGACCGGAGCTGGCCGCCCAGCATCTTGGGTTGCCACCAACCCGCTCGCCGCCGCCAGTCTGGCGCTGGGCGCAGGTGTCCTCGTCGCAGCTGCCATTCGGGTCCGTCATCAACAGACGAACGGCTGATTCCGTTCCCAGCATGTCCCCCTCATGCAGTCTCACCCACACTCCGACCCGGAGAAGAACTCCGCGGGCGTTACCGGCACATTGCGGCGACTTCTCGCTGCAGCCGTGATGTATCTGGAGGCCCGGTTTCGCCTGGCCTGTATGGAGGGGGAAGGCGCATTCAAGCTGCTCGCTGCGGTGATCGTGGCGGGACTCACCAGCCTGCTCTTTGCCGCCATCGCCTATGTCCTCCTCATGTTTGCCTTGGTGGGCTGGGTGGCTGCCCACTGGTGGCAGGGGGACCTCGCCCCGGCAGCAGCCATCGTGGCGGCAGCCCATCTTATTGGCGCGGTAGGACTGGCCTTCTGGGCGGTCCGCGCACTCTCCACCTCGAGCAAAACGCTCTTCCACGCCACCAGGCATGAATTCCAACAAGACAAGCTATGGCTCACCAGCTCCCAATCGAACTCCAGAAACTAAGGCGTCAACTTGAAGCCAGCCGGTGGGATCTGCGCTGCGCGGTGGACGATCTGGAACATTCCTTTAACCTGCCTTCCCGCGCCCGTGAGGCCATCGCCTCCCACCCGATGCGGTACGCCCTGTACGCCCTCGCGGGAGGAGCCTTGGCCAGCCGGGTCATCCCCATGGTCTTCCGCATGGCCCGCCCCACCATGAGTGCCAAGTTCGTGCGCACGATGCTCCAGGCGGTCGTACCCCTGGCCGCGCCGTATGTCCTACAGCGACTGTCACAAACGCCGCTCGCCTCCTCTCTTCCCGCCTCTGGAGCGCCCACGGGTGTCAGTTGATGATTGCCCGTTCCTCGATTTTCTGCGACACTGGCTGTCCCCTAGCGCCGTGAACCCGACTGAACCGCTTCCCAAGAAGAAACGGCGACTGCGCCGATTTCTCATCGGGAGCCTCGTGCTCCTGCTTCTGCTGGCGGGCGGGGTATGGCTGAGCCGACAGTGGATTGGCGACATCCTGGCAGCGGAGGCGAACTCCCGTCTGGCAGACGCAGGCGTGTACATGACCTGGGAGGATGCCAACTGGATCCCCGGCCCCGGCGTCAGCCTCAGCAACGTGACGCTCTATCGTGACGAGGCCAAAACGGATGCTGCGGTCAAAGTTTCCCAGCTCAGCCTTGTGAAAGACAGCCCGGGCTGGCGCAATTGGAACGCGGGGAGATTCACCACCAAGAAGTCCCACCTCGAGTTGCTGGAGGGGGAGACTCGGATGCAGGTGGAGAACTTTGGCATCGACCTGAACGTGCGCCAGGACAGGGTGGAACTGGTAAGTGCCCAGGGCCTCATGGAAGGGTGGGCTGCCCTCATCACTGGGGAATATGCCTGGACGCCCAAAGCCGAACTCTCCCCTGAGGAGCAGGCCAAGCAACCGCCGCGGGAGAAGGGACAGGCGCTGAAGTCCGCCCTGCGGTTCCGTTGGCTGGCCCCGACCCAGAAGTACATCAAGATCGTTTCCAAGAACCAGCCACCCCAGGCGAAGCTCGATTTCCGCAAATCCCGGCCGGAAGACCGGGTCCATATGAACCTCGAACTCAGCGGGGGAGACTTCACCTGGAGGGGGCTCCATCTTACCGAGGCAGCGGCCAAGATCGACACTGCAGCCGAGGGAGATCCCTGGTCAAGGATTGAGATCCCTCTGCTCAAGCTCGCCAGCGGCGGCGGTACGGCGACCATGTCCGGACATGTGGATCCCGGTCGGGAGCACATCGTGATCAAGCAGCTGGACTCCTCTCTGGACCTCCCTGCGGTGATTCGTCAGCTCTCACCCAATGCGGTGCACCTGCAGAAACTCCGCTCCGAGGGAGTCTGGAAGCTAACTGGCACCGGCCTTTTACCGTTTTCTGATCCCGGTGCCCTGGAGTGGCACGGGCGGCTCGAATTGGAAGGTCATCTGGCATGGGCGCTAGACTCCGGGACCATTCATCTGGACGACCTACGATCCGATCTCGCGCTGAAAGACCGGCGGGCCTCGCTCAAGGATGTAAAGGCCAGGCTCTGGGGCGGCACGCTCTCCACGGACGAGCTCGATCTCGACTACTCTCAGCCCGCCACGAGTTTCAAGACCAGCGCCCGATTGTCAGGAGCCAACCTGGATGTGGTGATGCGGAGCTTCGGCAGCAACGAACCCCGCCAGGGCTCGGTGACGGGCACCTTCGCAGGCGGCGGGGTGATGACTCCCTCTGGGGTGAAAGGCTCAGGCTCCATTGTCATCACTCAGGCACGTTTCTATCAGGTCCCCTTCCTAGGAGCCCTGCACCTGTTGATCAACCCTCTGCAACCCGACTTCGGCAAAGATGTCGCCTCACGCCTGGATGCCCGTTATCACATGGGCGGGGGCACCTTGGTCTTCGAGCAACTCGACCTTTCCAGCAACGCCACCAAAGTGGACGCCAAAGGCTCGATCAATCTGGAATCCAAGTATGCCCAGTTCGAAGCACAAGCCCGTCTCAAAGGTCTGGTGCTGAAGCTTGCCACTGGTGCCTTCAGTGAATTGCTCACGTTTGAAGGGGCAGGCACCCTGCCCGACCTCAAATGGCAGCTGAAGTTCGCCCCCGGAACACAGATTGTGAAGGGGACGTTGGACGCCGCCACTGGCATTCTTAAAGAAGGAGCCAAAATCGGGGTCGAAGGGGTGAAAGTGGGGGCGGGAGCCGCCGAAGGCATCCTCGAAGGGACGGGCAAGGCCGCCAAGGAGATCTTCAAACTGCCGGGGCGGTTGATCCCCGGCAGGAAGTGACTTGGTGTTGCCCTCGTCTGGCGAATGCAGGCGTTTACACCTTTACCGCGCCCGGGGTGGCCGAGCCCATCTCGAACATGAACCGCTGACCGCGGGAGATCTGGTCGTGGATGACGTACCAGAGCAGGAAGGCAAGCACCAAGGAGACCAGCTTGGCCTCCCAATCGCGGGTAAACCAGAGCTTCACGCGGGCGAACGTGGCTTTGACATCGGCGATCGTCACCCCTTCCTGTTTCCCAGGCGTAGTCTCCTCCTCATCATCGTCGCCGAACATGAGGATCTGCTGGAGGCGGGTGCGGAGTTCATTCGCCTCCAGATCGTGCTCCAGTTTGCCCTTGTAGCAGAGCGAAAGCGCACCGGTTTCCTCACTCACGACCAGGGCGATGGCATCCGTTTCCTCGGAGATGCCAATGCCCGCGCGATGCCGGAGGCCGACGCTGCGATCATTCAGATCCTTCTGGGTGACGGGAAACACGCAACCGGCGGCGATGATCCGCCCCTGGTCCACAATCATGCCGCCATCGTGCAAAGGCGTCTTGGGATGGAAGATCGTGCCCACCAGTTCCAGGGACATCTTGGCATCCATGCCCACGCCACTTTCGGCATAGGGCTTGAGTTCGATGCCGCGCTGGAGAGCAAAGAGCGCCCCGCAACGTTTGTGGGAAAGGCTGACCATGGCCTCGATCAACTGATCCACGCTGGCCTCTTCCGTGGCATTGAACGAGAAAAACCGGTGTGAACCCAGCTCAGCCAGCACACGTCGCAATTCTGGCTGGAACAGCACCACCAACCCCACCGCCAGGAAGACAGAGAACCGCTCCAGCAGCCAGTTCATCACTTGAAGCTCCAGCAACTGGGAAATCAGCGTCAGCCCCAGAAGCAGGACCAGCAAGCCGGTGAGAATGCGTGCACCACGGGTGGCACGCAGGAACCTGTAACCATGATAAAGCAGGACGGCGAGAATCAGAATCTCCACCCCGTCTCTCCAGTGATCCTGGATGAAATTCCACATGGTTGGCGGAAACTAACGTGCAGCTCCGTCCTGCGCAAATGATTTGCTGCCAGCGCCCTACGGCAAAACGCAGCGGTAGCCATGCTGCCGCAGCCAGGTGAGAAGTTTCTCCAGCACTTGAGGGGCCAACCGCCCGCCCTGGCCGTCATCCCGCCCCTCATGCATGAGAAGGATGGCCCCGGGCTTCACTCCAGAAGTGAGGCGGCTAAGAATGACATCCTGGTCTTTGATGACCCCATCCCGCCCCCGCGCACTCCATCCTGCGAGACGCAGGCCCTTCCGTTCCACCTCAGCCTGCACCAGGGGATTCTTGAATCCCGCTGGCGCACGGAACCAGCGGGGAGCGTCCCCATCAGACAGGTCTGTCAGCACCTGCTGACATCCCCCCACCTCACGGGCCACCCCTGAGGGGCCGAATGCCCAGAACCAGTACTGCACATGGTTCAGAGTGTGATTCCCCACGGTATGGCCCCGCCGCAGAACCTCACCCACCAGTTCCGGATGGTTGCGCGCACGGGCACCGATGAAAAAGAACGTGGCCCGGGCTCCATACTGGTCCAGCAGATCCAACAAAAGCGGTGTGTCCACGGGATCGGGGCCATCATCAATGGTCAGCCACACCTCCTTGGCATCCTCATCATACGGGCGCTCCTGTCGCCCATCGCGCGCCCCCTTCAGGGTGCAAACCACCTCCCCCAGCCAGTCACAGGCGGGCCAAAGGGTGGGCAAAAGCCACAGTGCATGCGCACTCATCAGGATCGCCAGAGCCAGCCAGCCATGCCCTCGCAGCAGCAAAACCAGGGCCACCACGGGAGCCACTGCGTTCCAGAGGATGACTCCCCGTCGGAGCTGACACCGCAAATTCTTCACCATTTCCACCATGCCTCTGGCTGGAAGGTTCACAAGCAGCGGCTTGCGCCAAAATTGAGCCAAAACAATTCGTCGCCATGCCCCGCGACAAATGCTACCCATTGCCCATGAGCTTGTTCGTCGTCTATCTGAGCACCCAAGAGCAGCCGAAGATCCTTCGCGCTTTGAAGGCGGTGCCGGAAGAGGATCGGTTTGAGTTTATCGTCGAGGCTGGTGAAAACGTCGTATTGCCCAAGTCAGACATCATCTGCTGGGAGGAGTACGCCGAGGGACAGACCGCCGCCATCCTCTCCCGCGAGGCAATGCTGGCCAAGCGGGCCCTGGCCATGCGCCACGACGAGGAAGAGGAGCTCTAGGACCAGGTCGCGGCGGATTGGCAACGCTGACCTACGACTTCTTGGGCTGCTCCTTCACGACCTCTCCACCAGAGGGGAGGCAGATCTTGTCACGCACCTGCTCGAATGAGCGCCCCTGACCGGAGGCGTGGATGAACAGCTTCTGCTGACGACGCTTCAGGTTCTTCAGCACAGCTTCCATCTGCTCATCATCCACCTCATCCTGGAAGTCGGAGAACCAGTAGAGGGCGTCGGCATCGCGCACTTCACGGATCAGCAGCGAGACCCAGGCATACTTGATCCCCTGGCTCTTGATGAAGTAGGTCTCACCTCGATTGGCCAGCACATCGTAAACTTCTTTTTCGGGAATCGGATCGGAATCGTCTTTCTTCTTGGGTGGCGGAGGAGGCATGCCCGGCTTGGGAGCGGCCTGGTGACTCTTGCGCCAGAAGACCTCGAAGCTGCGCTCCTCGTTCTTGGTGCTGGTGCGGGTGGACATGGCATCGTCATCCAGTCGCACCCCTTTCTCTGGGCTCGCCACCCCGCAACCAACGTAGAGAACGACCCGGCTGCCTGCTGCCACGCGGTCCAGCTCCTTGATGACCTTTGTCAGGTGCGGAGTCATGGAGCCCGACACATCCATGATGACAGCGATCTTCCGGGCCTTGATGCTCTGGCCAAACATGATGATTGGTTTGAAGACGGCCCCGGAGTTGCCCCCCATCCCCTGCCCGGTGCCAAAGCCACCACCAGCTCCGCTGCTACCAAAGCCTGCGCTGCCCATGGTGCCTCCGCCCATGATGCTGCTCAGCTCCGCCACCTCCAGGGGCTCGGCCGGCATGTCTGGCAGTGCGATCGCGGCATTCGCGCTGGTGGAGACCACCTTCTGCATGGGAGTGCTCTTGTTGAGCAGGCTGCGCTTCTTCATCTGCACCGCCTTCGAGAGCGCCTGGTTGGCCTCCTGCCCCTGCTTGCTGCCCCCACCGGGGAGGAAGTCCACCTTCTTCTCCGACTGGACGATGGTGGTCACCATGAGGGCCGCCACCGCCAGGATGCCGACGTGAATGAGAATGCTGAGGATGAGCGAGCCGCCTCCCACCTTCCTCCAGGAACTGCTAAAAAATCCCCGTTTGGGTGCCGGAGGCACCGCTGCGGAGATCATCGGCCGAAGGTCCACGGAAACAACCACCGGTTGCACTGTCGGAGTTGCGGGAACAGGCATGGGATCCGCGGCAGGGCTGGCGACTTGCACCGGCTGCGAGGCCGTCCCAGGCTGGACCCCGGAGAGGCTTCCCTGGATGACGATCGGAGGGACCGGACCGGAGGCCGAAGGCCGCACTGGCGACGAGTTTGAGTTCTCTGGATTCATGGAAGCGGTGTGGAGCAAATGGCGCAACACTCCTGGCAAACCACGTCGCCACGCCAGGAGATGGCTGAATATTGCAAATACTATTCCAACCCAGATCCAACGTCCATGACAAGCTGATTCTTAGGAGTTTACAACCATGAAACCACCTAATTTAGGGACAGAATTTATCCACTTATACCGTCCGATTGGCAATAAAATATCCCTCACCTGCTTTCACCGCTTCCTACCGGTTCGCGGACCGTTCTTAAGGCGTCGCTGCAAAAGCACGACGACCGCTGCCTCTTCCGGACGCATTTGGCGCAGTGAAGCATCCAGCCCCGCCCGAATGCGTTGCGACACCGTGGCAATGGTCGCCCCGCTGAGATAGGAATCCAGAATGCCAGGGTGGATGTAACATTTCCGGCAAACCGCGGGGGTGTTCCCCAGCATCGCAGCGACCGATTCCACGGCGGTGAGAATGTTATTCTTCACCTGAGTCTCCGAGGTGCACTCCTCCATTTCCTGTAGAGCGATGGCGGCCAGGACCGTGCCCGCCCAGGTGCGAAAGTCTTTGGCGGTGTATTCTCCGCCAGTGATCTCGCGCAGGTAGTCATTGACCTCCTGAGATCCTACGTCAACTACCCCGCCCTCCTCGTCCTCGTACGCAAAGAGCTCCTGCCCCGGCATCTCCTGACAGTGCCGGACCACAGCAGCCAACCGGCGGTCCTGGAGCGTTATGTCATGAACCCTTCCGCTCTTGCCGCGGAATTTGAAGGTAATCTGCCCGCCTTTCACCTTTGCATGGCCGTTGCGCATCGTCGTGAGGCCGTAGGATTTATTGGTGCGGGCGTACTCATCATTGCCGATGCGGATCAGTGTGGTTTCCAATAACTTCACCACTGCCGCCAGCACCTTGTTCCTGGGCATGCCGATTGAGGCGAGATCGCGCCCGACCCGACGGCGAATCTTCGGCAGCATCCGGGCAAAACCCAGCACATGGCTGAACTTATTGTCGTCCCTGTGGCGTCGCCATTTAGAGTGGTAGCGGTACTGCTTGCGCTGACGCAGGTCCCGTCCCGTGGCCTGGAGGTGGCCGTTCGCGGTGGGACAGATCCAAACATTGGTCCAGGCGGGAGGAATGACCAGCGACTTGATGCGCCCCAGAGTCGCGAGATCGGTGACCCGCCGCCCCTTCGCGTCCTTATAAACGAATCCATCACCTTTTCGGTGGCGGCTGATGCCTGGGCGATGATCACTGGTGTAGCGCAACCCCGCCGCATCGGCAGCGCGGAGGTTTTCGGCCGTCGGAGTATCGAGCACGGCGTGTTTCATATTGGGAATGGCAGCGGGAACCACCACCCCCGATTCGCGGCGGAATTTGGTTTCGGCGGTGCGCACTACCCGACCCTGATCGGAGACTGGAAGATTTTCAGAAAAATTGTCCCGCATGTCCATCCCCCGCAGGGCGGTTCGTCATTCCACTGAAGACCCCGGCCCCCAACCAAGGAGGGAACCATCCAGACATGAGCACCCGAAGCACAGACCTGCCCGCCCGCAATACCATCGCCATCCACCCCGAGCCACGAAGGCACCGGGTGGTCTCCCGTCAGTCCTGGCTCAAGGCGCGTATGGCCCTCCTGGAACAGGAGAAGGACCTCACCCACCGGCGGGATCGGCTGAATGCGAAACGCCGCGAACTGCCCTGGGTGCGAGTGGAGAAATCGTATGTCTTTGAAGGCCCCGATGGCAGACTCACCCTGGCGGATTTGTTTGACGGGCGCAGCCAGCTCATCGTGCAGCACTTCATGTTGGGCCCCGGCTGGGTGGAGGGGTGTGTGGGCTGCTCCTTCCTCTCCGACCACATTGAGGGGGCCCGCGTGCATCTGGAAAACCACGGGGTCACTGTCGCGGCCATCTCAAGAGCACCCTGGCCGGAAATCGCCCCTTTTAAAGCCCGCATGGGCTGGCGCTTCCCGTGGGTCTCCTCCTGCCACAGCGACTTCAACTTCGACTACCACGTGTCCTACACCGCGGAGGACCGTGCCCGGGGCGTGGTGGAGTACAACTACCAACCTGCCCCGTACATGATCGAGGAATTGGGTGGCACCAGCGTGTTTTACAAAGGCCCGGACAATGTGGTGTACCATACCTACTCGTGCTTTGCGCGCGGAGACGAACTTCTGCTCAACACCTACAACTTCCTGGACCTCACCCCGCTGGGCCGCAATGAAAACGGCCCTTCCTTCGACCTGACCGACTGGGTGCGGCACCATGACAGGTACGAGGAAACTCGGCACGGCGCAGATTGCGCCTGTGGAGGCAACCACCAAGGGAGGCCCCCATCATGAACACCACTCACCTCAGCCCCCCACCATCCCCGCGTGGGTTGCGAGCCCTGGGCTGGCTGGGCCCAGGCGCCCTGCTCGTCCTGATGCCCAAGTGCCCGGCCTGCATGGCGGGCTACATCGCGGTGCTCACCGGTCTGGGCGTCTCGCTTTCCACCGCGGCCCTCGTCAGATACGGCCTGATGACCCTCTGCGTGGGGGCGCTGGCTTTTCTGGTGATCAAGAGAGCCCGCCGGCTCGCCAACCGACGTCGCTCCACGTGCTGTGGGGTTGAATTCGCTCGCCCGCCGCTCCAGAATATCTCAACATGCTCAGCGAGACACCGAAGTAATCAGCAGACTCCATCCCCTTTCTCTCAAATCTTATGAACTCAACTTCCCCAGTCCAGAACGAATCCCAGTATCTGCTTCTCTTTCGCGGCACCCATTGGGACAAAGGCCTGGCCCCTGAAGAATTGCAGCGAGTGATGTCTGAGTGGATGGCCTGGTTTGACCGCATCTCCGCCTCTGGCAAGATGGTGGGGGCCAATCCTCTGCATCCGGAAGGGCGCATTCTGACCGGCAAAAAAGGACGCCAGATCGCGGACGGGCCGTTTGCGGAGTCCAAGGAGACCATTGCCGGTTATTTCCTCATCAGCGTGGACACCCTGGAGGAGGCGGTGGCCCTCGGGCAGCAATGCCCGGCCCTGGAGTACGGCATGCAGGTGGAGGTGCGCCCTGTCGCAGCGGCCTGCCCACCGTGCGTAGCAGTGATGGAGATGGCGGCGGCAGCAGCGGCGACAGAAGCCTGAATCTACTGACACCTCCACTGCATCCCCGTCATGCAATTGACCCGCCACACTGACGAGACGGACCTGGACCAGGAGCCGCTGCCGGACAGCCCGCCTCCCCGGGAGATCCCCCGGCTGGCGGAGCACCTGTTCCGCCGGGAGTCTGGACGTCTGGTCTCCATGCTCACAGGCATCTTTGGCGTGGAACACCTGCAACTGGCTGAAGATGTCGTGCAGGAGGCCCTGGCGCGAGCCCTGCGCACCTGGCCCTACTACGGTGTGCCCTCGAACCCGACCGCCTGGCTGATGCAGACCGCCAAGCACCTGGCCCTGGACGTGGTGCGGCGCAACAAGATGGCGGCGGACAAGCAGCCGCAGATCATCGCGGCCACGGATCTGTGGTCAGGCGGCAACTCGGAGGAGACGCCGCCGATGTTCGAGGACGAGATCAAGGACCAGGTGCTGCGCCTCATGTTCGTGTGCTGCCACCCGGAGATCCCTGCGGATGCCCAGGCGGCCCTGGCGCTCAAGACACTCTGCGGATTTGGCGTGACAGAAATCGCCCGAGCCTTTCTGGCCTCAGACGCCGCTATTGCCAAAAGGCTGACCCGCGCACGACAGCTCATTCAGGATCTGAAGATCCCCTTTGAAATCCCTTCCGGGCAGGAACTCAAGCCCCGCCTGGACGGTGTCCTGCAGATCCTGTATCTCCTCTTCAACGAAGGGTACAAGGCTTCCAGCGGCGAGCATCTTGTGCGGGAGGATCTCTGCAATGAGGCCATCCGACTGGCCAGCCTCCTCACCAGCCACCCTGCCGCCAATTTACCACGCACTCATGCCCTGCTCTCCCTCATGTTGCTGAACGCTGCCCGGCTCTCCGCCCGCATGGACGGGGCCGGAAACATTCTGCGGCTGCAGGAGCAGAATCGCGCCACCTGGGACCAGATGATGATTGCCCGGGGCCTCGTTCACCTGTCACGATCTGCCTCTGGCACAGAGCTGAGCGAGTATCATCTGCAGGCAGGCATCGCCGCCTGTCACGCCACGGCGAGAGACTTCTCCTCCACGGACTGGACGCGGATCCTGGACCACTACGACCGCTGGGTGGCCATGAGTGACTCCCCCATTGTTGCCTTGAACCGCGCGGTGGCAGTCGCCCATGTGGACGGCCCTGCCGAAGGGCTTCGGGCGGTGCAGCAGATGAAACACCGGGACCAGCTCGACTCCTACTTCCTGCTGGACGCCGTGCTCGGCGATCTGGAGTACCAGATGGGCCGCACCCAGGCGGCTGCCGGGCACTTCCGCAGAGCACTGGGCAAGGCGGACCTGCCCTCAGAAAGGGAGTTTATCTCCCGGCGGCTCCAGGAGTGCGGCGTGGGAGCGTAACTAGACGCCCATCCCGCTCTTCAACACTGCCGCCAGCTCACGGATGCGTGACTCCTCTATCCCGCGACGCTGCATCTGACGCTCGCTCCAGTGCAGCACCAGGGTACGCACATGGGGCTGAAGGAAGGCCATCGGCAGCAGCAGGAAGCGTCGTGGATCCAGCCGGGTGGTGAAAAACTCCGGCAGGATGCCCGCGCAACACCCGCTCTCCACGACGGCGCGGACTTGTAGGAAAGACTGGCAGGCCACTGCAGGCTCCCAGGCAACCCCACTCTCCAGCAGCGCCTCTGTCACCATGTGATGAAACGTGCCTCCCGCCACCTGCAAGGCCAGAGGAAGGCGGGCCGTATCAGCCAGACGCGGCCGCTCCGGCAGCTTTACCTGCCTGGCCAGCGCCACCGGAACGGCCAGGAGGTAGCGGGCACGGGCCAGCTTCAAACGCAACTGGTCCTCTGGCACGGCATTTTCCCGAACCAGGGCAAAATCCAGCCGCCCGTCCCGTACCCGGTTTACCAGCTCCGCGCTGCGCCAGGTCTCAAGATGCAACCGGGCATTGGGGAACTGTTTGAGAAGTTCCGGCATTCGTGGGCACACGAGCCACTCCATCAGGCTCGACGTGGTGCCGAATGAGTACATCCTCAGCTGACCGGATTGCTCCAGCCGGAAGTCATCCAACGCCCGCAGGTGCTGGCGGATCAACGTCGCCAGCCGGGTTCCTTCAGCCGAGATGGCAATCGACTTGCCCCGACGATGGGTGAGTTCCACACCGAAGAACGCCTCCAGATCACGGATCTGCCGGCTAAGCTGGCTCTGCTTCACCGGATCGCCAGCGGCAGCACGGCTGATGTTGCCCGCCTCCGCCACGCACAGAAACCCATGCAGGCGGTCCAGGGAGAGGCCGTGTCGGGAGAGCAGATCTTCAAACATGATCGCCCAATGATATATCCTGCATTCTCATCACTACAACATTGTGTTTATAGAAGGCACCTTGGGTTCGTCATGAAACAAGAACTACTCCTCCAGCACCCGCCCCTTCATCACCTGGCCTACGACTTCATTGGCGACATCCACGGTCAGCATGGCAAACTGCTGCAACTTCTGGACAGGCTGGGATACGTGGAGCGAGACGGGATTCACCGCCATCCGGAGGGAAGAATCCCAGTGTTCCTGGGCGATTTGCTGGATCGTGGGACGGACGTCCGGGGGCTGGTCCGCCGGGTGAGAACCTTGGTGGAGGCACACGTCGCGTTCTGCATTCTGGGCAATCACGAGTACAACTTCATCCTGCTGCACACTCCTGATGGGCACGGCGGCTGGTTGCGTCCCCGGACGAAAGAGAATCTGCGCCAGTGCGAGGCAACTCACCAGGCCTTCGCTGGGTACGAGAAAGAACTGACCGGTCACCTGCACTGGATGAAGGGCCTGCCGCTCGCACTGGATCTGGGGGGCTGCAGGGCCATCCACGCCTGCTGGGACGATGCCCTGCTGAAACGCATAGCCCATCATACCCTGCGCGATCCTGAATTTCTCCAGGCCTGCGGAAACCGCACCACGGAGGTGCATGCCGCCATGGAGATCCTTGCCAAGGGGCCCGAGATTGCCCTGCCGCAGGCTCTTGCGTTCCTCGACAAGAAGGGCATCGAGCGCCGCAACATGCGCACCCGCTGGTGGAACCTGAACGGCCTGACCAAGCTGGCGGATCTGGCCATGCCACCTGGCACGCTGGTGGGCGACATGCCCCTTCGAGAAGATCACCTGCTCCCTCTCCCCAACTATCCTGCGGATGCGCCCCCAGTCTTCTTCGGACACTACTGGATGCCTCCGGCAGGCCCCAAAGCTCCGCTGGCGCCCAACCTCGCCTGCCTGGACTACGGGGCCGGGCTCGACGGGCCACTCACCGCGTATCGCTGGAACGGCGAGGCCACTCTGGACGCCGCCAACTTCGTGCAAACTGACTACCCAGTGGAAGCAAGAGCTGCAGCATGAGACTTCACGGCGTCAGCGGTTGATACTCCAGGCGGCGGAACCGGGTCACGCCCGTGGCGGAGGGATCCGCATATCGCTCCAGCATCGTTTGCTGACGGCTCTCGGCCGTGATCACCAGACTACCGTTGCGGGTCTGCTTCAATGCCTGGCCGATGCTGTACACCATGAAGACGCTGCCCCGGGTGCTGACGAGGTTGGCAATACCTCGAACCACCGCCTCGCTCTCTTCACCTCCGTCAGCGACTCCGGCGATCTCCACGATCTCGCCAGGAGAATCGTAGGCCTCGGCATAGCCGTACTTCTTGCCCTTCGTGGCAAGGGTGCGGTTGTAGATGTTCTTGGCGATCGTACGCGCCTTGGCGATGCCGATGGTCTCGCTGGCATTGGTGGACGTAGGAGCCGCCACCCCAGTCAACAGAGCCACCAGCGGCAAGGAACGCTCCAGAGGCGAAGTGACCTGTGAGGCATCACCGTACGGCTGCACCTGGGAGTTGATATTGATGCGTCCCGCCGTGCTGGTGGAATGCGGGGCAAACATGCCTTTGGCACGCTCAGGCACATCCACAGGGACCGTGAACAGGTCCATAAAGGCCCAGTCTGGCACCATGGTGGCCGCGTCTGCATTGGGCTGAAGATGCAGTGTTCGCCAGGGCACCCCGGCTCCGGCCCCACTCTCCATTCCCGTGTGGATGTAGCCGAGTTCGCCCACGGAATCGACCTGACCGCTGGCGTTGCCCGCGGAGCCTGCGGGAGGCGGCATGTAGAGGCTTGCATCTGTGATCACCCCACTGGCATTCGTGTCCTGCTTGGGAGCCGTGGTGGTTGCCTTGCCCAGGGTGCGAATGGCCACCCCGCCCACCGTGCCGTCGTTCTCCCTGCCGAAGCTGTTTCCATAGTCCCGCTTCTTCCAGTCGTTTCGATGCGTGTTCACGCGAGGGTCATCCACTTCGATCGAGTGGATGTCCTTCTCTGCCACCCCCGTACCATCCAGCGTGCAGACGGCCGCTGTACCCAGCGGTGTCACATCGAGCCGTCTTGTGCGCGAAATGGCAAAACGCAGATTCACCGAGGTCGGACGGGTGCCGGTCATCGTAACGGTGGAAGTGCGAGTGATGCTGGCATAACCTCCTGCGGTCAAAATGGGATTGCCTCCCGCAATCTCTGCCGTGGTGATCGCCGTTTCTGCCGGAGCACCACTTAGCCCTGTACCGGAGGTACCAAGAAAGAGGCTGAGTTTCGTAAGATCGATTTGATCCAACCCAAAGTTCTTCGGCAGATGAATCTCCAGCTTGTATTTGGCCTGGTAAGTGGTGCCACTGCTGGCCGAAGCTGCCACCCACAATCCCATCTCCGTGATCTTCGGTGCCCGGGTGATGCCAATGAAGGCGATGTCAGAGGTGGCCACCTCCATGAGCTGGAAGCGACCACCCGCCGCCTGCTCACCACGGAGAGGCACGACGGCCTTCGTCACGCTCTCCCCTGCCGACTCCTTTGACCGCACGTAGTTGATGATGTTGAGCGAGAGCTGGGTGAGCCGCTCTGGCTTGTTCGCATAGTACTTGGCCTGAAAGCTGGAGTCAGGAGTCATGGGCCAGTCAGTACGCTTGAGGTAGGAGTTCAGCAGGTCGATCGTGTCCGCCAGTTTAGTGGCGTCGGTGTGGGCGATGGGGTCCCAGATCTCGGGAGACCCGTCCTTCTTGATGTCAATGAAGGGTCGGCCCGCCGCCTTTGTCTTGTCGGTCGTGAGAACAATCCGTGGTTCGTTGAAAAACGTCGTATCCGGCTCGTGGTTGTAGTGGGTGACCTCAAACTTGGCGCGATTCAACACCGTGGTGAAGCTGCCAGCCCCATCATCCAGGTTGCGCAACTCCCGGGTGGAGTTGAAGAAGCGCTTCACGGTGGTGAAATCATAGGGGTCCGGTGCGATGGCTGCGTGCATCCGGTCCACCATGTCCGCCGTCATGCCATAGTTGGAGAGGGACAGGAGATTGATGCTGGCGGGATGACTGGTGGTGAAGGGGCTCTTCACCCCTGTGCCACCGCTGGAGCCGTTGCGCTTCCAAGCCGTGTTGATGTTGATTTTGCTGGACTCGTCATCTGCCCACCAGGCAAAGCGACCCACAATCGGGTTCGCGGAATTGGTCAACACAGGCGCTTCAGACTCCTCCAGCGTGCCGTCTTGCCGCACATAGATCCAGCGCAGTGGCAGAGTCGCCACCGGGCTCGTACTGTCGTTGGGGTCCGTCTGCTGGTCCGTGATGACATGGGTCACCGGGCTCTGATCATTGAAGGTCTGGACATTGAGGTTGGCCGGGGCCAGAGGATCATTGGCAGCCAGCGCCAGAGCCGCCGAGCCAGGCATGCCCGAGTGCAACGGCAGCCGCCTCCCCAGGCGGATCAAGAAGGAACCACTGGCGTTCTCAACCGGCAAAATCAGCGCCCCTGGCTGACTCGCCCACACCTTCGTGCCATCCGTCGTATGCTTGCGCAGCACTCCCGTGACCATGTTCACCCCCATCTGAGAATAACTTTGAGCTCGGGCCCGATCCAGGTGAGCGCCGGAGGCGGCGGTCTCGTTTCGCACCATATCGGCGAACCCCAGTACCATGATGGTGATGAGGGCGAGGATGATGACCGTGATCACCAGCGCCATGCCGCGATCGGTGCGACCACTCGGATGGCTGGGAGGCAAGAGGGTCTTCATGGTGCGTTTTCCAAATGTACTTTGAGAGTCTGGGACGACATGCCCCCCATCACCCGGCTCAGGCTGGCATTGGCCTGTAGAGTCTCCACACAGTCCGCTGCGCTGGCACTCTGTGCGACTGCGGCCTTGATGGTGGCCACCGTGGCCGCCGTGAGGAGTGAGGCAGACCGTGAGTCCAGCACCAGGACGGACACCTCCACCGCAGTTGGCAGCACAGGGGCGGTGCGAGTGATGCTGGCGACAACCCCTGTGGACTCATGAACCTGGTCAGCATAGCCCACGCGGGAGTCATACCCTCCTGCGGCCACTCCCGTCTGGGTGATGGCGTTGCCTGAAGCATCCAAACAGCGCACCCACAACCCCACGACATTCTCCGCAAACAGCCCTCGGTAGGAGCTGGCCGCATCTGCCGGAGCGGAGGAATTCAACACCGCCTCCGTCATCCAGGAAAGCTGGCTGTACACCAGGTGATCAGTCGCCCCGGGGTTGAGAAAGACCCGGCACAGGGAGGCCCGCGGAGGGCTGGCGGATTCATCCCAGCGGACGAAGTAACCGATCTCCGCCATGTTTCCGTGAACCGTGGAGGTGGCGAGCGGAGCCTGCCAGAACACCGCCTGAGGCTGCCGGTACCTGGCGGGTACGCCAGCGGGGTTGACCACGAACTGCAGGTCCGGCGCGGCACCGGTGGAGCGCGAGTCCACCGGCAGCGCAGCCGAGCGCAGATCCCGGCCAATGAAGTCCACCAAGGCGCGACCATTCTGGGTGCGTTCTGCGCGACCGTTGCCCAGCGACCAGGTATTGCTCACCATGCCGGCCACCTGCACCAGCAGCACGACAATGAGGCTCAGCACCGCCGAGGCCACCATGACCTCCACGAGAGTGAAAGCGGAAAGGTTATTTCTCTTTTGCGATCGAGACATGGATGATCTGCGGGGCACGCCCCGGCTCCAGGTTGAAGGTCCATTTCAAGGTGGCCAGACAGGCGTCTGTCCCCACATCAGGGATGCCCCCCTTGGCCGCAGAGGCGGAGGTTGGAGCCGGGATCTGGCTGAAACTCACCTTGCAGACATAGAAGGCCTGCTCATCCTCCGCAGCCACCGTGCCCGACTCATTGAACCGGAACTCAACTGTCTCCGACAGATTGGAGGGATAAGTCCGGGAACGCAGCTCTCCCACGGCCACAGAAACCATCCTGGGGAGCAGGGAGTTGAAACCACTGTCCCGCTCCGTCTTCATCAACAGCGGCAGCAATCCCACCACTGCCAGCAAAGAGAAGCCAATGATGGCAATGGCAAGGGCGACCTCCACGAGGCTGAAGCCACCTTTCCTGGACGATACGGTACGAAGTCTCATGGCCGTTCCACTTTGGTTTTACCCGTGGTGCCCAGCAGCACCACACGATAGTAGTTTAACGGAACCCCAC
Organism: Verrucomicrobium sp. BvORR034; assembly: GCF_000739635.1. Taxonomy (GTDB): domain Bacteria; phylum Verrucomicrobiota; class Verrucomicrobiia; order Verrucomicrobiales; family Verrucomicrobiaceae; genus Verrucomicrobium. Next base: position 123,361 of record NZ_BATQ01000056.1, on the reverse strand, counting down.
CCTCGGCCTGGCTGAACTGCACCTTGCCTCCTGACATGGCGCCCTCCACCAGCCGGAACTGGGCCGCATCATCCGGATTCAACAGCCCGCCACCAGGCAGGAAGATCCGGGCGGCATAGGTGCCAGCAGGCAGGCTCGAATTCGAGCCATAGGCCACCGGTGCGCCAGGGGTGCTGGCATCCGCAAACGGAAAGGGCTGCGGACCATTGGCGAAGAAGGTCGCATCCGCACCTGTGGCCCCCACATCCGCCACGATACCGTCTGGCAACACCTCCCACTCACGAATCTGACGCCAGCCCCCGGTCACAGTGTATTCCAGCACGGTGAAAGCACGCCCGTCCACCTCAGTCCCGAGGGACTTCATCAGCACCACGGCGTTCAGGGTGTTTTTGGTGATTGCCTGCTGCCGGGCCGTCTCCATGAGCCGGGTCACCTTGTTGCCTGCATTGGTCAGCGCCATGGCACGCAGAGCCTGGCCTACGCCAAGCCCCCCGATCGCCAGGATGGAAGCCATGACAGCCATCACCATAAGCATCTCCACGAGGGTGAAGCCCTCACGACACCTTGATTGATGCATACTCCATTTGGCTCTCTTCCCAGTAGTCATGACACCACGCCTCCTTGATGAGATGTCCGGCGACGCCGGTTGGTTATGCTGGCCGGGGCAAGCAGGAAAAGAACTGCTCTTGTTGGCTCGGGCACGACGTAGATGATGCCTTCCGTCAGGAACAGATCGGTGCTAAAGTACCAGCCGTTGCCCAGATCTGCCAAGGATGAAAGATCGAGATAATCTGAAACCTTGCCCGTATTGGCCCCGAGCGCGGTCCAGTCCACGAGGTTGAAGACATCCGCCCACTGCACAGAGTACCCGGAGGCCAGCTCCACTTTGATCACTCCTGTCCGCTCCAGATTCAGCGTGCCGGTGACGCTCCCGGTTCCACTCAGCGTCTTGTTCGTCAGGGTGTAGCTACCGGTGGTGCGACCACTGACGCTGAACACTGCTCCTCTGTCGATCTGGATCCAGGGGGTGCCGTCGTTGTTCCCGGTGCCCGACAATGCGAGAGTGCCGCTGATGGTGGTCTTTTCCGTGTAGGTGTTGGTGGTCGCGGTGGGGGTCGTGGTGTTGCACGTGTTGGCCCGCGTGAGCGTGCCGTTCCCGGGCTTCACCAGCGCCAGGTTCCCGGTGATGCGACCAAAGTAAGTCAGAGCCGTGCTCTGATTGATCGTGAGCGTGGACAGCGTGGTACTGCTTGAATTCGTCACCGCCACCACATCGTTGGCCCCGGTCGGAATGACACTGGTCAACCCGGCCAGGGTCTGGTTGTATTCTGCCAGATCGAGTGCAGTCGTCTCTGCCACAGAGTTCGCGGAATAGTCGGTCAGCACGGTGGTCGATGGCAGGCTGTTCGTCGCGCGGGGTTCCAGCCGTGCTTTCGGTTTCAAACCGCCACGCGGTGTCTTGGTTGTGCACGAACAAGTCACAGGTTCAAATGGCAGTCGTGTTAACAGGCATAGAGATCTGCGAGGCTCTCAATGAACTCATCCAGCGCCTCACCAGGGTCCAGCATTAGGGCTCCGATGCTGCTGCGAGTCAGTGCCTCACCGGCTGCAGCGACCAACGAATGCAGCTGGCAGGGATCCACCATGCGCACACGCTCCTCTTCCTGATCAAAGACATAGATATCTCCCCCAGAGAGGGTGGCCAGCGTCCAGAACCCCAGACCTGCCACACGACGGCCCGGATCCAGCAACCCATTGGCCTCCAGAAATGCTTCGCCTCCCAGAATCGTCATCTCGCCGAAATCGAGACTGACAGAAGGAATGACACGTTCCACATAGTCCAGCAACAGACCACTGGGCCGCCGGCCCAGGCCATCCAGCCGATTCACCAGAACCGTATCCCCGAGGGCCACCCCGGATAAACCCATCCGCCGGATCAGACGCCGCAGGGATCGTTTCATGGTTGTTTCCGGTATTCCACACCTGGGGAGACCAACCTCTTCAAAGGCGCACCTTCGGCAGGTCGAGCCCGTGGGTGACGTGTTCTTGTGGTCATGGTCAGCCTGTTGGAGTTGCAGAACGGGCACAGGCCGCCGGAGGGATCCCGGGGCTCTGGGAGGGCTCGCTCTAGTTCTATGCAATAATCACAGATGCCGGGGGCGTTATGCGGTCATCAACAGTCCGGCACTGTGTCGCAGTTCGCTGGCGGGCTCCTCCTGGTTGCGGCGGGCCTTCCGGCGGGGCGGCCTGGCGGCCCCCTCCTCCATAAACGGACTGGCAAAATTGTCCGCCTCCCGCAGGCCTCCGATCATCCGCCCTTCCAGATGCGCCTGCATGGCATAGATGGATCTTCTGAAGATGTAACTCTGGTTGGCTCCCCCACGCGGCATGGAATGGAGCAGAGACTCTCCCATGAGCAGTTTACGCAGGCGAAGCGCCGGATGATCCAGCGCAAGTCCCGCTCCCGTACGAATGGCAGCCAGGAACTCACGGCACTTGTCGGAATCCACTTCGTGGTAAAGGACGGCTGCAGCCAGGAAGGACGCTTGGGAGATGCCTTTGACACTCTTCTCGCCCATCTGGTCCGTCACCGCCTCAATGGCCTCACGATGAGTTTCCAAAGCCAGTTTGACCACGCTGTCTGGAGGGGCCGTACCGCTGTTGCTCGCCACCACCCGGCGGGCCAGGCAGGTCGCGATCTCCACCCACTTGCGGTTGCGCACCTGGCCAGAGAGATAAAGCGCATCGAAGAGGCTCCGCCTCCTCTGGCGGTCCACTTTCTCCTGGGCGGCAGCAGGCAGTCCAGTGGTGACGATCATGGGCACGGTGCGGCGGGATTTAACGATGGCAGTCAGCCGGTGCTGGCCGTCCACCAGCCTCCCTTCGCAATCAAAACCCACCGCGGCAGGCGTCAGGCGCCACTCGTCATTGCGAATCTCCTCCACATACTTGTCCACCACCTGCTCGGACAGCTTTCTGTTTCTCAGGTTTCGCTCGAGCATGCGTCGGGCCATGTCTGGAGTGAGTTGCACTGCCACCGACGAGATGCCGGGGATGGTCTCCAAACAGTCGAGGCCGATGAGCCCGCCGGGAGAATTTGCGCGGGTGGGCAGTTGGGCCGGGTGGGTGGGTGCGGTCTGCATGACGGTCCTTGGGGTTCCGGTTATGGGTTGAAACTCATCCTCATCCGCTTCAGTCCCTGGCTTAAGGGTGCCTGAGGCGCCTCGTGAACACCCTGCACATACTTGGCAATTAATGCCATATTCTGATACAAAAGAGTCGTGAGCATGTCGTATCCAACCTATCTTTCAGGAAAAGTTGCGTAAGATCGTGCTCATCGGGATATTTAGTTTTCCGTAAAAACAAAATCATCCGTCTGCATACAGGATCACCCTTCAAAGCGTCGCGGGAGGCCCGTTTTCCTAGAACTTTGATGAAACAACCAAAAAATCTTTCTCACCCCTGCACGACCGGCTGAGCAGCTGGCAACAACCCTTACAATACATCGGTCGCTCCCGATCACTCCCTGGACAAATGCTTAGCGGGCCTCCCACCAGTTTGGTAGGAAGCCCGCTATAGAAGTCGAAAATGGACCGCCCGGGGCAATTTTCGCTACCGCCCGACTCGTGACCAGCCCGGTCAGATGGCAAAGGTGAGGAATGCGAGCCCCTTCACCAGCAGCGCCCAGATGAGCCAAAGCTGAGCCTTGCTGTACACCCGCTCGCCGCTGGTCTCCCGGGGGAGTTCGGGGTCGTGGCCATAGAGCCGCTGATGATTCTTGATCATGTACACTCCCGCCGCCAGGGTGAAAAACAGGCCCACACCGGCGATGATCTTGACGGGGAGGAAGGACAAGGCTGCTATCATGGGAGAAAGTGCCATACCCCCAGGCGTCCTGCCAGATACAGAAGCCCCAGTTTGCGGGGAATACAGACCCGGAATTCCCCGGGAAAACTGGCCAACACTCCTGGACGGCCAAACGTCGCCATCCAGACGTATTGCTCCATGGAGATACCCTCCAGCACCCCATGGCCCAGTTTCCTGACGAACAATCTGATGACGGCGAATTCGAGCGGCAGGATGATGCCTTTCGCTCCAAGGTAAGCACAAACGGCTCCACACCGCATCCTGTCGTCCGGGGGCGTTACCACCTTTATGTCTCTCTGGCCTGCCCTTGGGCACACCGGACGCTCATCGTGAGACACCTGCTGGGACTGGAGGACGCCGTGGGCGTGACCGTCGTGGATCCAGTGCGGGATGAGCGGGGCTGGGCCTTCCGGGAGGGTCCCGGCCACACGGCCGATCCCGTGAACGACTTCCAGTTCCTGTCTGAGGCCTACACAGCCACCGATCCCGGCTTTCAGGGCCGCGTCACCGTGCCTGTCCTCTGGGACCGGGAGCTTCGTCAGATCGTGAACAACTCTGAGGACGACATCTGCCGCATGTTTGCCACGGAGTTCCGTGAGCTCCAGCACACGGAGGTGGACCTTTTTCCGGCTGCCGTGGAGGAGGAGCAGAACGCCCTATCCGAGTTCATCTACCAGAACATCAACAACGGCGTGTATCGCGCCGGCTTCGCCAGCACCCAGAGCGCCTACGAGAGGGCCTTCCGGGAGCTGTTCACCGCGCTCGACCAGCTGGACGAGCACCTTGGCACACAGAGGTTCCTCTTTGGACCCAAGTTCGTGGAAACTGACTGGCGCCTGTTCTGCACCTTGATCCGCTTTGACCCCGTTTATCACGGGCATTTCAAGTGCAACCTGCGGCTCATCCGGAACTACCGCCATCTGTCAGGCTACCTGCGGGACCTGTACCAGCAGCCCGGCATCGCCGACACCGTCAACTTTGATCACATCAAGCGGCACTACTACATCACGCACGACGACATCAATCCCACCCGCATCGTGCCACGTGGCCCGGACCTGGCGTGGCTTGATGAGCCACCCGGCCGCGACTGACAAGTTCAAGGCAACAACAGCAGGCTCAGTGCAGAAAGTGCTGCGTGACGGACTCATGAACTTCGCTCTCTGCGTCCGTCTTCACCGTCGTGGCCATCGAGCCCAGCACGGCCAGGAAGAGGAACACCGGGATCAGGATCAAAAAGAGTGGCAGCAGCAGCAGCCCAATGAACGGGGCCAGGATCAACAGCAGAACGGCGATGATCGAATTTGTGGGCTGGGCCAGCCAGTGGAAGCACGGCGCAGTCACCTTCCGGAAAGGTTCGTAGAAGGGAGACTGTGAAAGCCAGCTTTCGATCGCGGAACGCCGTCGCTTGCGGGCCAGTTCGGCGGTGACGGCGGTCTTGACGGGCCCGGGCTCGGCCCCAGAATCTGCCCCTTCTTCGAGGGTTGCATTCATAGGATTCCTTTAATTGACCTCCACTCTACCAGAATCCCCCGCTGCCTGGCAAGCCCTGTAATAAGGGTGAAAACTCACCCACTGCTCCGCATAAAGAGGACCGATACCCCCAGCTTCCGCGAAGTCCGGTTATGGGTCCTCTCGCCTTCTTGTCCCTTCTTCGTACCGCAGCACGGGAGTGGATCGACGACGATGCCTCTCGTTTGAGCGCTGCCTTGGCGTACTACGCCACCTTTTCCACGGCCCCCCTTCTGATCATCTGCATCTCACTGGCGGGCTTTGTCTTTGGCGAGCAGGCGGCTCGGGGGCAGATCGTGGCGGAAATCTCCTCTCTGGCGGGTGCGGATGCCGGCCACTCCATCCAGGCATTCATTCTGGATGCGTGGCAGGAGGACAACAACGGCTGGAGGGCCCTGATCGGGGTGGCTGTGTTGCTCTTCGGTGCCACCCGGGTGTTTGGCGAGCTCAAAGGCGCCCTCAATACCATATGGGGAGTCATCCCCCGCCCGGGACGGCCAGTGTTCACGCTTCTGCGTGACCAGTTCCTGTCCTTTTCCATGGTGCTCGTCATTGGCTTCCTGCTGCTCACCTCCCTGCTGGTGAGCACTGCGGTCGCAGCAGCCACGCGCTACTTTGGCCAATGGGTTCCCATGCACCCGGAGCTCCTGGGATGGTGGGACATTGGCCTCTCGCTTGTAGTCATCAGCGTGCTGTTTGCGTTAATCCTGAAACTCCTGCCAGACGTGCATGTCGGCTGGGGGGATGTTTGGCTGGGAGCGGTGGTCACCGCGGGCTTGTTCAACATCGGGAAGCACGCCATCAGTGTCTATCTCGGCACCAGCGGCGTGGCCTCCAGCTACGGGGCGGCAGGCTCCATCGTCGTCTTCCTGCTCTGGGTGTACTACTCCTCATGCATCCTGTTTTACGGAGCGGAGTTCACCAAGTGCTATGCGCGCAAGTTCGGCTCCGGACTGGTGCCCAAGTCCCGCGCCATGACCGTGGCCGCCTCCGTGCTGGAGGAAATGGTGGCACAAGGGCTGCATGTTCCGAATCCGAAGCAGGGAGCCCCTCCGGCATCGATCAATCGATGAGGCCTGAAGGAGGCCTTCAGCCATCTTCAGGGAAATCCGTTCCCGGTACGCCATGAGCGCGTTGCGCGAGCATCACGGTTCCTGGAGGATTCTCCGCCTCAGCGCGATGCTGCAAGGCAGTGGTGATATGAAAGCCCTCCTTCTTTAGCTGGCTCAATCCCAGTGAGATGGCCAGCCGGCACACATTCTGCCGGGTGAGACCCGTCCTGCCTGCGGCGATATCGAGCGCACGCGATGTGTTCTGAGGGATGCGAAGATTGAATGTTGTCTGGTTTTTCATGGAACCTTTCTCCTTTCGAGCTTCATGTTGAAATCGTTGCTACACACCCCGGCGGTTGCCCACACCGGTCTTTTCCAGCAGTGCAATGCAGCCAAACTGCCAGCACCGCCCGATCTCCGGTGAAACTCTGACCCATTCCCCCATGAACAGTTCATACCCAGAACCGCAGACACCCCAGCCGATGCCGTCGGACCCCACCCCTGCGGAGCCGCTGCCAGCCCCGGAGCCTCCCGCTCCTTCGCCTGCCCCGCAGCCAGGAGACCCCTCCCCATCGGAACCGCCCTCGACTCCTCCGTTCGTTGCCTGAATCTCCATTCTCCCATGGACTCCGGCTCCAGCACATCCAACTCAGTGCCTGCTTCGCCCAAGAAGCTGGCCTACCTGAGCTACATGGGGGCAACCCTGCGCAGTTCTCTCTCAGAGATTGAGGCCGACATGGCCATCAACCGCCTGGAATCGGTGTCCGACTACGAGCAATGGCGACAGTTGGTGGAGAAGAAAAACGAATGGCACACCGACCGATTCCTCCTGCATCCCCAGCTTTTCGCGGCTGAATTTGAGGTGTACTACCACTCCGAGCTGCCGGAGATTCTGTCGAACTACGTGCGCAGCCAGGCACCGACTGCCGCTGAACTGCTCACGCCATCCAACATCCGGATAACCATGGAATCCCTCTCCAGTGAGAATTCCTCCTGGTGGCGCAGCCCTCGCCGTCAAAGCCTTTTTCTCGCGGAGTTGCTTGAGAAGCGATCCACTCTTCTGCAATCGCCATCCCCCCTGGCCTCTCTCCGCGATGGACTGCATCATTTCATGGCCAGCATGGCCGCGCACCTGCGCTCGTGGTGGTCCAAGGGCTCAGGTGGGCCGCGTGAGGTCTGACGGCTCTCCAAGAACTTCTCCCCACCACGCGAGGCCAAACACGCAAATGATGGGCTCTTGCGATTCAGAAGAAAGCGACACCTCCGTGAAATCAAAAGCATCCTCTCACGTTCCCCGCCGGGCGGAGCCCGCTCTGCCCTTCGAAGACGATCCCCCGGATCCTGTGGAAAGCCTGGTGGAAGATCTCAATCAGCAGGACTTCATGCCCTCGGGAGAGGAGACCATTTTGGAGGAGTATCCCGAGGTGTCACAAAATGCCCTTCTCATGGGCCACTCCTGGGATGAGGCCGGAGTGGAGAATGGGGACCGCATCGCTCGCATTCCTCTGGAGGACGAGATCAAATGCACCGAACTCCTCGTCAAAGGCGGCCTCGATGAAGCCGATGAAGAACTCCGGGAACTGGAAGAGGACGAGGAAATAGAACGCGAGCTCGAGTGAGCCGGGCGATCAGGCCAACCCGGGCTCTTTCAACGCCGGATTGAAGTACGTGCCTCCACTCCGGATGGTGTTGATGGCGTGAAGCAGCTCATCTGGCGAGGTGTTCTTGTTCACAAAACCGCGCGCCCCGGCCTTGTGGGCCTGCTCGGAATAGACCCTGCCTTCGTTCGTGGAAACAACCAGCACCTTCAGACTGCGGTGTTCCTGCAGCGCCTGACGCGCCAGTTCATAGCCGCTGCCGTCCGGCAGATTCACATCCACCACCAGAAGGTCTGGCAGCTCCCGTTGCAAGGCAGCCGCACCCTGGCGTACGTCCGGCGCACTCCAGGCAAAGGTAAGGCCGGGGGTGTCCTCGGCAATGCTGCGGAACACAGCACAAATGATGGAATGGTCATCCACCACAGCAATGGAAACAACGTGCTGGTCTAACGGGGGAAACGATGTGACGGGCATGTTCAAGTTCGTGGGGGCGGCGAAAGATCAGAGTCGCGACAAATGAGGATAAAAGCGAAAGTGGCTGGGCGGAGATCTTCGCACATGAGATGCGATCTCCATACGCCTTTTTGCTTCCGGATACGTCTGTGAGGATTGGCCCGCGTGCGAAAATCACGGTGCGCGGGAGTTCCGGGCAATGCCGGGCAGAATGCAAGGAATCGCCATCCTGCCCTGTCAAACAATCCACCCTTCACAGCCAGGACGTCGCCTTAACCGGGAAGGGTGAGATGCATCGGTACCAACGCCGGGGCACAGCACAACCCCTTAGGCAGCCTCCTGGCAGACGTAGGAGCGACCCAACTTGCGCACGGCGAGCTCAATTCTCGTCTTCACCGTGCCGAGCGGCAGGGAGAGCCTCGCAGCGATTTCCCGCTGGCTCAGCCCCTTGAAGAAGGTCAGACGCACGGCCACGCCCTGCTCTTTGGGCAGGTCCTGAATCAGACGGTTGAGCACGTCTTGAAGCTCATTCTGACGCACTTCCTGATCCACCACCGAGGTGGACTCCAGACGGTGCACTTCCGGGCGTGAGGCGGCTTCATAGCGGCTGGTGGCGCGCTGATAGGCTGAGAGCTGGCGCACGCGGTCGAGGGCGCGACGACGGGCAATGGTGATCAGCCAGCCCAAGAGTTTGCCCTTGTGGGAGGAGAAGGTGCCCGCGTGTTTCCAGACCTGGATAAAGACATCCTGCAGGACGTCATCGGAATCAGCTTCCACGCCCAGCACCCGGGTGATCACTCCGCGCAGCACCCCACGATGGCGGCGATACAGCTCTTCCAGTGCCTGCTGGGACTCCCCGTTGACGATCCGGTCCATGAGTTCCTCGTCAGTCAGCGCAACGAGATTCTCTGCCAGCGGGGAGGGAAAAAGGATGGTGTTCATGAGTGAGATGGAGAGGTGTTTGAGAGATTCGCGGCAGGACTGGATGTGCCCTGCCATGGTTATCCATCTCCCTTGCATTCTGCATACCACCTGCCCACTCAAAGAGTTAACACGCTCATTATGAACATGTTAAGCAATTCCATCATGGAACAACAAATCCCCTCCCCGGCCTGAAAATCATGCAAAAAGCACGCATTCGCCTATCTCACCATGCAAGATGCACGGCATGAACTCGGGGCTTAAAGGTCGGCGGCTATTTGGGGGGGGTAACATTTCAAGATCGCAGGCCACCCGTCAGTTGCGTGGGTGCAATTGCGCTCACTGCCGTCAATGCGGGATCTTTCTTCCGCAGGCGAGGTCGTCGCACCATGGGTGCAGTGGGCGGAGCCTCTGCGGGAGGGCGCAGACTCATCTGGGCTCCTGCGAGGTGAATCTCCACCACGGGTGAACCGGTGCGCAGATGCTGCAACAACCGGGACGCCACCGCCAGAGCCTGCGGGGCCGTCAGCAGAACCATCAGGGAATCATGCCCAGCTTGGGTCGCATCGTACCGGTGAAGGCTTTTCTTTCTCATGCAAAACCGCTTGTTGAAGTGGCCCTCTCTTCTATGGATTCGCCTGACACTTCCTGGACGGATGCTTTTCCCGCCCTTGGGCAGAGGCCGTTCTTTTCACGTGATAGCCTCCATGAGCCTGCATCGACTTGCCCTTGTTGCCGTTTTCAACCTCAGCTTTCTCCAGGCAAACGTCACTGGCGCAGAGCCAGACAAGGCTGCGCCAACCGCTGCGGTGCCTGAGAAGGGGAAAGCGTCAAAACTTCCGGCAAAGAACCCGCAGCGCGCCGTCCTGGAGACGGCAGGGATCGCGGCCTTCTGGGATTTTCGCGAGGATCAAGGAAACAAACGCATCTCCCTGGCCCCCGGTGCGCATGCCCTGGAGGAGATGGCCGGCCCCGTGGCCCGGGAGGCGGACGGACCTTTCGGCACCGCGCTTCACATCAAGTCCGGCCAGTGGCTGCGCATCCCGAGAGAACAGCTTGGTTCGTTGAACATACATGGTCCCAGAGCGCAGGTCACGGTCATGGCATGGGTAAGGCGGGAGCGACCTCACGCCTGGCAGGCCATCGCTGGAGTGTGGGACGAGTCCCGCAAGAAGCGGCAGTACTGCCTCTTTCTCAATGCCGCCTCCCGTACTGACCACCGGACCATGAAACGCAAACCGTGCAAAGACCTCTTCCAGGGCCATGTGTCCAGTGTGGGCGGACCTACGCCCGGAGAGGAGTTCTGCATCACCTACGCTTCCAGCGGGTCCGTGGTCCCCATGGAGGGGTGGCACAGCCTCACCCTCACCTATGATGCCAAAGAGGTGCGCCTGTACCTGGACGGCAAGTTTGACGCCTCCGAAGGCAGCAACCCCTTCCCCTATGCGGAGGGTCTCTTCGACGGCGGAGAGGATGGTGCCGAGTTCACCGTCGGCAGCGTGTCCGTGCGGGGCAAGCCGGGGAATTTCTTCGGCGGCCGGCTGGGAGGTCTCGCTGTCTTCCAGCGCGCCTTGGGCGCGGATGAGATCGCCACCCTCCATGCCGCCACCGCGCTCACAAAAGCACCAGAGTAAGGGACATTTTCATCGTCAGCACCGCCCGACCACCCCGTAAGTATCCAGCCTCCAATTCCGACACGACCATGAGCCCTATTACTTCCTCGAACCGCCGCCAGTTTCTCCGCCACACTGCTGCCCTCGCGGGAGCCGCTGCACTTCCCGCCTGGGGTCAGACCGCCCCCGCCGCAGGCACCCCAGACGCTCTGGCAGGCCGGCTCTACAAGACGCTCAAGATCGGCATGATCAAGGCAAACGGAAGCCTTACGGACAAGTTCAAGACCGCCCTTGCCGCAGGCTTCAAGGGCGTGGAGATGAACGCCCCCGGCATGGACGTGGCGGAAACCAAAAAGGCCATCGCGGAATCCGGCCTCGTTGTGGATGGCACCGTTTGCGGCAGCCACTGGGCCATCCGCCATACCAGCGCTGATGCGGCCACACGGTCCAAGGCCCTGGAGGATCTGAAGACCGCCCTCCGTGACACCCGCGCCGTGGGCGGACACTCCGTGCTGCTCGTCGCTGGCAAAGGCGAGGACGGCCCCGAGAATGAGATCTGGGCCCGCTCGGTCGAAAACATCGCCAAAGCCATTCCCATTGCCGCGGAGGAAGGCGTCACCATCGTCCTGGAAAACGTCTGGAACCAGTTCCTCTACGACCACAATGGTGGGTCCGATCAGACCGCCGACAAGTGGGCCAAGTATGTCGATGCCTTCAGCTCACCCTGGGTGGGCATGCAGTTCGACATCGGCAACCACTGGAAATACGGCAGCATGGGCGGCTGGATTCGCACCCTGGGCAAGCGGGTTTACAAACTCGATGTCAAAGGCTTCTCCCGCGCCCAGAACAAATTCACCCCCATCGGCCAGGGTGACATCGACTACGCGGACGTGCGCAAGGCCCTCCTCGAGATCAACTTCTATGGCTGGCTCGCAGCCGAAGTGGCAGGGGGCGATCAAGCCTACCTCAAAGGCGTGTCCGATGAGATGGACACGGCGTTCGGGCTGCGGGCCTGACGAAGCTCAAGCGAAGCCGCATCGCTTCGTTGTCAGCCTTCTGCCGGAGATTCCGCAAGCCAAACATTGTCTTGTACTCTGCAAGCCAAAAGAGTAAAACGGCCACGGAATCCCCGTCTCAAACAACCCTGACCCGATCCCAGCGATGAAACTTCCGTTCCTTACGCTTCTCTCCGCACTGACCCTTCCGTTCGTTGCCCATGCCGCAGATCTTTCCTCCGTCTTTGAGGGAGACGCCCCCAAGCGAGCCAGGTTGAAAGACCTTCAGGACAGCGCCACGCCGCCGGAGATCAAGCTCAAGAGCTGGGAGAACTCCAAGCCCCTGACGCTGGCGGATCTGAAGGGCAAGATCATCGTTCTCGACTTCTGGGCCACTTGGTGCGGCCCCTGCATTTCCAGTATTCCGCACGCGAATGAGATCCATAAGAAGTACGCCAACGACGTGGTCTTCATCGGCGTGTGCCACCCGGAAGGGGCTGAGAAAATGCGCGAGACCGTGAAGGAGAAGGGCATCCTCTATCCTGTGGCCGTCGATACCGGCGGCAAGGCTGGCAAAGACTATGCCGTCAACGGCTACCCCGACTACTACATCATCGACCGCACTGGCAAACTGGTGGTGGCCGATTGCTCGAACTCCAAGGTGGAAGAAGCCCTGGAGATCCTGCTGAAGAAGTAGTCATCATGCCTTGATGGGAGCGATGGCCGGAGGACAATTCGTCCAGCCAATCTTTGCGTGAAGCCGTATCCTTCTGGTGGGACCCACGGTCCTGCACGCATCCTCCGTCACGTCATGGACATCGATCACGACTCCGCATCCCACCGGTTCTCCCTGGAAGAATCCGGCCATACCTCCGTGCTGGACTATGAGCTGGATGGCCGCCAGATGACGATCACCCACACCTACGTCCCCGGTGAGCTGCGTGGCCGGGGCATTGCCGCCGAGCTGGTGCAGGAGGCCCTGGAGCATGCCCGTGAGCAGGGGTGGACCGTGGTTCCGCAGTGCAGCTATGTCGCGGCCTACATGGCCCGGCACAAGGAGTACAGCGACCTTCTCTGAGAGACAGAGAGGATTCTCGCCCCCCGAAAAGTCGGGGGTGAGCTGGAGCCGTCCCTTTGCACAATCACGCCCGCGTGGTCCGTATCGGGAGACTGCCCTGATTCGTTGCTCCATCCTCCATGCGCTCCCCGTTGCTTCCAGCCGTCCTGCTCGCTTCACTCTGCCCCGCCCTACTGCCTGGGCCTGTCCACGCGGCCCCGCCCGACTACCGCTTCAAGGTGGAGACCCTGTTTGAAGACATCGCCCAGCCCATGGAGATCGAGCTGGCCCCGGACGGCAGGCTGTTCTTCAACGAGTACAAAGGCACGCTCAAGATCTACTCTCCCGCCACCCGACAGCTCACCCAGGCCGGTGCCCTGCAGGTTTTCAACGGGCAGGAGAACGGCTTTCTGGGATTCGCGCTGGACCCCAAGTTCGCGGAAAACGGCTGGATCTACTGCCTGTACTCGCCCAAGGACTTTGACGGCCAGCAGCTCAGCCGCTTCACCCTCACGGGTGATGCCCTGGACCTCGCGAGTGAAAAGGTCATTCTGAGGTTCGCGGAACAACGCAAGGAGTGCTGCCACCATGCAGGCTCGGTCGAGTTTGGCCCGGATGGCTGCCTCTATTTCTCCACCGGTGACAACACTCACCCCCATGGCGACTCCCAAGGCTACGCCCCGCTGGATGAGCGTCCGGACCGCTCCCCGTGGGATGCGCAAAAGTCTGCGGCCAACACCAATGTGCTCAATGGCAAGATCAACCGCATTCGCGTGAAGCCGGATGGCACCTACGAGATTCCGCAGGGCAATCTCTTCCAGCCCGGCACTCCGAACACCCGCCCGGAAATCTATGTCATGGGGTGTCGCAACCCCTGGCGCATGTCGATTGATGACCAGTCAGGCTTTGTTTACTGGGGCGAGGTCGGCCCCGACGCTGGCAACGACGGGCCGCGGGGGCCCCGCGGGTACGATGAAATCAACCAGGCGCGCCGTGCCGGCAACTTCGGCTGGCCCTACTTCATCGCCAACAACTTCCCCTACCAACACTACGACTACACCACCAAGACGGTGGGCGCGCCCTTCGATCCCGCCCGCCCGGTGAATGCAGGAGTGAACAACACGGGGCTGCGCGATCTCCCACCCGCCCAGCCAGCCATGATCTACTGGCCGTACCGCGAGCCCCGGGAATTTGTCGAGATGGGAGAAGGAGGCCGCACAGCCTGCGCCGGCCCGGTCTTCCACTGGCAGCCAGCATTTGAGAAGACCGCCGGTTTCCCCAAGCACTTTGACGGGTGGCTGCTCTTCTGGGACTGGGAGCGCCCCACCATCCGCTGGGCGCGCCTGGACAAGGACTCCAACTTCCTCGGGATCGAGCCCTTTACCGGAGCCGTCGTCACCGCCAACAAACCGGAGGCCATCGACAAGGTACAACCACAGATCGCTGGTGGAGCCACACTGATGAAACGCCCCGTGGATGCCGTCTTCGGTGCCGATGGCTGCCTCTACATCATGGACTATGGTGAGACCTGGGGAGCCAACAAGGATTCCCGCATGCTGAAGATCAGCTACCTCCGTGGCAACCTGCCTCCGCTCGCCCGGGCCTCCGCCGCCCCCTCATCGGGAAGGGAACCCCTCACTGTCCGCCTGAGCAGCGCCGGATCCAAAGACCACGAAGGGGACGCGCTGAAGCATGAATGGCGGCTGCTTCCCGAAGCCAGGGTGATTTCATCCAACCCCGACGCTGAAATCCGAATCGACCAGCCCGGCAACTATCAGGCTGAACTCCGCGTCACAGACTCTCACGGCGCCACAGGATCCGCCACCGTCTCCTTCCTCGTTGGGAACACCCAGCCCACCGTGCAGTTTGACTCCCCGCAGTCGGGTGATTTTTTTGATCCCGGCAAGCCCGTCAGCTATCAGGTCAGTGCTTCAGATGTTGAGGACGGCACTTCTTCTGCCAAGCCAGACGAGTTCGGAATCCGCACGCTGGTCAGCAGCCTGTTTCTGGACGCCTCGGGCAAGAAGCAGGCTTCTGATCCCGGCCTGGCCCTCATGAAGAGCAGCGACTGCTTCAACTGCCACGGCGTGGAGCAGAAGATTGTCGGCCCGGGGTTGTTGGAAATAGCGGAACGGTATCGCGGCCAGCCCGCCGCGTTGGAGACAGCGGTGAATCGTGTCCGGCAAGGCAGCACCAGCGTCTGGGGGCCGCTTCCCATGCTGCCCCACCCTCAGCACACCACGGATGAAGTCACGATCATGCTGCGCTGGGTCTTTGGCCTGGAGAAGGGCAAGGGCGGCCCCACCCTCACCCGTGGCTTGAGCGGCACCGCCACTGCCCCCAAGGCAGGCACGCCGGGCCAGTTCGTCCTGGAAGCCGCCTATACGGACGCGGGCCGGGCTCCGGCCGGTACGCTCACTGGCAAGGCCAGCGTCGCCCTCCGGACCCGCCGCTGGGAGGCGGAGGACGGCGACGTCAATGGCCCCCGGGTCAGTGGCAACGGCAGCGCCAGTGGCAAGAAGGTCATCGGATCCATCAATGACAAGCAGACCGTCCGCTTCGAACACGTCAATCTCGCGCAGGTCGGCGGATTCACGGTCCGTGCCTCGTCAGGCAATATCGGTGGTGTGGTGGAACTCCGTGCCGGGAGCCCGGACGGGCAGCTTTTGGGGAAGGTGGAAGTGCCCAACACAGGTGGCTGGGACAAGTGGATCGAGCCCACCACCCGTTTTGCCAGTCCGCTGGAGGGCCGCACCGATGTGTTCGCCGTCTTCGTGAATCCCGGCAAGGGAGGCCTCATGAACTTGGACTGGGTCCAGTTTGATCCGCGCTGATTCCGCCAGTACGTTGCGGCCATGCCCCTCAACACAGGTCATGGCCGCTCTCCTGCCACCCACGCCAACGGAGACTCCCTCCCCGCCCCCGCCCCCTTCAAACCTGTGTGTATCGATCTCTGGTGGGCTGTGCCCGACCTGCTCGCTGGCATGTCCATGCCGTATGTCCATCCCTTTCGCTATGATGTGGAGACCGCGGCGCTCACGGATTTCGACGATGAACTCCCTGTGCTCTGGCACTCCGGCATTCGCGCCATCGTCGGTCTGTTAAACATTCCCGGCGCCCCTGAAACTTTTCGGAGCGCCGGTTTCGACTACTGCTGGCTCCCCATTGTGGATGGAGGCATTCCCACGCGTGAGCAGTTTGATGAGTTTCTCCGCTTCATGCGCAGGCAGGCCGCCTCCCGACACCTCGTTGCCGCCCATTGCGTGGCAGGCCTGGGACGCACTGGCGTCCTCCTCGCCGCCTATCTCGTTGCCCAAGGTCAGGCCCCTCAGTCCGCGGTGCTCGCCGTGCGCAGCGTCCGCCCCGGCGCGGTCGAAACCCGTCGTCAGGTGGAGTTTCTTTTTGAAGTGGAGACCTGGCGGGATGCGGGTGAGTTGCCGTCCCTCACCTAGCTAGCTCCAGCCCCCCTTTTTTCCATCTGGACGTCTTCGGACATTTCTGGCAACGTCCCAGGCAGCAAACAGCCCCTCCCTTGCCGATGTTGTTTACCAGGCCCGCCGTCCTGTTCCTGACAGCGCTGATGCTCGCATTGTTCGCCTGGTTGGGTTATTTCTACCTCACCGAGGCCGAAAGGGTGCACCGGGAGCAGATTCAGCACAAAGAAGCGGCAGCGGCTGACGCTGCTGCCGCCGTCAAACGCCACCGTCAAGACGTGCAACGCTTCTGGAAGGACAAGGAGATGTTGCTGCAGGCCCTTCAAATCGCGGCCCGCATGGAGCCCGCCAACCTGGACACTCAATGGGATTCGCTCCAGACCCAGTTGAGGTTATTTCCTAAAGACGAACGGCTTGCGCAACTTGCCCGCGAGGCCCGGGAAGTTCTTCACGACGCAGGCCAGCTCAGGCAGAAGATCCACACTTACGAGAAGCGGTTGGCAACCGAACCCGACTTGCGCGAAGTGCTTCAAGAACGTCTGGCCTCGTTTCGCCAAGACCTCGCCAAGGCCCTCCCCTCCATCCGCCCCCGCTGCCTTTCGATCGCCACCCGCGTCGCCGAGCTCGATCCCCCAGCCCTCCCTGCCCGCGATCCAAAAGCTGTGGTGGCTTCACAGGGGTCGCCATAAGTACCCATGCAGGCAAGCAGGTGATGTGCGCTTGAAGCTCCTTCGAGTGGGGAAATGGAGAGCTGCCCTTGTAGGGCAAGCGCACCGCTTGCCTCAGTCGGCTTCGACGAGACTGCGCTCTCGCGAGAGCGGAGACGATGGTTTCCTCGATGATGAACAGGCCCAGTGGGTGCCGCTTCACCGAAGCCGCTCTCTCGCGAGAGCGGAGACAGCGGCCACCTTGATCGCCACCCTGGCCAATGCCTCTGCTTCAACGAAGCCGCTCTCTCGCGAGAGCGGAGACCCCCGCCTCCCCGGCACGGGGAACAAAGCCAGCGCAGGGCTTCAACGAAGCCGCTCTCTCGCGAGAGCGGAGACCGGGACAAGACGATGCAGCAGGAGGCGAAGGGCTATGTGCTTCAACGAAGCCGCTCTCTCGCGAGAGCGGAGACCTGCTTTACACTCTGCGGCTCCTCCCCTGCCATCAGCTGCTTCAACGAAGCCGCTCTCTCGCGAGAGCGGAGACCTCCACTCGCCAAGTCCAGCGCAACGTCAGGATGCTGGGCTTCAACGAAGCCGCTCTCTCGCGAGAGCGGAGACCGCGATTTGAGAAAGCGTGGATTCACCATCGAACACAAGCTTCAACGAAGCCGCTCTCTCGCGAGAGCGGAGACCTGGTCTGCCGCAATGTATGGCGATGATGGCAGTGGCGCTTCAACGAAGCCGCTCTCTCGCGAGAGCGGAGACCTGCTGTCGTCTTGATCCAGCCAGTCCGGAGCCAGATCGCTTCAACGAAGCCGCTCTCTCGCGAGAGCGGAGACCGCGGCCGTCCTCCAGGCTGTCACCACCATCAAGACTGCTTCAACGAAGCCGCTCTCTCGCGAGAGCGGAGACCTCCCTCCCGCTCCAGGAGCACCGGCACATCGCTGAAAGCTTCAACGAAGCCGCTCTCTCGCGAGAGCGGAGACCGTGCCAACCCCAATGCCCTGGCCAAAGCCTGGAAGGAGCTTCAACGAAGCCGCTCTCTCGCGAGAGCGGAGACCAGCCTCCATGTAGGCCATTCAGTATCAAAATGCAAGAAGCTCGTCTGCGAGCGGCACCTTGAATCAACCCGCGAAGTGACGATCCAGCGCCTCCTTCCCGCCGCAACCTCCTCACTCCCAACACGCGAGCGCCTCCGGGGTTTGCCCGCAGCACCTGACCGCTCGCGATTCATGGCGGGCGGTCTCCCTATTACTGTATTGGTGAATGTCAAAGATCGCCTCCTTCCCTGTTCCCCTTTCCCCTGCGGTGCTTCACACCACGTAGCAGGGGGCGTCAAAGCGTGCGTAGGGCAATCCCACGGACGCGATGACACGGTCTCCCCGACCCTCACTAGGGCCCAGAGAGACAAACAAAACCTGGTCCTCATCGTGTTTGATCACATCCCTCAGTTCGCGCTCCAGCCGGGTTCTCTCTCTCGGGTTCAGATCACACTCGAACACCGAGTACTGCAAATGAGTACCATGGTTTTTGCAGACCTTAAACACCTTTCTCAACCGCTTGTCGTCTGCGATGTCGTAGCAAACCAGATACGTGATCCGGCTGGAGATCACCGAGGAGGAATGGCGGGACATGGGGAGGAGGGAGTTAGGGGTTAGGGGTTAGAAGCTAGATGTTAGACGTTATGTGCTGTGAACCAGGACCTCTTAACCCTTAACCTCTAACGCCTCTTCCCTTTCCCCCTCCCTAGCGCGTCACCATGGGGATGTACTCTTTGATTTCACCCGTGAGATACCGGGCCAAGATCCGCGCCTGCAGTTCCAGCACCCGACGGTAGCTGACCTTGTAGTCGAACACCGGATGCGTGATGATGCTTCCCATGCGTTGTTCGTACGCCTGGAAGAAAACCTTGCGTCCCGTGGACGTCAGATTGACGCCCTCCCCGGCCCTGACAAAGTGGTCCGGCACCAGCATGCGATTGTTGATGGCGGTGAGCACCACGCTCTCTGCCACCAGGGGCCGAAATTCCTCCATTAGATCCAGCGCCAGCGCCGGGCGACCGTAGCGCGGCTGGTGGTAAAAGCCCACATAGGGATCGAACCCCACCGCATGAGCCGCGATCGTGCAATCCTTGGCCAGCAGACTGTAGGCCAGCGAGAGCAAAGCATTCACCGGGTCAGTGGGTGGCCGCCGGCTGCGCTTGGTAAAGTCAAACGTGAAGACACTCTCCTCCGGGGCACGCGCAGCGGAGGCCGACTCCAGCCCCGGGATCTCATCATCGTCATCCGCCGCCCCCACCTTGATCATCCCGGCAAAGTGCTGCAAATACAATGCCGCAGCCGCCCCTTCAGTGCCCAACAGCGTTTCCAGAGACCTCGCGCCCAGCGCGTCCAGACTCGCCTGCTTCAGCCTGGCCAGCACTGCAGCGGGCGGCTCTACATGCAGCCGCATCAACAAGGTCCTGTGATTGCGGATCTTGCCCGCCACAAACCTCCGCGACACCGCCAGGCACCGCATCGGATCATCGGCCGCACGAAACTGCTCGATCCGCGTGAACACGTTTTTGGTCACATGACCACGTGTTAAACCATAGAACCACCCGCCGGTGGAGAAGTAGGCCAGGGGAATCTCCTTTTCGCACAGCACCTGCACCGCCTGGGTGGTGATCTGCACGTTCCCAAAGAGCGCCACATGCGTCAGATCACTGAGGCGGAACTCCTCCACCACGGCGGATCCGTCTTTCACCACCAGCAGCTCCCCGCTGCGACCCACATGATAACCAGGAGTGGACAGATACAATGCCCGAGCATCGTCCCGGGCGGCCATCAGCCGACGAGGCGCCCCGTTGGCAACGGCAGGAGGCGATCCTAATCCCGCTTCGCTCGTGAGCTCATCCTCCGGTAATCCGACATCCCCTTCCGTCCTCCGTCCCGCCAGCATCCACGTCTCATCCGGCAGGCAGACGGGCGCCAGTGAGCACCGCACACATTTGGGCGAACCCACCAACGGCAGCGGCATGGGTCCGCGGGCCGTCTCTCTCGCCTTCGCGATCTGGGCGAGGATCCACCTCTCCAGCCCTTCGGTCATCGGCAGGCGCACGCGCTGTTTTGTCGCACGGTAGTAGATCACCCCTTCTTCACACTGGTAGCCATTGTCCCGCAGGATCAGGATCTGCAGCCCCAGTTGCATTTTGTCAGCGTCCCAGAGCTCGTTGGCATCCGCGCCCTTTTTCGGGGCACCCGCCTTGTAGTCCACTGGCGTCACCGTCTTGATCTCACGTGACCGGGCTCCGTTCTCACCCGCCACCATGCCCATTCGGACCTCGATCAAATCCATCTTTGCCAGCACGCCCAGCCGCTCTGAACTCAGAGTGGCCGAGCGGGAGTGAATGATACGATCCGCTTCCCTCACACCAGCAGCAGCCTCTCCTTCATCATTCGGCTCAACCTCCACCTCTTCTGCAGCGGCATCACTTTGGGAAATGGCTCCCCTTTCGTCAGGCACCTCGTCAGGATCGGCCGCCGCCTTGGCCCCTTCGGCGAACCAATCTCCGTCATCCCCCTCCTTGGGTGCGTTTGAAGCACCTTTCTTTCCGCCCGCTGCTTTTTTCGCCTGCGGCAAGTCTCCCTTGCCCTTGTCCACTTTGGCATGCAGTGCACTGCCCCGTTCCGTGTCCGCATTGGCCACGAACACGCCCTCCACGTACTCGTAGTAGAAGAGCCGGGGGCAATAGACAAACTCATTGAGCATCCGGGAGGGCAGCACTTCCTGTTGCGGCAGCGTCTCCGGCTCCAGGCCTGGGGTGGCCTTTGCGACGATCTCCGGTGAGGTCTCCATCCCCGGCTCCCATTCACCGGGCATCTCAGGCAAGACCTTGTCGGCCCTTGCCTCAAGGCCCTGATCCAGAGCTCCTTCATCATCAAGCTCCCTCGCCACCGCCCCTTTCTCCTCAGCCTCAATTTTCGGTGCTGAGGTTCCCCAATCCAGCTCCAGCTGCGGCACCGCCAACCGTCGAGGAGCCGCCCGCAGAGGGCCCTGCCCGCCGGGCACCGTGGCTCCATCTGCAAGCTGACCAGGTTCTTCTTCGGTCTTCCCAGTGACGCTGCCCAGCTCGGCAGACGCTGGCACCGAGGTCGGCAGCGATTCCGCTTCCCCCACGTCTGGTGCGCTCTGTGCCGGTTCCGCCTTCCCCTTCGTCTCTGCGAAGAGCTCCAGCTCTGGATGCCCTGCGGGAGGCTGCAGGCCGGGAAACGGCAAGAGAACCTCTGCGCCCGCCTCCCCCGTAGTCAGCGGAGCCGGCGCACGGGCAGTGCGAATGCGGGGTGGCGTGGGTGAGTCCATCGCGACAGATCAGCAGGGATGCCAATATGCGTCCTTATCCGCAATAGCAAAGCAAAAAATATGTAACACCTTGCAACAAACGCCAGGTCGCCATGCTCACCC
The DNA here is from genome assembly GCF_000739635.1 of Verrucomicrobium sp. BvORR034. Classification (GTDB taxonomy): domain Bacteria; phylum Verrucomicrobiota; class Verrucomicrobiia; order Verrucomicrobiales; family Verrucomicrobiaceae; genus Verrucomicrobium. The sequence continues at coordinate 101,769 of NZ_BATQ01000056.1, read as the reverse complement.
GCCTATTGGCGCCAGCACTTCTACCTCCACGCAGCAACAGCCGTTAGCACCTGCGAGCCTCGTTCACGACTTCACTGCCGTTTGCGCCTCAGCGAGTTGCACCCGCCTCAGCAGGTCGCTGCGCATGAAGTTCATGAGGAAGGAATTCAGGGAGCAACATACCAACGCCAGGTTGTGTGCCGACAGTCGATACGGATTCGCGGTCAGGTGCCCGTGCACAAAGATGTGGCGAATGCAGGCCCCCAGCGTGAGCACGGAGAAGTCATGGCCTTCCCGGTAACGCTTCAGGAATTCCTCATGCACCGGCAGGATCGACTGGGTGATGAGGAATTCCGTGAGCTTGTGTTCCGGATCCTGCGCCCGGCATTCACTGGCCAGATCGTGGACCAGCTTCCGCGGATGATGGGCGAAGAGATTCCGGTACGGCGGCCGGTCATTGGCCAGATCCGCATACCTCTCGAAGACCGACCACGTGAAGAAGATCTGTGTCAGAGCGTCATACCCCGTCGCTGTTTCTTCCGTGAACCCTTTCAGGTGCAGCCCACCGAAACACGCCGCCAACCGCAACCGGTTGGCGAAACGATAGAACTCCTGCTTCTCCCCCACCAACCCCAACACCTGCAACCGATCCCCCGCCCCCTTGATGAGGTCCCGCGCCCGGTGGAAGCCGGGCAGGACTTCTTCGAGGTAGGGGTAGGGATGGGGTGGCGGTCCGTCTATGTGCTCTGGGGCAGGCATGATAGACCTCCCACTACACCGCTTCAGCAGGCGTAAAGTTCCTGAACTTCCCCTGAGTAAATCGCTCCGTCCTGAAAACTCCGAAAATACCCATGGGCGAAAGTTGCCGATGATCAGGTTCATCCTTCTGCAGCTCATGGTGCGCCAGAAGACTGCGTACACAGTCAAGGTTAAGGAAGCCATCCCACAAGGGCCAGGACCAACAGGTGGCGCGATTTATCTTGCTAAACCCCGTCGTGGCAACCCCATCGTCGGTTGGAACAACCGGGAAGCACGGAAGGGCAGCAGCAGCAAGCGTATTGGCAGCAATCATGTTGCCCTGTTTCTTTCGCAACGGATCACCACTGGGATTACCCCAACGAAGAGCATAACGCACATCATCAAGTGGATCCCAACGGAGGGAGAGCGCCTCCAGCGGATCATCGTACTGCCAAGGGGCAAAGAGCGTCTTTTGCACATGTTGAGGCTGCAACTCAATGAGCTGGTTCACCATGATCCCCAAAAAGTGTTGATGCCCAGCGCCTCTGACCGTGCGGAAGTCCGTATCAGCAGCAAAACCTTCCTCGTCACCATGTGCACTTGAGCAAAGTGACGCGATCACATCAGCCTGGGTCCGATCTGATGCCGAAACATCCTTTGCGGCCAACTCCCAGGACCGATAGACGGTCATCTGGAATTTTGTATCCGGCCCAAAGTTGAGATGAGGCGCAGCCAGGCCAAGCCATCTCTTCTGGAGTTCGGACAGCTCTGCATCATAAGCTTCAAGTCGCTTCTTCCTGTCAGCAGAGGACAAGGACTTGTCTTTCTTCATTTCCTTCTCGGCAGCCTCACGCTGGTTCTGTCGGGATGAAAGCACCTCTCGAGCTTTTAAGCCCGCCCCACAATCGTTAGGGCCGCCAATAAGGGAGGACCACAGTATCTGGCTAATCTCATCTTGGGTCAGCACATTGCGCAGCTTGAGTACCGGGCGCTGACAGCCTTTGTCCCAGCTCAACTGGGGCTCAAGTTCCGGCCGGGCCAAGGTGAGCAACCGCAATACGCCAAGCGAGGCTAGAAACGCCAATGGATTGGTGCCGTCCAATCCTGGAAGTGGGCAAAGACTGGAATTCATGAACTTTGGGGATCAGAGGTTTGCTCTTCGGAACTTTGTTGCTGATCTGCCAGCCTCAATAGACACTCAACATAGGCTAGCCCCCAGGGCCCGAACCTTCTTACCAGCCTCCAAAACCTCTCTGCAACACCGCTGTCGAGCCTCTCGAGGCTCGTGTGTCCTTCGTGAATGCAGACGGTTTCTTGCAACTCGACTTCCACCATCGGGGCCGAGTCATCAGAAATGGCAGGTGCAAAAGGGCGGCAATAGCCATGATGAGCAGCTATCAAATGAAGAACCAAGTCGCGTTCCCAACCTTCGGCAGGCAGGAGATTCGATTGCTCAGCCAACCGAACAGAGAGCAGTTCATGACGCCCCCCCTTGGGATACCCCGCCTCCTTACGTAGGGCCTCAGCAGCGGCACGGCTTGCTGGCAATCGCGCCGACTTTGCCAACAGTTGATCCAGGCTCTTATTCTGGGCTAGAGACAACAGACGCGATGCTGCATTGAACAGGATTGCCTGAAAGCGCGGATCGGCCTTGCCCAGATCGTGGCAGCTTGCTGCAGTAGCTATCGCGCTTTTCACATCCTCCGGCAAATCCAAAACCGAAACGGCATGCCGCACACGATTCTCCACTCCATCGGAATGCTCCTTCAGCGATACCGGCCGGGAATTGCGGGAACTCGCAAAGCCAGTTTCAGGAAACAAGTCATCGCCACCGTCGCCAGAAGGCCGCTCCATCCATTTGTGACTCGATCGCAAAACGATCTCTTTTGGTGACGACCCCACGATGGCAAGCAATCGCTCAAATTTCTTGAGACTCTTCATCTCAGTGACGAGACATTTAGCGGCGTTTCTCAGCCACTTGTGTTTAACGTCATCGTCAACAGGGTCCGCTACGCCTCCCAGCGCATCTTTGATTCGGGTGTAGAGTTCTTGTGTATCCTCTGCAATCTCTTCAAATTCCGAGTTCGCGAGCAACTCCAGCAGAGCAGCCTTTCCCTGGCTTTCTGGCCAGGTAGCGATGAGTCGGGGGTGCAATCGAAGCGTCGGTCGCGACCTGGCCTCCAATTGCAATTGGTCGCCAACGTCGAGATTTTCAGTACTGCCGCACTCTTGGCCCAGCCAAAAGATCGCGCTTTCCGGCGGCATAATCAGTGTATCAGATGGAAGCAACCTGTTCGACGTCGAAGCCGTTTCGAGAACAAAAATGGTCCTCTTTCTACCAGCCTCTTTTGGCTTTCCAGGCTCACCTTCTTCCGTCTTCTCACTCCTCCAACATACAATGAAGGGTAACCGTTCAACAGACCGCCCACGGTCAATCGCTTGAGGGTCGCACTGAGGGGCATCGGCTTCCAGCGCCAAAGGTTCCTTGTCAGTACTAGTGGGCGCTCCAGCTTCCAGCCATTGGCGAAACTGCCACAGTGGCACATTAAGACATTCCGCCGATGCAGGCGGGCACAGGGAAAGACTCTCTAACATTCCCTCCAAACCCAGATCCGAAGAGAGATCCAAGCGCCAGCAGAGTGATATCTCTGCGGAAGCATCGGAGCGGCCATGCAAGAAGAGCGCTACGTCCGGCGAAGGCTCAGGCTGGGGATTGGTCTGCCCCCAGATGTCCACATGAGCTGGCAGCATCACTGGAGCATCCTTAGCCTCAACCCGTAGCAGAGCCGCCGCCTCACTCGACAGCGAAGCCATGGTTCCAACTAGAGCTTCAATGCCAAAATCTACCGTGTCATCGTTCGCAACCTCGCCAAGCCATTTCCATGTGCGAGGCAATGCCTGCCCATAAACAGGATCCTCATCCTTGCTGTCTTTGGGGGCTTCGGTCTGGTCGGATCGAATGACAATAGTCCCTCGAGCCTCTATTTTGCGCCCGCTACGATTGAGACGCCCGAATCTCTGACGAAGCGCATCAAGGCTGGCACACTCGGTTACCAGCGCATCGAAGTCCATATCCGCCCCTACCTCAAGGCACTGGGTGGCAACGATAAAAACTGGAGATTCGAGCTTCCTTTCTCCTGCACTACTCGTCTTCAATTCGAAATTTCTTACAGCAGACTCAACCAGGCGCTTGCTGTCCACAGGCCTCATGCGCCCCGTGAGCAGGAGGCACTGACCGGGATGCTTCTTGACGAGCACATCATACACGGTTCTTGCTGTAGCCACACGATTGACCAGTACAGCCACGACTTTTCTGTCATCAGACACCAGCGCCAGGGCCTCTTCTGCCAGTTTCTCCGCCAGCTTCGTCCAGAAGTTCTTTTTCGTCATCCCTTCCGCGACAACCAGCTTGGCAGGTTTAGGTGCTTTCCACCGCTCTCCCAAAATTGGATGCTGACGGTCTGCCTCCAATTCCTCGGAAGTCCGAGGAAACTTATCCGCAACGGCGGGCGGGGTCGCAGACATCACTACGAACTGGAAAGGCGTGCACGGGGCAACCTCGGCCTGACGGCGATAAAATGCGACCGAATTTGCGGTCTGTAAAAACGGCTCAGCAATATGAGCCTCGTCGAGCAGGATCAAAGTATCGTTGCCCAACAGGGCAGCGTGGATCGGCAAGGCGCGATCACTCAGTCCATAGCCGCGAAATAGAAGTCGCGAGCCAATTTGATCAACCGTGGAACAGATCACCATTGGCTGGGTGGCCGAGCGCGTCCAACTGTGATCCTTGGCGACACCACCCCTCAGTTTGACGACTGCCAGCGGATCCCCCTTCATGTCGCCACTGATCCTGCGCAATCGGTCTGCGACTTCTGTCACGACAGCGTCATTGTTTTCGCGCAGGTTTTTCCCGACATGCTCAGCTCGATCAAACGCTTCATCTACGATGATGCGCCTATCTACCACAAAGGCGATGCGGCGCGGCGCGGTACGGCGCTGCTGAGGCAAATCAGCCTGGGCTGCCAACGCAAAGAGGGCGATATCGATGCACGAAGTCTTCCCACTTGCTGTGGGCAGCGTGATGGCTTCCGGCCATGTCTTACTCCCAGTCAGCAATCGCTCCAACAATCGCTCCTGCCAGGGGAAGGGGCTACATTTGTGGATTGCCTTAAAATACTGCCGAAACGCTTCCAGATTCAATTCGCTCATGCCCAATCCTCCTTCTTCAATGGCCGGCAAAAACCGTAACCGCGGAAACGGCCAGCCCCAATCATCAGCGGCCCGGTCACTGGCTCTTTGAAGGTGATGACCGCATGCGAGTGGTGAATGTTTCCGCCAGACTTCCGCTGGAGATTGGGGAATCCACGATTTGTGGGTGCCCCCAAGAATGGTGACACAGGAGTGACGGCGACCGAATGCACCAGATCCTTGAGTCCCACACGTTCGCAACCAAGGATGATCGCCGCCTCAATTTCAGCCCACGGATCTCTGCCTTTCGGGTGGCGGTCAAAAGCAATGGGTGTCACCGTGGCCCACCGCCGACTCGGCCTGGTCCAAGTTTGAGATTGCAAGGTTATTTGAGAAGCAGCCGCATTGGCCACCTCAAGATGCATTTCCCCAAGGTTCCCAAAAACCAACCTGATCGTCTTGGGCTCTCCCAACGGATCATAGAGAATCTCGCGGAGCGCCGATGTGGAAGCCAAAGAGTTGGGAAGAGCGAGAGCAAACCCCAACAACCGTCCGTCAGCGTTTTTGTTTCCTACATTTGCCAGAGGAAGGAAGGCGAGGTGAGGCTGCTCACTGGGCAAACCCTGAGCCCGGTGCCCTGAGAGCCATTCTGGAGCAGGCTGCATAGGACACAACGCCATCAGGGTATCGCGCAAGGCGTTGGCAACCTGTGCAGTCGCCTCAAGCCCAAATCGCCTTCCTCCAACCTGTCGAAGAACAACCAGGTGTTCCGAAAAAATGGTTCTAGCCACCTCGTCGGGAGACACCTTCGTAACTTCTTCATAGTGCATCCAGCGGGCGACAGTGGGCCGGAGGTTGGACGCAAAGAGACGCTCCAACTCATCCAAGCGACCATCATGCGGCACACGAAGCCGATCTCCTCCTAATGCATTGGGCGCAGGACTTAGCAGACGGCGATGTTGATCAGGAGAAGGCACTTCATCAATCCCCTCCAACCAGCATTGGACAAGTGAGGAAGAGTGCCCAAGACGAACCACGTCCCGGCACAACGCGGCCAGCGCCGCAAGGTGGTCCTCTGGCAGGTCAGCATGCCATATAAACTTCGTCACATCGTCCATGGGACGGACAGCGGGAAAAAACCTTGCCTGTTTCCCCCGACTCCCTGGAAGCAATGCCAAGCCTTCTGAAATCTGATCGTCACTAGGCTCGTCTTTCAGCTTGGGCATCGTGTTGTCATTGACAGGAACAAAGACAGTGGTGACATCGCGGCGAATCGCTTTGTCGTCCAGACTGGTGTAGAGACTAGGTGGCGGTTGGGACTCAAGCCAACGCAGCGCAGACTCCTTGGCAGGCGCACGCCCAGTCTCGCCCCAGGTGGCTACAAGAGCCATAAAGAGGCGGTCAGGATGTGGCGGCCACTCGGCCTTGTCATAGCTGCTGGGATGAGTTGCCACCGCTCTCCCCAAGAGATAGCGGATTGAAATGGCAAACATCACGCTTCAGTATCCAAAGTTTGTTTCGCGGCGAGGTTCTGACTACGGCGCACCAGTTCGACAAGCTGGGGCGAGGGCTTGAGCGTCACCTCATTTTCCTCCCAAGGAAGCTTGACCGCCTTGGCCGCTTCCAAAGCTGCATTGAAGAGATCAATGGCTTGCAGCCGGTTCAGCGAGTAGGAAGTCTCTGGTTCGCCAGGTTCGTCCAGGATCTTCCACTCAGCAGGAGTGGTAGCGTGAAGCAGACACCGTGACCGAAGATCACTGTTCTGTTCGCGAGCCAAGGTGGCCGCACACAATCCCAGCGCAGCCAGCAAGGTACGAGCCGCGACGTCAACTTTCGAGTCGGGCTTTGCCCCGTTGATCGGGAAGGAGAGTCGCCGCAGTGCCGTCAGCGAAAGAACCACCGTCTGCTCTGCCCTCTCAAATACCACGCCTCCGTCAGAAATTGAGGGGGTGACGTTGCCATGATTCGTCTCCGAGGGTTTGCCATCCTTGCCCACTTTGACAGGCTTGCCCTTCTCATGCAGGGCTTCCTTTTCGTTGAGGGTCCAGTCCCCATCTTTCGTTTGGAAGACGGGCCCAGCAGCCAGCTTGATCTCGGCTGGGTCCAGTCGACTGCTGGTCTTCACGCCGAGAGAGACATCATAAGCCACCATCTCGGAGACGAGGGCGCGCGCAAACTTGATCCCCATTCCCCCCTTTGGCCCTGTAGAATCCCAAAGCCCGAGCAGCAAGGCAGTGGGGCAGTACTGCAGGAGCGCCGTCGCATTCCTGGCATCAACGTTGTCCAGTGACTTTCCTACTTTAGAGGCGCGAAACTTGACTCCATCAAGGAGGCTGTCCCGCAGAAGGGCATCTGCAATGCGGTGAGGGGCATCGAGGCTCGTGATGGATAGATTTTTGAGAAGCTCATTTCCGGAGAAATCTACCGTAATGACGGGCAGCGAGATCAGCCCCTGCCTCCACGCTTCGAGCAACGCCTCCTCCATTCCATTGGCCTGAGCCTGAACGGAGTCCAGAAGCATGCGATCATAACCCACGACGGAGCCCTTGCGATCCTTGCCGTCGTCAGATGCCTCGAAACGTTTCCCCTCCCCAGCATATTTGCCACCTTCATAGGTGGGCGGGAAGACTTTGGTTCCGACGCCTGCGGAAGGTTGGTACTCAACCTTGGCACGAATCGCCACAGCCGAGTTGGCTATGGCCTGCTGAAGGGTATCTAAACTCAAAGTTTTCGAACTCGACGTAGTCATTTTGTATGATTCTCTTTTGAGATTAGGTTATGTCAGTTGAACTGAACGCGATTGCATACAGCCCGCAAGTTTCATTTCAGTGAATTCTGTTATGCGAATAAGTGACTTCCGTCGACCTAGGAACCAAAATCCTGCCTCTTTCATATCACTGTTGACAAACATGAATTTTCCCTTCTTATTTTCGCCATGTTTATCTCTGGGGACACCTCTGGCATCGTGGCGCTTTCTTCCATTCGTCGCCTTGACCTGCTTAAGCACGTTTTCCCGCAGGTTTGGCTCGCCCCGAAGGTAATCAAGGAGTTCGTAGATGACGGCCCAAATTGGGAGGATGCTCGGCAAGCTCAGCAAGAATATGCCAAGGCTGAATGGCTGCTGGCCTGGACGGATCCGATCCCTTTGCTCAAAGGCAATTCCACTAGACTTGGGGAGGGAGAGATCCAAGCGATTTCCCTGGCATATGCCCAGGGCGGCTGCTGCTTCACGGACGACCGCCTTGCGAGGAGATTCGCGAACAAAATGGACGTTGAGGAAATCGCCACAGCGCGTATACTGACCCGTTGCAAAAAACTTGGCGTTATAGCCGCCGTTAAACCACTTCTTTATCAACTTCGCGACAAAGGGAATCGTCTTACATTGGAGGTGATTGAAAAGATCCTTCGGGAGGAAGACGAAATCTGATTTGCTCCCCAGTTCTTCGCAACCATCCCTCCCCTCGCCCTTATGGGTTAACGAGGCTACGTTGAAGCTGCGATTAAGCCACTTCAGTCGACCACATCGGTCGCAAATCCGCACTTGCGAAAGCGCGGCCCCATTGAAGGAGTTGCGAGGAACTGGGGTTGCTGCCATACTTGGCAGGAAATGACCCTTTCTATTGATTTCCCAGAGGACATTGTGGAGATCTTGGGAGTTCCAGCATCTGAAGTTGACGCCGTCGTTAAAGCTGACCTCGCCGTTTTTTACTATGAAAAGGGACTGATCTCGATTGGAAAAGCTGCCGAATTGTCTGGAGTGGGGCGCGGAGGATTTGAAAATCTCCTCACTCTTCGAGGCAGCACCAGAAACTATTCTATCGATGATTAGAACTGCGAAACTCGATACATGGTCAACCTGAGCCGTTAGCTCACGGCACTGGGTCATTCGACCGAATCTCTCGCCGCATGCCCAAGCTACTACCGACCAACTCTCGTAATCGCGACGCGCTCGGTCCCAATCTCTGCACCGAAAGGCAAAAGCACGCTCCACTGACGACTGCGACCATCGACGCTCATATGCAGGTCCATCGTTCCCGGAGCCAATCCGATCTCCAGTGGCTCGATGAGGACGAAATCCGCGCCCATTTGGTTGATCGCAATTACCCTCTCCGAGGTGACCAACTCCATCGTCACAACGGAAGAATGACCCGCTGGAGAAATTCGGGCGACCATGGATGATGAATTGATTCGTAGGACGGAAATGTACCTCGCCAAAAATAGCATGGGCAGCACTGACTAACTGGGTGGATTTCTCCACAAACTCCAGGTCAAAGAAGATTCGAAGTAGGTGGTTGGTGAAAATGGGACTGCCACCAAAAATATCCTCCAAAGCTTGCGAGCACACGGAGTTCACATGATCGATGTCAACCCCGGCAACATTGGGTTTGAAATGGGGGATCGCTGACATGCCGCGTTTGAATGAAGCTCAGATTTTGCAGGTAAACGAAATCAGTTTAACAAATTTATCGGTCAAAATAACTGATTGAGTCAATCAAAAAATCCAGGTGATCTCGCGCCTCTATTACAAAATGGGCTGCACTTGAGAATGCGCGGAGAGCAGCTGTTCTCGGGAACTGGCCGCACGATTGCAGTTTTACTGCCTCGGCGATCAGAGAGGTATGACAGCTCACTCATAGGAATCCCCATTTGCACTGACGCAGGGACCAAAGACACCCGTTGCCAACATTAATTAAGACATGTAAACTATCTCCACTCCCTCGTAAAAGAGGTCGTGTGTCGTGCTCTTTTATTCCGCACAGTTTAACTTGTCAATCGTTTAACACGATGGGTAACAACACCAACCCTTCCCAATGGGCCGCTCTGGAGCGGCTCCGATTCATCGAGCGCAGCGCGTGGTGGCGGGGCATGGTGAACCGGAATGACCTGCAGCAGGTGTATGGCGTCTCCCAGGCACAGGCTTCGGCGGATCTCCAAAAGTACCTGGAGCTCAATCCCACGGCGCTCACCTACAGCCTGAAACGCAAACGCTACGAAGGCACGCCAACGATGAAATGCGTGCTGCACCAGCCTCAGCTTGAGGAAGCGCTCGGCCAGTTCCTCGAACCTGCCTCGCCGGGAGGCGCTGGTGGATGGGGCGGGTCCCTAGCGGGAGGAGCACTCGAATCCCCAGCCTCTGAACCCACAAGCCACGCCGGGATGCGGGTGGCAGGAGTGGGCCTGCCCCAACGGACTGCGCTGCCGGCCGTGCATCGCTCCATCTTTCTGGCCACCCTGCAGGAACTGCGGGTGCGGATCCACTACCTCTCGCTCACTCAGCGCCGGCCTGGCTGGCGCTGGATCACTCCTCACGCCTTTGCCCATGACGGCTACCGCTGGCATGTCCGCGCCTGGTGCGAGGAAAACAAGGCCTACCGCGACTTTGTGCTGGGCCGGATCAAGGAAACCGAGTGGCCCACCCTGCCGGCGGGACGACTGGAGCCGGATGCCGAGTGGCATACATGGCTCACGCTGGACCTGATGCCGAATCCGGCTCTCTCCAAGGAACAGCAGGAGGCCGTGAAGGCGGACTACGATCTCAAATCCGGGAGAATGAGCCTGCAAGTGCGTCAAGCCATGCTGGAGTACACGCTGGCCCACCTTCGACTCCCTGCCCAAAATGGGAAGAAGCCTGCTCCATTCTTGGTGCTGCATGACAAGGAGCCAGAGCAGAACAACTGACAGACACTGAAGGCACACTGATAGAGCAGCTACCCTCAAGAGAGCGATTTCAGATCTACTTGGGAAGCACAAAATGGTCGTCTCGCGCGGTGAGATTCCTCCGCTTCAGCCAGCCGTGCCCCCAGTCTCTCAGAGCCATCAAGATGGGTTCCAAGGTGCGACCTTCCTCAGTGATTGAGTAGTCAACCCGGGGCGGCACGACCGCATAGACGGTGCGACTGACCAGTCCGTCTTCCTCAAGCTCGCGGAGCTGTTTGATGAGCAGACGCTGGGAGCAGTTCTCCAGTTTGCGGTTCAGCGCGTTAAACCGCAGCGTGCCGCTCTGGAGCAGATAGTAGAGGATCACCCCCTTCCATTTGCCGCTGATGAGATTGAGGGCCGCGTACATCGTGCAGCCCGGCACCTTGTCGTAGTTGTCGAGTTTCATGGCTCCTCGGGGGTAGTATACTTTTGTTCAGTATGTGCCAAAGATGGTGTATTGCGCGTTTGGGAAGCATCGGCGATGACTTTGCCCATGTCACGCAAAGTCCTATTCCACGAAACTGGCGGCCCCGAAGTCCTCAAAATCGAAGACGTCGCGGTCCCTGAACCGAAAGCCGGTGAAGTCCGCATCCAGGTCAAGGCCATCGGCTTGAACCGGGCGGAGAGCATGTATCGCTCCGGCGCTTACCTCATCGAACCCAAGTTCCCCGCCCAGCTCGGCTACGAGGCTGCGGGCATCGTGGAGTCCGTGGGCCCGGATGTGACAGACTTCGCCCCTGGCGATGCCGTCAGTGTCATCCCCGCCTTCAACCTGCACGACTATGGCCTCTACGGTGAACTCGTGTTGGCCCCCACCCGGGCCGTCGTCAAACACCCTGCAAGCCTGAGCTGGAATGAGGCGGCGGCAGTGTGGATGGCCTACGTCACCGTCTGGGGTGCGCTCATCGACATCGCACAGCTCGGCAAAGGGGATGTCGTCCTGGTGCCCGCCGCGTCCAGCAGCGTCGGCCTGGCCGCCATCCAGGTGGCGCTGAGCGTGGGAGCCGTGCCCGTGGCCCTCACTCGCACCTCGGCAAAGGCTGAGGAATTGAAGAAAGCTGGCGCGGCTCACGTGATTGCCACCGAAGAACAGGACTTGGTCGCCGAAGTCCAGCGCATCACGGATGGAAAAGGAGCTCGCGTCGTCTTCGACCCCGTAGGAGGTCAAACTTTCACGAAGTTGGCGCAAGCCACGGCCGAACGCGGCATCATCTTCATCTATGGAGCGCTCAGCCCGGATCCAACGCCGCTGCCGCTGATCGAGGTGCTCGGCAAAAGCCTGACCATTCGCGGATACGTCCTGTTTGAGATCGCACCGGATGACGCGAAGCTTGCCAAGGCCAAAGAGTTCGTCCTGGACGGCCTAACCTCGGGAGCTCTCCGCCCCCAGATTGCGAAGCTCTTCCCGTTTGATCAGATCGTGGAAGCCCACCGCTATCTGGAGAGCAACGTGCAGATCGGCAAGGTCGTGGTCACCGTCTGACCGTAGAGGCACCCTGATCAACGCAGACGGATGACAGCTTGATCAACCCGCTGATGGGACCAGGGCGATCCGTCACCCTTGGTCTCATTCAGCGGGAGCGCTCCATCGAGTGGGCCTCCGAGGTGGGTCTGGAGACCAGGCCCACCCACCAACGATGGGACAGGCCATGGCATTTGCGGGCAAGCAGACCATTCCATCTTGCGCTAAGCGAGAACGGTTCAACCACCTCTGTCCGCTTATCATGTCTGAACGTATCCTCATCCTCTACGGCACCGTCACTGGGAACTCTGAATACTGCGCTGAGAAGGCCGCCAAACAGGCCCGGGCACTGGGTTTCGATGTGAGGCTGGAGAGCATGCTGGATGCGCACCCGGAAGTGCTCACTGAGCACAAGACCGCCCTCCTGGTGGTGAGCACCTACGGTGATGGCGAGCCGCCAGATGGCACCGAAGACTTCTTTGAGGCGGTGGTGACCAAGCAGCGCCTGTCCCTGCCAGAACTTCGTTTCTCCGTTCTCGCACTTGGCGATACGTCCTACGACCAGTTCTGCAAGTGCGGCAAAGACTACGATGCCGCCCTGGAAGCCGTTGGCGGCACCCGGTTCCATCCGCTGGTCGAGTGTGACACCGACTACGACGATCCCTGCGACAGCTGGATCGCCGGTGTTTTCAAAGCTCTCGCTGAGCCCCAACAGGCACTCGCCGCCTAGGCGCGAGGAACCCCGGACGAAACAAGCCCGCATGCCTGGACAGGCACTCCGTCTGTTCTGGTATGCCTTCCTATTTCCTTCCAACCGGACTTCCGACCATGGATTCTGAGGCTGAGCGCAGCGGCCGTGTGGCCTACAGCTTTCCCGCTGGCACCTTCGACCTGCAACATACCCAGGGCAACTTGTGCCTGGCCAGCGAAGACGGCAGCACCACTTACGTGGGCCTGCGCCTCCAGTGGGTGCGGTTGTTCGAGATGGTGCGGCATCTGCACGTCGTGCTGGGAGCCGCCGCCTCTGGCCCGATCAGCCTGGCAGATACCTGGGAGCGCCCGGATTTCACTTTATTTCCCGGAACCGGATGTCTCTACGATCTGGAGTCGGCCGCAGAGATCAAGTGGCACCACCTCGCCTCCGCCATCGCCGTGGTGGATGATCACGGTCACCAGCAAACCGCCAGCATCCAGTTCTTTGATCGCCAGGGCCGGGGCTGCCTCAAGCTCATGCTCACGAACTTCTCTGATCTGGACGCGTTCGACCGGCTCATAAAGAAGCATGCCGTGCCTTTTGATTCCGGCGTGGAACCGGAAGAGCCCCTCTGCTCAGGCTGCAAGCCGGCTGCAAAGGCGGCAGATGCCGAGCTCGTACGCCGCCTCTGGCGCGACGCCGCCCGCTCCCGACCAGACGACCATCTTCCCGGGTTGTCCCGCTTCAAGCGCCGGGAAGCCCTCCCCCTCGTGGGTGCCGATCTGGCCTGGGACTGCCAGGGCATGGTCGTCATGCGCGCCCTGGAGATTGCCACCGCCCAGAGCATCCCCTTGCGCTGCGCCGTGAACAATCAGGGCGTCTTTCTGCCCGCCCCCTTCACTCCCACGCACTGGCATCCCTGCGAAGCCGGGCAGACGTTCTTCAGCCCCTTTTCCCAGCTCACGCTGCGGCACAACCGCGAACCCTGGGAGGCCTGGGCCACCCGTCATAGCTCCTGGCCCATTCAATCCCGGCTGACGCTCGAGATCTACGATGACGATGGCCTGCTCTGCAGCACGCTCACGCCGGCGCAAGAGGCCAGCGACATCCAGGTGCACGCCTGGAACTCTGTGTTGAAGAGTCATCGCCAAATGTAGGCGCGGTGGAGAGGAATCGTCCGCGAGTTCGAGGAATGTAGGATTCTCACACGAAGGCACAAAGGCACGAAGGTGTAAGGATCCTGAAGAGGCGGGCTTTGCCGAGGCGCGAGCTTGTGCACGCACACCACATGGCCGCTTGGGCCCTCCGCATTGTCACCAATGCAGCCACGACTGATCTGCGGCGCAGCGGTATTTGTAGCTGCGTTTGTGAAAACGCGGTCAGGAGCGGGTGGCTTGGACGAATCGTGACCTTCTGCACGCCACACGGCCACTTGGACCACCCGCATTGTCACCAATGCAGCCACGACTGATCTGCGGCGCAACGGTATTTGTAGCTGCGTTTGTGAAAACGCGGTCAGGAGTGGGTGGCTTGGACGAATCGAGATCTGCTGCACACCACACGGCCACTTGGACCACCCGCATTGTTACCCATGCAGCTACGACTGTTCTGCGGCACAGCGGTATTTGTAGCTGCGTTTGTAAAAACGCGGTCAGGAGCGGGTGGCTTGGACGAATTGTGACCTTCTGCACACCACATGGCCGCTTGGGCCCTCCGCATTGTCACCAATGCAGCCACGATTGATCTGCGGCGCAGCAGTATTCGTAGCTGCGTTTGTGAAAACGCGGTCAGGAGGAACGCCCCCCCCACAAAACAAAAAAGCACGGCGGTGAGGCCGTGCTTCTTTGAAAGGGAGGAAGTGAGTTCTCTCGAACTCAAATCGACTAGCGGGAGTAGAGTTCCACCACCAGCTGCTCGTTGACGAACACGTCGATTTCTTCACGCTCGGGGGAGCGGTTGACGGTGCCCGTGAGCTTGTCGCGATCCACGGTCATCCAGTCCGGGGAATTCACGCCCTGGGTGAGATCGAGGAAACGGTTGGCCAGCTGCTGGGAGCGAGCGGTGCTCTTCACGGCGACGACATCGCCAGCCTTGATCTGCGCGCTTGCGATGTTGCAGCGCTTGCCATTCACGGTCACGTGACCATGACCCACCATCTGACGGGCGGCGAAGCGGCTGTTGGCGAAGCCCATGCGGTACACCACGTTGTCCAGACGCTGCTCGAGCATCTGAAGAAGGATGGTACCGGTCACGCCTTTACGGCGGGAGGCTTCGGCGAAGAAGCGGCGGAACTGCTTCTCAAGAACGCCGTAGGTGTGGCGAAGCTTCTGCTTCTCAGCAAGAGCGATGCCGTAGTCGGAGAGCTTGCGGCGGGTGTTGCGCGCGCCGTGCTGACCAGGCGGGAAGTTGCGCAACTCAAGGGCCTTGGAAGGGCCGAAGAGGGCCACGCCAAAACGGCGGGCGATTTTTTCTTTGGGACCAGTGTAACGAGCCATGACGGATAAAGTGGGTGCAGCAACGGGCTGAGTTTAGACGCGGCGCGCCTTGGGAGGACGGCAACCGTTGTGCGGCACCGGGGTCACGTCTTTGATGACGGTGATTTCAATGTTCAGAGCCTGGACGGCACGCACAGCGGACTCACGGCCGGAGCCAGGTCCCTTGAGGCGCACTTCCACTTCACGAAGACCGTGACCCATGGCCTGACGGCAGGCGTCTTGGGAAACCACCTGGCCGGCGTAAGCCGTGCCTTTGCGGGAACCTTTGAAGCCCATCTTGCCGGAGCTGGACCAACCAATAAGGTTGCCATTGCGGTCGGTGACGGACACCTGCGTGTTGTTGAACGTCGCGGTGACGTGAACAATGCCGCTGGAGACGTTCTTGCTGCCCTTGGCCTTGATGATCTTGGGCGCTTCAGGAGCACCGCCTTCGAGGCTCAGGAAGACATCATTGATGGTCTTCGGCTTTTCCTTCTCCTTCTCAGCAGGAGCGGCGGCTGCAGTCGGTGCTGCGGCTGCTGTCGCTGCAACGGGAGCCGCAGCTTCAGGAGCGGCGGGTGCGGGGGTCACAGGCTCAACAGCGGGCTCTGCGGGTGTCACATTTTCTTCGGACATGGTATGCAATGAAATTTGAGATCAGCCCGAGGGTTACACCTTGCCGGACTTGGCATTCGGGTTACGCTGGATGCCCACGGTCTTGCGCTTGCCCTTACGGGTGCGGGAGTTGGTCTTGGTGCGCTGACCACGAACCGGAAGCCCACGACGGTGGCGGGTGGCGCGGTAGCAGTTGATGCTCGTCAGGCGCTTCATGTGCGCACCCAACTCACGACGAAGGTCGCCTTCCACCACAATGCCCTTAGCGGCAACGATGCGGCTGATCTCAGCAAGCTGTTCGTCAGAAAGTTCGCCCGCACGGATGTTCGGGTCGATACCAGTTTCAGCAAGGATCTTCCTCGTCAGAGAGGGACCAATGCCATAAATGTAAGGAAGCGATGCTTCGATGCGCTTCTCGTTAGGGATTTCTACTCCAAGCAAACGTGCCATATTCGTACGTGTTGTGTCAGTGAATGAAATTAACCTTGCCGCTGCTTGTGCCGCGGGTTCTTGCAGACAACGCGCACGGTGCCCTTGCGCCGAATGACACGGCAAGACTCACAAAGGCGTTTGACGGAGGGACGGACTCGCATGTTGAGGGGTGGTGAAAACAGTCCCGCACCAAGTGTTAGCGGGGCGGGGAGTCGGCATGTCTAGCATGAGAATCAACGCGTGCAAGCAGGATTTTGCTTTTATTGACCGATTTCGCCGTGTAAATGCGATGGTTAACGTGCGTTAAATACCTCAAATTCACAGCAGGTGAGGGCCCGCATTTTAGCCGAATTTAGAACAAGTTACAGCGGATCTGGATCTTTGTTTTGCCCCGGCACCCGCACCTAAATGCAGTTCACGCACCTCTTTCCAGTTGGCGACGGGACAGTCAGAATTTCGACCTCAGTCCGGTCGCCCGGGCCCCTCAGTCCGCCAGTCACGTAGGGCTGCTGGGGGAGTGCAAAAGGGCCTTCTGCCTTCCATCTCTGCACTATCTCTACGCGCCCCGCGCTCCCTCCCCCTCTGGCCCCTCCGGCACAAAAAATCCCGTCTCCCAGATGGGAGACGGGATCCAACAAAAGACCCAAATTTTGTGGCGACTCAATCGCCGACCTACTTGCTCACCGATCCGGCTGCGGCGGCCTTGCCGGAGCCCTCAGGGGCTTTCTCCAGCTCAGGCAGCAATCCGATGGTGATGCTCTTGGCACCTCCGAGGTAAGTCTTGGCCAGCTCATTGAGCTCCTCCTTCTTGATGCCTGTGAAGTCGTCCACGAGGGAGCGGCACCATTCCAGACGGTAGGGTTGTGACTGGCAATTGGGCAGTACCCGGGTAAGCCAGTAGCGATTGTCCCGACGCATCTGCACCAACTGCTGGAGTTGAGGCTCACGCGCACGCTGGAACTCGTCATCAGAGATCCCCTCCTTGATGATGCCTTCGGCAATCTCCAGGAACATGGGCTTCACCTGCTCCACCTGTTCCGGCTTCAGGGTGGCCATGGCGGTCATGTACCCGTATCCTGGGAACGTGTCGCTGGCCACATGGTAGCTGGTCGGGCTGTAGGTTTCCCCCAGTTCTTCACGGATCTTGAGACGCAGGCGGTCATCCAGGATCTGCCCCAGCAGGATCAGACGGCGGGTGCGCTTGACATCCAGCATGTCATCCGTAGGCCAGTAGGCCAGCGCGTAGGCGCGTGGGATCTCTGTGGTGAACTTGATGTCCTTCGTGCGGGGATCCGCCGGGAAGGTCATCTTGCGGGCCTCATCATAGTTGGGGCGCTTGTCGGCACGCTTGGGCAGAGTGCCGAATGTGGCCGCCACCAGTTCGATGGTCTTCTCGACATCAATGTCACCCAGTACGGTGATCTCCATGTACGAGTCCTTAAGCGTCGGCGTGAGCCATGCCTTGAGCTCCGTCAGGCTCCGACGTCCCATTTCCTCCCGGGGCGGGAAGACAAACCGGAAGTCATCGCTGTGGATGAAGCCCACCACTTTGTCCTGCATCACCCCTTCGGCGGTGTGCTGCAGTTCCTGATAGACGGCCTCGAGGTTCATCTTGAACTGGCGATCTGCCTCTTCGCGGTACCCCGGAGCGGAGAGGGTCGCACACAGCAGTTGCAGCTGGGCGTCCAGATCCTGGGGATTGGTCTTGCCCGCAAGGGTGAAGGTGTCATCCCCGATGGCGAACTCCGTGGAAACCGTCTTGCTGGCGAAGATGCGCCGCAGGTCGTCCATGCTGTGCTTTTCCAGCCCCCCCTGACGGAAGACACTCTGCGCATAGGGCACGAGGCCGGGCTTGTCAGCCGGTGCATCGAGCTTGCCGCCACCGAAGTTCACCGCCACCCGGATGCTGTTCTTCTCAAAGTCGGTCTTCTTCAGGTTCAACCGCACCTGGTTGGCAAAGACCACCTGGGTGATTTCCAAGTCCTTCACCTCATTGCGGGTCACCACTTTCCCTGCTTCACCAAAGTTTGAGTACGCAAAGACCGCCTCTGCCCCCTGAGCTGGTGCCGTTACGGGCTTCGCTGCGCTCGCCTTGTAGGCCGCCAAGATGGTCTCCGCAGCGTTGTCGAGGTTCAGATTCCCACCGATAAAGATCTGGATGTCATTCCCCTTCCAAGCATCGCGGAGGGAGGTCAGGCAGTCCTCCGCCGTGACGGTCGCCAGTTCCTTCTCAACGCGCTTCAGGTCATCTTCCGGGTCGGTGAAGACCAGTTCCGATCCGAGGGCACGAACGAAGCCATCGGCCAGCTCGGCGTTTTTGCGAGTGTCCTTGCCCTCAGCACGCAGACGGATGCCCTTCAGATACGTGGCCTTGGCCTCGGCAAACTCCGCGGTGGCGAAGCCATGCTGCAAGGCGCGGCGAAGCTCCTGCTCGGCGAGGTTCAGCGCTGGCTGCCAGTTCTCCGGCTTGCACTTGGCGTACACGCCGCTGTTGGCGACAAACTTGAACATGTCGAAGTTGTAGGCCTCGGCTTCGATCACCGGGGAGTTCTCCTTCTTTGCCAGTTCAGACAAGCGCTGGTTGACCATACCATCCGCCAGATTGCGGATCATCTTCTCGCGACGACGGCTGACGGAGTCGCCCTCTTTGTCAGCGGGCTTCACCACCTCAATGCTGATCTCTGTGGCAGGGGCCTCAAGCTCCGTGTGGAGCTTGGCGACCAGGCCGCGACCCTCCGTGATTTTGCCGAGGCTCTGATCGGGCGAGTCTCCCAGCTGGGCCTTGGCATCCGAGAAGTTCTCTTTGATCAGCTTTTCCACGAGCGGGATGTCCACGTCGCCGGCGACGATCACGACCGCGCGCTTGGGCGTGTACCACTTCTGGTAGAAGTCCACAAAACGCTGCCGCTTCATGCCCTTGATGGTGTCTTCCTTGCCAATCGGGAATCGCTTGGGAAGGAGGGAGTCCGGCATGGCAAACTCATAGCCTGCCTCCATCACCCGGGTTTCCACGGAGTCCCGCGCCAGCTTCTCGCTCAGGATGACGCCACGTTCCTTGTCGATTTCACCCTCACCCAGCAGCATGCCGTCGAGGTCATCGCGGAAAAGGTGCAGGCCCTCCGTGAGCATCTTTTCATCCACCTTGGGCAGCTCCAGCTTGTACACCGTCTCCCGGAAGGACGTGTGGGCATTGGTGTCGGCACCAAAGCCCATCCCGAGACGCTGGAAGCGCTCCACCATGGTGCCAGCCGCGAAGTTTTTGGACCCGTTGAAGGCCATGTGCTCCAGGAAGTGGGCCATCCCCTGCTGGTCATCCTCCTCCATCAGGGATCCGGCATCCACAAAGAGGCGGATGCTCGCACGCCCCTCCACCGGGAACTTGTTGGGATAGATGACATAACGCAGCCCGTTCTCCAGCCGGCCAAAGACCGCCTTGCCATCAGGTTTGAGGTCGCTTTCCTCGTGCGTCCAGGGTTCCGCAGACAGGCGGGGGGGTGAAAACGGCACTGCACCAAGGAGCAGCGCCACGAGACTCAGAGAGAGTTTGCGTGTCGTCATGATGATTCGGGAAATACAGACCAGCCTGAACCGGCAGGTCCATGAAATGGCTGCGGGAACGTAATCGTCAGACAAGGCTGACGCTCAAGTGTTAGCCACGAGAACGTTCCAAAAGCACAAACATGAGCAGGGAAAGCACGATTCCCAGCTCGTCCTGAGGCGCGACCGGCTCCACTTGTTCAACGTCAAAGCGCCCCTCAAAGAAGGCGCGCCGCTTGGTCATGCGCAACAACGTCCGCCCTTCCTGACGAACCGCATAGCGGGGATGGGCAAAAAATCCCGTCAGCAGCCCCACCACCGGGATCTCACCCAGTACGGAATCCAGCACCTTGGCGAAAGGATTCTCCTCGTGGATCTCAAAGGTCGGCTGCCCCTTGGCATCCAGAATTTCGTAGGACGCCCGCCACAGAGACTTCAGCCCCCGACGGCGCACCGCGCCCATCACCTGGCCATCCGGCGTCCGGAAGGTGTAGGAAGCGCTGAAATCAATCATCCGGTCCGCAGAAATAGTGCAGAGCAGTTCACGACGAGAGGAGTCGGTGAAGACCTCCACCTTCTCCTTCAGACGCAGGAGCTTCTGCTTCACATAGCAGACCTCCGCGCCCGAGGCGTCTTCTACAAAGCACTGCGGCGCGAGCGCCAGGATCTTGAAACGGAGCCTTAGAGGGTATTGCATGGCAGGGGTGTCAGAAAACGATGACGGAGCGGAGTTTTATACGCCTGGCACTGTCGGACCGGTTTGCCTCACACCTGCCAGGTCACATCAGATCCACCTGCATGTCGGGATCGTGCTCAATGAACCCCTGGGTGACCAGGAAGTCGTCCAGCGCATTCAGCGTCCCTTGATAGAGGTCAAAGGAAACATTGAAATTGAAGAAGCCATGCCCCTGCCCCTCATAGACCATGAGTTCGCAGACATTCTTCTTCTTCTTCATTTTGCGGACGAACTCCTCTGATATCTCAAAGGGCACTACGCGGTCGTGCGTGCCGTGGAAAATCAGGGTCGGCGGAAGGTTGGGCGCAATGGCCGCCATCAGGTTGGCCTTCTTGGCGTCGTCCGGATGAAGGAACCGGTCATGACCAAAGCCCTTCTTGGACGTGTCCAGCACAGGGTTGAAGAGCGCCAGGGCATTGGGTGCACAGGAGATGCTCTCGTCCTCGCCGGGTTCGTCAAAACCCTGCACCATGGCCGCAGCAGCGATCATGTGGGCACCACCGCTTCCGCCTGCCCCGACAATTTTGCCGGGATTGATGCCCAGCTCCACGGCATTCAGCCGTAGCCAGCGCATCGCAGAGCGCACATCCGCCATCGAATCCACCGGAGTGGATCCATGTTTGGCCGAAACGCGGTAGTCAAAAGCCATTGCCGTCATGCCACGGGAGGCGAAGTACAAACAGTGCGGGGCAAACTGGCTCACCTGACCATTGTCCCAGCCACTGCTGAAGAAGAACGCGATCACACTCTTTGGGTACGGAGGAGCCTTCTCGGCCGTCGGTTCCCAAAAGTAAACAGGCAGATCGTGCCCCCCCACCGTCTTGTAAACTTCTTCCCGGGCAGTCTTCAAAAGCTCGCGATTGCGATCAATCGGAGGGAGTTTGGTGAGACTGTCTTCGTGAGGCAGCATAAAAAGCAGGCGGCGATCTTCCAGAGAATATCAGGCTCGGCAAATACTTTTACGAATCCGACACAAACCCGAGACGAGAAGGTGGATAAACAGCATTTGGCCTGCCAGATTTCCGAAGAAACCTTCTCTCCATAAAGGATGCTTTCCCGCTGTCCAGAAGATCCTTGGTTTTGCGTTAGTCAGCCAATGTTGCTAGTCTTCCAGAAAATGACCCGATTTGTGCCAGCCCCCCTCTTCGTTGCTGTTGTGCTCCTCTGCACTCTCCTCCCCCAAGCCCAGGGGCAGGACGCTGCTGCCCGCCGGCAGATGGAGCAGTCCTACTCCCGCTGGCGGGAGGCCATGGTCACCCGCAGTCTCGCCTCCTGGCAGCAGGCCACCGCGACCTCACGGCAGTTGATGACGCGCAATCTCATCGTCAGCCAGAAGCAGGCCTTTCCCGCCGCCCTCTTCGACCTGCCCGTCCGCCCACCAGAAACCGCCACCTTGCGCTTTCTCAAAATGGACATCAACGGCGTCACCGGGCAACTCGCCTACTTTGGCAAGGTCGATATCGGCCTGTTGGACTCCTCTGAAGTGCCGGAGAATCTCCTCATCCTGAAATTCATCCTGGAAAGCACCGGGTGGAAATTCGACACCACCCGTCTGGTCAATCTTGCCAGCGCGCCCGATGTCCGGGCCACGCTCAAGAACGGCGGCAGCTCAGCCTTTCTCAACGAGCCTGAGTTTGCCCCCACCGGCGTCGTGCCCCCCATCCCCAAAGCCTGCCCGGTGCCAGACCGCATCGGTGTGCTTCAGATCGCCTCCTTCGGCTACCAGACCACGGCGGTGGTCAATGGCTTCGATGCCGCCACGGTGGAAAACAATGCGGAGGAGCACATCATCATCGGTGGTCTTCGCGACGGTGAAAACCCTCTGCAGCTGTCTGTGAAGCAGCTCCCCATCCCGGAGGGAGAAAAGCGCGTGCTGCAGATCAATGCCCTGGTCCTGACCGGAAATGAAACGCGCCCGACCATCAAGGTGTACAGCTGGAAACCGGAGACCCACCCGGTACCGGAAGCTGTGAACCAGATCATTCACGTCAATCGCCTCACGTTGCGCCCTTGATCGATGCTCCAGGACGACTTGGAGCATTCGGCGTAACCAGACAGAACCCAGGGGCGTCTTCGCAGGGGTAACCGATGAAGCCCCTCCCCTCTTCCGCCTATCTCACGACGGTCTCGCTGCGATTCCTGCACCGGGCCCTGCTTCCTGCGCTGCTTATCCCTGGTAGTCTTTGCCTGCTTCAACCTTCCAAGGTGCTGGCGGATCCCCGGCCACGCCCCGCCACAGCACCCGCAGCACCGACAGCATCCCCAGCCGTCCCTGCCAGCGCGCCTCTAAAGCTGGACTGGGTGGACGCCTCCCGGCAGCGATCCGTACCGGTCTTGATCTACCTTCCGCCGGCCAGCCCAGCTATCAAGGCAGAACCCGTCCCGGTGATCATCTTCTCCCATGGCCTGGGCGGCTCCCGCGAAGGCTACTCCTACCTGGGGCAGCACTGGTCTCAGGCTGGCTATGCCAGCGTGCATGTCCAGCATCTGGGCAGTGACGATGCCGTCTGGAGGGAGGCCCGCCCTGCGGAGCGCATGCAGGCAGTAAGGAAAGCAGCTGCCACACCCGCCAATGCCCTGGCACGCCCTGCCGACGTGACTTTCGTGATCGATGAACTGACCCGGCAGAACCAGGATCCCAAGTCTCCTCTCTACGGCCGACTCGATCTGAGCCGCATTGGGGCGGCTGGCCACTCCTTTGGTGGCTTCACCGTCATGGCCATCGCTGGCCAGTCATTTCGTGGCGGCGTCTCGGCCCTGGCGGATGCCCGGGTGAAGGCGGTGATCCAGATGAGCGCTCCAGTCATCGGCGGACAGAGAGTCGCGCAGGAGGCCTTCGACAACATCCGCATCCCCGTCTTCCACATGACCGGGACCCTCGACGACAGCCCGGTGGGCGAGACCATGGCCGCGGACCGGCGCATTCCCTATGATCGCATGCAACACGCCTCCACCTGCCTGGTGATCTTCAAGGACGGCGATCACATGATCTTCTCAGGCCGCATGCAGCGGGATCCCGAGCGGGAGGCGGCCGACGAAGCTTTTCAAAAACTCATCACGAAAAGCACCACCGCCTTTTGGGATGCTCATTTGAAGAACAAGGCGGAGTCTAGGAAATGGCTCTACGAAGGCGGCTTCACCTCTGTGCTGGGCAGCTCCGGCACCTTTGAACACAAGGCGCCGGCCGAATAGAACGTCGGACCAGTGCCTTGGGAATCGGCATGGGTTACTTCTCGAGCAATCCCTTCAGGAACCCGGCCGCCGAGTCCTTCACCATGTCCTTCAGGTCGCCAAAAATGTTGTCAAAACCGAAGTCAGGTTTTGCCAGGCTCCCTTTGGACTTGAAGGGCAAGGAGAGGCGGTTCTGAGAGTCGATCAACGTTCCCACGGCCAGGGGGAACAGCGCCTCGGTGATGTCCTTGCCGAATCTCTCTGACAGGGTCTTCTTCACCTCCTCCAGTTTTTTGGCGGTGAGATCTGCATTGAGCACCAGCCGGGCCTTCACGTTGTGAAGGTCCTGCGAGGCATTCACCCAACTGCCATCATTGAGGATGATCTCATACTGGGGAAACACGAGGCGGGTCTCCCCCTTCATGATCACCTTGCCCCGCACCTGGTGGACCTTGACGAAGGCGTCTTCCAGGAGTGCGCCGCCCAGCAGCACGCCCTCCAGATTGAGCCCGTACTCAGCGACCTTCTCGCGATCCTTCTTCTTCAACTGGTCGCCCAGATCCATGCCGCCGAGAAGACTTCCCTTGGCCAGTGTCACCTCCAGATTCAGGTCCGGCATCCATTCCCCGGTACTCACATCAAAGGGCTCCATCGTGCCCTTGGAGTTCACCTTGATATCGGCCACCTGCTGTTTCTTCTCCAGGTTCTCGACGCGGATTCCTCCGGCAAGCTCAAAGCCGCAGTGATTGTGCGCGGCCAGATCTGCCGCATTCACATCGATCTCCTTGAGCTTCAGGTTCACGTCGCTGAGCTGGATCTTCGAGGCATTCTTCTGATTGGTGATTTCCACGCTCCCCCGTTCCAGGCTGGCCTCGTCCACTCGCACCGCCACCTTCATGTCACTGGCCCGGAAGACGCTCTTGGGTTTCGCTTCCTTGGTGGTCGCCTCTGGCTTGGTGGCGGGTTCGGTTTTCAATTCCGTGACCTGCACGCCCTTGGCCGTCGTTGTTCCTGCATCGCCCGTAACGGCTTGCTCTGTCGGCGTGGCAGGGGCCTTGGGAGCATCCACCGCTCCCGGCGACTTGAAGAGAGCCTGCAGGCTGCTTCTTCCGTCCTCGTCCACCTCAGTCTTCACAGACACTCCACCGATGTGGAGTTCTTTGACATTGATCTTGCCATCCACCAGGTCTTTGAGCTCCACCTCCAGCACCGCGAGCTCCGTGGAAAGGAGGACTTTTTCAGGGGAGAGCGCCTGCCGTTGCGAGGCGGGCAGGGCCGACTGATCGTCCTTGGGGGCCAGCTTCAGACCGTGCAATTCCAGTCTCGCAGGTGAGGAGAGGATCTTCACCTGGGTGGAATCGAGCTGGGCACGACAGCTCCAGGAGGCCTCCATCTGGGCAATGACCGCGTCCTTGTCGAACCGCCCCAACAACCACTGGTACCCTCCCACGCCGAGTCCGGCGAGGAGGACGACGAAAGCCGATCCCGCGATGAGCACCTTCTTCTTCATGGCGGAGACCATACGGTGGGATACAAGCCCCTCAAGCGACAAACCTCGTTGAGCCCACGGGGATTGACGCTTGAGAAGCCCGTCAATCCCCTCTACATCGTTGGATGTCCATTCGCGTTCGCTTCGCCCCCTCACCCACTGGCTACCTCCACGTTGGAGGCGCCCGCACGGCCTTGTTCAACTGGTTGCTCGCCCGGAAAAGCGGCGGCACCTTCATTCTGCGCATTGAAGACACAGACGAGGCGCGGAACACCGAGGCGGCCATGAACGCCATTTTCGAAGGGCTGAGCTGGCTGGGCATCGACTGGGATGAAGGCCCTCAGAAAGGTGGGGACTACGGCCCGTACTTCCAGAGCCAGCGCCAGGGAATTTACGACGCCTACTTCAAGAAACTGGAAGAAGCCGGTCGCGTGTACTTTGAAGAGAACGGAGCCGCCCGCTTCAAATTCAGCCGTGAGGCCATCACCATCCCGGACATGGTTTGCGGAGACATTCGCTTCGCCCCCACGGAAGAACCCGACATGACCGTGCGCCGCCCGGACGGCAGTTACATCTTCCACTTCTGCAATGTGGTGGACGACATCGAAATGGGCATGACCCATGTCATCCGCGGGGAAGACCACATCTCCAACACTTGGAAACACATCGACCTCTTCAACGCCTTTGGCGCGAAGGCTCCGGTCTATGGCCATATTCCTCTCCTGCTCAACCCGAGCGGTTCGAAGATGAGCAAGCGGGACGAAGGGGCCAGCATCGACAGCTATCTGCAGGCCGGTTTCCTTCCCCAGGCAGTGTTCAACTACCTGTGCCTGCTGGGCTGGACCCCCAAGCTTGAAGGTGAAACCTTCTCCTCGCAGCAAGCCGTCGAACTTTTCGACATCAGCGACGTGCATCACAGCAATGCCCGGTTTGACATGACCAAGTGCACCTGGGTAAACCAGCAGCATCTGCGCCTGCTGGACGATGCCGCCCTCGTGGCTTATGCCCGCCCCTGGCTGGAAAAAGCCGGTATCAATCCAGGCAACGACGAGGCTTACATCGCCCGCACCTTGAACAGCGTGAAGGAAAAGGTGAGTCTGGCCTCCGAGTTCCCCTCCTGGGTCCACTTCTTCTTTACCGAAGACTTCGCGTTCGAAGACGAAGTGATGACCAAGCTGAAGGCCAATGCCCAAGCCCCCAAACTGTTGGCCGCCCTTCAGACCGGACTCCAAGCCACCAGCGAATGGACTGAAGCCAGTCTCGGGGAGGCCGTGACCAAAGTCGCCACCACGGAAGGCGTCAAAGCCGGGGCTCTCATGCCGCTGCTGCGCTTCTCCCTGAGTGGTCAAACCCGGGGTCCGGATGTGAAGGTGATGATGGTCGTGCTCGGCCAGGAGCGGGCTCTCGCCCGACTCGGCCGCGCGGCCGCCCTTCTCGCTTGATCCCTCAAGGAGCCCTATGCTGTTCCGCCACACCATCCTGCCCCATCGTCGGGTGATCCCCACCTTGGCGCTGGGGATGGGGCTGGCCATGAACCTGATCATCAGCCCGCATGGACACGCTGCGGAAGAAGCTCCCCGGCTCATTCCCCTCAACGGACCCGCTGGGCCTTACTCGTTGGGCCAGTGGAAAAAGGACTGGCCCGGTTGCGCCTTTGAAGGCGGCATCCGCGATGGCAGAGTTGCCCTGACGGAGGCCGACCACCAGCGCTGGTTGCGTGTTTCCTATGCCCCGGGCCAGATCGGCCCGGAGAAAGGCGGCGCAGGCTGGAGATTCCCCTTTGGCGCAAGCGAGTTCGCGGAGCTCACCTACATGTTGCGCTTCAGCCCGGATTTTGACTGGGTGAAGGGCGGCAAGCTGCCCGGCTTGTGTGGAGGGCCAGACAACGTGAGCGGAGGTCGCCCGGCCAATGGCAAAAACGGCTTCTCCGCCCGGCTCATGTGGCGGAAGGATGGCCGGGGACAGGCTTACGTGTACCACAAGCACCAGCCGACGAACTATGGAGACCAGTTCAACTTCCCCGACGACTTCCGTTTTCCCACCGACTCGCCCGTCCAGGTGAGAATTCAGGTGGGTATGAACACAGCGGGCCAACGCAACGGCACCCTGCGCGTCTGGATCACCACGGCATCCACCCCATCCCGCCTCATGGTGGATCAGTCGGATCTGCAATGGCGGGACGACGCCAGTTTCGGCGTGGACTCCCTCTATTTTGAAACCTTTCACGGCGGCAGCGATGAAACCTGGGCCCCCACCCGGCCCTGTTGGGCGGAGTTTGGCGGATTCAAACTTGGCCTCAGCCCTGCCACTTCAGATTCCAAGAAATAACCCGATACATGTCCAAGGCCTGCTACACCCTGGAGGACCTTCGAAACTGGACCTCCGTTTCTGCTGAGATCGACCCGCCTGCCCGGCTCGCTGTCATTGGCGATCCCATCGCGCACTCCCGCTCTCCGCAGATGCACAATCCCGCCCTCAAGGCCCGGGGTATTGATGCGCAATACATACGTGTGCATGTTCCTCCTGGATCGGTGGCGGAGGCGCTCGACCTGTTCGCTCTGCACGGCTTCGTGGGAGTGAACTGCACGATCCCCCACAAGTTCGAGGCACTGGAGGCCATGGATGAACTCAACGGTCTGGCAGTCGCGTTGGGGGCGGTGAACACCGTCCATCTCCATGACGGTCAGAAGATCGGCTACAACAGCGACGGGCCAGGCTTTCTCCGGTCCGTCGAGGAGGCCTTCGGTGCAGCGGTGAAGGATCTCCGGGTGCTCATCATTGGAGCAGGTGGTGGCGCTGGCCAGGCCGTGGCCATTCAAAGTGCGCTGGAGGGCTGCCCCAGCCTGCGCCTCGCCAATCGCACCGTGGCCAAGCTCGCACCTCTCGTGAAAAACTGCCAGCAACTCTCGGCCACCACCCAGGTGACCGCGCTCACCTGGTCCGATGAGGAAATTTCCTCGATTCTTGATGACGTGGATCTCATCGTCAACGCCACCCCAGTGGGCATGAAGGACGGCGACGGGCCGCTCTTCGACTACCAGCGCATTCAACCTTCGCACCTGGCGTACGACATGGTCTATCGTGCTGCGTCCCCCACCCCGTTCATCAGCGCCGCCAAAGCAAGCGGTGCCCGTACCTGCGACGGACTCCGGCTTCTGCTTCACCAGGGAGCCATCTCGTTTGGGCATTGGTTTGGAGAACCCGTCCCGCTTGAGGCCATGCGCTCCGGGTTGACGCAAAGCTAGCCCCGGCGCGTTCTGCTAACGCCATGAATTCCAGGCTTTTAATCAATCGTGAAGATTGATTGAGCCCTCCTCATCTCTTTTGCACTCGCTGAGGGGGGCGAATCCGTTTTGGTGGCATGGGGACTCCCAATGACAAAGGTTCCGGCGCTGAAGAAAATTCCCAGACCAAGCCCCCGCTGGGAAGGACGCTCCGGCAGTTCTGGATCATCACCAAGGCATTCTTCGGGTCCAAAAGCCGGCGCAAAGCCAGGGGTTTCCTGGCCGTCCTACTCACTCTCTCGCTGGCCGTTGGCGGCGTCCAGGTGCTGATGAGCTATGCCGGCAGGGACTTCATGAACGACATCGCCCGCAAGGATGGCGTAGCTTACTGGCGCAGTCTCGGGTGGTATCTTGCCACCTTTGCCCTCGCGGTGCCGATAGGCACCTACTACCGATGGACCGAGGAGCGGCTCGCCCTGCTCTGGCGGGAGTGGCTCACCCAGCACCTGATCAAACGCTACTTCAACAATCGGGCGTACTACCGTCTCCGGAGTTCCCCCAACGTGGACAACCCGGACCAACGTATCAGTGAAGACGTGCGCAACTTCACGGTCAGCACGCTGAGCTTTCTGCTCATTCTGCTGAATTCGTTGGTCACGCTGATCGCCTTCACCGGGGTGTTGTGGACGATCTCAGGCACCCTGGTCACCATCCTCTTCGCCTACGCAGCCGTGGGCACTTTGGCCAGCATCCTCATCGGTCGGCCCCTGGTCAGGCTGAGCTTCATGCAATATCAGAAGGAAGCCGACCTGCGCTATGGCCTGGTACGGGTGAGAGACAATGCCGAATCCATCGCCTTTTATCGCGGGGAAAAACGGGAGCATCTGGACCTGATCGAACGACTTGCACGGGTCGTCGTCAACACCCGGAACACCATCTTCTGGAATCGCAATCTGGGGTTCTTCACCAACACCTTCAACTACGCATCCCTTGTTCTGCCGTTGGTCATTGTGGCCCCTATGTACATTCGCGGGCAGGTCGAGTTTGGCGTCATCACCCAGGCATCTGGAGCCTTTGCCCAGGTGCTGGCAGCAGTCACGTTGATTGTCACCCAGTTCGGAGTTCTGAGCGCCTATCTGGCCGGCGTGCAACGTCTTGCCGGTCTCTGGGAAAACCTTGATGAACACGATGCGGAGGAAGAACGCATCGAGAAGGAGGCACAACTGGAAGTGGAAGACGACAGCCGCCTGGTGAAGCTGGAAGACGTCACCGTGCGGACCCCCAATGGCGACAGGGATCTGGTGACGGATCTTTCCTTTGTGCTCAAGCGAAAACAGAGTCTCCTCATCATGGGTGACAGCGGCACAGGAAAGAGCTCGGTGCTGCGAACCATCGCGGGTCTTTGGTCCAGTGGATCCGGCTCGCTGGAACGCCCCGCCCTGAATGATCTCATGTTCTTGCCGCAGAGGCCGTACATGATTCAAGGCACCTTGCGTGATCAACTGCTCTACCCCTATCCGCAATTGGGCCTGAGTGATGAGGAAATCAGCGCGGTGATGGAGAAGGTCAATCTCTCGGACATCTTCGCCCGCGTGGACAACGACCTGAACCGGATAGTGGACTGGACGAATGTGCTCTCCATCGGCGAGCAGCAGCGCGTGGCATTTGCCCGCCTTTTCCTGCGCCGCCCGAAGTTTGCCTTCCTGGATGAAGCCACGAGCGCTCTAGACGAGGACAACCAGGAGCACCTCTACGAACTGCTGCGCAAATCCGGCATCGCGTACATCAGCGTGGGCCATCGCAACACCCTCATCCGACACCACGACCACATGTTGCATCTCGATCCGTCGGGCAGGTGGGAAATCAAGAGTGCAGCTGAACTCGCCAAGAAACCGGCCGAGAAATAGGTAGGCCGACTTCCCGCACTGCCTCCCACAAAAAAAGGGCTTCACAGTTCGTGAAGCCCCTTTTCCATTTCAGTAGTTCGAAATCACTTCCGGTCGAAGATCGAAGTGCTCTCGCGATCCGCCACCTTGAGGTAGCGATAGTATACTTCCAGCATCAGGATGCAGAGGGAGGTGGGATAGATGTTGTCCCCGCCTGCACTGGCATTGTGGAAATTGGTGGGCGACTTCCAGCTTCCGTCAGGCTGCTGGTTTTTGAGGATCTCCTTCAGCACGGCTGCGTTCCAGTAGTTCCATTCTTCCCCACCGTACTGGAAGAAAGCCTGCTGGTAATAGTACCAGGAGTAGAGGTTGGCGTGATCCCAAGCCGGAGGCTCTTTCTTGAAGAGTTCGTGGGCAAAGGCGATGGCCTTCTTGATCTCTGTTTTCCGGCCATTGGCCAGCGTCTGCAGGCCCAGCGCACCGGCCCCTGTCAACTCCCACTGGTTGTAGCTGGTTTCACGGTTGGTGCCACCAATGCCGCCATCCTTGGTCTGCTTGTTCTCAAGGTACTTGACGGTGTTGTCGATGGCGTTGTGCAGCCCATTGATCTTCAAGTTCGTGAGCTTGGCCGCCTTGAGCGCCTGGTACTGCCAGCCCGTTACGGAAAGGTCCTCGCGGCCCTGCAAGTAGGTGCCTTTGTCCGTGTCGTACACCCAGCTGCCACTCTTCTGCTGGTTGTCGATGATCACACCCACACCCGACTCGAAAGCCTCACGCATGCCTGGCAGCGATTTACTGCCCATACGAGCCAGGGTGTACATCTCACCCAGAGCGTAGGTGGCGATCCCGTGCTCATACACTGGTGCGTTGCCGGAGGTGGCCTGGGAGAACAGTTTGTTCGGATTCTTCTTCTGGGTCTCAACCAAGAACATGATGCCCTTCATGACGTTCTCACCGTAGAACGGGGAGTCAGGAGTCTCACAGCGGCCCAAGTAAGCGAGAAGGGCGAAACCCGTCATCGCGCCCTTATACTGGGTGCCCCAGGATCCGTCAGCCTTCTGCTTGCTCTTGAGATATTCCAAGGCGGTGCTGACCGCCTTTTCACACTCGGCCACCCCACCGCTCTCCTTGAGCTTCTGGAGACGCTCGGCCGTGCTGCAACGGCTTTTCAACGTCGGAGGCAGGCTCACGAAGCCCTGTTGGCCGCCCATGCCGATGCCCTTGCCAAATCCGCCACCGGCACCACCGGAACCAAATCCGCCGCTGCCCATGGAACCGCCCATCAGACTGCCCATCTCCGGCATGTCGATGGATTCCATCGGCACGTCATTGAGCGCGATCGCAGCGTTGGCGCTCGTGCTCACCACCTTTTTCATGGGGGTGCTCTTGTTCAGGGAGCTGCGCTTCTTGTTCTGCACGGTCTGCGCCAGCTGCTGGTTGGCCTCAGCCCCCTGCTTGCTGCCACCGCCGGGAAGGAAATCCACTTTGTTCTCCGTGACGATCGTCTCCACCAGGAAGTAGGCTCCGATGAGCAATCCGGCATGGATGAGCAGACTGATCATGAAGGATCCGCCGCCCGCCTTGCGCCAATACTGGGCGAAGATGTTCTTCTTTACCGGAGGGGCGATCGGCGCATGAAAGTGCGGCGCCTCGAATTGGTGGATCTGCTGGGGAACGTCATGCTGGTACGCAGGAGCCGCCTGTTCGTACTGAGGGATCTGCACCGGCTGGGACCCTGTAGGGGCCGTGGGGTCCAAAGATTGAATCTGTACCAACGGCACGGAGGCGCTGCCCGTGGTGGGCGGCAGCACGGGAAGGGGATCAGAGGAAGACTGGTGCTCGGAGTCGGAAGGATTCATGGCAGAGGAGTCGGCGTTGCCTGTCACAAGTGATGACGGGCAAGTCGGGCAGTTCTTGGTCTTTCGCAGAAAAAAGCTGCTCAATTCCTATCCCACCCAAAAGTTCAACCCTTCGAGCCGACCATTTCTTAGACTCAAAGACAAGTAATATCTCGCCATCCGGTCAAAATCTACCCATTCACCTTGATGCCTATTTGCGGTCAAAGAGGGAGGATGATTCGCGATCTGCCACCTTCAAATAGCGGTAGTAAACCTCCAGCATCAACGTGCACAGCGCAGTGGAATAGACATTGTCCCCGCCCGCAGCCGCACTTTTGTGTGTCCAGCTTCCATCTTTGTTCTGATTTTGAAGGAGTTGTGGCAAGACGGCCTTGTTCCAGTAGTCCCACTCTTCTCCACCAGCCTGGAAGAAGGCCTGCTGGTAATAGTACCAAGTATAGAGAAGCTGGCTGTTCCCATCTGACCAGAGCGGGGGCTCCTTTTTGTAGAGTTCGTAGGAAAAGTCGATGGCTTTCTTGATCTGGGATTTCTTCCCATTGCCCAGAGTCTGCAGGCCGAGGGCCCCTGCACCCGTCAGATTCCACTGATTGTAGTGGGATTCCCGGTTGGTACCACCGATGCCCCCATCCTTCGTCTGCTTGCCTTCCAAATACTCCACCGTCTTGTCGATCGAGGAATGCAATCCGTTGATTTTCAGATTGGTCAGTTTGGCCGCCTTGAGCGCCTGGTACTGCCAGCCTGTCACGGAGAGGTCTTCGCGGCTGGGGGAATAGAATCCCGTGGACTGGTCGTACACCCAGCTCCCGCCCTTCTGCTGATTGTCGATGATCACTTTCACGCCTTCTTCGAAAGCCTCACGCATGCCCGGCAGCGATTTGCTGCCCATACGAGCCAGGGTGTACATCTCACCCAGAGCGTAGGTCGCAATCCCATGCTCATACACCGGGCCATTGCCGGCAGTGGCTTGGGAGAACAGTTTCTGTGGATGCTTCTTCTGCGTCTCGATCAGGAACATGATACCCTTCATGACGTTCTCCCCGTAGAAGGGAGAATCTGGAGTCTCACAGCGGCCCAAGTAGCAGAGCAAGGCAAAACCGGTCATGGCCCCCTTGTTGTTGGTGCCCCAGGATCCATCCGCCTTTTGCTTGCTCTTGAGATATTCCAAGGCGGTGCTGACCGCCTTTTCACACTCGGCCACCCCACCGCTCTCCTTGAGCTTCTGGAGACGCTCGGCCGTGCTGCAACGGCTTTTCAACGTCGGAGGCAGGCTCACGAAGCCAGACTGCCCACCCATGCCGATGCCCTTGCCAAATCCGCCACCTGCGCCGCCGGAACCAAATCCGCCGCTGCCCATGGAACCGCCCATCAGGCTCCCCATCTCCGGCATGTCGATGGATTCCATCGGCACGTCATTGAGCGCGATCGCGGCGTTGGCACTCGTGCTCACCACCTTTTTCATGGGGGTGCTCTTGTTCAGGGAGCTGCGCTTCTTGTTCTGCACGGTCTGCGCCAGCTGCTGGTTGGCCTCAGCCCCCTGCTTGCTGCCACCGCCGGGAAGGAAGTCCACTTTGTTCTCCGTGACGATCGTCTCCACCAGGAAGTAGGCTCCGATGAGCAATCCGGCATGGATGAGCAGACTGATCATGAAGGATCCGCCGCCCGCCTTGCGCCAATACTGGGCAAAGATGTTCTTCTTTACCGGAGGGGCGATCGGCGCATGAAAGTGCGGCGCCTCGAATTGGTGGATCTGCTGGGGAACGTCATGCTGGTACGCAGGAGCCGCCTGTTCGTACTGGGGGATCTGCACCGGCTGGGACCCTGTAGGGGCCGTGGGGTCCAAAGATTGAATCTGTACCAACGGCACGGAGGCGCTGCCCGTCGTGGGAGATGGAAGCGGGGCCGGCTTGTCGACTTCGAGAGCAGGCAAGGGGTGGGATGTGGATGCAGGATTCATGAGGAAGTCGGCTGGAGCCTGCCGCGGCACTCTGTGCACCACCCGCGAGCAAGAACGTTCCCCAAATTAGATCAATTTTTATCCATCCACGCAAGATGCATCAAACAATGTGGACGCATTTTGTCCAAATATGACTTCGAAACCTGCATCTGTTCACAAGAAGAAACGAGCCTACTGAAGCACGACCATGCGTGGGGAGGCCCGATCAGGCTCTGCTCGTAGGTCAAACTTTAGTTTGCCTCAGTCCGTCCGTAGCAGCTCCAGCAAAGGTTTGAACCTGCGAACGGAACACCGCCGACTTGAAATTCAGGCAGCTCGTTCGACATCAAATCAGATCAAAATCCCCCACCCCGTTCAGAACTCTTCAGATCCGATGGTAAACGTCACGGAGGCAATCTTGGCCGCAGCCAGGGCATTCATCACCTGGATGATGCGCTCATACTTTGCCTGCTCCTCTGACTGAAGCGTCACGACCACCCGCTCGTTGCGGAAATCAGCATCTTTCTTGAGCCGGATAAGATTGGCTGTCAGCGTTGGAAGCTTGGCATCGGAAGCCGAATCGAACTCTTCATCGTTCATCAGTACCGCCCCGTCCTCAGCGATTTCGATCCGCAATTCATCTGCCGGTTCGGGCATGAGCTTGCTGGGCGGCCCAGGCAGAACGGTCTTCAGTTCATGCTCCACCTTCACGCTGTTGGCCATGACCATGAAGAAGAGCATGATCACAAACACCACATCGATCATCGGGGCGATCTGGAAGCCCGTTCCCATCATCTCCGATGCTATCTGCTTGCGGCCATGGGAACTGCTCATGGTGAACGAAGGGTCAAGCTTTGAAGTTTGAGGCACGACCAAGAGATTGGGCACGCTTCGGTTTCGCTGGGATTTCACCAGATTTTCTCCATGCCTGCAAGAAAGAACCACTCAGCGGGCGGTCACAATGGTGCCCAATCCAACGCAGGATCGCCCTTCTTGGAGCAAGTCCCAAAAAAAGACCCACCCTGATCGAGACAGGGTGGGTCTGAACTGAATAATACTTGGAGCAGTCTCCTCTCGTGAACTCCCTTAAAGCTCTTCCGAGCCGACGGTGAAGGTCACGTTGGCGATCTTGGCTGCAGCCAGGGCATTCATCACCTGGATGATGCGCTCATACTTGGTCTGCTCTTCCGTTTGCAGGGTGACGAGCACCTTGTTGTTACGGAGGTCTGCATCCTTGCGAAGTCTGATAAGGCTGTCCGTAAGGGACGGGAGCTTGGCATCCGTGGCGGAATCAAACTCCTCATCATTCATGGAAACAGCGCCGTCCTCTGAGATGGCGATCAAGATCTCATCCGGAGGCGTCTCTGCCTCGACCTTGTTCGCTGTCACCGCGCCGGGCAGGGCGGTTTTCAGCTCATGCTCCACTTTCACGCTGTTCGCCATGACCATGAAGAAAAGCATGATCACGAACACCACGTCGATCATCGGAGCGATCTGGAAGCCCGTCCCGATCTGCTCCACTTCGATTTGTTTTCGACCCTTGCTACTACCGCTCATAATGGATGAGTGAGATTGGCTCTTAAAGTTACTGGTTCAAGGCCGAGAAGGCCAGATCATCCATGCCAGCTTCACCCAACACACTCATGGTGCGCTGGATTTCCACTGCGGGAAGACGCCGATCGCCGCGAATAATGATGCGGTAGTCAGACGCGTTGGCCTTCTTCCCCTTCAGCACCTCCACAAGCGCACTGACGTCGTCGTAGGTCTTTCCTTCGAAGTTGATCTCCCCCTTTTGGGTCTTGGGATTCCACTTCACGTTCAGAGCCCCTTCCGACATCTTGCTTTTCTCCTTCTTCTTGGCCTCGGGAGCTGCCGGCAACTGGATGTCTTTGTCCAGTTGCAGCACTTCCGCCGTGGTGATGCTCATGAAGAAAATGAGCAAGACAAGAAGACAGTCGATCATCGGAGCAATTTGAAACTCCGGTTCGCCGCTCTCCATACTGCCGCCGCCGCCGCCCATAGTGTTAAAAAGGTAAGGGTTTAACTGACTGACAATCTCAGAAGATGACAGGGGCCGAAGCCCCTGAAGCAAGTGCTTGTATCAATGATGCATTACGCGGGAAGCGCTGCCGCAGCGGCATCTTCGTCAGACACCCAGTTTGGCCGGGCGGCGAAGAATTCTTCTTCACCCACATGGCAATCCTTAAGGTCATCGTAAGGCATTTTGCGGAAGAGGCTCACCACGATGTCCTGGCAATAGTGGATCGAACCCTGAAGACGGTTGCGAAGCACGTAGAACATCATGAAAGCAGGAATAGCGATGGCCAGACCGGAGGCCGTCGCGATCAACACTTCACCGATGGCCGCGGAGAGACCGGAGGGGTCGCCCACGCCAGCAGCACCGAGGTGTTCGAACGCGGTCACCATGCCCGTCACCGTACCAAGCAGCCCTACCATCGGAGTGCACACACCGATAACGGAAAGGTAGTTGATTCGGGTGGTCGTGGCGGCGTTGAACTTGTTGAGTTCACCCATCATGGCGTCTTCCGTGGCGTGCTGGCCGTCCCCAATGAAGCTCAGGGAGACGCGCACCGTGTCGCTGAAGGCGGAGGGGTTGTTCTTGCAGTGCTGGTAGGCACCCACGTAGTCCCCCATACGGAAGAGGTCCTTTGCCCCGTTCACGTGAGCGTCGGGAGCGAGT
Organism: Verrucomicrobium sp. BvORR034; assembly: GCF_000739635.1. Classification (GTDB taxonomy): domain Bacteria; phylum Verrucomicrobiota; class Verrucomicrobiia; order Verrucomicrobiales; family Verrucomicrobiaceae; genus Verrucomicrobium. The sequence continues at coordinate 64,951 of NZ_BATQ01000056.1, read as the reverse complement.
TTCTTCTTACCGGTGCGGATCCAGAGGTCGGTCGAAAGCCAGATGGTCAACACGGAGAAGCCGAGAATGGGGTACATGACCCAGCCGCCTTCCTTGAACTTGTCGAGCATGGACTTCTTATGCACGATCGGTGCCGTCGATGCGCCTTCCGCAGGAGCTGCGGCGTCCTGCGCATGAAGTGCCGAGATACCAAACTGCAAACCACCGAACGCGAGGGTGGCGCAGACCAACAGGCGGCCAAGCCTAAGTTTCAAGCGGGAGCGTGTGATGTGCATGGGCAGATTATACATGGTTTGACGTTGCATTACTTGGATTCAGTTTTCGTTGGGGAATCTTTGCCGCCAGCCGCTGCTGGCCGGTCAGGCTTGTTTTCACGACCGTTGTAGATGGCCATTTCTTTTTTGGCCGTCTCAGCGGTCTCGGAACCGGGGTAAGCTTCGGCAATGCGCTGGTAGAAACCCACGGCATCCTTGAACCGTTCCATCTTCGTGAGGGTGCGGGCGGCAGCAAGTTCCGCCTGAGGCACCAGAGCTGCCTGGCTGCCGTAAAACACTGGCACATGCAGGTAGGCCATCAACGCAGGTTCCCAACGCTCTTTCCGGGTGTGGATCTCTGCGACGGTCATCCAAAGCCGGGCGGAGATTTCTGCATCAAGGGTGTCCTTCAAGAGGTCTTCCGCCTGACTCAGAATGGCATCCTGGTCGCCCGAGGTACGGCGGGACATGTTGAGCTTCAGGATTCGCACCTTCAGCTTCTTCTGATCATCCCACTTCATGGCTTCCACCTCAGGGAGCACACGAATCAACGCATCAAAGTCACCTGCCTGATCCAACGCTTCCACGTGGGCGAGCGAGATGTCATTGTAAGGGCTGCCGGGAATAGCCTTGAAGGGTTTGAAGAACTCCTTGGATTTCGCCAGCACCTCAATGGCCTCCTTGGCCTTGCCTTCGCCCAGCATGGCCTGCGCTTCGAGCACCTCGCGAACTTCCGGCCACTCCAGCCGGGCGATGTCGGTGAGGTTGATGCTGGCCTTGGCCTCAGCACCATTGCTCATCTTGATCGTGCGGCTGACCTTGCCTCCTTCGACGCTAAAGCTGCCAAAGGGAATGCGGTCGTTGTTCTTGAGCACGAGCGCCTGGGCGTGAAGCGCCGGTGCACCGAGAGCAATACAAGCCAGCGGAAACAACAGTGATTTGAATGAAAGCATGGATCGAGAGGAAAATTAGTTGCTGGTCTTGCTCAGGAGGGCCTTGCCTTCGTTGAATTCGGGGAACTCCGTGATGTCCTTCTGGGCCAGCATCTGCTGGAGGACCGTCCGGGCACTTTCCTTGTCGTTGAGTTCGATGAAGCACTTGGCAGCACGAAGGTAGGCCTGGGCAAGCACGGCCTTGTCGCGACGATAGGCAAGGATGATGCGCTGGTAGAAGCTCACCGCCTTCTTGAGATCCTTCTTCGCCTCAGCGGCTTCACCCAACCCCAACAGGGCGGCGGGGTGGGCACCGCGCCATTCCTTGGTGGCCTGGATCGTGGTGAAGACCTTCTCGGCTTCGTCGTACTTTTTCAAGGCCAGGAGAGCCTTGGCCTTGCCCAGCGTTGCTTCAAGGATGCTGGAGCTGGAGGCATACTTCTCAATGGCCTCGTTGTAGAGGTCGAGGGCTTTCTGGTACTCCTTGTTATTGAACTCGATGTCCCCCAGACCCACTGGGGCTTTGTCACCGAATTCACTGTTGGGATACTTGGCACGCAGCTGCTGGAAGCAGGCGGCGGCTTTTTCTGTGTCACCCTTCTTGGTCAGCATTTCGCCCAAGCCGGCCAGCAGCAGGGGGCTGAGTTCCTCAATCTTTGCGGCATCAGGAATGATGCTCATGAGGTTCTCATACTTGGCCACATCCCGGAAACCACGGGCAATCAGGGCGCGGCCATAGAGGATACGGGCTGCAGCGGTGCCGTTCAGCAGGCTCTCATCGCCTTGTGGCGTCATGAGCTTTTTGAATTCGGTTTCCACTTCCTCAAACGTCGGGCCAGGGGCGGGAGCCGGGGTCGCCGCAGCGGCGGTGTCGGTTGCCTTGCTGGCATCCGCCGCCATGGCTGGGGTAGCTGCTTCGCCTTCTTTCTTGGTGGCGTCAGCAGGCGTCACCGCTGCAGGCTTGGTAGCGGGAGCCGCAGCGCGGGGACGCTTCTTGGGCACCATCATGGTGACAAGCTGCTGGATGAGCACTTCCACCTGCTCGTTGGCGGGATTGCCAAGGTGTGGGGCCATTGCACCGGCCACCAGTTTGCGACCTTCGTCCAGTTTCTCCTTGGCCTTGTCTGGTTTGCCTTCGCTTTCCAGAGCCTTGGCTTCACGCTCAACCCCACGGGTGATCCAGTAAATGGCCTTGAGAGCAGAGGGTTTATCTTTGTTGGCCTGGTAGTAGCTGGACCACATCTGGGCCAGCTCTTTCCACATGTTCTTGTCAACCATCAGGTTGGTGGCAGCGTCGATCGCATAGTTGAGCACGTCCTCAGTCTTGGCCTTGTCCACCGCATTGCGGTAGGCCTCGAGACATTTGGCAGTATAGTCAATTTTGCCACTCTCGTCGACCATCTGGCTGTAGATGTCGCCGAGAAGCGACCAGACCTGACCCACGTTTTGATCGTTCGGGGCTTCTACCACCAGCTTCTCAAGCTGCTCCATGGCATCTCCCTTGTCCCCGCCCTGGAAGTCAATGAACGCCAGACGATACTTGGCATCCACGAGATACTGTCCCTTGGCGTTGCCAGCAATGTATTCGCGCAGAGCTTTGCGAGTCTTCTGCGAATCGTTCTGGAAGAAGTAGCTCAGCGCGATGCGGTACTCGGCCTCGTCCTTGTAGGCGGAAGTCTTGTTCAGGCTGATCAATTCCTGGAATGCGAGGCGGCAGTCGTCGAACCGCTGTGATTCGAAGAGCACCACTCCGAGGAGGTAGTTGAGGCGTTCCTTGTCTGCGTCTTTGGCCAGCTTGGCACGCTCAAACGCCTTGATAGCGGCTTCAATGTTGCCACTCTCGAAGGCCAGCGAACCGAACATGTCGGTCACCTGTCCGATGTTGGCCCCCTCGGGGAACTCGTTCATGTACTTCTCGCAGAGAAGATAAGCGCGGCCAGCACGCTGCAGACCGGCGTTGCACACGATCATGCCAAAGAGACAGCGATCACGATCCTTGTTCTCTTTGAAATCTTCGTAGATGGTCTGGAAGGCCAAAAGGGACTCATACATGCGGCCCATTTCATAGAAACACTGACCGAGACGGTAGATAATGGAGGCATCGTAGTCCTTCACTCCTTCAATGTCGGCGAGGATCTTTTTGTTCGTGTCCAGCAAGGCGACAGCCTCTTCTTTGCTGAGCAACTTGCCCATGAACTGCACTCGTCCGCCAGCTGCGATCTGGGTCTGCCACTGCTCGATCTTCGAAATACGAGCCTTCTGGATGGCCACCAGTTCGCCCTGGCGACGCATGCTTTGATAGGCACGGAGGGCCTCCCCATAACGCTTCTGCTCCAGCATGGCATCACCCACTTGCTGGGAGAGCACGTTCAGTTGAACGACGCTTTCATCTGCGGAGGATCCGGAGCGAAGCTTTTCCATCATCTGGCCGGCCTTGTCAGTGTCGCCCTTGCCGACATAAATTTCAGAGGCCATGAGGATGGCCTGCTGCTGCTCTGCAGACGGTGTTCCCTGTAGATCTTTAAGCACCACTTCGAGAATGCTGAGAGCCTCATCGGGCTGACCAGCCTTCTTGTGGTGATAGGCGATCATCAAGCCTGCGCGATCGCGGAGTTCCGGTACGGCAGCGGCTTCTTTGAGAGCCGCAATCCCCTTGTCAGCGCTTCCGCTGTTCAAATAGGCCTCGCCGACGGCAATTTTCGCATCGTTGAGACTGTTGCTCTGGGGGAACTTCTTGATGAAGTCTTCGAAAAACTTAATGGCCTCCGCCCACTGCTTAAGATTGAAGTGAGCTGCACCTTCAAGGTACATCACGGCCTCAAAGTCCTTGTTGCTGGTGGCGGTGTGAATGGCACCAATTTTTTGCAATGCCACATCAAAGCGGCCCTGGCCAAACGCTGCCTGGGCCTCGGAGAAAAGCGCCTCCATTTCCTGCTCCTTGTTCATCGGCGCGGTGGCCGGTGCAGCAGGAGGGGTGGCAGGAGGTGCTTGACCGCAGACAAGGGAGGCGGAACCAACGGATAGAAGAGCGAGCAGGAAAAACGGTCTCATAAGCACACGGCCGCTAGGGCGAACATCACAAATGGTAGTTTGCAAGATAGGTCGGGACATGGGCAAGGCTATTTTTCCTGAAAGAAAGCGATTTTTTCGCCCGCCCCTTCAGGGGACTTGAGCATTCCAAAACGGCTGGCCCGCCATTTCATTAGAAACGTTTTAGACTCCGATTAAGGAAAGTCACTCATTCTCCCTCCGCTTGCAAAGCGAGCCTGTCTCGCCCATGCTGCGGATTCCAAAAAATCAGTCATGAGCGGCAGACGAGTCATCCTCAAGTTCGGCAGTGGCATCCTCACACGCACGGATCGTGCGGAGATGGATGAGGAACAGTTGTGCAAACTGGTGCAGGCCATTGCGGAACTCAAGCGCCGCGGCCATGCCGTGGTCGTGGTGAGTAGCGGTGCCGTGGCCTCTGGTCTCAAGGCCATGGGCTTCCGGGAGCGGCCGCAGGAAATCACCACCCTACAGGCCTGTGCGGCCGTCGGCCAGACCTATCTCATGCACACGTATCAGAGCTACTTGCGTGGGCATGGCCTCTACGTTGCGCAACTCTTGCTCACCCACGCCGACCTGGAGAGCAAAGAACGCGCAGAGAAGGTGAAGAACACCCTGCTGCGTCTGCTGGAGAATCCCAACGTGGTCCCCATCATCAATGAGAATGACTCAGTGGCGGTGGAAGAACTGCGTTTCGGCGACAACGACAAGCTCTCTTCACGCGTGGCCCAGCTTTGGGGTGCGGATCTGCTGATCCTGCTCACGAGCGTGCCGGGTCTGATGGATCTCAAGAGCGATGGCGCAGTCAACATCGTGCCAGTGGTCGAGGACGTGAACTCGGTCCTGCACCTGGCTCAGGAGGACAAGGGCGCCTTTTCCGTGGGTGGCATGGCTTCCAAACTGCGTGCCGTGGCCGATGCCGTGGCGGGCAATGTGGAGTGCATCATCGCCTCTGGGCGCCATCCGGAGCAAATTGCCGATCTCGTGGAAGGCAATGGCACGGGAACCCGCTTCCCCCTGCCTGCCTCCAAAGCCTGATCCCCTGCGTATCCCTCGCGGGAGCGAACTCTCGTTTGTCCTCCTGCAACCTCCCTTTCCCGTTCCGTCAACCACCGCTCAATGACCCAAACGTCCGACATCGCCAACGCCATCCTCGCCATGGGGGCCAGAGCCCGGGCCGCCTCTCATGAGCTGGTCAAACTGACCACTGCCCAGAAGAATGACATCCTGCGGGCCATGGCGGTCGGCGTGAGAGAGCAGCGCGACAGCATCCTGGCTGCCAACGCCAAAGATGTGGCTGCGGCCGAGGAAAAAGGGCTCAGCAAACCGATGGTGGACCGCCTGCGACTCGACCCGAAATCTCTGGAAGGCATCGCCGCGGCCATCGAGCAAGTGGCGGAGCTCCCCGACCCCGTGGGCGAAGTGCTCGGTAAATGGACACGTCCAAACGGCCTGGAGATGCAAAAAGTGCGGGTGCCGATCGGCGTCATCGGCATCATCTACGAATCCCGACCGAACGTCACCAGTGACGCGGCCATACTTTGCTTCAAAACCGGCAATGCCACCATTTTGCGGGGCGGCTCGGAGGCGATTCACTCCAACACCGCCCTCGCGGCGGCATTGCAAGCTGGCGGTGAAAAAGCGGGGCTACCCCAGGACAGCATTCAGCTCATCCCCTTCACTGACCGGGAGAGCGTGGATCATCTTGCCAAGATGGACCGCTACCTGGATCTGATCATCCCCCGCGGTGGGAAGGGATTGATCGAGCGCGTCGTGCAGGCCGCCCGTATGCCCGTGATCAAGCACTATGATGGCGTCTGCCACGTCTATGTGCACCACACGGCGAGCCACGAGATGGCCGCCAACCTGATTTTGAACGGCAAGTGCCAGAAGCCCAGCGCCTGCAATGCGGTGGAAACCGTGCTAGTGGACCGTGAGGGAGCAGAAGGTTTTTATGCCACCCTCCGGGAGATTCTGGGACCTCGTGGGGTGGAAGTCAGGGGAGATGCCGAAGTACTGGCCGTCTGGCCCGGGGCCAAGCCCGCCACTGAAGAAGACTGGAGCACGGAGTACCTGGACCAGATTCTGTCCATCAAGACCGTTTCGGGTACGGAGGAAGCCGTCCAACACATCAACACCTACGGCTCCCACCACACGGACGTCATCGTTTCCGAAGATGCCACCGTGGCCGCCCGGTTCCAGCATGAAGTGGACTCTGCCGTGGTGCTTTGGAATGCGAGCACCCGTTTTAATGACGGTGGCGAGTTCGGATTCGGTGCCGAGATCGGCATCAGCACGGACAAGCTGCATGCCCGCGGCCCGATGGGGCTGGCAGAGCTGTGTAGCTACAAGTATCTGGTCAACGGCAACGGCCAGGTGCGGCTCTAACTCCTGGAGATTCGTCTCCCCGCCAAGAGCAAATTTCTCAGAAACATCCACGCATGCCTTTCGTCTGGAAGGCATGCGTTTTTCTTTGTTGAAACTCTCCATGGCCGCCCTGCTTCTGGGGGGCATCGTTTTCAATCAGTCCCTGTCCCCTCTTCAGGCCCAGGATACGGCTGCCAAACAACCCAATGTGCTGTTCATCGCGGTGGACGACCTCAATCATTGGGTCGGTTATCTGGGCCGCAACATGCAGAGCAAGACGCCCAATCTGGACCGTCTGGCCGCCATGGGAACCCGCTTCACCCGGAGCTACTGCGCCTCCCCCTCTTGCAACCCGTCGCGAGCAGCCCTCATGACGGGTCTCCGCCCCTCGACCTCCGGCATCTACGACAACGATGATGACTGGCGGCCCGTCATCCCAGAGGAAAAAACTCTTCCCACCACGTTCCGGAAGGCAGGCTACGAGGTCTTGGGTTCAGGAAAGATCTATCACGGCGGCTTTGACCGGACGAGCGAGTGGAACGAATACCCTGCGGAGAAGAAGAACGATCCCAAACCCACGGGCAACGATGGCGTGGGCGGGATCAAGTTCGCTCCTCTGGACTGCAAAGACGAAGACCTGAGTGACTGGCAGATCGCTGACTACGCGATCGAACAGCTCGGCAAAAAACACGATCGTCCTGTGTTCATCGCCTGCGGTCTGCACAAGCCTCATATGCCGTGGAATGTGCCGCAGAAGTACTACGACCTCCACCCGCTGGACAAGATCGAACTGCCACCGAACATCGAGGGAGATCTCACCGACGTGCCCCCTTCCGGCGTGCGCATGGCTGGCCCCAACGGTGACCACGCCAAGATGCTAGCCAGTGGGCGATGGAAGGAGGCCGTCCAGGGCTACTTGGCCGCCATCAGCTACACGGACATGAACATCGGCCGTCTGCTGGACGCCTATGAAAAATCTCCCATGCGGGAAAACACCATCATCGTCTTCTGGGGAGACCACGGCTGGCATCTGGGCGAGAAAGAACATTGGCGGAAATTCGCCCTCTGGGAAGAGAGCACCCGCGCCCCCCTTCTGTGGGTCGTGCCCGGTCTGACCAAGCCAGGCAGCGTCTGCGAGCGCACGGTGGATTTCATGAGCCTGTACCCCACCCTGTGCGACTTGAGCGGGATCCCCGTGCCTTCACATGTGGAAGGGAAGAGCATCAAGTCGCTGCTGCAAAACCCCGCCGCCGAGTGGACCACTCCGGCCCTGACAACCTACAAGTTTGGCAACCACACCGTGCGTAGTGAAGGCTGGCGCTACACCCGGTACGAGAACGGTGACGAAGAGCTCTACGACGAAACCAAGGACCCGCTCGAGCATACCAATCTGGCGGACGACACCCGTTTTGCGGAGCAAAAGGCGCAACTGGCCCAGTGGCTGCCCAAGGTCAATCAGGCGGATGCCAATGGCCGCCCCGGCAATGGGGGCGGCGGAAAGGGCAAGAAGAAGGCCGGTCAATCCGGCGCGGATTGATTGCCAATCAAAGCTGTCGATCTGGTGGTTGGCTGTCCAGCCAACCACCAGCGAATTTAGTTCACACCTGTGAGGAGAGAAGAGAAGCTGAGTTCTAGATGTCGTCCACCATCTGGTCAGACGACGTCAGGTTGATTTCAAAGATGACTTCGATTTCGACTGCGATGTTTCCCGGGAGGGGGCCCATGCCGACGGCGCTGCGTGCGCCCACCCCGTTGTCCTTGCCCCAGATCTCTGCAAAGAGCTCGCTGCAGCCGTTGATCACCTTGGGATGATCGTAGAAATCAGGAGCGGAATTGACCATGCCCAGCACCTTGACGACGCGTTTCACGGCATCCAATGAGCCCAAATGCTTGCGAAGCGTGGCAAGGATGGCCAGCCCCACCTGACGGGCGGCAGCGTGCCCCTCCTCCAGTGTCAAATCAGCACCCACGCGTCCCACAATCAGGGAGCCATCCTCCTGGACCGGACCGTGGCCAGACACGTAGGCCTTGTTGCCTGCGATCACGAGCGGCTTGTACACAGCTACCGGGGTGGGTGCGGGAGGGAGGGCGACGTTCAATTGCAATAGATTGGCTTCAGCTGACATGTCCGCAGAAAAGCAAAAATGCCGGACTGAGTAAAGCATGGCGCAGGGCCAGGATGCGATTTCGCTCCACAACAGTCCTCGAACCGCCGTGAAACCCAGCACCGGGGTTTGGATTCTTCATTTGCGCCCCGCCTTCTGCTGCCGTTCTTGGAAGATGCTTTCACGCCCCCTTCCCTGGTTCTGCGGTGTTGCCGCGTGGTTTGCCGTGTTGTTCTTCCTCTCCTCCCGGCCCATGCCCCACATGCCCGGTCCGGAAATCCCCCACATGGACAAGATCATGCATGCCACCTACTTCATGCTCGGATCCACGATGCTCTACATGGGGGTTCGCCTTCGGAATCCGGACCGCCCCTGGTGGCACGCTTCGCTCATCGCCATCGGATTCTGTGCCTTGGTGGGGCTGTCGGATGAGTTCCATCAGGACTTCGTGCCCGGCCGTTCCGGCAATGATCCGTACGACTGGATGGCGGATGTCCTGGGCGGTTTCCTCGCGTCTGGTCTTGGTGCCCTGATATACAGTTGGGTGGGCGTAAAGAGGCTTGTCGCCGCTCCGATTAGCCGCTAAAAATCCCGCCCATGCCCCCCGCATCAGCCCCTGAATCCGCCTCCCTTCGTGCCGCCCAGCTCCGCGAGGAGATCGAGCACCACAACCGGCTGTACTATCAGAACGCCGCCCCGGAGATCTCAGACCAGGCGTTCGACGCACTGCTGCGGGAACTGCAGGACCTGGAAAAGGCCCATCCTGACCTGATCACGCCCCACTCCCCCACCCAGCGAGTGGGTGGAGCTCCTCTGGACGGTTTCACGCAAATCGCCCACCCAGTGCCCATGATGAGCCTGGACAACACCTACTCCGAGGGGGAGATGCGGGACTTTTTCCAGCGACTGGTAAAAGGCCTGGGACGGGAGAAAGTTCGTTGCACCATTGAACCCAAGGTGGACGGCGTGGCCGTGGCGGTGCGCTATGAGAATGGGGCGCTGAAATACGCTGCCACGCGTGGCGACGGTCGCATGGGGGATGACATCACCCAGAACCTCCGCACCATTCGCGCCCTGCCCCTGCGGCTCCCCGCGAAAGTACCCCAGACCTTTGAAGTACGCGGTGAGGTGTACATGACCCGCGCCGGCTTTGACAAGATGAACCAGGAACGGGAGGAGGCGGGAGAGCCACGCTTTGCCAATCCTCGCAACGCCACGGCCGGGTCCCTGAAACAACTAGACCCACGACTAGTGGCCAAGCGCCCGCTGCAGGTGATCTTCTATGGCGTGGGCGATGTGGGTGAGGCCCGTCTCACCAGTCAGGACGACATCCACAAGCTGCTGCACGATGCCGGCCTGCCCATGGCCGCACACATCTGGCATGCTGAATCGGCCGACGAGGTGCTGACCGCCATCCACGATCTGGACGAAAAGCGCAAGGCGCTGCCTTATGACACTGATGGTGCCGTCGTGAAAGTGGACGCCTTCGCCGAGCAGCGAGACCTCGGGGCGACCAGCAAGGCTCCCCGGTGGGCCATCGCGTACAAGTACCAGCCCGAGCAGGCGGAGACCCGTTTGCTGTCGGTAGACATCCAGGTCGGTCGCACGGGTGCCCTCACCCCGGTAGCACGGCTGGAGCCGGTGTTCCTCAGCGGCAGCACCGTCTCGAACGCGACTCTCCACAATTTCGAGGAAATTGTCCGCAAAGACATCCGTGTCGGCGACTACGTCGTCATTGAGAAGGCGGGCGAGATCATCCCCGCAGTGGTCTCGGTGACCAAGGAAAAGCGAACCGGGGACGAGAAAGAGGTCCCCGTACCCGTCCAGTGCCCCGTGTGCCAGAGCCCGGTGGCAAAGGACGAGACACAAGTGGCCATCCGCTGCACCAATCCGAACTGCCCGGAGCAGGTGAAGCGGCGGCTGGAACATTTCACCCACCGTGGAGCCATGGACATCCGCGGCCTGGGAGAGCAAATGGTGGCGCAACTCGTGGATGCCCAACTGGCCGCCACCCCTGCTGACCTCTACGAGCTGAACACCCAGGCGCTCTCGAAACTGGAACGGCAAGGTGCCAAGAGCATCGAGAACCTACTCAAGGGGCTGGAAGAAAGCAAGAAGCAGGCTCCCTGGCGACTGATCTTTGGCCTGGGAATTCTGCACGTCGGCGCTTCGTCGGCGAGATCCTTGATGGACCATTTTGGAGCGGTTGATTCCCTGGCCAAGGCGAGTGTGGAAGACTTGCTCAAGGTTCAGGACATTGGCGGGATTGTCGCCCAGAGCATCCACGGTTGGTTCCAAATCCCTGCGAATTTGACGCTGCTTGACCGCCTGCGGAATTCCGGCCTCCAGTTTGACAATCCCAAGACGGAACAGGCGAGCGATACTTTTGCAGGCACCTCGTGGGTGATTACCGGAACGCTGAGCGAATCACGAGAGGTAATTGCCGAACTGATCCGCACCCATGGCGGAAAGATGGTTTCCAGTGTGAGCAGCAAGACGACCTACCTGCTCGCAGGGGAAGAGGCAGGGAGCAAGCTGGAGAAGGCCGCCAAACTGGGAGTCAAGGTCCTGTCAGAAACGGATTTTCGCGCCATGCTGCCCGGATAGTTTTTGCCCGCGGGTGGGAGATACCACCTATGGACAAAAATGTTACGGTGTTTCTCTTTTCTCCCGCACGATTCCTGCTCCCTTGGGAGGAGCATGAGATTGTTTTCAATTGGTAGTATTACAAAGGGCGATTTGGACGGCTTTTTTGGTCTTTTTATCGACAACCTGCTTCAGCTCCTGCTGATTTTCACCCTTTGCCCGCTGTTTTGCGGGATGTCTGCTGCTGATGTGACAACCAAAATACTGCCGGGGGCAGCGATCTCGATTCTGGTCGGAAACTTCTTCTTTGCCATCCAGGCGTGGCTGCTCGCAAAGAAGGAAAACCGAAGTGACGTGACCGCGATGCCCTACGGCATCAACACGGTGAGCCTGATTGCCTATATCGTCTTCATCATGGCTCCCGTGTACCGGCAGACGCAAGACGCCAGCCTGGCCTGGAAGGCTGGCCTGCTGGCCTGCTTCGTCAGCGGACTCATGGAGTTGATGGCCGCAGCCTTCGGCGGCTGGTTGCGCCAACACACGCCGCGGGCAGCCTTGCTCTCCACCCTGGCAGGCATCGCCATCACCTTCATCGCCATGGGATTTGTCTTTCAAGCCTTCGCCAATCCGGCGCTGGGGCTGCTCCCCCTGCTGATCATCCTTTTAGGGTATGCTGGCAAGGTGAAGCTGCCTCTGGGACTGCCGGCTGGCTTTGTGGCAGTGGTGATCGGCACTGCGCTGGCTTGGATTTTGCGTGGGTTTGGAGTCCTGCCCATGCCACTCCCCGCGGAGGGCGGCCCTCTCGGATTTCATCCACCACTCTGGTACGGGAACCAGCTCTATGAGTTCCTGCTGACGCCGGTCGGTTGGGGCTACCTCTCGGTGATCATCCCCATGGGCCTCTTCAACATCATCGGGTCACTCCAGTGCCTGGAGAGCGCCGAAGCAGCGGGTGACCAATACTCAACGACCACGTCCCTCTGTGCCAACGGGATCGGCAGTATCGTGGCGGCCTGCCTGGGAAGTCCGTTCGCGACCACACTCTACATCGGCCACCCAGGGTGGAAGGCGATGGGCGCGCGCTGGAGCTACTCCTGGCTCAACGGGGTGGTGATCTGCGCCATCGCGCTATTTGGTGCGGTGGGTGATGTGCTCCGTTTTGTTCCGCTGGAGGTGACCCTGGGGATCCTGCTCTGGATCGGTCTGGTGATCACTGCTCAAGCGTTCCAAGCTAGCCCCAGCCACCATGCGGTGGCGGTGGCGGCGGGTCTCGCCCCCTCCATGGCGGCATGGTTGCTGGTGCAGGTCCAGGAAACTCTCCGTGTTGCGGGCAAGACGCTCTATGAAACCGTAGATCAGTTCGGCTCTGCGCTGCACATCCGGGGTGTCATTGCCTTGAGCCAGGGCTTCATCGTGACTTCCATCGTCTACTCGGCCGTGATCGTCTTTGTCATCGACCGGAAGTACCGCCAGGCTGCTGCATGGATGCTGGCGGCAGCGGTGCTCTCCGCAATCGGTCTCATGCACGCCTACAAGCTGACTCCTGGCGGGGTGGAGAACCACATCGGATGGTTCGCGGCCCCGGAATTTGCCATCGTTTACGCAGTGGCCGCGGGGCTGCTGTGGCTGCTGGGGAAGCGCCCGCAGACCACGGGATTTGTGGTGGTAGCCGGTCCCGACAACAAGATCCGGATTACCACCCGCGCCAATTAATCCAAGCTCTCTCAATCAAGGCACGGGCACCGTCTTGGCCCCGAGAGCCCAGAGGGAAGTGTCCGTGCGCACGTACACCCGGCCATGCCCGATGGCGGGTGTGGCGTTGATCGGCCCGTCCAGCTTGTTGGTCGCCAAGATCTCAAACTGGGGCCCCGCCTTGACCACCACGACATCTCCAGTTTGGGAACTGCAATAGATCTTTCCGTCCGCCGCGACTGGGCTGGAGAAATACTTCGTGCTGCGGCCCTGGGTGCCGATGACACGTTCGTTGTACACTTCCTCACCCGTCTCGAGCTTGACGCATTTCAAGATGCCACCGTCGCCGAGGAGGTACATGAGATCTCCGATCACCAAGGGGGTGGGCACATAGGGAATGCCCATGACGAGGCGGTACAGTTCCGTCGGCTTGTCAGCGCCGAGTTTGAGCACGGCCGATTCCTTGCCACCGCCCCCTGACCCCATGGTGCCGAAAATGATGTCCTTGGCATACGCGAACGAGCCCACACTGCGCTGGGTGAACCCAGGATTGTGCTGCCAGGTCATCTTGCCCGTCGCGGCGTCCACGCCGAAAAACCCGCTGGTGGTGTCGGCCATGATGAACTCACTCCCTTTGGCGGTCTTCCGCACCAAGGGGGTGCTGTAGGGATTCTTGCTGTTGGGCAGTGGCAGCTTCCACTTGGTCTCGCCCGTGGCGACATCCAGTCCCAGCAGGTAGCTAGTGCCCCCACCCTCCCCTTCCGGAAGCTCTGATTCGCAACGGACCAGCATCACCCCTTCCGCAACGACGGCGGAGGCCCCGGAACCATGCTCATGAACGTAGGGTGCCAGATTCTCTTTTCTCCAGAGAAGCTTCCCCTGGTGATCCAGTGCGAGAGCCTCCACCGCGTCACCATTCGTCCAGTTCACATAGATGCGCTCGGCATCCACAAACGGCGTGGAAGAGGCGAAAGCATTAAACTTGTGCTGCTTATGCGGGTGGTAGGGAACCTCGAACTTCCAGGCCACTGAGCCATCCGAGGCATTGAGGCACTCGACAGCTCGTTTCCCTTCTCCAGTCTCGGCTGTGAGGATGACCTTGTCCTTCCACAACACGGGAGAGGACCAGCCAGGCCCCACCGCAACCTTCCAGGCCGTGTTGGCCCCTTCAAAGGTGGCGGGGAGATTGGTCGCGTCGATCACGCCACTGCCATTGGGGCCACGAAAACGGGACCATTCCTCTCCCCGGACGCCCATGGGTGCAAAGGTCACGGCAGAAAGAGTGATCAGGGGGAGCAGCAACGAACGGTTCATGGCGACAAAGGGGAAGGAATACAGGCAGGCCAGACTAAAACGACGGTGGAGATTCGATCACATCAAACGTCGGACAAGGGTGCAACCTTTAACCATTTCCACTCTGGAGACATTTGCACTCGCTGGAGAATCTCCGTTGCCTGAAGGAGCGCTCCCGCTAACACGTACTCAATGGCCACCATGATCCTGAAGACTGCATTATTCACCACCCTGCTCGCGTCACTGGCGTCGGTCTCCTGCGCCAAGGACAAGGAGCAGGAAAAGGCGGAAGCTGCCGCCAAGGCCAGAGCTCAGAAGGAAAAAGCCCTGCTGACTGCTCGTGCGGCATCTGGCTATGGGGATTGGGTTGAGGCGGACTTCCCGTTCTTTTCCACGGTGCTGGATGCGAGAGAACTGGGCGAAGGCTGGCCGAAGAACAATCTCACGCCGCGCGGCATCGTGTTGAACCTCGGCGGCAACACCTGGGCTTGCTTCGATACGGACCTCCTGCGCATGGCGCTGATCTGGCAGGGCGAAGAGGGCCAGCCGCCGATGACTCAAAACGCCTTGTCCACAGGGTCATACCATCTCGCAGGCCAGAAGACGAAGGACGGTCAGGAGGATCTGGTCAAGCCCATTGGCAAGCCCTGGGTGGCCAACGGGATCTACCCCGGATGGCAGGTGGGGAACAAGGCAGAACTGAAGGACCCCCGATCCCCCTCGAACTCCCCCGAAGAGGTGGGCCGCGGTCCGCTAGACGAGACACATGGCCGGTTTATAGGAATCGAGCTGAGCGATCCCGGTCCGGTATTGAAGTACGTCGTAGGGGGCGTGGAGCTGAAGGAGTGGATCACCTCCCGGCGCAGTGGCAACCAGACCCAAGTGGAACGGCATTTCTATGTCCCAGCACACGATCAACCTTTGACGCTCGTCGCAGGTTCGGGGCGGGAGTCCATGCTCTTTGCTTCGGTGCAGGGAAATGGCAGCGTCCAACACTCGGACCAGGATGGCACAAACTTCGTCACGCTGCCAGCAAGCCAATCCCCGGTAAAGTTGCTCGTGCGTAGCTACTTGGGCGCAAAGATGACCGTCAACGAGATGACGCCGAAGGGAACACCTGACGTCACCTTCGCAATCCCAAAGGCAACCAGGTGGACCGAGGCCGTCACCACCTCCGGCAAAGTTGATCCGAGCACCAAGGATGCCTATGCGATCGAGGACATCCCGCTGCCGAATCCCAACCCGTGGAAGCGCAATGTCCGCGTGGCGGATCTGGCCTTCCTGGACGATCAGGGGAACGCGGCGGCGGTGACGATGGATGGCGATGTGTGGCTGGTCTCTGGCCTCAAGGACGATCTCAAAACGGTGACATGGAAGCGCTACGCCTCCGGCCTGCATGAGCCCATGAGCCTGGTCGTGCGAAAGGGCGAGCTCTTTGTCTTCGACCGCAATGGTATCTGGAAACTACGCGACACGAATGGGGACAAGGTGGCGGACCAGTATGAGATGTTCTGCGACCTCTTCGGCCAGACGGCGGAGACCCGTGAGTTCCCCAACAGCATGAAGCTGGCTCCGGACGGTTCCTTTGTGATCAGCAAGGGCGGCCAGGAGGGCACCACCTATGGCAAGCACAACGGGACGGTGATCCGCATTTCGCCGGACGGGCGATCCTTTGAAGTGCTGGGCCACGGGCTGCGCCAGCCGTTTATCGGCGTGCATCCGAAGACGGGGCTCGTCACTGCCAGCGACCAACAGGGCAACTATGTGCCCTCCACCCCCCTGCAGATCATCAAGGATGACCAGTTCTACGGTCACCTGCCCACCATTGCCCCGAAGGAGAAGTACCCGGCAGCGATTGCCGATCCCCTGACCTGGATCCCCCACCCCGTCAATGCGAGCGCGGTGACGCAAACCTGGTTGGTCGATGCCAAAATGGGCACGCTGAATGACGAGATGATCCACATCGGCTACAACCGGCCGGAGTTGTTCCGAGTGTTGATGAACGACCGGTCTCCAAAGCCTCAGGCTGCGGTGGTTCCCTTCACCCAGGACCTGGACTTCTCACCGCTAAACGGCGCAGTGAATCCTGCGGACGGCCAGTTCTATGTAACAGGTTTCCAGATCTGGGGCACCACTGCCAAGCGCATCAGCGGACTCGCCCGCATTCACTACACCGGTGGGCGTCGGGTGCTGCTAACGGGTCTCGTCCCCATGGACAAGGGCGTGCTTCTCAGGTTCAACGAGGCCCTGGATCCGAAGTCTGCGACCGATCCTGCCAGCTACAGCGTGGAGCGATGGAACTACAAGCGCACCTTTGACTACGGATCCCCGCACCTGAAGCTGGATGGCTCCCCCGGCCAGGAATGGATGGTGCCTAGCAGTGCTTACCTTTCCAAGGACGGCAAGTCGGTATTCGTCGGGATCCCTGACATGAAGCCGGTCATGCAGATGCGCACGGGCTGGGGCATCAAGGGCAGCGAGGGCCTGGAGGCCCACAACAACGCCTACTACACCCCCTATGAGCTGACCAAGTTTGAGCCCGAGAAAGAAGGGTTCGAGCCGCTCACGGTGGACCTCACTCCCCGGAAGGCAGTAATGGTGGAGGCTGCCAAACCCACAGTGGAGGAAGGCTTCAAACTGTACCAGATGATTGGTTGCATGGCCTGTCACTCGACGGATGGCAGCGTGGTGGGCAAGGTTGGCCCCAGCTGGAAAGGGCTCTTTGGCAGTGACCGGATGCTCAAGGATGGCAACAAAGCCCTCGCTGATGAAGCGTATCTCCGCGAATCCATCCTCAACCCCAGCGCCAAGGTGGTGAAGGGCTTTGAGAAATTCGACGCCGGAATGCCCATTTATGCGGGGATCTTGAACGATTCACAGATCGAATCACTCGTCCTCTACATCAAGACGCTGAAGTAAGAGCCCAGTTGGTCATCGGCGGGCGGGGCGGAAAACGCCCCGCTCCCGTCACACTCCCACAACTGCCCCATTGTCATCCGGAGAAGCGATGGCCGCGGCCTTGCGGGGTTGTTTCCTAAAGAGCCCCAACAGGTCATCCACCGCCAGGTAGCACAGAGGCACCAGGTAGAGAGTAATCACCGTGGCGAAGAGGCTGCCATAGCCCATCGCGACCGACACGGGCAGAAGGAACTGATTGTGAGTGCTCTGCGGGCTGTTGTCGAAAATGAGCGGGACAAGGCCGAAAAAGGTGGTGATCTGCGTGAGCAAGATGGCGCGGAATCGTGATGCGCCCCCCTCCCGCGCAGCCAGTTCGAGGTCCCCTGTCTCGTCGCGCTGGGAGTTGATTTCATCCACCAGCACGAGCGTGTCATTCACGATCACACCGGACACGGCAAGCATCCCAAAGAGACTCATCATACTGACAGGCATGCCATGGAACAGGTGCCCCAGCACTGCTCCCACCACGCCGAACGGGATAACGAGCAACACGATGAGCGGTTGGGTGTAGGACTTGAACGGGATGGCCATCATCGCATAGAGCCCCAGTCCCACCGTGATGAGAGCCATCCAACCGGCGGACGCGGACTCCCTCTCCGATCTTGCCTCGCCTTCAAAACTCCAGTGCACGTGAGGATGCGCCGCCATGAGGTCGGTGAGATACTCCGAGAGTCCTGCCCGCACGACGGCTACGTCGGTGCTGGATTTGTCCACATCTGCCGTGACGTTCAGCGCCCGGCGGCGGTCCACGCGGCGAATGCTGGTGAAGCTTTTGTCCACCTTGATCTCGGCCACGCTGGAGAATGGCAACTCCAGCCCATCAGGCAGACGCACCCGCATGGTGTCCAGGGTGGCCAGGTTGCGGCGCTCATCCCGCGGCGAGCGGACCATGACTTTCACTTCATTGCGCCCTCTCTGGATGCGCTGTACCTCGAACCCGTAAAACGCCTGCCGGACCTGGCGAGCCAGATCGTTGACCGTCACCCCGAACTGGCGGGCCTCGGGCTTGAGGCGGAGTTGGATCTCATTTCGACCAGAGTCGAGGGAGTCTGCAATATCAAACACCCCGCGATACTGCCCCAGCTTCTCCTTGATCTGGCTGGACAAGGCGAGGAGCTCCTGGGGATTGGTGCCCGAAAGCTGGACATCGATCGGATCTCCGCTGCGTAGGATCTCCGCCCGGAAGTTGAGTTCCTCTGCTCCGACAATCTGGCCAATGCGCCGGCGCCATTCATTGGCGATATCGGGCGTCCGAACCTTGAGGCTGCGCTCCTCGGGGCCGTAGCACTCCATGTTCACCTCACCCAAGTGCGACACCCCGCCGCTGCCGCCTGTGCTGCCAGTCAACCGCGTCGTTCCCGTGGTGGCAAGGATGTGGCGGATGACTGGCCTGCCATCCGGCCCCACGTATTCACGACGGAGTTGCTCGCCAATTTCATAGATCCTCGCGATGTGGCGGTCGGTCACCTCGAAGGGCGTGCCATCTAGCATCGTGAGCCGTGCCTCGATGCGCTCACTGTCGATCCGGGGGAACTTGACGAAAAGAATGCGGCCACCGAAGAAGAAGCCACAAAGGAGCAACAGCCCTCCAAAGAAGATGGCCAGCACCGTGTAACGGTGCTGCAGGCTCCAACGAATGGATGGCCGGTAGAGGCGGGTGATCACCCATTGCAGGCAGCCGTCGGTGAAGTTGTAAAACGGAGCCAGATGCTTCATCAACGGCTCCATGAAGGGATGGGCCAGGTGAGCCGGCAGGATGATCTTGGTCTCGACCAGCGCGATCAGCATGACGGTGACGAAGACGAGCGCGATGGGTTGGAACATCCGGGCCCAGTCGCCCTTCTCAAACACCATGGGCAGGAAGGCCATCACGGTGGTGAGCACTCCGAAGGTGATGGGCACGGCCATTCTCCGGGTGCCTTCGATGGCCGCCTGTAGAGGCGGCAGACCTTGTCGTTGCAGCTTGTCCACGTGCTCGCTGATCACGATGGCGTCATCCACGACGATCCCCAGCACGAGAATGAACCCGAACAGCGTGGAGGTATTGATGGTGATTCCAAGCCACGGCATGAGGGCGAATGCTCCCAGGAAGGCGACAGGAAGGCCCAACGCCACCCAGATGACCGAGTCGAGCCGGAGAAAAAGACCGATGCAAAGGAACACCAGGATCAGTGAGCTCTGGGCGTTGCCCAGGAGCAGGTCGATGCGCCCTTTGACGATCTTGGAGCGGTCGTTCCAGTACTCAATGGTGACGCCATCGGGCAGTTTGGCACGGGCAGCATTGATGTAGCTTTTGACATCGTCGGCGATCTTGATCGCATTCTGCGAACCCTCCCGCATGACGTTGACGACAACGCACTTTTTGCCATTCAAACGGGCAATCAGCGGGTTTTCATTGAACCCGTCTTCGATCATTGCGATGTCACCGAGCGTCAACTTCGTGCCGTCTTCCCGGCTCGCCACCACGACCTTGGCGTAGTCCTCGCCGCTGTAGGCCCGGCCGCGGGTACGGATGGCGACATCGCCAGACTCAGTCTGTACCACCCCGGCCGGCAGGTCAATGGCGGCACTTTGAATGGCCCGGCTGATGGATTCCAACGTGAGCCCGTACTTCCGCAATGTCGCCTCGGGGATCTCCATGCTGATCTCCAGCGGCCGGATGCCGCCGAGAGACACGTGTGAAATACCGGGTAAGGCGCCCACTTCGTCCCTCACCTGCTCTCCCAACCTGCGGAGGTCCCGGTCTGCCATCTCCGCTGAGATGACCACGGTGATCACGGACATGAACCAGTCATCGAGTTGCACCACCGGCTTCTCCGCCTCCTCAGGAAACTGAGGCACCGCATCCACACGAATCTTCACATCCTCCAGCACCTGGCGGGGATCGTTCCCCTCCTCCACCTCGATGCTGATGTTCGCGCCACTGGAGCTCGCAGTGGAGTTAATGTGCTTGATGCCCTGAACCTGCTGGATCGCCTCCTCGATCTTTAGCACAATCATCTCCTCCACCTCCTCTGGCGTGGAGCCCGGATAAGGCACGCTTACCGAGAGCATCCGGGACGGCACGTCCGGAAATACCTCCAAAGGGATCTTCCCGGAAAACAACGTCCAAGCCCCCGCCGCCACCACCGCAAGCATGAGGAGGTTGGCAGCGACGTGATTGCGGGCAAACCAGGAGATCATCGGCCGATAAAGGCCTTCATCAAATCACAGGGGGAGTTCGGGGGCAAGAGTCCGTGTAGATTTAGAGTGAACCGGAAACGCCCGGAAACGAAGCAGGGCCAGCTGTCGCAGACAGCTGGCCCTGTGAGAACGCACATGACAACCTAGCAGGCCGAACGACGGCGGCGGCGCATGACTGCCGCGCCGAATGCGATCAAAAGAAGCACCACACGGCTTGGCTCAGGCACCGCCCCGGCGACAAAGATGATGCCATGGGTATAGAACTGGGAAACATCCCAGAACTTGCCAGCACCAAGCGTCGGAAGGTCCATGTCCCCAAGCAATCCGGCACCGCGAGTTCCGTTACCGAGGGCACCGTTTGAGTTGCCACCGGTGAGGATGGTCGTCCAGTCAAGGAGGTTGAAGACCGAGCCGACTGCAAAGTCTGTTGTGCCCGCTGCGTACGTCACGGTGAACCGAGTGTCCGTGCCCAAAGTGAGTGTACCCTTCACGTCCACCTTGTCATACCCCACTGCGGCTTGCGTGCTCATATCCGTGGTGATTTGAGCGATGGCGGCTGTGTACGCACCTGAACCTGGCGTCTCCAGCGCCGATGCATTGGAGTACACGTAGTTGGTCGATCCCAACTGGAGAGCGAACTGCGACGTGGCTGCGGCAGTATTGAGATTGCCCGAAAACGTCAACGTACCGTTTCCTGAGCCCCCGCTGTCCCCTGGGCGAATGGTGCCATTCACCACGTGGTTTGTCACTCCAGCCGTACCACTCACCGTACCTGTACCTGAGATAGTAGCCGTTGCAGCGACCGTGGTAACCCCAGTCCCACCCAACGCGCTGGTGCGCCCCACGCCACCCACACCGACCTGCAGGTTACCTGCATTCACCGTAGTATTGCCAGTATAGGTGTTGTTGCCGCCAAGGGCCATGAGGCCTGCCCCATCCTTGACAATACCAACTGAGCCACTCAATGCTGCCGTAACCATAAGGTCAGTTGCCGCAGTAGTACTGTCCCCCACGGTAAAGGTGGTGGAGGCAGAAGTGAGAGCCACATTGCCAGTCACAGTCGAAGTCTGGGCGTTGTTGGCAGCGCTATAGGTAACGTTGCCAAGCACCGTGAGAGTTCCTGCACCAGTTTGGACGTTGGCCGTACTGGTAGTAGTACTTCCCCCAAGGGTGAGTGAGGCAATGGTGTCGTTGAACCCGTTAAGATCCAACACTGCTGTCACCCCAGCCCCCGTCGCATTCACCGTGACGGCACTAGCATCAGGGATTACATTGTTGGCCCCAGATCTGAGCGTGCCATTCTCGATGGTCGTCGTTCCAGTATAGGTGTTGTTCTGGGTCAACGTTGCGACTCCCGTACCAGCTTTGATGATACTCAGACTGTTGTCATGCGTGCTGGTTGAGGCTGCACTGTAGATCGCAGGAGTGATCCCGTTCTGGAAGAGGGCATCCCAGTTGCTGTTGGCATTTTGGACAATCCGGATGGAGCCAGCATTGTTCGATGCATTTTCAATGATGATGCCCTTGATTGCTGCGCCATTACCCGTTGCGACAACTCCAGCATCAATTGTGAGATTGCCGATAGTGAGATTGTTGCCTCCAACTTCGAGTGAAGTGTTGTACTTCATGGTCACGCTATTGGACGAACTGATCGCACCACTGCTACCAAACCGCACGACATGCTGCTGTGTCTGAATGTCGCTTGCATTCCCGGTTACGAGACTGCCGGTCCAACCTGAGTTGTTGGCATGATTGATCTCAAAGTAGGTCCGCACCAGATTTCCGACCGTTCCAGCAAGGTCAACCACCGTAGTAAGTCCACCGCTGCCTGAGAGTTGACCATCCACGACGATTCTACGAACCGGGCCACCCTGCTGAGCACCCCAGATGTTGTTCGATGCGGTCAGGAAGAACCCCGATCCAGTTCCCATGGTAGGGACATTCAAAGTGATTGTCGTCCCGGAGATAGCTGTAATCGTCGCTCCAGCCGGAATACCGGCCCCAATCACTTCCATGCCCACGGTTAGTCCGCTGGCATTCGCCACTACAATGGTATTGCCGCCAGACAACGTGGCTGTGGTATTTACCGTGGAAGAATTGACCAACCCGGCATTGACGCCCACATCCCGGTAAGCAAGCTGCAACCCGTCATTGAGCGTAATACTCCCAGAATACCTGTAGATGTCATTGTTTTGACCAGTGGTGTACGACGCTCCAGCCACCGAAACATTGGTGACAGTGGCATTTTGACTGATGGTGATCTTGTTTGTGATCGGATCAATGGACTGAATGGTCGCGCCATTGGGGATGCCAGTAATGCCATTCAATACCTGTCCCACCGTGAGCCCAGTGACATTTCCAGTGACCGTCACCACATTGCTGCCGCTAATGGTATTGAAGTTCTTCTGGGCCCCGAAGTTAACAATCGCCCCAGTTGCGGATGCGTTCGTATTCAGAGTGATCTGATTGGCTGAATGATTCACCGACACAATGGTTGCACCGGCCGGAATGTTGGTACCAGAGACCTGCATCCCAGGGAACAAGGTCGCCATGACCGCTGCAGCATTCGCACCAGTGATGGTAATCGTGGCGTTGCCGCTCGTTGTCGACGCCCCCTGATTTGCAAGCGTTGCAAATGCCACGCCCGTTGTCGTGCTGGCATTAGAACTCAGGGTCACCTGATTTGTTACCGCGTTGATGGCGGTGATAACCGTTCCTGCAGCGATGCCAGGCCCCGAGACCTGCATTCCAGTGAAGAGATTGGACACACCGCCCGGGACGTTTACGATGTTGCTGCCGCTCACAGTCGTTCCTGTGAGAGATGTGCCAAACGAGGTCCCCGTTATCGAGGTTCCAGCACCGTAGAAGTTACGACTCACCGTGACAACGCCAGTGTCGAAGTTTACGGCGGTCACCACTGTACCAGGATGGATGTTGGCACCGGTGACAACCATCCCCGG
The DNA here is from genome assembly GCF_000739635.1 of Verrucomicrobium sp. BvORR034. GTDB lineage: Bacteria > Verrucomicrobiota > Verrucomicrobiia > Verrucomicrobiales > Verrucomicrobiaceae > Verrucomicrobium. Next base: position 41,573 of record NZ_BATQ01000056.1, on the reverse strand, counting down.
ATGGAAACTGCCAGCATTGGCCACACCAACATTGATGGTGTTTCCACCATTGCTGTAAGACACCGAGCCCAAGCTCAACGTGGGTCCAAGGTCGGTAACGCTATTTTGCGCACCGATCTCCTTGATCTGAGAACCGGCAGCAGGAGCCCGAACAACAATGTCGTTCTTCACATTGTATTCGCTCGTAAAGTTGCTGCCCATGATGCGGCTCGCAAGATAGAGACCAGCAGTGCCGACTGCGGGATTCGAACTGGTGTCACCAAGCAAAATGTTGCCGGTTTGCCCCACAGGCAGGCCTTGTGAGCGACCGATCACCGAGCCTCCACGGATCTCCCAACCACCTGTGAATTCAGAGTTGTTTTCAAACAACACCAAGCGCCCCGCTCCGGTCTTCGTGATCCGCCCGGTTCCCGAAAGGTAGCCAGCACTGGTGTTAAGACGGAGTGTACGCACCGCACCGTTGGGGAGGGCGGAACCTCCTGCAACATCGATGGTACTATTCGCCGTCACATTGATCACACCATCCAGAGTGCCATCCACGTGATTGGCCGTAGTGCCCAACGTACCACCGTTCAAATTGATCCATTCTTTGGTACCATTGCCTGCACCACCCGTAATTTCGAAGTCGAGGCGAGCTCCACTCCGAACAACCGTCCCGTCGATAGTCGTATCATTGCTGCCAAGAATTCCAGAATCCGCCTGATTGATGCGGAGTTCGAGCACACCACCACGAACCTCAGTGAGTCCATAGTAGGCATTCCACAGGGTAAATGAGGACGAGATCGGGCCAATCAAAGGTGAGATCGTCTTACTATTAGTAAGAATCAATCGACCATTTCCTTCTTTGATAAGGTCTCCTACACCCGGGTTGGCAAGCAACTGATTCGCGGCGGTATTACCCGACTGGTAATTGTCTTCAGAACGGATGATCCCGTCATACTGCAGGGTGGTACCACTATCTGGCGTAGAGCCAACGAGTTCGATGTAACCTCCATTACCGCCCAAAGTAATACCACGACGCGCGTCCAGAGTCAGATTCCCAAGGTTGGTGGTGCTGGGGTTGGTATCAGCGGCAAATCGAAGGCGTCCGCCGTTCAGGTAGATGCTGCTCGGATTGGTCGTCGCTGGCACTGTTCCAAGGCGATTCTGGTTGGCAATCCACAAGGTGCCAATAATAGGCTGTCCGGTGACGTCATTAACGCCGCCTCCGTTCACAAAAGTTGAACCTGTATAGCTGTTTGCGGCATTCGTGAGATGCGTAACCCCTGGACCAGACACGACCAAATTGAGCTTCGAAGGGCCGGACGGAGCCCCGGTGTAGTCCACAACTTGAGACCCCACGGTGAACACGCCGGACTCGTTGTAGTTGTGAATGACCAGATCGCGAGACACGTACTGACTCGCATCGGGGGACGGATTCGTAATAAGCGCAGTGGTGTCGTTGGGGCGCGTCAGAGCACCAGGCATCCACATGGAGTTGAACTCCAGCTTCTGATTTCCACTCAACGAGTAGGTCAGCCCAGTGCTAAGTGTGATCACATTGCCTGAAATACCCGTGATCGTGGTACCAGGAGCAACGCCAACTCCCACCACGGTCATTCCTACCGTCAGACCCGAAGTTGAAGTGAGGGTGACGGAGTTGGCCCCGGCAGTTGCCGCAGCCCCCGTGTTTGCCACCTTGGGTGCCGGGGCCGCATAATTGCTGAGAAGCGCGGACGTAATCTGCCCACCAAGAAGGAACTGATTGTGAGCGCCTACAGAGTTCGAGATTAGGATCGCGCCACCCGCCTTGGTTGCGTCTCCCGCAGCAGCGGTGAAGCTGTGGTAGTCGGTTTGAGCACCCACCACCAACCTTGTTCCAGAGGCGATGGTAATGGTGCTATCGGCGAGGTTGGCAGCGTAGCGGATCAGCTTCGCGCCGTAAAAGTCATTGCCGTAGTTGGCCTGGAGAGTTCCCGAGTACTTTGCAGACGTACCGCCAAGAAGGTCGTCCGTGAAATAGCCGGTATTGATGACCCCAATATCTCCAGGGTTGTCACCATCCATCAGGCCTCTGGCATACAAATCCCAGTTGCTGACATTGGCTGCCCCATTTTCATTGTTGAGATTATAGAGATTTGATCCCATTACACCGCTCGAGTCACCAATCAACGTGTTGCTCTGCGTACCCGTCGGCTCTGAGATGAATGAGGCAAAGTCGACATACGCGGTGTCTCCTGGAGCCGCAGTCTTGATTGTCATGTATGGCAGAGCTGTAAAGTAACCCAATCCACCGCCGCCATTGATGCCGTCACCATCCAGAGCATTCTGCGAATAGTAATAGCGAGTGGTCCCCTGTTGGGAGGGATCAATGACAAAATTCAATGTCGCGCCAGCATAGCGATCAGGATCACGCCAGTACCAGTTGGGGTTGGCCACCACCTTCTGAATTGAGCCGTTAACTATCGGCGTGGTGATGAAGGGAGTGAATGGGTTATCCAAGCCCAAATGAAGCGTAATGGTCGCACTCAGTGCAGCTTTACCTGTGATTGAGGATCCACCAGGCCGCAGAGTGAGCACACCACGGAGACTCTCCACAACATTCCCTGCAGTTCCAAGATTCTCCAGTCTCAATTCACCGCCAGCCATGGTAAGCTGGTAGGGGGACGCGGAGATCGCACCCGCACCAGCTCCGTTAACACGGGAGTTGTTGCCGTTGACGCTGCCGTATGAAAAGACAAGAGCTCCACCATGGACGTTGACACCGCCATCAAGATCACCTGCACCCGTAGTGCTACCACTGACAATAGTCGTGCCACGCCCCACTTTGGTTAGGCCAGCGACCTCATTCTGGAGGCCAAATCCTCCGTCTTCAGTGAACCGCAGCTGGAAATCAGTAGTACCACCTTCTTGCTGGTACAATCTCGCTTCCGCATAGTTCGAGTTCTTTTGGATGTTGATCGAGCTCGAGTTCGACGTCAGCGCAGCATTGGTAGGGAGGCTGAGAGTGATGGTGTTCGTGGCCGTGTCGATCGCGAGAATGACAGTGCCATTTTGAATACCAGTACCGCTGACCGTTGTGCCGACTACAAGTCCGGCCACCGAAGAGAGGTTCAGCACACTTGTTCCAGAAGGAGCATTCAATCCTACGTTATAACTCACCACCGGAAGCGGGAACGTGTAGGCCTGGCTGGCAGGAGCCAAACCATTCGTCGGAGCGCTCATCGTGATCGTACGAGTGACCGGATCAATTCCCGTGATGATCGTACCAGCACGGATACCAGTGCCCGCAATGCCCATACCGACTTGAAGCCCCGTCACATCTGACAATTGGATGGTATTCGTGGGTTGGTAGAACTCGTAGGTCGGTGAGGCGCCAGGAGCGGCATTGGTATTACGCGTCAGCGTCAGCGCGTACAAGCCGGGCGAGACTTGGTCGATAGAAGCAATCCTAGTATCCCCTTGAATTCCAGTACCAGAGATGCCGGACCCAGCGGTGAGTCCGCTGATGTTGTTGACCATGATCACACTGGAGTTGGTCGCAATGCCAAATGTAATCGTTCCATTGTCATTGCCGGTGGTGGTTGTGCTGAGCGAAATGACACCACTATTATAGTCAATGCTGGAAATGGTAGTGTTAGGCGCAATACCCTGCCCAGTCACGGTCATGCCGACGACCAGACCGGACACTGAATTCATCGGAATCTGCCCCTCTCCAGTTCCAAATCCGAAGGTCGGAGTCTTATTGAGAGTCAGAACAGGCGCCGCTGCCGTGGTGATCTTGTTGGTGGTCGAACTAAGGTAGCCGAAAGTGAGCGAAGTGTTGGCAGGAATGCCAGCAGACGTGTTGATCGGGTTGCCATTGGCATCCACAATTGTGATCGTGTTGCCGGAGATTGACCCGATTTTTGCCCCCGCTGGAATGCCCGTCCCGGCAACCCCATAGCCAACCCGCAAATTCGAAGTGCTGGAAATCGCCAACGAATTGACGCCGGAATTAATGGCGGTTCCACCAATCGACACCGAGAAACCCGAAGTTCCAGTGATGGGATTGAGATCCACTGTGTTGGCTCCACTACCAAAAATTGCCGTGCCAGAGGTATGTTCACCGCCCATGATATGGGTCGAATTTGATGAGTACGACCCTACGTTTTCAGCCAACTGAATGTTGGGAGACCGGAATACTGCCCCCGCCTTGCTCAGCAGAATGGCGCTGATGGTTCCGGCCCGGTCAACGTTACCACCATCGTGGTTGCGGATGATCGTGAACGTACCACCGGCCCCTGACGAGTAGACACTGTTCGCCGGAACATCACCGACTAGGGGAACGCTCAGAACGATGACGTTGCCATTGATCGCAGCGATCGTGGTGCCCACGTCCAAGCCTGCTCCAGTTATCACCGTCCCAACTGTAAGGCCTACGACAGAATCAACCGTCAGCGTGAGATCGCCCGCCAGAGCCTCAGCAGTGACGACAAAGTTGGTCCCCGCTCCACCAGGCCCCCCACCGGACGCGTAGCCGTTCTCAAGATGCAGGTAGCCAGAACGAACGTCCAGCACGCCGTTAGTCTGCGATGCGTCCTTAAGGAATACGTTGAATTTGCTGTTGGTCGCACTGCTCTGCCCTGTGTAACCACGCATGAACACGTTCAACCGTTGGTGGTTGGCCACCGCACCGACGAAATCCTCGTCGGTCAGGCTGCCGTTGACACGAATTATGCCACCGCGATTTGCGGTAGAGCCGCCATTCTCAAAGATAAGACCACGACCTTCACCCTGTGCGTTATATGCAGGATCCATGTTGAATCCACCAAATGCCGAGCTGATGCCAGTGATGGCACCATTAAGCACCAAGACAGAATCATTGTTTGCTCGAAAGGTGATGTTGTTCGCATTTTGCCCATAAGCAAAAACGTTATTCATCATGATCTTACCGTTCCAGACGTTGGCTTGGTCGGTCGCCTGAAGGAGGTTCGCGCCGATATCCATCGTCAAATCTTTGGTTACATTAGTCGAACCAGACGGTTGTCCGAACTCACCAATGTTGACGCCACTGGTGAGCGTAATGCTGGCGTTGGAGGCCCGCACGCCGTTGCCAGCCCCACTCAAGCCCAAAGCCTTGTCGGTAAAGATCTGAATCTCGCCTTGGGTCAGCGTGGTCAGTCCACTGTAAGTGTTCCATCCCTGCATGATGAGAACAGCTCCACCGCTCTTCACCAAACCATTTGAGCCGGTAATTTTGGAACGGAACGTCGTTGTGTTGTTTGCCCGAATATTGGCCTCCCGAGCCCCAAAGTTGACGGTGCCGCCGTTGAAAACAACGCTGCCACCGTTGTTTACGAGCAGCATACCTGTCCCATCAGTTGCAAGGTAGCCGAACGTTGCATCGGCAGCCCGCCCACCCAAGTGCAAAATGTTCTGCTCCGAGATCGTCACCGACCCACTACCCGATTGGACCCAGGCATTGTAACTAACTTCACCCTTAAGTTCATTGGTGGGTGATGACCCTGTTGGGTCAATTTTCATGATGAAGGTCCCAATGGTGTTGGCGGCGTTATCATCACGTGTGGCCGTCCCCAAATTGCTCGCAGTCACGTTGGGTGCGGTAAATGTTCCGTTGGCGGTAAACCGGGTGCGGAAGTCGGTCGAAGACCCCGTGTCCAGCAAACGGACATAGCCGCTGGAATCCAAGGTTACCAAACGGTCAACGGCTCCATTGTGCGTACCACCGTATGCACCAATTAACACCTTGACTTCATCGCCAATCAACCAGGAATTGGTTGCGAAGTCGAGGAACTGAACGCGAGATTTGGCTGTCGCGGCGTTGGTTGTGGAGAACGCTGCTGTTCCTGAAACGTTGGCGACCTCCGTGAACGCCACCACGCCACCTTGATTGTGCGTGTAACCGCTGAAGGTGAGAGTAGCTTGATTGCCCAGAACGTTGCTGGTGGTGTTGGCACCATCCGAATGGTCAATTCGAACTTGGCTAAAACCGTTTTGAACCGTCAGATTGCCAAAGGTTTCGGTGCTCAGGTTCAACACGTTGTTGTTGCGACGAAGCAACACCAAGCCACCTTTGTCCAACACAACAGTTGCCGAGTCATTGACACGATTATTGGAAGCATGGAGCGCGCTGTTGTCTAGAATCGCGAACTGACCACCTGTGGTAACGAAGAGGTCGCTTGTCCCAGAAATGGCGCCGTTGGCCCCTTGAAGCACCAAGCTGGCACGTCCAATCAACGTTTGCCCAGTGTAGGTGTTGAGCTGGTCAAAGGTAATATTGCTGCTGCTGCCTTTCCAGAAGTTGATGTTCCGGGTGGCAAGCGCCCCCGTACCACCGATGTTGCCACTGAAAGTAAATGCGGCCGGGTTGTTCTCCCCGAGGAAAAGCGTCGACTGGGTCGTTGCGCCCGCACTGTTGCGAACTTCACCGCCTACCACGCCGTTGAGCTGATTGAAGCCCTCACTGAATCCCGCCAAGTCCAACACACCCGAAGCCGTCAAGTTGATGGTTACACCACGATGAATCTGGTCGCGATAGTTGGCCCCCATCATGACACCGCCTAGCCCGACGTTTGTGCCACCAATCTGGAGAACATCCGCCCCAACACCACCCACTCCATCGCCCACTGTGGACGTGCCACCCAGAGCATGAACGGTAGGGCTGCTCGCTTTGGCCAAGACAACGGTTCCAGAGCGAACTTCCACGCGTCCCGCAGCGTTGTCTCGAGCCCCTCCCAAGGTCAGAATCTCATTGCCAATCTTGATGATTCTCGAGTTCGTTGAGCCACTCATGTTGAGGGCCCCATTGAACACATCGTTCGTGGCATCACCACCGAGTGTCAGCGTGGAATTGCCTGTTGATGAGATGATGGTGGTGTCGTTGCCGATGGGAGAACCGGTGCTGCTCACACCATGCCCGATGGATGCGAAGGTATAGTTTTGGCTGATTCCTGTGATGTTGAAGGTGGCGTTGTTGTTCAACTCCAAAGTCATTCCATCCGCGAAACGCACATACCCCGTCGCAGTGCCTGCGGCAGTCCCCACTGTCCCCCCATCGAGTTTCAGCTTATTGGTGGCACCAGCACGAACATCAGTGAAACCGCCACCATTCCCATTCTGGAGATTGAGCGTACCGCCTGTAATCGAAATGAGATCAGCATCAATCGTAACATTTGCTGCGTTCCCCGCCGTGCCGAAGTTTGTTGTGCCCCCTGTGATGGCAAGCGCCCCCTGCCCAGCAATGAACGTCGTCTGGCCGGTGCCAAAGTAGAAAGGTGCATTTACAGCTACCACCGTCCCAGTGCCAGACAGAGGATTGCTGAGAGTGATCTGATTCCCAGCGATAGCACTGATGGTGGTGTTGGCGGGTACGCCAGGACCGGTCACCAACATACCCAAGGAGAGGCCGGCTGTGGAATTAAGCGTGATCGTACTTCCGCCAGCGTTCGCCGTTGCGGTAGCGAATCCTGCACCGTTGCCACCGCCGTACGCACCAGCTAGGCCATTCCTTGATGCCGTGCCAAATGACAACGTATCATTTGCGGTAACGGAACCGCTGTATGCCTGGCTCAAGGTGACGGTGTTCCCAACGATGGCGAGAATGGTGGTCCCAGCCGCGATGTTGGTGCCGCTTACCGTCATGCCTGTAGCCAATCCTGCCACAGAATTCAGCGTGACGTGCGTGGTATCAGCGCTGGAGGCAATCCCCAAGGTGGGACCACCAAAGACAATGCGCTCCGAATTCACGCTCAATGCACTACCAGTGGGCACGCTCAGCGTTATGACATTCCCGGCGATACCGGTGATGATGGTGCCCGAAGAAATACCAGGCCCCTGAATCGCCATCCCCACGCTCAAACCTGTGACGGAATCCAAGGTCAACTGTGTCGCTCCACTTGAGGCAGCAGCAGTCAGCGCGCGTGAAGCGGCATTACCCCCAATGTTGAGAGTGCCACCCTGCACTGTCACCAAGTTGGCGATAGAGTTGGCAGGGTTGAGGATGTTCATCGTGCCATTGTTGACCAACACCCCCCTTGTGGCACCACCGTAGTTCTGCACGTTCAGGGAACCAATGAGGTTCAACGTTGAACCGCCTTCTTTCTCCAGCCGGCCCGTTTGACCTGTAACCTTGCCCGCCAAATTCAATGCGCCAGCATTTACAGTGATGATCCACTTTTGGTCCAGACTGGTCGTCGCAGCTTCAATGACATCGGTTGCCCCGCCATTCTTTACGAGGGTCGCATCGGCTACGTTGTTAAGGAAAGTAAGGGTCCCGTTGGCAACAGTTGGGCGTATCCAAAAAGCATGCGTTCCATCGCTCTCCCCAATTGTCAGGTCTCCCAGCGTGACAGCCAAGTTGAGGTTAACAATGGCATTGGCACTGATCGCATTGGTGATCTGTGCCTGAGAACTGGCACCATTGGGCACTCCAGATGGACTCCAGTTGGCTGAATTGTTCCAATCTCCCGTTGTCGTATTGGTCCAACTAAAGGTCTGCCCCCAAGATACGCCCGAGGAAACAGCCACGGCTAGCGCTGTCGCAATGCTCGCAAATCGAGTCTTGCGCTGGACAGAATGCCCAAGCGATGTCGAGCGCTGTCTCTTCAAGAGTCGAGGTAGGAGGTCAGTACGTGAAGGTGTGGACATGAGCATGACGGAGTAGGGGGAGAACGCCGAGAGTAGGAAAATGTGCTGAGGGACGGAAAAATCAGGGCCGGTAGAGGCTCAATCTTGAATTGACCGGGTCAATCTGAACAGTAAAAAAGTTCACAAGATCTGCAGGTGCTTTTTGGAGATCCCCTTCGGGGACCACCGTGACAAACCATTGTCCAGCCGAGTTCAAATTGGTGGAATCAGGGTAGATTACCAGCGAGTGATATTCTGAGGAAGGCAAATCATAGGGTTCAAACCCCGTTCCACGACGCACGATAGTTGGAATCGAGGCTTGGCTCGAAGAGGTCGATGACGCACCAGCACTAAAAAGACTCGACAGCTGCTGCTGCTCTGAAATCACCACTCCGTTGGGCAGAACTGAGATCGGTTTCCGCACGACCGCGAGCGGAGTGCTCAGGAACACCGGAGCGCCACCGCCACCAGAGATTATCGTGCGCGGGTCCACCTCGCCAGTGTGGTAGTATTCCAACAGCAGGATTCCTCGATAGCTCCCACCTGCAGTGCCGTTGAGATCATCCTCAACACTCGGCACCTTATAAAAACGCACTTCAATGGGACGATTGATACTCTGCGCTGCAGCTTGAGCTGCCGAAACTTCGCCCGCGATCATTTCGCCAGCCTGCGACACCCTCATGCCCCCCATCGTTCCCACCAGACCAGGAGCTGCTATTGCGATGATCACCCCGATCACAACAATGACCACCAACAACTCAATGAGAGTGAAGGCGTTTCGAGTTCTATTTCCCTGTGATTGGTGCACAAGCATATGAAGTTGCATATTCAGAAGACTCCGCTGATCGTGGAATATGGGCTAGGAATTAGTACCTTTGCCCCATTTTGATGCTCGGATCGGGATAGTGGCAGTGAACACTCGAAAATTCACACGTTTGGCGACCAGGTTTCCTTCAAGCTTTTCCAGATCAGCTTGGTAGGAGTTGGCGTTTTTGAAGAGATTGCCCGAATCCAGTTCCGCCGCTAGCGGTGGATTCGCACCCGAGTCCAACTCCAGATTGGAGGCCGTCGCCTCATCTATTGCAACCATGGTCACAGCAACCATTGGCGGAAGTTGATATTCTTGCTGAGTCTGATCCCCGCTCGAGACCCCCCCTGCAGGCCTGCTGTCATAGATGTAATTGGGAGCAATGGACGTGGGAAGCCCACCGGCCCCTGTGGCATCTGAATTTGAGAGTTGCGGTGAGATGATGAGCAGAATGATATTGTTTGCGATCGGACGACTCCAGGACGCGAATTCCTGATACCAAGGCTGGTTGGTATCATACCCCGTGTTGTCCTCAGCAGGAGTTCGAAACTCAAACAAGCGATACCGATTGACAGGATTCTTGCTCAGTCCGTTGAGGAACGGAGGGCGGTAGGCTGCGTCATCACCGAACCGGACGTAGAACCCGCACCCGTTCAAGGCTGTAGGGAGCCTGTACTGATTCGACGTCCCCATCGGAGCCTGGAAAAACACGGCATGCCCTGGCGAAAGCGAGTCCGAAAGGCCGGTGAGCTTAACAGCACCGTTCAGACTCGACGGACCGCATACAAACTGCAGTTCAGAGTATCGAACATAGCCTGACGGCTGATCCTTGAGAGTCTTTGAAGGCGGTGTCAATGGATCGGTCGAACCTGCATATCGATAGCAAAGATAGGCATTCAACTCGGCTTGGCTCACAGAATTCACCATTCGGTCAAATGCCCGCCTTGCTTCACGAAACTCTGAGACTTTTGAGTTTGCTTGTCTCCACGACTTCTGGACATCACTCATTACGGTGGTGACAACCATCATAAGCACCGCAAGAACGGTCATCGAAACCAAAACTTCCACAAGGGTAAAGCCTGGAATGCGATTTTTCGATGACTTTGCCAACAAGGTTCGGTTGAAACCTCTCATATTTGGGGGAATTAGTAATCTTACTTGAAATTTGTTCCACGTGACAACTCAAAACTGTCGTGCCACTGTAAAAGCCCGTTTCTCATGCTTGCCCCCCGTCTTGTCCTCAAAGACATAGCCTTGGTTGGGGGTGACCGCGATATGGATCCGCACATTTTTGAGGTCATTGTTCTGCCCTACGGCTGCGCTAGCTCCCCCTGAGAGCAACGGACCCTGCGCCCCACCGGCAAATTCATACTCAGCCACGTAGGCCAACTGCATCTGTAGTGCATCGTTCAAGCCAACGCCCGGCACACCAAGAGGGGTTCCCTCACCATCGAAGTACCGCCTGGCCCCATCATATTCGCTAAGCTTCGTCCAGCCCAAACCGCCGCCCTGCTCGTTGCCCCAATCCGCAGCCTGAAGTTCTCCCAACATCTGTTGGTAGATTCGAGCTGTTGCAATAGCATTTCCCGCTTTCCTCACATTTTCCAGGCCAGTGGGAATGATCCCCAGAATGGAAATGATTCCGAGCGCGGCAATGGCGACGGCTATGGCAACCTCCGGCAACGAAAATGCTGCGGACGATTTGAACGACTTGATACCAAAATGAATTCTCATAGTTGCAAATGAGAGGCTGTTAAAAAAATGAGCGCCAATCAGGGCATGAACCGCTTCACTTCCAGCACGCGGAACCGGTAGAAGTCATCGAGCGGCCTCAAACTCGTGGGGCTCGTACTCGTTGCATAGTCTGGAATGTCCGGGTTGCCGGGATCAATACGCCGTTCAATCAATGACGAACCGCGATAGTCAGTGAGCACCGCATCCTGACCAGGAACAAACCTGTTAGCTTCCACCGAGCGGGCCTTCCGCACTACCTGAGCACGATAGTGCACTCTAAAGGTGTTGCTTTGGGTGGTGATTTTACCATAGATGTTGGTGTAAGGCTTTTCCTTGGTGTTGTCCCCTGTCAGTCGGCGAATTGCCCAGAAGTCACTTACCGTTTGCGGGGTGTAGTCCGTAGAGACGGTGGCATCATTGCCGTCACCGGTTGCCGACGTTCTCTTGGGCATCAAGTAGATTTCGCACACTTGACTTGCCGTGCGGAACAGGCCGGCCTGTGCCGTTGGAGGTGTATAGTCCCTCTCTTCCGTGAAATTGAACCGACTTTCGAACTGCTTCAGCGTTCCGGTCACTGTTGTACCAGCACGCTTCTCCACTTCAATGCTGCGATACCACTGCTTCATGTTCGCCCCTGGCACCTGCCGGGTTGACACATCCGTCCAAGGTTGACGATACATGTAATTGTCAGTCGTCGTGACATCTTTGGTGGTACCAGGCATGTTGAGGTAGTTTCCAGCGTCATCCCGCGGGATGGCTCTGATGATTTCACCTTTCATGACCGCATGAATGCCCGTAGCACGGCGGATGTGAGTGAAGGGAACAATCTGATAGTTGATGTTCACTTTTCCAGCCGTCGAGAAAGGCTCACTAATGGCGTATGGCTCAACGATGGGCATCCAGAACAGATCCATGAAGTAATGGTCTGCTGGATCCACACCCTTCTGCCAAGAGGCCGCCCCCGGATGATTGGCCATACCGGGACCATAGGTTGCATTGGTGGAAGGTTTGAGGTTCGGCCTGAAGAGCAACGTCTTCCAAGGCTCTCTGGACTTCACCCCTGTCGGTAATGACCCGAACATGCCAGGAGAAGGAAGAATTCTGTTGGGCGTCATGAAGCTCTCACCCGGATCAGAGAACAGCCAACCATAGTCGTAGGTCGCCAAGTACGCATTGGGAAGACGCACTGTCTGCGAGTTGTTGTTACCATATGCGTGGAATGTCAGCGCAGCATCTCCCTCATCAGGCTTGTTGATGTATGGTCCATCACGCAAACCTGCGATGCCGTTGTCAAAGTCACCATAGCGGCGGGCATTGTTGACGAAGGTCGGCTGAACAGAGGAGGGCACATCTGGAATTCTCGCGCCGTTGTAAGCCGCATTAGCAATCAGCCGATAGCGAACATCACCGCGGTCATATCCGGCATCGGTGTCGCTATAGAACCGGTTGAGATTGTGAGCAACATACTGCCGAAACGAGGTTGAACTGTTCGTTCCAGGCTTATCCAAGCCAAGTAGATTATTCCGCGGATGCTCCACCCACATGTCTGGTCCGACTTCTTTCGTTGCCGCCACTAGTCGGGTATCCCCGTGCACTGGCACCATGGTGAAAAGCGTGTCAGCCCCACGGGAATCACGCGCCGCACCGTCTTCGGGTTTAGTGTCGGAGTATTTAGTGTCACTGTGGACATCGGAAGCCGAGTCTTGGGCGGGGTTGGTTGGGTTAATCAGGCCGGAGTTGAAGTTGCCACCACCTGGTTCATATGCCCAAAGTGTAGTGGCTCCGCGCGGTGCATTCCCCGCTGTAGTACGGTCTTTGCCGCCATTGGTGAAGAATCGACCTTTGGTCCGAGTTGCCAAAGGAGTATTCAGATCGTTCTGCAGACTAACGCTATTCCAACCGCCGGCCGCGCCGACCCAGGCACCCACGAAGCGATTCAACGCTCCAGAGAAGTTGAGCGCCCACCAACGTGGGGCATCCGTAGCCTCATTCCAGTCCACGGTGCCATCAGAGTTTTGCCACTGTTCATGGTCTGAGCTGAGGGTAACTAGTTGCGGCACAGGGATGGACCGGGATGGCATGGTGAGCGAAAAGGTCTGCACCAAGTTTTCGTCCGTGGTCAAATGGCCGCTGTAGAGCTTGATGATAAGCGGACCACCTCCAAATTGCATAGCGTCCTGGCCATCCGGCACAACCGTGACAAATCGAGTCGTGAGATCGAAATTCTTCGTGCCACGATGTGGATCACCTCCAGAATTCGCACTGGAATCGTAGCCCACGTCGGCGCTGATTCCTACTTGCCCTTGTGTTCCGATTCGCCGATTCACGGTCATTGCATGGGAGCTAATGGCCCCACCAACCGGACGGCAATGGGTGGAGTCAAAGACGTTTTGGGGCGACTTCCAGAACATTCTGTTGTTTGACCGGCCATAAAGCTCGTTGCCATTCAAGGTCATCTCCCCCAGCCCTTCGATCTCAAGGGTGAAGTCGGCGTTCATTTCAGTGAAACCAGCTGCGGGCATGGTCAACTTCAGCACAAGCATGCCTTGGATCTGCCGCTCACCAGCGGCAAGAGGTGGCGCCCCGCTGCGAAGTGTAGCATTCCAGTTTGCCGGCTGACATCCAGGGTGGTTGTAAGGGCTATTGGGCTTGTCTGGTCCCGCATTAGGATCCACACCATAAAAATTGCGCATTGTTGCAGCAGTCGGCCGGGGAGGATAGTTGGAGTACCAGAAGAGTTTCTCCCTCTTGCCAAGGAAGGAATCATCGTATTCACCCGGTAATCCATTCCCTTTGCCACCACCGGTATGACGAATGATGCGAACGGCTGTCCGCCCGCCGCTGGCGACTGGACCCTTGACCCACGTATTCGGCTCGGTGCCAGGCACCAAAGTACGATAGCTCCCCTTGTCCGTAGTGCCATCTGCCGTGCAAATGAACTGAAATCCAACTTCAGAGAGAGTCAGGAAACGCCCAAACCCCATGTATGTGCCACCTTCCAACTGAGAAGGTGTGACCATGCCATGTCCAGGGAAGTTACGCTCCACTTGGCGCTCAGTTCCAGCACCACCCAAGTCACTGCCGGTGCGAGTCTCACTAGCACTTGCCCGGTCATACGTGAAGGTCTTAAAATTCTTGGGTCGGTTCCTGTAAATTTGACCATCCGCGCTGATTTCACCAGGTCCATTGCCAAATTTGGTACCATTGTTCAGGTCGTACGGTCCGCCTGCCTTTTGAAGATCCTCTTTTTTCGGAGCCAAGAACCCATCATAGAGATTCGTTGCGCGAACATAGTCAAAAATCTCGACCAAGATTTGCTTGTAGTCATCTGGATACTTGGTGGCAAACGTGGCACCACCGGGCATCTTTTGATGCATGAGTGACATCAGATAGGACAGCAACGCTGCATTGCGCTGAATCTGAATATCCTCAGTAGGGCTGTAGGCGTTCTTCCTCCGGAAAAAGTAGCTCTTGGCAGTGCTGGTATTGGTACGCTGCCCCATCGACGAACAGAAGGCGATGAGCTGATCAAACCCAGTACGGAAAGCCGCGCCCTTGGACTCGTCCGCCACAGGCCAAATGGCAATGCGGGGTGTCCCGAACATATTGGTCTCTGGCATCCGGCTGTTTGCAGTCAGGAAGAACCGAGCCCGCTCTAGCATCACTTTATCATTGGATGCCGCCTCCCCTGGCAGTGAGAAAAGGTTCTGCGATGTTGCACTCCCATTGTCGTCGAGCATCGACACCAACCCACGCTTCTTGTTGACCAGATCATTTGAGAAGTAGAGCTCATCCACAGAGGCGTACAGCCTCTCTTTGACGGACTGAGCCAAGCTGACGTACTGCTCATACATCACCGACTGATATGTCTTGAAATTGTCGACAAATTTCCAGTAGGGCTCACTCCCAGCCTTCGAACCACCAAAGTTGATCTTTGGTGCCAAGTTGTAGATTGACTCTTTCTTCCGGAGGATTGCCTTGAAGGAAGCGCTGGATGGATCTTTACCATACAGATCCATGTCCTGGTTGGGGAACATAACGGAGCTCAAAGCTACCGTGGCAGGGTGGCCAGGATAACGCTGATACTCATAGGTGGTAGGTTGATAGTGTGCCCACCAGATGTCCCGCTCATGGAAGACCTGCGGTGTATTCCAGACTGTTGGCTCACTGGCGGTATTAATGTTGATCTTGCAGGACTCGTCGTCAGTCCAGAAAGCGACCCGGCCAACGATCGGATTCTGTGCTGCTTCAGCCAAGGCAAGCACCGATCCATTGGGCTTGACAAATTCATTGGAGCCGTTTAGCGCCCCCAGAGTGCCGTCCTTCAACACATACAACCACTCAACAGGCATGGCCAACCGTGCGGTGGTATCATCCATGTTGGCAGCCACCTTGACCCCATAGATGTCAGAACCGCCTCCTGCGCCAGCAATCAACGATCTTGTTCCATAGCTGAATCCCTCGATGTTTCGGATACTCTGAGCACTGGAATCACCTACGTAGGCCCGGGGGTCAATAATGGGGAAATAAACTGCGGCTCCTGTGCCGATTCCTGGCGTGGGTCGAATTACAGGATCGTTAAGATCGACATACCTTGCTGGCATGGTGTTCCAATTCGGTGGAGGAGCATCCCCAATCATCGCCGTCTCACTCCCGGTAACAATCATTTGGGAACTGGAGTACAGACGGAATCCGGCATTGAACGTGCCATCCAGATTGTAGCGACGAATCGCGCCTGGCTGTGAGGCCCACAGGAAAGCGGTAGGACCGCTGCCGGAGTTGGTTTTCCTCTTAGTGCCTTGCCAGATCTGCCCCATTGCGACGTTCACCGCTGTGTCGCCCAGTTCGCGACCGTGTTCCTGATCATACTGAGCAGCCGAGGATGATCGCTCAGTTTCGGACACCGAGAAAAGCGCCACCGACAATATCGTCAACAGCGCTAGCACGGAGATTACCAGAATCAGAGCTACGCCTTTGTTTCGCCGCAGGCGATGCAGGTTGAGGTGGGTGAGTCTCATAGGAACAATTTAGGCGCTTAATTTTCTAATCGCCTAGATTACAATGTAACTACCAAGAATCGTCAATGTGAAAACACGCATTTCCTTTCAGAAAAGGAAAGAACCCCCTTAAATCAATATAAGCAGTTACCCTACACTACCCGTTCCCCCCCATCAATGTCGATGGGGCTGGCTTGGATCTGGTGGCCCAGGCTCCCCGGGGACGCAGACCTCCGGAAGAGTCTTGGACGCCTTTCACACGCGATGCGCAACTCTGAAAATACCGGCGGCGATCAAGGCATTTTGCGACGGCAACGCCCCCCAAACAATACGATTAGGCCCAGAAGCAATAGGGCCATGCGCCCGGGTTCTGGCACACTTGTCACCACCAGGATGCCGGCGCTGTTAAACAGGCTGGTGTCCCAACGATAATCAGGTCCCAAGTTGGGGAGATCAAGCGCCCCCAACAAACCACCGAAACGAACTTCTCCACCCGTGTTTACGGTCAAAGAAGCACCAACCCAGTCAATAAGGTTGAATACATCACCCGCGACAGGGTTGTAGCCGTTGTCCACAATGATAAACTTGGTGTTGGCGTCCACTGTAAGCGTTCCGTTGATCTCAACGTGGTCGTGCTGATTGGTCAATACGATGTCATTAAGAGTAGTGGCATACTTGGCAGGGATGGCTGCAATTGCGGCCGTGTCCTTGATATGGAGCACTTCCGGGGCGTTGAAGGTGGCGTGCGAAATCTGGAAGTAGATGTTCGCCGTGCTGCCGAAGGCCGTGTTGCCGTTGAACGTCAGGGTCCCGTTCCCCTCGCCGCCGAAGTCGCCCGGCTTCAAGTTCCCGTTGACCTGATGGGTGACCGAAGCGCCCCCCTGAACCACGCCAGTACCGGCCAATGTTGCCCCGGCGTTGACCAGGGTGCCCTTGGTGTTGTAGTCCGCACCCGTGTCGCCGAAGCCGTTGCGACCCACTTGGAGCGTACCCTGGGCCACGGTGGTGAGTCCTGTATAGTTGTTGTTCAGAGTCAATGTGGCCCAGCCGAGGCCGTCCTTGACAAGATTCAGTGAGGATGAGGTGGTGCCGCTGTCAGGTTGAATGAAGTGGCTGGCCGTGGTTCCGTCCTGGAAGTAAGCATCCCAAAGCACTTCCACCTCTGCTGGGGTGGTTTGCTTGATGGTCAGCGTACCTTCCGTGGCCGCAGCGTTCTCAATGAATTCACTGCTGCCAGTGGAACCTTGCGGCTGCCCACTGCCCCCTTGGGTGATCAGACCACCAATGGTAACATTGTTGCCTGCCACCTGGAGACGAGAGTTGAAGTTCATCGTTACCTCGTTCTTCTCCGTCAGCGCCTTGTCGTGCCCCAACCGCAAGATGGTAGTCTCATTGTAAAAGTAGGAAGCATTGGTAGCCACCACCACGTCTCCACTCCAGCCCGAGTTGTCGTTGTTGAAGTTGAAGTAGCCGAAGCTCTGACCACCGTTGGTGTTTGTATCGTTTTCAACACCGCTGGTATTGTCAAAGCGCAGCACCAGGTTGCCGGAACGGTTGTTCACCAGGTCGTCTTTGAACTGTCCATTGAAGTGAATCCAGTCGAATTTGCCTCCTGTGGGAATCGTGCTGTCCTCGATGTACAGGGCAAGATGGTCCCCCATGGTGATATCACCGTTCAGGTAGTGATCCTGACCGTTGGCAGCGGGCAACGTCAGCCCCAACCGCTTGGTTTGGAGCGGATTGTAGATGACGTTGATGTCGTTTTCGAGGGTCAGCGCAATGGGCAGACCTGTCTCATTGTGCAGGCTCAACCAGGCAAGCCCGGTATGCTCTGCAGAGCCCAAGGTGATGGCACCCGTGCCACTTCCGAGCGGTTTCCCTTGGCTTCCCGCAAGCAGCTTACCTTGCAGAATTGAGACGCTCCCCGTCCAGTCAGGGCTGTTTTCGCGCAACTGAAGTTCCCCAAGACCAGTCTTGATGAGGTTGCCCGAGCCCGTCAGATAGCCACCGTCGTTGTTCCAACGCATCACGTGACCTGTGGTAATATCCACGGTTACAGCACCCTCGAGGTCGATGACCCCATCAAGATGGATGATGTGAGCATTGGCCCCCGCACGCTGCATGGAGATCACGTTGTTGCCATCAAAGCGGAAATTCTCACGCATCTGATAGACATGGCTGGCGGTCTGGAGGTCACCCATGCGGAATTCCAAGTTTGTCCCCTGGCGGAAAATGGTGGCATCGAGCCACGATCTGTTCGTTCCGAACATGTTTGTCACCACAATGGTGTTCGCAGCGGTGCCAGAGTTCGAGCGGGCGCCGCTGACTCGCAGAGTGCCCTCCCGAATGTCCAGAAGCCCGCCGAAGCCCACATTGGCGTCAGTAAGGTCTTGAATCAGCAGAGTACCCGCACCCTTCTTGATGATGTCGTTGCCACCAAAAGCGGCCCCGGCACCGGTCATCAGGTTGGTCGTGTTGACATCCGTGAACACCTCCCCCTGTATGCCGAGGACGGCATCGGAGTTGGCCACGTCGATCACCCCACCGTTGCCACCCACCTGGATCTGGCGCTGTTCATCCAGGATGGTGGTGCCGGTGCCGGTCCAGCGGAAGGTACCACCATTGAGGAAGAGAAGGTTTGTGACTGAAGCAATGTCCACCAAGCCCAGCTGGTTTTCATTGCTCACTTCCAGAATTCCCCCGTTCAGATAGAAGGCGCGTTGCTGATTGCCGCCGGCTGCGGTGAGACGGACCGTGCCAGGAGTGAGAGTGGGCGAGGCACCCAGCACCTCATTGATGGTGGTTTGCACCCCGTTGATGACCACACTGGTCAGGTTGGCATCCCCCAGAGTCGAACCGATCGTCAAAATCCCCGACCCGTACTGATGGATGATCAATTCCCCATTGGTCATCATGCCGCTGCTCGCGACAGCTGAGGTCGTGAGCACACCACCTGTGATGGTCTTGTTGAACGACCCCACCTCCGAGCTCACCAAGATGCCCCCGCCGGACACGGTTAGAGTATTGCTCCCCAGGTTCACGAGGCTCTCGGTACTGGCGTCAAAATGCAGCGTGTTGATGGCAAGATTCGCCCCCAAGATGCCGGTGAAGCCAGCGCCTCCATTTTCACTGACATCCATGCCTGCCCCCCAGGCCGCAACGTTGTTCACGTTGTGTCCGGGATTACGGTTGATGGCCTTGACCTTGTTCGCTACGACATCCGTGGCATCTACCATGGCAAAGTCCAAGGCGGTGTGAATGCTTGTCCCGTAAGTCGCCCAACCAAAGGTGACATTCCGGGGCACGTTGGCACCGGCCAAGGTGATGTTGACCGTTCCTGCTCCTGTTCCCACAAATCCAACCGTGCCACCCACGTTGCGGGTAATCGTCCGGTTCGGCTGAGCCAAGCCGAAAGCATCGGCTCCGATGTTGATGTTGAGAGCACGCCCTGCGGCAGCCTCACCCACGATCTGAGAGCCACCACTGAACACGCTGAAGGTGTTTTGTGAGGTGCTGCCCGTACCTGCGGCACGCTGGAAATTCTGAGTGGTGTCCGCCGTAGCGTTGCCAACAAGGTGCAATGTGCCACCACCCAGTTTCAGGATGGCGGTGTTGTCATTCATCACCGTGTTGTTGGTCCGGTAGTCATAGATCATCGTGCCACCAAAGATACCGACGTCATTGATGTTCCCCCCGCCCAAGGTGCTGCCAAGCATCCGCACCGTGCCCCGCCCGATCTTGCTCATGAAATCCGCAGCCCCGCCCCCAGTGGTAATCTGGAACTTGACCTGCACCTCGCCGCCCATAGAGGCGTGAAAAGCCACAAGACGCTCGGTATCGAACCGTCCGGCGCCATTACCAAAGGTGACCACACCGTTCTCGTTTTCGCCGCCGATGATGGTCAGGCCATTGGCATTGTTGTTGATCTGCTGCCAGTTGAGCTGGCCGCTGGCAGCGAAGCTTTGACCTGCCTTGGTCAGGAGCAGTGCCCCAACACCGCCGTCAGCGCCATTGCCGAGACGGATGCCCACGTTGCCGGAAGGGAGATTGGTGCTCGTGATGCCCATCTTGGCAACAGTATCTGCAGCATAGAAGTCCCCGTCACCCATGTAGCGCAGCCATCCGCGATTCATCGTGAGCCTACCCACTGCCGCCCATGACTCATAGGTTTCGTAGATCGCCTCGTTGCTGCTTGGGTTGAACGTCACTGCCAGCGCCTGATTCTCGTTGGTCCGAACGCCGGCAATGGTCGTCTGGGTGGACACGGTGTCCGCAATTGAAACCGCCTGTCCCCCGACATACCGGTCACCGATTGCCTTCTTCAGCAGAATCCAGCCGTCGCCGTTTGCGGTATCAGCCGAGTTAAAAGTGACGACGCGGGGATTGGAATCGAGCGAGGTCGCAAGGCCGTCTTCAAGGACCAGTGTGCTGCCGCCGGCGATGCTGCCGTTGAGGATCAGCGTATCCTGGGAGTTGGTCTGAATGACTGGCGTGTTCACGACCATGCCGGCATTGTCGACGTTGTCGATGATGATGTTACCTGTCCAGGAGTTCACTGAAGTATCCGAGCGGAGCACAATGGCACTCTGGTTGATCACCCCCACATACAGATCCTCGCGAGCGTTCGCAGAGCCAATGTTGCTTCCGTTGCCTTGAAGGATCTGTCCCCAACCCGTGACGATGTTGCCATTCGGACCCGCAGTGCCATCAAAGGCACCAGCGTTCCCTGCACCCAATGCCTCACCGTTTCTGATGTAAAGATTGCCGTTGGTGACGGTGGTTAGTCCGGAGAACGTGTTCCGCCCGTCCAAACGCAGTTCCGTCGTGCCTGACTTGGTGAGACCACCCGTCCCTGCAATCGTGGAGCGCACTTCAAGTCGGTTGTCTCCGCGAATTCCGCCAAAGTCGGTGGCATAGCCACCGCCCACTACATGGAAGATGGCCTCCTTGCTGCCGAACTGCAAGGTCCCACCCAAGATGACTTGCTGCTGACCGTTTACGAGGCCGCCTTCAGACCAAGAGGCACCCATGACCATCCCTGACGCAATGTTGAGAACAACATTGTCATCCAGGAACAGGCTGATGGAGGAGTCCTGAACCTCCACCTGCCGGGTACCAGGCAGGGAAGTCGCGTTGTTGCCCAGGTTGTCATTGAGATTGCCCAGACGCAGCGTGTTGATCTTCATCGAATCCCGCTGGTAGAAGGAAATCTCACTGATGTTTACGTTGCCCCCGGTCACAAAAGCGTTCTGGGAGTATTCACTGTCGTCGAGCGGCCGGAGATACGTCTGACCCGAGATGGTCTCGGTCGTCATGAAGTCTCTGGCTGCACGCCAGAACATGAGCCGCTGCTGCCCCAGTGCATCCTGCGTGCCAGAGAAGCGGTAGGCATGGTCCTGGGGAATCATGGCAATGCCGCCGAAGAGCCCCTGCACAACATGACGAGTCACTCCAGATGCGCTGCCGGTTAGCAACGAAGCAATTGAAGTACCACCATCCAGCAACTGGAGCCGGACGCTATCACCCGTGGTTCCCCCGAACCTCGCCTCCGAATCATAGACGCGGAATTCGAGCACGGAACCCACATTGCGAGTGATGCTTTGAATACCAATATTGTGAGTGACGTTGGCTCCACTCTGAAGATCAAAATCAATGTAGCTCGCGGTGCGCCCGGTGGCGGTGTTCTCGCCAATGACGACGTTCCCGATGTTCTCAGAGTTGGCGGTCGCCCCCAGGTCGAAGACCAAGTAACCATTGCGCATGACCAACTGGCCGTTGTTGTTCAAACGGTCATTGTTGTTGGCATTCACGATGCCCAGCTTGTCGTTATAGCTGCTGTTGTTGACGAGGCGGAGCACCCCGCCCCGCTCCAGCACCATCCGGCTGGCGTTGTTGAAGGTCCCTGCACCAGCAAGGGCCACGCCAATCATCTGCATGGCCCCCTGGTTGCCGTATTTCGGATCCAGGTAGAAATCATTGTTGGAGAACCGGTTGACCACGGCGTCTCCAGTGAAGGAGGTGTCCTTCGTAAAGATCAACTCACGGGTGCCCAGCTTGGTGAACCCACCTGTGCCCGTCACGTCTGCATCAATGATCAGCGCGGAGAACGGATTGCGGTAGACACCAGCCTCGACGTTGGTGCCGCCACCACCACCTTCAATTACAAAGAGCGAGTCGGTCCCGTTGGCAGCCCCAGTCAAAGTCATGGTGCCAGCCAGTGTCGTATAGACGTAGGGCAGCGTATCTGAGTTGAGCGAGATGATGCCGCGTCCGAAATTAATCGGTGTGGTATGGACCACGCCATGCTGTCTGTAGAAGTCCAGACGGGGAATGGCCATGACGTTCTGAACTCCAGATGCCGCATCATTCGTGGGAGTGCCCGCGTAGTTCAGATTCACCACGCCTACGTTTGCCGCCAACATGGCTCCCAATCCGCTTCCAACTGAGGAGGTGGGGTTGGTGGTGCTGCCCACCTCATTGCGGATGGGTATGAAGGGCGCATTGGTTTCCAGTCGAAGCGTGCCTTCACGGATGTTGAGGGCCGCGAGTTCGGTAAAGGCCGTTTCGCGGAAGACCAGTTCATTGGTGCCCACCTTGCTCAGGGCAAAGTTGTTGCCGTCCACCTGAGGCTGCTGGGCAGAGATCAGGCTGGAGGAGTCTGTGTCGTAGGTCGCCAAGTCGATACGGCTGTTGCCGCCCACCGTGGCATTTGCACCCAACTCCAGGAAGGCAAGGGTGGCTGTGCCGGAGGTGTTGATCAAGGCACCTGTGTTGGCAGTGGCACCGCTTGCAAGGCCAGTGCCGCTGATACGGACGATCTCACGCTGCGGGGATGAGAGATCCGCCCAGTTCAAGTCAGCGTTGTTGAGGTTGATGCGGCCATTCTGGAGAATGATCGTCTCGTTGTTGACGCCTACTGCGCCAAGGTTGCGCTGCTGACCATCACCACCCAGCTGGAGTGTTCCTTCACTGACAACAATCTGGCCCGACAAGGTGGCTGCACCATCCACCCAGTTGACACTTGAAAGCACCAACGTGCCGTTGCCGGACTTGGTGAACCCTTTGGCACCCTGAATCACACCCGAGATGGTCAAGCTCTGCGCACTGTCAACGACCACCGACATGCCCGCCGTGGTCGCGTTGTTGAACTCCATTTTTCCACTGAACGTGGCAGTGGTGTTGGTGAGCACGGCCGAAATCACAGCCGACCGCGCGGCTAGAACCGCGCCTTCATTGAAGACAATGCGGGTATTGAACGTCTGCCCTGACCCTGAAGCTTCCAATGTGCCCCCATCGTTGACAGTGACCATGGACCGCTGATCGCCCAGCGCAGTGTTCTGTCCACGAACCCGAAGGATGCCTCCGTCAATGGTGATACGACCCAACCAGCTGGAATTAGCATCATCCAGCAGGAAAGTCTGCGTGTTGGTGTCAGCAAGAATGATGTGCCCATTCCCCGAAATCGTCTGGAAGTTGTATTCCGTCGCCTTCGTGGTGTTGAGAATCAACGTGGTCCCATCCCCCATGATCACTGGATTGAAGGTGCTGCCGCCAGCACCGAGAGAGCCGCTACTGCCCCCATTGCCGACCTGCAATGTGCCTTCAGAGATGTTGATCGTCCCGCGGAACGTATTGTCCTGGGTAAGGATCACTTTGCCTGCACCAGTCTTCGTGAGCCCCTGCGTATTCGCACTGCCGGCCGTGATGTTTTCACCCAGCACAACATTAATGGTCAAGTCACTGGCACTGTGCTGGTGAATGACAAGGTCATGGCTGTTCGCAGCAGTCGCTTGCGTCCCATGACGAAGCACCACGGCACTTCCCCCTTCAATGGTGACCGCACCTGAGGCCGCTGTCATGAGAATGCCGCCGCTTTGCAGGAAGTTGTTGGCGCCACTCATGTTGAGTACACCACCGGAGACCGCATTGAATCGGATCGTATTGGTGGTGAAGTCGGTCGCCGCCGCGGCGAAGCTCACGACATTGGTATTGAAGGTGGGAACGTAGGCGTCGTTGTTGTACGCCACCAGACCTGTGATCAGTGTGTCTGCTGCTCCGCTATTGACGGATACGGCCCAGGTATTGCGCCCCACGGTGGCCCATCCGCCAAGAATGCCGTTGGTGTTGTTGGTGTCGGTCGTCGCGATGTTGTCCTCGCCAAAGTCCAAAGTGCCGCCCACGCTGCGGGTGATGACGTTGAGAGCGATCCGTGCAGTTCCTGAACTGCGGATGATTCTGCTGGCCCCGTTATTGATCGCAGTGGCGCTTACAATCTCCGTGTGAGAGCCGCCGGCAAGTTCAAGCACGCCCCCCTGTCCCCATACCTGATGGGTGATCGCGTTGTTGTACTCTGCCATTCCATTTAGCGTGGCAAGACCGGTACCGCCGAGCGTCAGCGAAGTGCCGTCAGCGAGCTTGCTATTGTTGTTGGCACCGTAGTTCAAGCGAAGTGTGCCTCCCAAGAGGCTGGTGGCTCCAGAGTAAGTATTCGATCCGGAGAGCACGACCGTACCCATGTCATATTTGTTGAAGGCGCGGCCGTTGGTGTCGCTGCTCACGATTCCGCTGATCTCCAGGGTCGAACCAGCTCTGGCATAAATGCGAGCGTTCTGGTTCATCACCACATTGCCAGCCCAGATGTTGGAGCTCGCTCCTCCGGAACCGAGTGACCCGCCGTCACCCGTGATAGTGAGAGCCTCTCCGGTGATCGTGATGTTGTTCTGAAGTTCGATACCAATTCCCGATGCACCAGAGACAGTCGTACCGCCTGCAGAAGTTCCCAACGCAAGATTATGGCGCAGGATGAGCTTGCCGTTGGTCACGCTGGTGACCCCAGTGTAGGTGTTCGCACCGGCCAGGATCCATGTCCCCCCCTCGACCTTGCGGAAGGAGGTGGCACCGCCAGCCCCATCCCCAATGATGGGAGTGAACGTGTTGTTGGAGATGTTCGTGCCGCGGAGCGTGAGCGTTCTTGCACCACTACCAGTGTACTCGATCGCAGCGGTGTTCGTGAAATTGAGTGTGCCGTTGGAAATACCGTGAACAATCCCTGCACTGTTCCAGATGCCAGTGGCATCCGTGCCAGTACCCGCAACTCCCAGGCGGAACAGTCGGTTGGTATTGGTCACGTTCGCCGTGCCCTGATAGAGAAGTCCGCTGTTGCTGGAGTTCGTGCTTCCACCGTTGAGGACAAGGCTCGCCGCGTTCGTCGTGTTGCTGGTGGAGTCACCCTTCCCGATACCGCTGGCAGTGCCAACATCAGCCAGATAGGCGGTGTGCCACTGGGAGCTAACGATGGTCGTCGCGCCTGTGTAGTCACTCAGGAACTGAGAGTAGTTGGCCAGCCCTTGGAGACCGCTGCTGGCGTTTTCCACATTGTTCAGACCAAAAGCATTGGCATTTCCGGAAGAGCCAAGCGTCACCCCACCCGTTCCAGTGATCTTGCCCTGAAAGCTTTGGGCCGTCGTGTTACCGAGAATCGTGAGGGTGTTGCCGTTGAGATTCACGATGCCACCACGGGCACCTAGAAGCATCCCGATCGACTCATTGGAGAGCAGTTCCAAAGTGGCAGGAGCTGCCACAGGATTCCCGTTTTCATCAAAAGGCACGAGGCCGTTCGCAACGTTCACTGTGCGGGTGTCACCAATCGCCTGTGAACCCTGCACCTGAAGGATGCCGGCGTTGATGGTGAAACTCCCGTCAATCGTGTTCGCCCCGCTGAGGCGCCAAGTGGCACGCCCGTCTTTGGTCAGCGATTGCGCCGCTGTACCGGTGTCCACCAGATTGCCCGCGATGATATTGATAACGCCCGGAGCGGAAGTCCCGCCCAGTGCAATGGTGCGGTTGTTGTTGTTCGTGATACTGACCGAATTGAACACGACAGCGGCCGTGCCGTTCGCGTTGATGCGGGCAGTACCAGTTGTTCCATTGAAATTCAGATTCTTGGCAAACGTCCCCGTGGAGGTTCCCATCCACTCCAGAGTAGCCGTGTTGCCACCGCTACCCAGCCGGATTTCGTTTCCGGCGGCCCCCGTGGCCGCCACGCTGGTGATGCCGAGGAAGCCGTTGTTGATTTCCAGGTTGCCAGAGAAGGTGTTGGTTCCGGACAGAATCCACCGGCCAGTGCTCTCCTTGCGCACGATCATGCCCCCAGTTCCCGCACCCTGAAGAATGTTTCCGGAGAGGGTGTTGTTGGCTTCGCTGTTCCCCGTGAGTTGGAACACCCGCGCCGTGGTGCCGGCGTCATTCGTCACATCTCCCGAAAGCAACAACTGCTTGCCAAATGCGCCAATCTCGCGCACCCCACCCGCACTGTGCGTGGCAGTGCCGGTGATGAGGAATCCGCGGTTCGAAGAATTCACCGTCGAGTTGTGAATCGCAAGGAACGCGCGAATTTGGGGATCCGTCGAGGTGGCCGTGCCGTCGTCTCCCATGACGATGGTTCCGCCTGATCCCAGGGAGCTGTTCACCCCTGCATCAGCGATGTTCAAGACTTCAATGCCACCCACACGAATGACAACCTGCCCACTGAAACTGTTGTTGGTGCTGGCAAGTACGATGGAGGGGGAGGTTTCGTTGTTTCCGCCATTGCGGCCAATCTTGACCAATCCACCGCTTCCAGAAATGTCCCCTGCGAGGAAGGAGATGCGGTTCACGCCAGCGCCATTGTTGAGGGACAAGGTCGTGTTCAGCACCATGGAGGAGCCCTTCATCATCCCAACAGACCCGATGGTTTCCCCGCCAGCAGAGTTGATCTGCAGCGTGGCACCGTTCATCAGGTAGATGTACCCGTCGTTGGACCAGGCATTCCCACCGGAGTTGTTCAAGTTGATGGTACCGTTGTAAGCATAGAGACCCGCGAGGTTGTCCCGGTTGTTGGAGTAGGTATGACCACCGCTCGTGATGTGGAGCGTACCAGTACTGCGCCAGGCAAACACTGCCCCTGTACCTTGCAGCAGGCCTCCCGTTGCCCCCCCAAGGTAGGTGTCGGCGGTACCAGTGAGTTCCAAAACGCCGCCGCTCATGTTGATTTCACCGGCAAACGGGTTTGTAGAAGTCCCGATGCCATTGGTAAACCGAAGCGTGCCGGAATCGATGTTGATCGTCCCCAGGTTGCCACCGGCACCGCCCGAAGTGGTAATCGTGCCGTTGATCTGGACTACGCCTGAACCACGTTTGACCAGATAGGCATCCCTTCCTGTACCAACGGCGAGCACGAAACTTGCGTCGGTATTGAGGAGGTTGGTCTGCGTGCCAAACCTGAAGTGAGAATCCAGACCGGATCCCACAGACGTGACGGTGACAGTCTTCCCAGAGGCCGTATTGAGAGAGTCGTCGAAGCCGAAGTTGCCGATTTGTACAAGAGCCCGATCCACCGAAGGGTTGCCGACAGCTATGTTCCCGGTTGAGGTACTGCCCCCGGTCAGCAAGACAGACCCAGGGCGGCTGAAAATCAGGTCCCCTGTCCCAGTGATAGCATTGTCGAGAATAATGACGGTGTCATTGCGGAGGAACTCCAGCGTTCCATTGTTCACAATGCTGCCGTATCCCAAGCTCCCCAGGTTGTTGTTGTTGCCCAAGCGGACGGTATGCCCGGTTCCGATGGTGGTGTCCCCCCATGCGTTCGCAAATACCGCAGCCTGAGAGAGCTGGGTCACTCCCCCAGCGCCCTGAAAGGCGAGGTCGGCAAATGTGTGATCGCTTTCCACCAGACCATAGATCGCATTGTCATTGGTGCCACTGAAGGTGAGGGTCAGACCGGATCCGACGTCGATGGTGCTGTCTTTCGTCACCTGAAGGATGCCATTAAATGTGTGACTGGCGTCACGGGCCTCGAATGTTGCCCCCTCAAGTGCGATCACCTTGTTAGCCGCCAGAGTGATGGGTCCACCTCCAAAACGCAGCCTTGCCCCTTGCTCGACGAAGACCCCGCCTGAAGTGGTATTGGCCGCCCCCAGAGCGTTGCTAGACCTCGCTTCCAGCGTGCCTTGTAGCACACTTATCTTGCCGGTGTAGGCCAAACTGTCGGCCGCAAGTACCAAAGTTCCCGCAGCATTATTCTGGCGGAGCCAACCCAATGAGAATAGGGGCAGACTGGAGTTAAGCGCACCGTTTGAAGTCCTGCTATCCAACACCGAGTTAATCTGCAGTGTGCTACTGAGATTGAACTCCAAAATACCTTGGAGAATGATGCTGCCCGAGGTCAACCGGCCATTGGTCCCACCATCCCCGACCACCATCAACCCTTCAAAGATTCGAGTGTTACCCGACGCAGTATTGTTTTGGGTGATGATCGCCGTGCCCCGTCCCACCTTGGTCAAGCCTGTGGGATTCGGAGCATTCGTGATGATGCTGTCTAGCACAAATGCCCCTTGTCGGTTGTGTTGATGGATGATGATCTCTTGCGCATCGAGGTTGGAGGCAGTCAAAGTTCCTCCAGTGATGGTCGAAGTGCCTGCCCCAACCCCTTCTGTGATCAGAATCCCTCCGCTCTGAAGCAGAATCGAGCCTCCCACACCAACAGTTATGGTGTTGTTCCAACCGGAATTGAACCGAATCGTATTCGCCACGACCGTCGAGACACCGAAACTGGTGGTGACATCCACATGTGAATTGGAACCACCAAATACATTTGCAGAGTACCCTGAATTCGCCAGACCCACGATCACACCATCCGGGCCCCCAGTCTGATTCAGCGCCCAGGTTGAATTGTCAGCTATAGCCCACCCGCCGAGGATTCCAGCAGAGGTATTGGCTGTATCCGTGGTGGCAGCTCCGAAGTGAACATTTAATGTGGCACCCGTATTGACGGTCCGGAGAAGGCTGTTCAATTGAAAAGTACCGGTACCCCCCATGTGCTGGTAGATGTAGTTCGATCCGCTAGTTAGGTCGGTGTCATCACCACGAACTTCCAGGCCGGTTGCGCCCAAGCCCATAACAATACTGCTCCCTCCAAGCACCAAGGTCCCTGCCGACGCATTGACAGCAGTATCGGCCAGTATGTTGGCACCATTGAGCACCAACTTGGCGCTGTTCTGCAACGTTGTGATTCCAAGATATGTCTGGCTGTTGCTCAACGTCAAAGTGCCGCCAAGCAACGACAGAGCACTGTCTCCAGATCCTGAAATCACACCGCTAAAAGTCGTATTGCCGTTGTCGGAAAGGATCAATGTTCTCGCAGTCCCAAGGTTGAGATTGACACTGCCACCTCCACTAAGGGACCCGATCGCTTCTGTGCTCGACAAGGCCAAAGTGGCTCCATTGGACACACTCACGCGCACAGTGTCGGCTATCGCATTCCCGCCAGAAAGGGTGATAGTCCCTTGATTGATGGCAAGGTCGCCAACAAATGTGTTCGTTGCAGACAAGGTGACATTGCCAAGCCCATTTTTGACCAGTCCGCCCACGTGTTGCGCGCCAGAAACCGCCGCGTTGAAGAGCCCACCCGAACTCTGAGCGATGACTGCCGCAATGGTCCCATTCCCGGAGTTATTGATGGTCAGCTTTCCTGTGCCAGCGCCGTACGCGGAGGCGGAAGTCCCCAAGTTGACCGTCCCCGAAGTGCCTATCAATGTTCCGATTGTTTCGTTCAAGCCGCTTGTTTCAAAAGTGCCAGCCGTCATGTTCAGGGTTGCGGCGTCCGCCAAACCACCTCGCACGTCAGCGCTTGCCACCTCGCCAAATGCCACGGAACGATTGGCGAAGTGCAGGCGGGTGACTCCGGCGTTTGCTGCGTAAGTCATAGCGCTTGTACCTTCCGCGAGGAGGAGCAAGTTGCTTGAACCCTGCTTCTGGAATGTCCCAGTCCCGGTAAACACACCGCCAAAGACATTGGTGACAGTCGCTGCATTGATTGAGAGTGTCGTCCCTGCGGAGAGGTTTACGTTGCCACCAGTGCCACCAATTTCGTTGCCTCCGAGGCTCGCGTCTGTGTTGTTCGTACTTCCCACACCGGACAATCCTGTGGCGCGTCCACCGCCACGGATGGCGGCGATGGTTTCGGTTCCGGTCGTGATGTCAAATGTCGAGCCGGTGGCCCCTCCTTTGTTGCCAAGCACCACTACGGTCGCACCGTCCAGGCGATCCGTCCCCGCAGTGCCCCCGAGCGCCAAGGTCCCGTCATCAACACGCCAAACACCGTCGTTCTTGTCACCAATCGCGCTGTTGGTGATGGTGAACACACCAGTGCCGGTCTTGAAAACCGCTGCCTGTGCGTTATTGCCGACGAACGCGCCGTTGAAGGTCGTGTTCTGGTTGTTACCACCTACGGAGACTGAGGAGATGTTGCCGTTGTTGACCAAGTTGACACGCACCACGCCGGCTCCAGAAGAGGAAAGCCCTCCAAGCACCTCATAGGTGGAGAAGTTGATGGCGGAGTTCGGGCCCACATTGACTGTGAGCGTGTTGTTGACGGCCGACTGGAGGTCAAGCAATGCTACCGAACTCAGGTGGCGATGGGGAAGCGAGGTCGTCCCGATATTCACCGTGAACTCCGTCGTGGAAGCAGCGGATGACGCAATCGTCATTGCACCCTGCTGCGTGGCAAATCCTCCCATGTTTAGGGTGATGGCATTCGCTGCCGCTCCCACACCCGTGTTGGTGATGGTGACGCCGCCTAGTCCGGTGAAGTTGCTGTCCAGGGTATGCGTCACGGGTCCAGCCGTGGTGTAGTTGATGTTCAACACCTCGCCAGCATCCGCAATGTTGATGCTGCTGTTTTTCGCTGCGGTGATCTGCCCCACCGTCTCGTTGGTGCGCACATCCAGTCGTCCACCACGGTTCAATACAATAACAAGGTTGTCCGGAAGGGCATTACCGCTTGCCTGGTCCAGCGCCATGGTGCCTCCAAGAATGGTCAACGGTCCCGTGAAAAGGTTACTGCCCGAGAAGATCTGGGTGCCGGTGCCGATCTTGGTAACGCCACCGGAGCCGCTGATGCCCCCGGAGAAATTCGTATTCGTGTTGTCCGCACCAATTGTCAGCGTGGCTGTTCCAAGAAGGACTGAGCCGCCTCCAGCCAGTGAGCCAACCGTTTCCGTAACACTGTTGAAGTCCAGTGTGGCACCGGTTTCCACAGTGACCGCGGAGTAATCGGAGATCTTGCCCAGGCCCACCACACTGTTGTCCAGTTGGAGTGTGTCCACCTTGACGATAGTGCCCCCCGTGTATCCGTGCCCTGCACCGAAGACCTGTGTGCCAGCACTTCCCTTGGCGTAAGAGCCAGAACCCGTGAGGAGGGCGTTCAGCGCCCCATTGATTGTCAATACAGCGGGGGCCGCGATGTTCACCCGCGCACCGGAAACGGCGTTGATGTTGTTGATCGTATCACTCTTGAGAACGACATAGGACACACTGGCATCCATCAGGTTCACGGATGTCGTGTCGTTCAGCGCTTCCACAAAATTCGATACCAAGCTGCCGCCATTCACAATGATGTTTCCTGCAGCAATGGTGTTGTCGAGCTGAAGAAAGCCGTCATTCACATAAACTGTGCCCGCCACACTGCTGGCGGCACCAAGGATGAGGCGTCCGTCACCAGACTTGATCAGGGAAGCCGCAGCCGTGTTCAGCCCGCTGTTCAAGGTCAACGAGTGGGCTCCCTGCGTGAAAATCACGTACTCGGAGGTGTTGGTAAGGATGTCGGTAAAACCACCTACGCTTGTGGCGGCACTTCCCCCCTGAGAAGTGGAAAGCAACCCGCCAGCGTTGAGAGTCAGCGCCCCTGAACCATCTCCCATGACAGCCACCGCACCGCCGGCGGAAGAATCAAGCACCAGCACATTGGCACCGACTGCACCCAGCGGAGCACTGGAAAACGCGGTCGTCGAAGAGGCTATCCGGACGTTTGTGAGGAGCGTCTCAAAGTTCGTTCCATATTCCGTGGCGAGATTGAGAGAGCGAAGCGACTTGGTTACGGAGTCAAAGGTAAGGAAGCTGTTACCCCGGTCGTTGATTCCCACTGCCCCAGTGACAGACTGCCCCACTGCCCATGGAATGACGCTGATGGTCGTGGTATTGGCGGCACCGCCGCCCCCAACGAGGTAAGAAGTGGGTTCGTTCGTAAAAGTCAACGCGGTCCGCTGGGTGGTGATCCCAATGTTTGGCCCGAGCCCCAAATTGGTGCCGCGGACATTGAACGTGGCACCCGCATTCCGAACGAGACTGTCGGCCGTCAGCCTCAGGAACCCGCCGCCCGTGCTCTCAAGGCGGGCATAGTTGTCCCCTCCGGCCAGAGTGAGGGCTCCAAAGGATTCGCTGATTAGATTGACGTAGTCCGCAGTGTTTGCCGTCTGGTTCCAGTTGTAAACCTGTGAAGCCTGATCCGTGCGCATCCACAGACCGCTCGCCACGCCACCCACCAGTCCACGGGCGTTTTGAAG
Source organism: Verrucomicrobium sp. BvORR034 (assembly GCF_000739635.1). Lineage (GTDB taxonomy): Bacteria > Verrucomicrobiota > Verrucomicrobiia > Verrucomicrobiales > Verrucomicrobiaceae > Verrucomicrobium. The sequence continues at coordinate 9,048 of NZ_BATQ01000056.1, read as the reverse complement.
GCTGATTCCAGCCGTGTCACCGACGCGGTTGACGGGGCGGCTGCCATTGTTGTCAATCAAGAAGGAGCCATTCTTGATGGTGAAAGAACTGGCCCCAGTCAGGTTTTGAACCCCATCTCCGAGGAGGTGGATCAGGCCCGCCATGCTTCCGTCAAGACTGACAGCACCCGTATAGCTGGCCGAGGAAGCACCGTAGTAGCGAAACTGGCCATTGCCTTGGAACGAGAGGTTTCCGCTACCAGTGAGAACACCGCCGTAGTTGGTCACGGCCAGTTGATTCACAGTGATGTTGTTGGAGCCAAACGTGATATGACCACCGACGGCGCCTCCCCCCTGAATGGAACCAATGGTTTCGTTTCCATTGATCTGCAGGGCTGCCGTCGCATCATTGCGGAGGGTGACCATCGAGTAGTCGCCAATGGCCGATCCGCCATCGGCCTGCACCAGACCTTCATTGATGATGGTTTCACCGTAGTAAGCATTTGCACCGCTCAAGATGAGCGTGCCGTCGCCACTCTTCACCACCCGGTTGGAGTCGAGAATCCGTGACGCAACCGTGAGCGTGTTGGCTGTATTGTGCTGGTGGAAGATGAGCTCCAGACCGGCACCGCCATCAATGGTGCCACCAGTGATGGTGCTGGCATTGTTGCCCACGCCACTGCTAACGAGTACGCCACCGCTCGCGACTGTGAGGTTCACGTTGCTGCCAATGGTGATGGTCGAGCCGCCTGCGAAGCCAAATCGAATGCTGTTGACGGAGAGTGAGGATCCCAAGGTGCCCGCATAGACGGCGTTGTTGGAGACGTTGATTCCAGATGTCCAGGTGTTGACTGCGTTATTGGTACTGTAGGTCGCCACCGCAAGATTGGAGCCGCTCAGGCCGGCAAAATCTGTTCCATTCAACGTCAGATACCCACCGAGGATACCATTGACCAGCGTGTTCGTGGTGGACATGTTGACACCCGCCCCGGTAATCGCAACGTCCAGGGTCGCACCCGACTGGGTGCGGGTGATCGCTCCAGCAGCCAGAGTCAACGCACCACCCGCGCCAGTCAGGATGATCCGCGAACCACCCTGATTCAACGTCACGCCCGAGACCGTCTCCGTCACAGCGGTGGAGGCGTGGCCCAAGAGCCGCACCGTGGGATTGGCATAACTGTTGTTGGAATCAGCATTCGTGGAGGCGGTCGGGAAGATGTTTGATCCCAACACCAGCGCTGCAGACGACGACAGTTTCGTTCCTGTCACCGAAGAGAAATTCAAGGCCAACTCACCACCCAGTACCGTGGTACTGCCAGAATAGGTATTGTCCGCGATCATCGTGACCGTACCTGAACCGGCCTTGATGAATGCCCCCGCAGTGGATCCGTTGCCATTGGCGATGACACCAGAGAAGGTCGTGTTGCCCGCACCACCCACAGTCAGGATCCGCGATGTCGAATCGTTGCTCAAGTTCACCGTTCCTGAAAACGTCAACACTCCAGCACCCGTGATATCACTGTTGATGGTGTGGTTGCCCGCGCTGTTCGTAGAAGTTCCCGAGAACGTGATGTTCTGGGCACCGTTGACAAAGTACGAGAAGGGACCTGCTGCTCCGCCAAGGGTAAATGACGTTGCAATGGTGGATCCGCCTACGACCGTGGATTGCAGCCAGCCCCCTTGGGCCTGGAATGCCGCCGTTGTCCCCAACGGGGACAATGCATCGGCCTTGGCAAGCACCAGCGTGCCCCCCGTGTGAATGACACCACCAGTAAAGGTGTTGGCCGTCGCCCCCCCCAGCACCAGCTTGCCAGTCAGCGCCCCGTTGTAGGTGATCGCGCTGTTGGATGTGCTGCCATTGACGATTTGGCCAGTAATCTGTGTCTCACCAAATCCACGAATCGTCAGCCTACGTGCTGTGCCATCGTTCGACAAGTTGACCGTATTGGAGAGGAGAAGCCTCTTGGAAGGGTCAAGGTTGTTGAAAAACGTGTTGTTGTTGCCGTTGTTGGTGAACGCGCCGTTGAAATCAATATCCTGATTTCCAGTCACAGTGCTGGTTACCGCAGAGGTCGTACCACCGATGATCGAGACAGAACTATTGCCGAGGGCATTGGCACCCTTCAAATCGACAGCCGCCTCAAGAATCCCGCCCTGACCGAACTGCAATGCCCCCGTCCCCAAGGGATTCAAGGTGGTGCGATTGAGACGAAGGGTCCCTCCAGAAGTGCCGCTGTTGGTGAGGCCGATGGTGGTGGCCCCGGTAAAGCTGTTGGTGGCCGCACCGTCCATGATCACCACGCCGGTCGCAGTGATTCTGAGCTGATCACCCGCTGCGCCGCCAGCCTCATTGATGATGCCACTGAGTCGGGTGGTGCCCGTTCCGCTAATCGACAAGATACGGGCCGATGCGTCGTTGGACAGAGTCAACGTCGATGAACTGGAAAACACCAGTTCTTTTCCGAAATCGAGCTGGTTCCGAATCTCGTTGTCCCCTGCGCGGTTGGCAGTGAACGTTCCGTTGATGGTGACCCCGCCCGGACCGGTAAAATAGACAATGTTTCCAGGCAGAGTCCAGGACACGGTGCCGGGTGTTGAGAGATCCGTCAGGGCGTGGATGATGCCGTTGTCGTTCATGACAAACGAGCGCGCCACCGTCATGTCACCGAGCGCCGCATTGTTGGCGATCATCAAAGTCCCCTGCTGGTTGGTGAGGGTGCCAGTGAAGGTATTGGCACCACTGAGCAACCAAGTACCAGACCCGTTATGAGTGACTGAGGTGGCTCCGCCAGCAGTATTGTTGGCAATGATCCCTGCAAAAGTGTTGATGTTCGCGCCTATGCCTCCCAACGTCAGCGTACGGGTTCCAGTTGCGCCCGAGAAACCCAGGTTTGACGTGATAACCAACGCCCCGGTCCCTTCAGCCGTGAGCGTCCCGCTGGCAGCCATGACAAACTGCCGATCCGTTATTTCACCTTCACCGATGTAGAAAAGAGTTCCACCATTGAAGCGAACAAAGCCTCCATCTGCCACGCTTGGCCCCGCCCCCAAACTGGATGATGCATCAGCACCACTGCCAATCTTGGAAACAACCAAAGTGCCAGCATCAATGCGGGTGTTCCCCACATAGGTGTTGTTGGAACCAAGAACCAGAGTGCCACTTCCATTCTTGATGAAGGCATCATTCGCGGCCCCAACAAATCCTCCTGAGATCACGCCTGACAGCTTCGCATAGTCCAAAGTCGTGTTGCCGTTGTCATTGACGGTCACCACACGTGCAGCACCCGTTCCCAGATTCAGAGCGTTGACGAAGTCCACCGTTCCTTCGGAAGTGGCACTCTGAAAGATCAACGCAGCATTTCCGGCCAGGAAATTGGCAGTCGTCCCCCAAGTTAACATGCCGCCATCTCCATTGATGTTGACGGTAAGACTGCCATACCAGGCACCGAAGCCACCCGCGTTCGCCCCCCAGCGCAACTGATCAGCCCCTGTTCCCAGAGCCCGGTCAAATACCCCGGTGGTTTCCAACACACCACCAGCAGCGGTTGTGGTTCCATTGAGGAAGAGATTGCTGGCAGTTGGAAGGGTCGTGCCATCCAACGCCCGCAAAGCACCTCCACGAATGATGGTGTCTCCAGAGTAGGAGTTGCCAGCATTGCCCAGAATCCAGAGTCCAGCTTCCTCCTTGGAGAGGCTGGTCTTGTCCGATCCGTTGTCGATCAACTGCAGGCGAATTTCATTATCCCCGGTTGACGCCCCGCCCAGCGTGAGAGTACGAGCACCCGAGTTCAAAAAAGCAATCGGCCCTGGTCCAGAGAAGATCAGTGACCCAGCAAAAGTCGACGAGCCCCCCAAAAGATACGCCCCCGTGTTACTGTTAATTCGTCCGGCAGAGGCCCCTGCGCCCAACGTGAAGCTGCGATCCGTACTTACGGTGGAGCCGATGTAGTTGAGAATCCCCCCATTGAAGACGAGATTAGCAGCCGCATTGCTTGACTGGCCGATGCTGCTTGCCGCGCCACCATCAGCAAGATTGACAACATCCAGGATGCTGGTGGTGCCAGTGCCGCCAATGGTGGTGACGCCAGTGTATGTATGGGCACCTGTAATGCGGATGGTGCCAGTGCCCGTTTTGGACAACCCAAGGTTGCCAGAGATGAGGCCGGTGTACAAACCGGTGGCAGACCCCGTACCGATCGTGAGCACGGCTGACGTGCCAGATCCGTTCGTTACCGTGCCTGCACCATTAAAGGCACCGATCGTCAGCGCGATACCATTGAGATCCACTGTACCCTCCTGCCGCACCGTCAGACCATTTGCCGCCGCTCCAAGCGTGCCCGATCCCGCAAGCCGAACCGTACCCTGGTTGACAAAAGTGGTACCAGTGTAGGCATTGGCACCAGACAATTCCAGGAGCCCCAACCCGCTCTTAACAAGCCCGCCAGTGGTGCCATTGGTCAGCACCGTGGAGATAGCCAGATCGTCCGAAGCTTCATCCACGCGGATCACAAGTGCTCCAGCACCGCCAGTGGTAATCCCCACTCCACCAGAGATGGTTTGGGTGGCCCCCGTCGAGAGGATACCGCCCGAAGTGCCAGCAGCCTGATTCAGGGTCAATGTGCCCGTAACGACAAGGTCTGTGGCATTGTTGGACAACTTGACAGTATTCAGCGTGATCGAGCCCCCGGTGTTTCCATCTGTTGTCACCGAAACGTGGCGATTGGCCGTGAAGGTGTCGGCAGCCGCCGTGGTCGAATCCGTACCGTAGTTTAAAGCACGGATGTGTTCCGAGCCCACAGTGGTGGTATCGTAAAAGGCGTAGTCAGCCCCATTGAAGAACAACATTGCATTGTTGTTGGTGAGCGCAGTTCCTGGAGCCGCAGTGAATGCAATGCGAATCGTCGTGCCAAGTGCACCCCCGCTTGTCGTAAAGTTGCCAGTGGCGCCAATCGTTGGCGCAGTTAGGGAAGCAAAGGTCAACGTCGACGTGCCTCCGTTGTTGATGAGCGCCACAGTGCCTTCACCAGCGGCGAAATTCAGCGCCCCAAGAACCTCCGGAGTACCTGCCGCATTGGCATTGTACTCAAAGCGCCCTCCCGCAGACTGCCCTGGAGAAAGGATGGTGTTTTCAGCGGTCGCAACCGCTCCGAAGGTCAAAGCTGTATTGCCCAGGCCACTGGTTCCCGTCGCATTCGCATTGATTCGCAGCACACCGTTCATGATCTGAGTGGTGCCGGTGTAAGTGTTGTTGCCAGCGAGAACCCAGGTGCCTTTGCCCACTTTCATCACCCCGGTAGCACCACTTGAACTATCGACAATGGTACCATTGATGGTGTTGGCAGCCGTGCTGGTGCCACCGAGCACCAGTGACTTGGCACCAGCCGTCCCGGCGGTGATGTTTCCGTTCAGCACCAACGCACCAGTGCCACTGGCGTCAATTCGGCCGTTGCCCGTGGAGCCGGCAAGGTTGATCACATGGGTGAAGGTGTCTCCCGTGCCCACATAACGCAGCGTCGGAGCAGACGTGCTGGTCGGCGCAGTCGTACCTGTGCCAATGTTGATCGTTCCGGTGCCGAGGATGTTCAACGTATTTACTTCCAGGACGCCACCATTCACTGAGGTGCCACCCGTGATGGACGACGCAAGCAAGGTCCCCGTCATGAACAGGGTGCCATTGCCGGCCTTCACAAGGTTGACCGCTCCGGCTCCACCTTGAACAAGGATCCCGACCCCGCCGCCCCCCGCCTGGACCAGCACATTACCGTTGTTGGTATTGAAGGTGATGGCGCGGGCAGCAGCGTTATTCAAGTTGATGTCACCAGAGAGCGTCAACAGACCCTGCGCATTATTGGTGAAGATCATTGTATCCCCACCTGCAGCAACTACACCACCATTGTCCAGGTTGTCGGCAAACGAAACTCCGTAGCCGTTTCGCCCATTGACTGTAAAGGTGCGACTGTTCATGCTGGAGATTTCTCCAAACGTGAAAATCTGGTTGAGCCCAGTTCCTCCCAAGGCCCTGTCGAGATACAAGGTGCCGCTGTTGTTCGCAAAGTCGATATTGCCCGCGGTGGTGAAGCCCGCATCCGCGTACACCTGAAACGTGCCGTTGTTCATCTCAATGGGTGTTGCGTTGTTGGGTAACGCTGCCACCGAACCAATCCTGATTATGCCGCCCGATGCACGCAGTCTGCCGGTCCACCCAGTCGCAGACGTGGGATTGAAGAGCAACGTGCCCGATTCGTGGATGATGAAGCCACTACCCGTCACTGCACCTCCAAAGGTCTTGTTCCCGCTTCCGCGCAAGACCAGCTGATTACCACCAGTTGCGAAATCGCCCAACGTAAGCATCCCAAAGTTCGAGTAAATTCGACTGGCCCCTCCGAGAGTAATCGCCCCCAACCACGAGTTGTCCCCAACGCTTACAAAACCTCCATTGACTTCAGGATTGACGATTGTTCCAAGGAGGGATCGTTCGCTGGAGAGCGTAAGAAGTTCATTGGCTACGGTTATGTTGCCACCGATTTTCAACTGGCCGCCACTGATGACCACCGTTCCATTCCCGGCACCACCGGCACCGAGGGCATTTGCATGCGTGATCGTCAGAAGCCCTCCGTTGACTAGCGAAGTACCGGTATAGGTGTTGCTTCCAGAGAGAATCAGATTTCCGTTGCCAACCTTGGTTATGGCCGTCACACCGCTGCCGAAGGTGCCGCTGACCGGACCTGAGATCTTGACAGCCCCTCCGTTGATGTTTGCCAGCAAGGAATCAACCAGGGTGACTGGAACGTTGATGAAGTCTGTATTGAACCCCGACTTCTCCAGAGTCGCAGTACCACCCACGCCAAAATGATCGAAGGCGAGAGTTCCCGCAGCCCCTTGTTCCAGAGTGTAGGCTGGTGCCACGGTGCTGAATCCAGCCGTCCCCAAAACGAGCTTGCCAAGGGTAATAGATTGCTCGAGCTCGACAGTCTGGCTGCCAGTGGCCGTGGTAAGGCGGGCGATGGAACCTGGAGAGTTTGGAAAGGGAGCAGGCACCCAGTTGCCATCCATATTCCAGTCGTAGACACCCGCAGCAACCTGGTTCCAGGTGGTGTCGCCGCCGATTGACTTTGCACTCCAAGTCCCAAAACAGACCAACAGGGCAGCGTTCACCGGAACCACCAAGCTGCGACGCATGGCGCGAAGGAGAGGGCTGGAGTATTTCATGACAAACTGGATTAGGGATCTTTGACCATTCGCCGAACAGCAATGGCTAGGCTCAACCGCCCTGGTATAACGAAAAATTGTCGACCGATCTGCTGGATCGATGCCGGCGTTGGAGTGACAATGTCTACACAAGGCAACCCATTCATGCTGAGGAGAAGGCCTTCAGTGTTGAGGCTTGCCAACGGGCGAGGACACGCACATCCCCCATCCCCAAATGATCTCAAGAGACTATTCCCCAATATAAGAATGCCTCCCCTAACCTTGGTCCAAGGCTGAGGCGCAAAGATGTACATGGTATTGCCGCTGTGTCTCAAATTGAGATTTTTGATTTCGTGCGATCAGACAACATGCGGAAACGACGAGCAAGGTAATTTTTTGCTAGCGAGATCAATATTCCAGCATCTTTTCCTACAGTGGTTTTCTGATTTTTAGCAAACCCATACCTTTGTCTCACTAAGCAATATCTTTATGATGGGCCGGAGCGATCGTTTCGCGCGATTCGCTGCTTGCCAAGACTTTGAAAGGCACATCATCTAACCATTGACAATATTTGGGATATCTTTAGTATTGCCCCTAAATTGCCCACGCCGTGTCACCGTCGTCATACCTTATTGCCGTTCCGCTGGGCATTGTTGCCGCAGCAGGTTGGGTAGTCCGGATGCAGGACACCAGTTTCGCGGCTTCTCCGCGCACTGCCCACATCCAGCAGGTGGCGCGACACGCCCCTCTGCCTGACAAGGTCGAATATGCAGAACCCGCAGTTGGAGCAAGAATGGATCATGGGCGCTATGGCTGGGAGCAGACAGACCCCTCAGCAGGCGGCTCGACATTGGGAGACAACATCCAACGTCGTCCATTGGGCTCCAGACAATCGGGCGCGGCAGTCCCCTGGCTGGATCAGACCGGACCAAGCACTGTCAAGGCAACGGGGAAGACACTTGAGAATATCCCTGGATACATTCCCACTCCTGATCAAGACACCTCCGTCTTCCAGACCGTCCCGAGCGATTCTGGATTCCACATCACGGCAGATGAGGCCACCAAGATGGATATCCAGGCCGAGCGGGTGGTGTTCAACGGCAAGGTCAAAATGACCAGCCCGCAGTTCCACCTTTCCGCCACTCAGTTGATAGTGCACCTCGGCAAAGACAAAAAGTCCTTCAAGTTTGCCGAAGCCAAGGGCGAAGTGAATGTCCAGCTCACCGGGGTGCCGGATGACAAAAAGTACCGCGGACAATCGAATTCCGCCATCTACACCCCTTCGCAAGGGACATTGCTGCTCACAGGTTGGCCAAAAATCCAGGGGCAAGGGCAGGAACTCATTGCTGCTGAACAAGGTACCAAGGTCACCCTGTTCCCCAAGACCGGGAAAATGCTGACCGAAGGCCGCGCACAAACCCGCGTCGCCAGACAATTGATGGCCGAAGGGGTACCCCCCAAGGCAACGCCAGTCCAGTAGGCCAGCGATAGCCGACCCATGCCTGAAGGTCAGGCGAGCGAACCATTTTGAAGTCTGCTCAATCCCAGGCCTTCCATTGCGTTACTGCGTGGCCCCTGATGGGCTCATACTGGCCGCGTTTGAAATGATGATTCAGGGCTTGAAGGGCCCAAAGAGTCCAGCCTATAGGGCAATGCCATGAGGGAAAAGTGGAGAGGTCGAGCATCTCCCTTTTGTGAAAGTATTGAGGGCCGAAGGTCTGGCATCATTGCAGCCTTGGGCAACGCCCAAGGCAGGCGCTCGTTTTAGATGTTGAGGGCTGTAGGCCCGACGTCATTCAGGGATGCTCGTCATAGGCAGACTTGATGACACCGGGCCTACAGCCCTCAAGGGTAGTTTGGCCATCTATCCCTGGGGCGTTG
>NZ_BATQ01000057.1 GCF_000739635.1 Verrucomicrobium sp. BvORR034 | reverse complement strand
CGCGGTCAGGGGCATCGCTTGCCAGACAAAAGACCAAGCCACCCTACACGACCACCTGCACCCACGCATTCTCACGAATGCATCCACAAGCTTTCCCCCTCCCGCACCGCAGCAGAAGCAACTCGTAGCTGCGTTTGTAAAAACGCGGTCAGGGGGCATCGCTCGCACGACAAGAGGCCAAGCCGCCCCACTCGGCCACTTGCACCCGATACAACACCTTAGAAACTGGCAAACCAAACCCGCAAGATTTCGCCGGCAGGCTCGTTCTCGGGCGGATGAAATTTTCCGCTTTGCTCGTCTTCCTGTTCGGTGCTGCAACCGTCGCCGCAGCGGCGGCGGACAAGCCGCGCAACGTGCTGCTCATCATGGCGGACGACTTGAACACATCACTTGGATGCTATGGGCATCCCCTGGTGAAATCTCCGAACATTGACCGGCTGGCCAAGCAAGGTGTCCGATTCGAGACCACGTATTGCCAGTTTCCGTTGTGCAGCCCAAGCCGGACCTCCCTGCTCACGGGACGCAAACCCTCCGCCACCGGCGTGCTAAGCAATCCAGGAAGAAAAGCGGATACAGACGAACCCAACGTGCACCCTCATTTTCGGGACAAGGTTCCCGACACGGTGACACTGCCGCAATTGTTCAAGAACGCCGGCTTCTTTACCGCCCGGGTCGGCAAGCTGTATCACTACGGTGTGCCTGGCGAGATCGGCACGAGCGGCCTCGACGATCCACCGTCGTGGCAGCAATTCATCAATCCCCATGGGGTGGACAAGGAGGTGGAAGACGAGATCCATACCATCGCGCCCCCCAACGCCAAGGGGCCGGGTCGATTCGCGCACCTTGAGCTGGCTACCCGTCGCCAACGACCGG
>NZ_BATQ01000058.1 GCF_000739635.1 Verrucomicrobium sp. BvORR034 | reverse complement strand
GCATTGTAGATGGAGAACTCATAGCGCAGCTCCAGCGGCTTCCGCACCAGCCCCCGGACCCGGTAGGTTCCCGGTGCAACAGGCTGCCCGGGAATGTGATAAAGGCCATGCTCGGCGGCATCACGGTCCCTGCCCAGATCATCCATCCCATCCCACCATGCCGTATTTTCACCCGCAGGATAAGAGGTCTCCGCCACCAGGTTGCGCACGCGTTTGCCCTCCTGATCCTCAATCACCAGAGTCACCACGCCAGGCTCCTTCAGGTTGAATTTCACCGGGATTGGCGGAAATAACTTCTGATCCGGCGATTCCAGCACGGCGCTTATCAGATCGGCCGTCCCCAGCGGAGCCAGCGCCATCACTTCCGCCAGCCACACCCTCCGCCCATCCTTGGGCCGGGATTTCATGTGCGGATGCCCCTCTTGGGGTGACGACGTAAGCCGCAGGCGCACCGCCCGTGTCGAGATGGGCTGGTCGAACATCAGCCCACGTGGACTGAAAGGTAGCGGGTAGCCGCTGGAGAGACCAGCATAGGTCTTCACGGACTTCCATTGAGCAGCACCGGCCTCCCTCGGGTGCATGCCGGCATCTCCCACATACTGCTCCACCTCCGCAGTACCAAAGCCCGTGCCCAGAGTCTCCAACCCGGCGAGCTTCACCGCCTGCGGCCAGATCAGCGTCACCCACTCAGCCCTCTCGGGAGACACCACCTTTGCTGCGCCCTCCGTGCCGTTGTCCCAGGTCTTCCATTGTTCATCCTGGGAGTTGATCAGTTTGCCCGCGGCCTCTTCATGGCTGCTGGCAATCACCTGGGCTTGAGGAGCCACGTTGGCGTATCGCTCCTGTAGGATGATCACGCCTCCCAGCCATCCGGCATACTTGGGGTCAGAAGGTTGCGCATCGTGGGTGAAGCGCAGAACACTCGTTTTCGCCCCGGGTGGCAGAATCCAAGTGGCCAATTCGTCTTTTGTCACTTCCTCGCGACTTACCTTTGCCGTGGACAGCCGTTCCGCAGAGATCCACTCCCCTTCGCTCGTCGGTCTCCCTGGCGTGGCCACGCCCTCTTTGAGGACGCTCAGTTTTCCCCCTCCGCGCACGATCACAGTCCCCACCGGGGTCGGTGCTTTCAGCTGCACCAGCAGATGCCTGGCTCCAGGCACAGAAGATTCCCCGAAGGTCACCCCGCGAAAGTCCGGCTGCGTATTCTGGGTCCACAACACCGTTTTGGCCCCTCCTGCCACCGGGACCAAGGTCGCCCCTTCCCCCACATCGCGGATCAACAAAGAGTCCGCAGCGAGATCTTCGCTCCGGACGTGGGTCTGTGGGGTGCCCTCAGCGGAAACCGCGTGGACAAATGCCAGCGAGCCAACAAGGCCCAGGGACGCGGAAAAAAGGGAAGGAGGAAGCTTCATGCGGGAGGAAACGGATACGCGAGTCCTCCCGGATTGTTGCGGCCAGCATGCGTCCCGTTTTCCCTCGCGACCCCGGCCTACTCCGCCATGGCTCCCAAAAAGATTTCCGAGACCTTCCCCTTCTCAAAGTGGAACACCAGACCGCCATACACAGTTCCCGCCACGAAGATCTCCCCCTTTCGACTCGCCTCCTTGTCTTCCAGAGCCCCATAGGCTTTGCGAACCTCGGCTTCGCTGCTCCCAATGCGTAGCCCCTTCCGGGTTGCAAACGCCCCAGGTGCTTTTTGCGAGATGCACAGCACCTTCTTCGCCCCACCCTTTTTGACGGAGGCCATTTGCAGCGTCAGCCCCTGCACGGGGTACAGCCATTCCTGCACATGCTCCCCTATGGCCTCCCACTCCACATCCGCTCCTTTCTTCGCGGGTTTGCCCAGGACTTTGAGCACCGCTTGTTGAGGCATCTCCAGACGTATCTCATTTAGAGCCTCTTCCTTCATGAGAGCGAAACCCTTCTCCGCCAGTTCATCCCCCCTCAGCACGGTTGTCGGCAGCAGCATCAGCACCAGGGCCCACCACGCTAGAGCCAGACTTGAGAGACTCGTTTTCTTCATGGCACCACTCTACCAGCCAGACGGAATTCCGGCAATCTCCCACACTTTTTTCCAGGCTTGCCCATCGCTTTCCAACCTGCCAGAATGAAAGCCGCACCCCTTCACCCACCCCAGTTGAAGTTTCCCTCTCTATCGCCAGTGGACCGCCTGCGTCTCGATGCCCTGCGTGAGCGACTCGATGAACTTCGCCCGCGGAACATCGGCTACCCTTGCAATCAGGATTTCGATTTCGAGGATCTCTTCCCCTTCCTCGCCTACTCCATCAACAACGTCGGGGACCCGTTTGGCAGCTCCAACTACCGGCTCAACACCCAGGACTTTGAACGCGAGGTCGTCACAGAGTTTGCCCGCATGACCCACGCCCCGGAGAACGGTTGGTGGGGCTACGTCACCGCCGGCGGCACCGAGGGCAACATGTACGGCCTTTATGTCGCACGAGAGCTGCACCCGAAGAGCATCTGCTACTTCTCCGAGGACACGCATTACAGCGTGGCAAAAATCCTGCGGCTCCAGCATACGCGGAACATCATGCTCAAGAGCCAGCCCAACGGGGAAATGGACTATAGCGACCTGCGAGAAACACTCCGCATCCACCGCGACGTGCCGCCCATCATCTTTGCCAACATCGGCACCACTATGAAAGGAGCCGTGGACAATCTCCACAAGATCCGGGCCATCCTGGATGAACTGGCTATCACCAATGCCTATATTCATGCAGACGCCGCCCTCAGCGGCATGATCCTGCCCTTTGTGGCCGATCCCCAGCCCTGGGACTTCGCCGGTGGTGCGGACAGCATTTCCATCAGCGGCCACAAGTTCCTCGGCTCCCCCCTCCCCTGCGGAGTGGTCCTGGCGAGGAAACAACACGTTGAGCGTGTCGCCCGCTCCATCGAGTACGTTGGTGCCCTGGACACCACCATCGCCGGCTCCCGCAGCGCCATCACCCCCCTCTTCCTGTGGCACCGTTTGCGCACCCTTCGACCTGAGGGCATCAAGGACCTGGTGCATCGTTGCCTGGAGCTCTCCCAGTATGCGGTGGAGAAGCTCAACGCCTCAGGCATCCCGGCCTGGCGGCACAAGAATTCCGTCACCGTCGTCTTCCCGCGCCCACCCGCGTCCGTGATGTCCAAATGGATCATCGCTCCCATGAAAGACATCGGGCACATGATTGTCATGCCCCATGTCACCCAGGCCATCATCGATGAATTTGTGGCCGACTTTGCCTCCGCTCTCCGCCCCGCTCCGGTCGCCCCCGAGCCAGCCACCCTATGAAACAACTGACTGTCTTTGTCCCCAACGAAATCGGAGTCGCCGCCCGCCTCGCCTCAGCCCTCGCCGACCGGGGAGTGAACATCGAGGCCCTGGATATTGAGAGCATCGAGACCCATGGCATCGTCGTGCTTACCGTCGATCACTATGACGAGGCCCTCCGCGCCCTTCGTGACCACGGCTTCCAGGCCATTACCCAGGATACCCTCTTGATCTGCCTGGAAGACCGCCCCGGAGCCCTGGCCCGCATCGCCATGCGGCTGCGCGACGCCGGACTCGACCTCCGGTCCATGCACATTCTGCGCCGTGAGGAGGGCAGCACTTTCGCCAGCCTCGTCGCCTCGGACAACCGCAAGGCTGCGGAGATTCTGAAGGATGTGCTGGTGGTGGATCGCTAGGTCGATTGGGGGAACATCACTCCACTATGACTGCGTGGTTTCCCAGACTCCAGCATGCCGGCGAAACCCGCCCCTTTGGACCGATTGCTCAACTTGGCGGAATCCCAATGGGTCTTCCCAGTTCACGATGGCCATCTTGCCCGATTTGCGATGCACCCATGGCCTTGCTTGCGCAACTACAGCAGCACCTGCCTGTCATTGATCTCGGGGATGATCAGCGTCATCTGTTTCTCTTCCAGTGCACCAGCGACAACATCTGCCCTTCCTATGAATACGAATCTGGCGCTGGTCAGGCATTTGTCTGGCAAGTGAACAGTCGCATCGGCACGGCAACAACTCCCCCTGAAACCGCAGATGTGATAGTTCTTTGATTCCTTGATTGTCCACTTTTACGACGGTTGGAATTCATCTTGCCACTTCGTCCCACCCCATGAGACGATGGAAAAATGCTGAGATTGCGCCTGAATTCCTTGGTCGTCCTCCTTTCGTTCGTGGCGAAAGCAAGTGCCGCCGACATCACAGGCACGGTAATACTCGGCACGGGCAGTCCTGTTCAATCCGCCACGGTTCTCATTCAATCGGCCCGCATGCGCACGGGCGACTCGACGATGTGCCCCACCTGTTGGCGCGATTGTCAGCGCAGCGCCCGCACCAACGTTCAAGGGGAGTTCCGCATTTCAGGAGTGGCGGACGACCTTGTCTTCAATCTTCTGGCCCTTGCCGAGCATCACGCCCCGGCCGTGCTGCGCGGCGTGGATCCACTTAAAAATCCAGTCACTCTGTCACTGACCGCACGCGATCTTTCCCGCATCCCCCTCACCCATCAGATCCGGGGGCAGGTCCTGGATCCGTATGGAAAACCACTCGCTGGTGCGACGATCTCCCCCGCCTACTCCCGCTCAGAGGACGACGATCAGACCCTCACCAATGCCCACGGCCATTTCGTTCTCTGCTCCAGCAAGCCTTTCGAGAGAGCTCAGCTTAAGATCACAGCGCCCGGTCACGCCGGAACATGGATAAGTGTTGCCAAACGCTCCGAGAACGCCGCAGACATAACCATCACCCTGCAACGTGGTGCAACGGTCATCGGCAGGCTCCTATCAAACGGTAAGCCAATCGCCGGCGCAACCGTGGGAGCAGCTCAAAAGAACAGGAATGCCGGGCAATTCCTTGGTCCAATCAGCAGCACAACAGACGCAGATGGCAGATTCGCCATCCATGATGTGCGCGCCAATGATGACTGGGAGTTTTATGGCGAAATGGAAAGCGTGAAATCACTCGGCTTCATTCCCGCCCAGGCATTTCACTCTCCCGCCCCTGACGCCATCCATGATCTTGGCGATGTCCAGATAGAAAGAGCCCTCTCGCTGAGCGGTCGCCTGGTACGCCAGGACGGGAAGCCTTTTCCTCGCGGCACCCGGATTGGTCTCAGCCGCAGTAGGGCATGGGACGGACAATCACTTGATGTATCCCCCGATGGATCCTTCACTGCACACGGTCTCCCTTCGATTGAAGAGCTGACCCTGAGCTTGCCGCAGAACTTTTATGTTATTTCATCGCCGGACGGCTTCTCGAGCAACCCAACCTCAAATGGCCTGACTTTTCGGTTGAACGAAAGCCGCAGCGAACTTTCGGTCCCAATCACCTGGAAAGATCACAAGACAAAACAGCAGGACGATCTGATTGCGAGCGTCCACAAAGAGTTCTCCCCATTCCTGAAGGAAGCCAAATTGCCTGACCATCAAGCCGAAGCCCTCCTGAACATCCTTGTGGCACGGGCCTCCGAGATCCGGAATGCCGTCGCAACCAATCCTGGTGCTTATTTGCAAAGTCACTCCAACTCCCACAAAGTACACGCTCCGCGATTGCAGGCACTCCTCGGTCCCGCTTTGTATCACGCATTCGACAACTGGGAGTTGACCCAGGAGGGCCAGAGCTTTGGCGAGGCCATTGCAAAATATAGCGGCAAACAATGGATGACCTCGGAGGAAACCCACCATGTCTCGCTCGCCATGGGACGATTGCAACGTTGGTTGTTGGAGTTTCATGCGAACCGATCTCCATCAGCCACTCTGAGCCCTGATCAACTGGCCAGCATGGTCAAGTGGCTCCAGAGCGAATCATACGAAGCAACCGCCAATCTGGTCTCACCCGCCAAACACGAAACCCTCCGCAAGGCGATCCAGGCCCTGTATGAACAGGTCGTACAGGAGGCATCTGAGTAACGCAGCCACGAACGGCCTCTGCTGCGACACGAGAGGGAAACTTGTGGATGCATTCGTAAGAATGCGTGGCGGCGAGTGGTCGTGTGGGTGACTTGCTGGTATGGAGATCAACCGACGCCCTGACCGCGCTTTTACAATCGCAGCCACGAACGGCCACTGCGGCGGCATGAGAGGGAAGCTTGTGGATGCATTCGCAAGAATGCGTGGCGGCGAGTGGTCGTGTGGGTGACTTGCTGGTACAGGGAAGCAAGCGATGCACCTGCTCGCGAAGCCACCCTGGTGTCCCGCCCGCCTACGGTGGAATCACTATGGCTGTTTCTCGGCGGACAGGCATTTCCATCGCCCGATGAAGGCTGCTGCCTCCGCATGACTTCGCAGCCTGACAAACCGCACCTCTGCAAACTTCGGATCAGCCAGCATGGCCTCATACTTGGCGAGAACCTTCCCGTAGGTGGTCAGCGTCCACCAGATGATGGAGTCCCTGCTGAGGAACGTTCGTCGGAAAGTCTCCCGATTCCCCGTGCCCGGCCAGAGTTCCTCTTTGCTCCACACCCGGGTGACAGCCCGCTTGATGGCTTGCCACATCGTGGTGTGGAAGGGATAGTCCAGCCAGATGACCAAATCCACCTGCGCCCACTTGACCGGGATGGTTCGGGTGTAGTTGCCGTCCAGCACCCAAGTCGGCTCATCCACAGCCGCCTGCACCCGGGCAAGAAACTTCTGATCATCAGACTTGATCCAGTTCGCCCCCCAAAAGAGCCGGTCCATCTCGACATAGGGCAAATTCAACTGATCAGCAAGGCGCCGGGCGAAAGTAGATTTCCCACTGCCACTGGTACCGATCACATTGATCCGCCTCGGCGCGGACCCGTTCAAATCGGATGCAATGGTCGTGAGGTGAGTCTCCATCCTCATAAAGTGAGACCAAATAACACGGGACAGCACTTGCCGCATCCAGCTTTCCCCAGGCCAGATCCGGCCTGCCCGCTACCGCCGGTTGTACGCCACGCAATCCTCGTACTTGGCGAGCTTACCGCCAAAAATGTCCAGGGCGCTCCCAATGGTCACATCAACTCGCCCCCCACTGATCTCCTCAACACGCTTGAGGTCAGCCACACTTCTGGCACCACCTGCATAGGTCACCGGCTTTTCGCACCAGAGGCTGAGACATTGCACCAGGGATTCATCGATCCCTTCGCACTTGCCCTCCACATCCACGGCATGAATCAGGAACTCATCGCAGTAGGGAGCCAGACGGTCAAAGGCATCGCCATCAACGACGAGGTCCGTCATGGTCTGCCATCGATTCATCGCGACCACCCAGCCGTCCTGGGTGGCGCGGCAACTAAGATCCAGCACCAAGCGGGAAGCGCCGACCTCGTTCACCACCTGCTGCAATCGTGATTCGCTAAAGCGGGAGTTCTCGTCAAACACGTAGCTGGTCACGATCACATGACTTGCCCCAGCGGCCAAATACTTCGCCGCATTCTCAGGGCGAATGCCTCCGCCGACATGCAAACCACCCGGATACGCCTGGAGTGCGGAAAGTGCAGCCTCCTCGTTGCCTTTACCCAGCATGATCACATGGCCGCCGGTCAGACCATCTTCGCGATACTTTTCTGCGAACCAAGCGGCCGGCTTTTCACTGACAAAGTTCTCCTTCGGCGCCTCCCCCTCATCTTTGAGGGTGGAACCGACGATCTGCTTCACTTTGCCATCGTGAAGATCAATGCAGGGACGGAACCGGGTCATGACCTCAGGCGACCGTGCGGTTGAGCGGAGTGGTCAGGCGCGGATTCATGCGAGGCCGCGCTGTCAGCACCTCTGGCTCCCCATCGGTGATCAAGACCACGTGCTCATAGTGAGCGCTTGGCTTGTTGTCCATCGTCAGCACCGTCCAGCCGTCGCTCAAGATCTTCGTCTGCTCGGCACCCATGTTGATCATTGGCTCAATTGCCAACGTCATCCCGGTGCGCAAGCGAGGACGAGCGCCCTTCACGCCGTAGTTCGGCACCTGAGGTTCCTCGTGCAGTTTGCGTCCGACGCCATGCCCCACGAACTCCCGGACCACTGAAAATCCAAAACGCCGCACGTAGTTCTCAACGGAGTGACACAGGTCACCCAGCATCAAGCCGTCGCGCGCCCAGTCGATCGCCACTTCCAGGGCATCTTCCGTGGCAGAAAGCAGTTTCTGCACATCCGGTGCAATCGGAGGGACAGGCACCGTCAGGGCATTGTCCCCGACCCAGCCGTCCTTGATGATGCCGACATCAATCTTGACGATGTCTCCCGGCTTGATCGGAACATTGTTCCCGATCCCATGGACCACCACGTCATTCAGACCAATGCAGGCATAAGCTGGGAAAGGTCCACCCGCTCCTTTGTATTTGTAGAAGGCGCTGACCGCCCCTTGAGCTTTGATTTCAGCGGCGACGAACTTGTCCAACTCGGCAGTCGTCATGCCAGGCTCGACCAAGGCGGCCGTCTTTAGAAGAATGTCACGAGCCAGGCCACAAGCAGCGCGAATACCGTCCAGGGCCTTGCCATGACGGGTGGGAATACGATCAAACGAGAGTGCCATTGCAATGCGATGTCTATAAACAAATGCGCCCCGCAGAATCTGCGGGGCGCAATCAATTTGGCAAAAGTTATTTGCCGTGGAAGATCGCAAACGACACCCCGATCAGGGCGATGACGGCGATCACCGTCCAAAGCATCACCACCACCTTGGGGTTGGCAGCGATACCACCGGACTGGCCCGGACGGTCGAAACGGCCGCGAATCTTGCCCTTACGAAGGAAACCGTCGTAGTGGCGTTGCAGCAGGTGGGTTTCCACCTGGCGCATCATGTCAAGCACCACACCCACAAGGATCAGGATGCTCGTACCCCCGAAGAACTGGCTCACACGAGGATCAAGGTTAACCTGCTTTTGCAGCAGCATCGGGAACACATAGATCAGCGTCAGGAACAAGGCGCCAGCGAAGGTGAGGCGACTCATGGTGAAGTCCATGAAATCAGCCGTCGGCTTGCCAGGACGAACTCCGGGAATATAGCCACCGCTCTTCTTGAGGTCTTCGGCAATCTGGTTGGGCTGGAACATCGTCGCCACCCAGAAGTAGCTGAAGAAGAAGATCAGGGACGTGGAGATCACCACATACGGAGTGCCGCTGGTCAACCACTCTGCCCATTGGCGCACGCTGGCGACATCTGGGAAAAGGAAGCTGATGATCTGCGACGGGAAGAGCACGATTGCCTGGGCAAAGATGATGGGCATCACGCCTGCATAGTTCACCTTGAGCGGCATGTACTGGGTCTGCCCGCCATACACTTTACGGCCCACCACGCGCTTGGCGTACTGGATCGGTATGCGGCGCTGGGCTTGCGTAAGGGCAATGATGCCTGCGATCACAACGATGAGGAGAGTAATGAGCCCCAGCAATGTCAGCGCATCCATGGCACCGGCACCTTCGCGACCGATGTAGGTCTTCCAGACACGCACGAGGGCGCCCGGAAGTTCGGCCACGATGTTGATGCAGATCAGAAGTGACACACCGTTGCCGATGCCACGCTCAGTGATTTGCTCACCAAGCCACATGATGAACAAGCTGCCCGCCGTCATGGCAAACACAGCTGGAATCACAAAACTCCAGAATCCATAGTCAGGCACCAATGGGCCGTACTTGCCCATGATCTCCTCAAGACCGTGCAGGAAGATGTTTTGTCCCGGATTCTTGAGTGAAACAGCGAGCAGATAGCCCTGGAACACACAAAGACCAACCGTGGCAAATCGAGTCCACTGGTTGATCTTCTGGCGTCCACCGTCTTCACGGGAAAGCTTGCTGATGCTTGGTACGACCGCCGTAAGCAGCTGCATCATGATGCTGGCGCTGATGTAGGGCATGATCCCCAGGGCGAAGATGGCACACCGCTCCAGACCGCCACCGCTGAACACGTTCAACAAAGCCGCTGCAGCAGCAAAAGGAGAGGCAGAAGCCTCTGCCTTGCTGTCGATCCACGCCTGCAGCACGTGGGGGTTCACCCCGGGCAGTGTGATCGCATAGCCAATGCGCACAATGACGATCATTGCCAGTGTGTAGAGGATGCGCTGGCGCAGATCCGGTATTTTGAAGATGTTGACGAAAGCGGAGATCATGATGTGAGGTCGTGTCTTAAAATAGCAAGCGACTCAGGACAAAGCTGAGCCGCTCGCGAAGAACATTGATGTAACCTGGCCGCAAGGCAAGGTTTATGCGGTCAGAGTTACCGTACCGCCAGCCTTTTCAATCTTCTCTTTGGCGGAGGCACTGATCTTGTCCACCTGGACGGTCAGTTTGCGCTCTACAACGCCATCGCCAAGGATCTTTACCACGTCGCAACGGCGCTTCACCAGACCCACATCACGAAGGGATTGTTGGTTCACCACTGCGCCGTCATCGAAACGGCCATCAAGGTCACCCACATTGACCACTTCCGTGCTGTCACGGAACTGGGTGTTGTTGAAACCTTTCTTGGGAAGACGGCGGTGAAGGGGCATCTGGCCACCTTCAAAGCCAGGGCGGATCGCACCGCCGGAGCGGGCTTTCTGCCCCTTGTGTCCACGGCCTGAAGTCTTGCCGTGACCCGAGCTCTCACCGCAGCCAACACGCTTGCGGCGGTGCTTGGCCCCGGGCTGGGGTTTGAGGTTGTGCAGTCTCATAGTCTTAATCTAAGGGTATAGGTTGCCGGGCGGACCTTACAGAGCGGCTTTCTCAGCCACCTTTTTGCCGCGCATCTTGAGGATTTCATCAGGAAGGCGCAGAGCAGCAAGAGCCGCCAGGGTTGCCTTCACCACGTTGGCGTGGTTGCTGGAGCCGAAGGACTTCGCGAGGACGTCCTTGATGCCAGCCGCTTCACACACCGCACGCACACCGCCACCGGCGATGATGCCCGTACCAGGAGAGGCGGGCTTGAGCAGTACGCGACCACCGCCATGTTCACCCATCACTTCGTGAGGGATCGTGGCGTTGAGAATGTTGACCTTCACGAGATCCTTGCGGGAGGATTCCGTCGCCTTTTTGATTGCGTCGGAAACTTCATTGGCCTTGCCGAAGCCGAAGCCAACTTTGCCCTGGAGATCGCCAGCCACCACGAGGGCGCTGAAGCTGAAGCGACGACCACCCTTCACGACCTTGGCGCAGCGGTTGATGAAAACCACCTTCTCGGACATGTCGGAACGGGACTCGGATTCCTGACGCTGATTGCCGCCCCGGGGGTTCCTGTTAAACGTTGCCATAGTGTTGCGAGTGATGATTAGAACTGAAGACCCTTGGCGCGCGCGGCATCAGCCAGCGCTTTGACTTTGCCGTGAAAGAAGAAACCGCCGCGGTCGAACACCACACTCGTGATGTTCTTCTCAAGAGCGCGTTCAGCGATCGCTTCACCCACCTTGGTGGCGTTGGCCACGTTGGCAGCTTTGGAAGCAAGCGTCGCTTCGATCGTCGAAGCCGACACAATCGTCTTGCCCTCGTCATCATTGATGAGCTGGGCGTACACGCGTTGGTTGGAGAAATGAACCGCGAGACGGGGGCGCTCGGCCGTCCCCCGAAGGGTCTTGCGAATACGGGCATGAACGAGGCGCCGGATCGCTTTGCGTTTGATGGTAGCCATGATGTGTCTCTGCGAAATGGGTTACTTGACGCTCTTGCCTTCCTTGCGGCGGACGTGTTCGCCCACATAACGCACACCCTTGCCCTTGTAAGGCTCCGGCGGGTAGTAGCCGCGGACGTCAGCGGCGAACTGGCCGACGACCTGCTTGTCGATGCCTTCCACGCTGATCTTCGTGTTCTCATTCACCGTGACCTTGAGGCCCTGGGGAATGGGGTGAAGCAACGGGTGGGAATAGCCAAGGCTCAAGTCCAGATTGGAACCCTTGACGGCGGCACGGAAGCCCACGCCCTGGATTTCAAGGTCCTTCTTGAAGCCGGCGCTCACGCCGTGGACCATGTTGCTGATCAGACGCTGGGCAGTGCCATGGAGGGCACGCACGCGGCGGTCTTCAGAAGCGCGGGTCACAGCCAGAGACTGGCCGTCCTGTTGGAGAGTGATGCCTTCGGGAAGAACGTAGTCGAGCTTGCCCTTGGGGCCTTCGACGTGCACGTTGTTGCCAGCGATCTTGACGCTGACTTTGTCCGGAAGTGCGATGGGTTGTTTACCTACTCGTGACATGATTCAGTTCCTCCTCACTTACCAGACTTTGGCCAGCAGCTCGCCGCCGACATTTGCTTTGCGCGCTTTCGCGCCCGTCATCACACCCTTGGGTGTGGAGAGAATGGTGATACCCAAGCCACCCAGAACGCGGGGGACATCGTCCACACCCACATAGTGGCGCAGACCGGGCTTGCTCACACGCTTCACATCAGTGATGGCGGGAGTCTTGCCCTGGTACTTGAGTTTCACCTGGATCTGGGGCTTGCCGTCATTCGGCTGCACCTCGTAGGACCAGATGTAGCCTTCTTCCTGAAGGATACGGGCGACTTCCGCCTTGATCTTGGAGTACGGCGCGCTTGCACCTTCCTTGGCAGCGCGGCTCGCATTCTTGATGCGGGTGAGAAAGTCGGAAATGGGGTCGGTCAGAACGCTCATTTTATTGGCCTGGGTCTTGAAATAATTGATTAGGCAGCCGCCATTTCAGGGGTGTCCGCCTTGTTGCCGCCTTTTGCGCGGAAGGGCATGCCGAGGCAGCGAAGCAGCTCACGGGCATGGTCGTCATTGCTGGCGTCAGTCACAAAGGTGACGTCAAAACCCAGGGAGCGCTTGATCTTGTCGAGCTCGATCTCAGGGAAGATGGACTGGTCGGCGATGCCGAGAGTGTAGTTGCCGCGGCCGTCAAAAGCGCGGCCAGAGATCCCACGGAAGTCGCGAATACGAGGAATCGCGGTGCGCACCAAGCGCATCATGAAATCATACATCTTCACGCCGCGAAGGGTCACTTTGACCCCGATGGCTTCACCGGCGCGCAGCTTGAAGTTGGCGATCGCCTTCTTGCTGAAGGTCACGATCGGCTTCTGACCGGTGATCAGGACGATTTCCTTCACCGCGTCTTCGACTGCCTGTTTGCGGTCGGCTTCCTTGCCCACGCAGCAGTTGATGACAATCTTTTCAAGTTTCGGCACCTGATGAATGTTGGTAAGGCCGAGCTCATTGTGGAGATGCGCGATGACTTTGTCCTTGTATAGCGTTAACAATTCTGGCTGCATGATAATGACACCCTGGTTGGTTTCACACCCCGCGACCCCACAGTGAGGCCGCGAATACGGGGCTGGCAAATTGCCTGGTTATTTCTTCTTTTCAACAAGTTTCACATTCGAAATGTGAATTGGGCCTTCGCGCTCGATAATGCCGCCCTGGGGCTTGTCCTGAGAAGGACGGACAGCTTTCTTGATCATGCGCACGCCCTCGACGAGGACCTGATTCTTCTTGGCAACGACCTGAAGAACATTGCCCTGGGAACCCTTGTGGGCCCCGCTGGTGACCTCCACGAGGTCGCCTTTATTGACGTGTGTTTTGATTCTGCTCATAGCACTTCGGGTGCGAGGGAAACGATTTTCATGAAGTTGCGGTCGCGCAGTTCACGGGCCACTGGGCCAAAGATGCGGGTGCCGCGGGGGTTGTTGTCCTTGTCAATGATGACGATCGCGTTCTTGTCGAAGCGCAGGATCGAGCCATCATTGCGGCGGATCGGGGCGGCGGTGCGAACCACTACGGCCCGGACCACTTCACCCTTTTTCACCTGCGCGGTGGGGGTTGAGACACGGACGTGGGCGGTGATGATGTCCCCCACCCCGGCTGTGCGCTTGTTCTTCTTGCCGATGACGCCAATCATCTCGGCCATACGCGCGCCCGTATTGTCGGCGATCGCGATTTCGGATTCCATCTGCAACATAAGCTGATCCTCCTTGGGTTGGTAAAGTTACCTGATTCGATGGGAAAGCCCTGCCCGGCTTAGTGGGCCAGAACTTCGACCAGCTTCCAGCGCTTGAGCTTGCTCAGCGGACGGGTCTCCTCGATGCGCACTTTGTCGCCGACCTTGGCCGTGCCTTCTTCATCATGGGCATAGAACTTGGAGGTCATGCGGACGATCTTCTTGAACTGGGGGTGCGGCACGCGGCGCTCCACCTCCACCACGATCGTCTTCGACATCTTGTTGGACACAACCTCGCCCACGCGGGTCTTGCGGACTGGCGCCTTGGTTGCGGCGGTTTCGTTAGCGGTCACTTCGCTCATCTTTCAGGGTCTCCCTTTAATTTGGTTACTCCGCGGCTTTCTTCGCGGATTTTTTGGCAGGGGCCTTCTTGGCCGCCGCTTTCTTTGCTGCCTTGGGCTTTGCAGCCGGGGCGGCTTCCGTTGACTTTTTGCCAACGGTCAGGTTCAGACGGCGCTCAGACAGGATGGTCTCCATCCGAGCCACGTCGCGACGTGCCTGCTTGAGACGGGAGGGGTTCTCCAGCTGGCCGCTGGCCTGCTGGACACGCATGTTGAGCGCGTCCTGCTTGAGTTCACGGCGCTTTCCGCCGACTTCCTCGTTGGTCAATTCGCGAAGTTCTTTGATCTTCATATCGTCGCTTCCTGCGCTATCTCTAAATGGTCAACGGTTAGTGCATCGCCTGACGCGTTACAAAGCGCGTGCGAACCCCAAGTTTGTTTGCTGCCAGGCGGCAGGCGTCACGGGCAAGGGCCTCGCTCACACCAGCCACTTCGAAGAGCATCGTGCCAGGGTAAACCACTGCCACCCAGAACTCCGGTGCACCCTTACCTTTACCCATTCGGGTTTCTGGCGGACGCGCGGTCACTGGCTTGTGCGGGAAAATGCGGATGTACACGGAGCCTTTGCGCTTGAGGTGGCGGGTGATCGCCACACGGCAGGCTTCAATCTGCGTGTTCTTGATCCAGGCGCGCTCAAGGGTCTGAAGACCGAACTCGCCGTAGCTGACCTTGTTTCCTACGGTCGCATTCCCGGCGCGGCTTCCGCGGTGGGTCTTGCGATGCTTAACTCTGCTGGGCAACATTGCCATAACTTGATTCCTCCAAAAGGTTGCTGATCGTTACTCTTGTAAAGTCGGTCCGTGCAGGATTAAGCCTGCTCAGGGGCGGGAGCGGGAGCTGGGGCCGGTGCGGGAGCCGAATGGCGGTCGCCGCCACGGTCACCACCACCACCACGGCGGTCTCCACCGCCACCACCACGGCGGTCGCCGCCACGGTTATCGCGATCGCCACGCGGGCGGCGCTCACGGTCGTTGCGACGCTCGGCCTGGGGAGCGCCTTCCACTTCGGGCTTGCGGTTCAACCAGCACTTCACGCCGATGATGCCGTACACGGTACGAGCTTCGGTGAAACCATAGTCGATCGGGATACGAAGGCTCTGAAGAGGCACTTTACCCTGACGGTACTGCTCAGCACGGGCGATATCCGCACCACCTAGACGACCAGCGCAACGGATACGAATGCCGTCGGCACCCATGTCCATGGCGGTCTGCACCGCACGCTTCATAGCGCGACGGAAGGAGATACGGCGCTCAAGTTGAGTCGCCACCGTTTCAGCAACCAGCTGGGCATCCAGCTCAGGCTGCTTGATCTCGATGATGTCGATCTTGACTTGCTTGCCGCCGCACATCTTGGAGATCTCGACGCTCATCACTTCGATTTCCTGGCCTTTGCGACCAATCACCAGACCCGGACGGGCGGTGTGAAGTGTCACACGGACGAGGTTCCACGCGCGCTCAATCACGATCTTGGCGAGAGCGGCCGAGGACAGCTTGCCCTTAAGGTAGCTGCGAATTGCCAGGTCGGCGTGAAGGAAGTCGGCAAACTCTTTTTCCGGAGCGTACCACTTGGAGCGCCAGTCTTTGGTGACGGCGAGGCGGAAACCGATTGGATGAACTTTCTGACCCATAGCTTTGTGATTCGTTGGTGGTTCGGACGGGCGGTTACTTGGCCTCGGCCTTGGCGGCTTTCGCTGCCTTCGGCTTCTTCTCAGCCTCCGCTTCCTTGGCGGCCAGGATGAGAGTGATGTGGCTCATGCGCTTTTTGATGCCGCCGGCGGAACCGCGGGCGCGGGGCATGATTCGCTTCAGCACCGGACCCTTGGTGGCCGTGGCGCTTTTGACGAAAAGTTCATCCGCATCCATCTCGTGGTTGTTTTCAGCATTGGCCACTGCGGAACGCAGGGCTTTGCCAATGAGGAGGGCGGCTTTCTTCGGGGTGAAGTTCAACACGCTGAGTGCCTGAGAAACCGGCATCCCCTGAATGGCACGGGCCACTTCCCGGGCTTTCTGGTCGGAGATTCTCGCGTATTTGAGGACGGATTTTACTTCCATGACGTTGCTTCGTGTTAACCTTTCATTGCTTCCACCTTACCGGTGTCGCCGACTTTCACAGGCTCTGCTTTGTTGATCAGCTCTTGAACAACTGCGCCGCAGATACCGCTGCGGACATCCACCACCACGGCGCGGGCGATGGGTTTGTCCTGACGATAAAGAGAGAAGGGCATTCCAGGATGCACGCCGTGCCTGGAGCCCACGTTGAGAATGGCGATGCCCAGATCATCCTTCAAGCTCACCACTCGGGCGTTCTGAAGGTCGGCTACCGCAGTTTCGCCTTGATCCTTGAGGGAAGCGAGCGCGCGGTCAGCCGCGGCAAGTTTCTCAGTCAAGTTGGTCTTGGCTTCCGGAGCCAGATTCACATTCGAGCTGACAACGCCCGATGCTGCCTCTGACAGGCCGGTGAGGGCGCCCTGAAGCGCCCGTTTTTGTGTTTCGAGAAGTCGCAGATCACTCAGGGCGGTCAGCATCCGCTCACGAAGCACGGCATCCGTGGCGTCGAGTGCGGCGATTCCAAGCCCTTCCATCTGGACACGCAGCTTTTCATAAGCTTCGCGTACCTGCTGGCTTTCCCCGTTGGCAGCCGCAAGGCTCTCAGACAGAGAATTGATCTGATCTTTCGCCTTCGTCAGGCGTGCCTCCAGGTCGGCGACCTGGGTGGCAGAGACCTGAAGCGTGGCACGGGCCTCCCGGACTTCCAGAGCCTCTCTCGACTGCCCCGATGCCTGTCCAGCGCCCACCAACACCACCAGGAGTGGTGCGGCAGCGAGGTTCAGGATGGAGGCTCGAAACTTCATGAGGCGGCTGAAAGTCGGGATCGGAGAGGACCTGGAGTCGGACTGACGGATTACTTGGAAACCTTGGCGGTGTGCGCGCCGTGACCTTTGAAGGTACGGGTGGGTGAGAATTCACCCAGGCGGTGACCGACCATGTTTTCCGAGACATACACGCTCACGAAGTCCTTGCCGTTGTGCACCAGGAAGGTGTGACCAACAAAGTCAGGCGTGATCATGGAGCTGCGGGCCCAGGTCTTGATTGGGCGTTTGGCGCCGGTCTCATTGAGCTGGTCAATCTTCCAGAGGAGTTTCTGGTTGACGAAAGGTCCTTTTTTAAGTGAGCGTCCCATGGTAAGAGGAGGGCTGAATCAGTAAGTTTCTAAATTGCAGTTACTTGCCTTTGCGGCCCTGCACGATGAGACGGTTGGAGTATTTGCGCTTTTTGCGGGTCTTCTGACCCTTAGCGTGACCCCAGGGGCTGAGAAGGTGCTGGCGACCACCACCGGACTTGGAGCGACCTTCACCACCACCGTTCGGGTGGTCGATGGGGTTCATGCACATACCGCGAACGGTTGGGCGGACACCCTGCCAGCGTGTACGACCGGCTTTGCCGCTGACCACATTCATGTGTTCCACGTTGCCCACCTGACCGATGGTTGCAAAGCACACTGCAAGGATCTTGCGAATCTCACCGGAGGGAAGACGCACGAGGGCGAAGTCACCTTCACGGTTGGAGAGAATGGCTGCCTGGCCGGCGGAGCGGGCAATCTGGCCACCCTTGTTCGGGGTGATTTCGATGTTGTGAATCTGCGTACCAAGAGGGATCTTGCTCAAAGGGAGCGCGTTCCCCACTTCCGGGGCCGCTTTTTCACCAGCGACCACCTTGGCACCCACTTCGAGTTTGGCAGGAGCAAGGATATAGCTCTTCTGGCCGTCGGCGAATTGGATGAGGGCGATGCGGGCGGAGCGGTTCGGATCGTATTCGATGCCGACCACGGTGGCGGCGTCATCACGACGGGAGCGCTTGAAATCAATGAGCCGGTAGCGACGCTTGTGACCACCACCAATGTGGCGGCACGTGATGCGGCCGGTATTGTTGCGACCACCGCTCTTGCGGAGGGCCACCGTGAGATTCGGCTCCGGAGTGCTCTTGGTGATTTCCTCAAAACCAGGCCACTGCTTGTAGCGGTTCGAGGGCGTGTTGGGCTTGTAAGTAGTAAGAGCCATAACGCTGGGTCTGAAAATAGGTTGGCGGTTGCTCGGGCCGTCGGCTAGGCGAGTTCAATCTTCTCGCCGTCTTTGAGCCGGACGACGGCTTTCTTCCAGTGGTTGGTGCGGCCAAAGTCGGCGCGACGTTCGCGCTTCTTCTTGCCAGCGTAGTTCATCGTGCGGACGCCGACGACCGTTTTGCCAAAGATCTTCTCAACAGCCTGCTTGATCTCAAGCTTGTTGGCGCGGGGATCCACGTTGAAGACGTACTCGTTGAGAGTTTCGCCAAGAACGGTGGCCTTTTCGCTCAACCGGATGGTCTTGATAACTTGATAAAGGTCTTTCATGTTAGGCAGTCCTCCGGGCGATGGTTTCAAGGGCAGCGCCCGAGATGATGATCTTGTCGAACGCGAGCAGGTGCTCGGCATTCACGTCCGTGGCGGCCATCAGCTGCACGTTCTGGACGTTGCGACCGCTGCGGAATGTCAGTTCGTCAAAGCTGTCGGCGAGCACGAGCACCTTGCGGGCGTCGGTGAGGCCAGCGATGGCGGCGACAAAGCTCTTGGTCTTGCCATCGGCGACCTGGAAGTCGGCCGTGACCAGCACATCGCCGTCGTTGATGCGGGAGGTGAGCGCCGTGCGGAAGGCAAGCGTCTTCACCTGACGGGGGATTTTCTTGGAGTAGTCGCGGGGCTTGGGACCCCAGACCACGCCACCACCACTCCAGATCGGGGAGCGGGCGCTGCCCATACGAGCGCGGCCGGTGCCCTTCTGCTTCCAGAGCTTTTTGCCACTGCCGGCAACTTCATTGCGCGACTTCGTGGAGGCGTTACCCTGGCGGCGGTTGGCGCGGTAGGCGATGATAGTGTCATGCAACGCGTGGGCGCCCTTACGGCCCTCCACCACTTGCACATTGGCCTGCTTGGCCGCGTCGATCGTTAATACATTCGATGCCATGATGACTGCACTCCTTTCAAATTACTTCTTGGTCTGCTTCTTGATAGCAGGACGGACGATGACATAGCTGCCATTCGGTCCGGGAACGGCGCCCGCGATCAGGAGCACGCCATCTTCGGCACGGCTCTGGACCACTTTGAGATTTTGCGTCGTGCGACGGTCGAAACCATGACGACCGGGCATCTTCTGGTTTTTCCAGACGCGACCTGGTGTCAGACGGCAACCGATGGAACCTGTCCGGCGGTGCATCATGGAACCGTGCGAAGCGGGCTGGCCCTTGAAGTTGTAACGCTTCACAACGCCGGAGAAACCCTTGCCCTTGGTGGTGCCGATCACATCGACATACTCACCATCAGCAAACTTTTCTGCACCGAGGGCGGAACCGGCCTCAGGGGCCTCCCCTTCCGTGCGGAACTCGCGAACCACATACTTGGCGGTGGCATTGTGCTTCTTGAAGTGCTCGAGCTCCGGCTTGGAGCAGCGATTTTCCTTCTTGTCGCTATAGCCAACTTGCACGGCGGTGTAGCCGTCCTTGTCTGCGTTCTTGACCTGGACAACCTGGTTGCCGGCCACGTCGATCACCGTCACAGCGACGGCGCTGCCGTCCTTGAGGTAAACCTGGGTCATCCCCACTTTTTTGCCAATCAATCCGATGCTCATGGATGGTAATCCTCAGGTGTGACTTAGATGCGAATAGTGATGTCCACGCCGGACGGGAGGTTGAGCTTCTTGAGCTCGTCCACAGTGCGGGCGGTTGGGTCAACGATGTCCAGCAGGCGCTTGTGCGTGCGGATTTCGAAATGCTCGGACGACTTCTTGTCCACGTGCGGTGAGCGGTTCACGTTGAACTTCTCAATGCGCGTCGGAAGAGGGATAGGTCCCGCGACTTTGGCGCCGGTGCGCTTGGCGGTCTCGACGATCTCGGCCGTGGACTTGTCCAGGACGCGATAGTCGTAGGCGCGCAGGCGGATTCTGATGCGT
This sequence comes from Verrucomicrobium sp. BvORR034, assembly GCF_000739635.1. Lineage (GTDB taxonomy): Bacteria > Verrucomicrobiota > Verrucomicrobiia > Verrucomicrobiales > Verrucomicrobiaceae > Verrucomicrobium. The sequence goes on along the minus strand of NZ_BATQ01000058.1, from coordinate 67,669 downwards.
TGGCTTTGCATGATGGGTACTCCCGCTGGTTGAAATATTGGTTGTTAATTAGGCCTTCTTGCCACCGCGCTGCTCAACGATCTGGTCCACGATCTGTTGCGGCACCTGGTCGAAATGGGACGGCTGCATCGAGTAGGATGCGCGGCCGCTGGAGAGCGTGCGGATCGTCGTGCTGTAGCCGAACATTTCAGCCAGGGGCACTTCGGCCTTCACGATGCTCATGTTGTTGCGGCTGTCGATCGCGGTGATACGACCGCGGCGGCGGTTGATGTCACCCATGATATCACCCTGATACTCCTCAGGAGTGGTGGCCTCGACTGCCATGATGGGCTCCATCATGATACACTTGGCCTTCTTGAGAGCGTCTTTGACTGCGAAGATGGCCGCCATTTTGAAGGCGTTTTCGTTGGAGTCCACTTCGTGGCTGGATCCGTCCAGGATGTCCACGTGAATGTCCACCACTTCGTAGCCAGCGATGATGCCATTATGCATGGCTTCGTTCACGCCAGACTTACAAGCATTGATATATTCCTTCGGAATCGTACCGCCGACCACCTTGTTTTCCACCGTGATGCCCTTGCCGCGCTCGGAAGGGAACACCTTGAGGATCACGTGACCGTACTGGCCACGACCACCGGACTGCTTGACGAGTTTGCCTTCGCCGTCGGCTTCCTTGGTGAGAGTTTCGCGGTAAGCGATCTGAGGAGCGCCAGCGTTGGTGTCCACCTTGAACTCGCGCAGCATACGGTCGCGCAGAATTTCGAGGTGAAGCTCGCCCATGCCTGCGATGATCGTCTGGCCGGTTTCTTCGTCCGTACGAACCACGAAAGTCGGATCTTCGTCGGAGAGGCGCTGGAGGGCCATGGCCATCTTCTCCTGGTCGCCTTTGGCCTTGGGTTCCACGGCCATGGAAATAACTGGCTCGGGGAACGACGGGGGCTCAAGCAGAATGTCGTAATCGTCTTCGGCGAGGGTGTCGCCCGTGGTGACGTTTTTGATGCCGACCATGGCGGCGATGTCACCGGAGTAGCAGCAGTCGATGTCCTTGTGCTGGTTGGCTTGAATCTGGATCAAGCGGCCCACGCGTTCCGTCTTGCGGGTGCGGGGATTGTAAACGACATCGCCTTTTTTGACGCAACCGGAGTACACTCGGAAGAACACCAACTTACCGACGAATTTGTCGCTCCAGAGTTTGAAAGCAAGGGAGACAAACTTCTCACCATCGTCCGGGCGGGCTTCAATTTTGACTGCGTCTTCGTCAGCGCTCTGACCCTGGGCGGCCGGGATGTCGAGCGGGCCGGGAAGATAATCAACCACCGCATCAACAAGGTACTGAACACCTTTGTTTTTGAAGGCGGAACCACCAGCCATCGGGATGATCTTGAGCCCGATGACGGCGCGACGGAGAGCCTGCTTCACGTCTGTGACGCTGATCGGCTTCTCTTCGAGGAACATCGTGCCGATTTCATCGTCCACGTTGCAAAGCTCTTCGACGAGTTCGTCGTAAGCCTGGTTGGCAAGGTCTACCTGATCACCTTCAAGTTCGCGAACTTCATAGGTGGAGCCGAACTTGTCATCGTCAGAGAAGATAACGGCCTTCTTGTTCACCACGTCGATCTGGCCGCGAAGGTTGTCTTCAGCGCCAATCGGGATCAGGATCGGCCAGGCATTTGCACCCAGCTTGGTTCGCACGTCTTCCACCACACGCTGGAAGTTGGCACCGGTACGGTCCATCTTGTTCACGAAGGCGATGCGGGGCACACCGTACTTCTCAGCCTGACGATAAACCGTCTCGGACTGGGGCTGCACACCGGCCACGCCGCAAAGCACGAAGATCGCACCGTCAAGAACGCGCAGGGAGCGCTCCACCTCAGCCGTGAAGTCCACGTGGCCGGGGGTGTCGATGATGTTGATGCGGATGTCCTGATTCTCGTACAGCTTGACCGTGTCCTTGCCGGGGAGCTGCTTCCACTTGGTGGTCACAGCGGCGGAGGTGATCGTAATGCCGCGCTCTTTCTCCTGTTCCATCCAGTCCGTGGTGGCTGCACCGTCGTGCACCTCACCGATCTTGTGGATCATCCCGGTGTAGAACAAGATACGCTCGGTCAGCGTGGTCTTGCCGGCATCGATGTGGGCGCAGATGCCGATGTTGCGGGTCCGCTCAAGCGGGTACTCGCGGTTGGGGGAATTCGGTTGGGCGGACATGAGTCAAAGATCAGGTGAGGAGGACGAACGACGTACAGGGGAAACAACAAGACCGACTACCAGCGGAAGTGGGCGAAGGCGCGGTTGGCCTGAGCCTGCTTGTGCACGTCATCACGCTTGCGGATGGCGTTGCCCTGGTTGGTGGAGGCATCACGAAGCTCGTTGGCGAGCGCACGGTGCATCGGAGTGCCTTTGCGAGAGCGTGCGAAGTTGACGATCCAGCGGAGCGCCATGGCTTCGGAGCGGGCCGGGGCCACTTCAAGGGGCACCTGGTAGGTCGCACCACCCACGCGGCGGGCTTTCACTTCCACACGAGGCTTGGCGTTCTCAATCGCACGGGTCACCAGCTCAAGCGGGTCCACTGCGTCGCTGTTCTCATTCAGGGCGTCGATCGCGGCATACACAATGCGCTCGGCGAGGGACTTCTTGCCACCCACCATGATTTTGCTGATGAGGTGAGCGACCAACTCGCTGTCATAGCGGGAGTCTTTGCTGACCGGCTTGTCGAAAACGCGTTTTCTGCGGGACATGGTAATTTAGCTGCTAAAGATTAAAAAGGCAGAGAAAAAGGACGGGCTTACTTCTTGCCCTTGGTGGCGGCAGCGGCTGCACCCGGCTTCGGACGCTTTGCACCGTACTTCGAACGACCACGGCGGCGCTTGTCCACCCCAAGGCAGTCCAGCGTACCGCGAACGATGTGGTAACGGACACCAGGCAAATCCTTTACTCGGCCGCCGCGAACGAGGACGATGGAGTGCTCCTGGAGGTTGTGCCCTTCGCCGCCGATGTAGGCGATGACCTCAAATCCGTTGGTCAAGCGCACTTTGGCAACCTTACGCAAAGCCGAGTTCGGCTTCTTGGGCGTTCTGGTCATCACCTGCAGACATACACCACGACGCTGGGGGCAGTTCGCAAGCGCGGGTGACTTTGATTTGACCGCTTTATCCTTGCGGCCATGTCTCACGAGTTGGTTGATGGTGGGCATACGATGTCAAAGAAGTTTTCACGTTCGCCATCAGTCGCGATACGGAAAGACACGTCACCCTTGTATTGTGCGCATCTTATCCGGAGCAGCTTCCGATAGGAAGACCCGCCGAAGCGGGCCTTGAAACCGTCCCGCGGTTGGCGGGACTAGGATTGTGGGAGCGCAGATGCTACAGAGGTTTCAAAAACACGCAACCTCTTTTTTCGAGTTTTCTCCCCTTTGAGTTCGATATCGGCATCTTTTTTCTGGTTTGAGAACGCTTATTTGCCCTTGCAGCCCGTACCATCCCCCATCAGCCTAGCTTTGTCAGTTTTTTCGCTCCCTTCACCCACAACCTTTATCAGTTCCCAGCACGTGAAGCTGCTTTCCATCGGTTACTCCGCTCTCGCCTTCCTCGCCTGTGCTGGCCTCAGCCTCGCCCAGACGGCTGGGGAATTGATCACCCAAGGCGTTGATGCTCAACGCAAGGGTAATCCAGATCTCGCGATCACCCATTACACTTCCGCCCTTGCCAAAGGTCTGGATTCCCGGTTCGAAGCGATCGTTCTGCAGAATCGCGCTCTCGCCTGGGTGGAGAAGCTCTCCTGGCAGAAGGCCATCGCGGATGCAGACGCCGCATTGAAGCTCAATCCCAGCTCCGCCACTGCTTATGCCGTTCGCGCTGAGGCACGAAAAGGTCTGCGCGAGAATGATCGGGCCATTCTCGACTACAGCGAAGCCATCAAGCTTGAGCCCGGCGACCCCATTTATCTGAACAACCGCGGAAATCTCTTCGACGGACAACAAAAATGGGACCTCGCTCTTCAAGATTTCGACAACGCCATCAAGATTCAGCCCCGTTATGCCCACGCTTTGGCTGGCCGGGGCGAGGCCCGTCGGAATCTTGGCCAGTACGAGAAGGCCCTGGAAGACTTCAATGCCTCCATCGAGCTGGACGCCAAGAACCCAGGCGCCTACAACAATCGGGGACTGACGAAGGCCAGCCTCGGCAAACGCGAGGAGGCCCAGGCCGACTTCAACAAGGCCATCGATCTCCTGCCAAATTTCGCCTCTGCCTACAACAATCGCGGTTTCAACTATGCGAACCTGGGCCGCACCAAGGACGCTCAAACGGACTACAATCAGGCCCTCAAGATCGACCCCGCCTACACCCCTGCCCTCAACAACCGCGCCATGCTGCGCGTGGCAGAAGGTTCCCTGAAGGACGCCATCGCCGACTTTTCAGAGATCATCCGTCTGCGCCCAGACAACGTTCCCGCCTACAACAACCGCGCAGCCGCATATGACAAGGCAGGCCAGCCGGAAAAGGCCCTCACCGATCTGGACGCAGCCATCAAGCTGGCCCCCAAAGACGGGCAGACTCACAAAAACCTGGCCATCGCCTACGTCAACCGGGGCCGATGGGACGAAGCGCTCACAGAGTTCACCACGGCATCCACTCTCCTTCCCGAAGATGTGGAAACCTGGAACTGGTTGGGACGCCTGCTGGGGTCCCATCCCAAAGGCGAACTCAGAGATGGAGCCAAGGCCGTCCAGGTAGCGACCAAAGCCTGCGAGTTGAGCGGCTGGAAGAACGCAGACTGCATCGACACGCTGGGAGCCGCGCATGCAGAGGCAGGCGATTTTGAGAACGCCAAGAAGTACGCCCAACAGGCGCTCGCTGATCCCAATGTGCCTGCCCCCACCCGCCAGAGGATGGAGCGCCGCCTGAGCCTGTATCAACAGGAATTGCCCTACCACATCCCCGCGATCCCACGGTAGGCGGTCTTCCGGCCCCTCTATCAGACTCGCACCCAGTCAAAAAAGCCGAGCTTCTCCAGCTCTGTCCTCAACGTCTGTTGTTGGGCAGCCCCCAGATTCGCGTTCGGGAGCCGGGCAGGACCCACATCGACACCGAGAAAGCCCATCGCGGCTTTCGCTGCGGCCATGTACCCCAGGCCAGCGAAGAGCTGAATCAATTGCACACCGCGAAACTGCTCAAGACGAGCCGCTTCCCAATCCCCTGCCTGAAAGGCACTGATCATCCGGAGATAGATCGGCGCAGCAAAGTTGAACCCACTTCCCACCGCTCCCTTGGCTCCCATCGCCAGAGCACCAAGCATGTGCTCATCCACGCCAAAAGGCAGATCCCACGTCCCCTCCCCTGCCCGAAGACAGGACTGGTAGGCCATGAGATCCGGATTGGTGAACTTCAAGCCCGCCAGCGTCGGAATGCGCTCAGGCGCCTGATTGAGAAACTCCGCCATCGGGAACGACACCCCGGTCATCGAAGGGATATCGTAGTAATAAAACGGGGTCGCTGGTGCCGCAGCGGCAATCTCTGCGCAGCAGGCGATCAACACCTCCAGAGAGCGCGGCTTGAAGTAGCAGGGAGCGAGCGCAGATATCGCCACCGCCCCCAGCGTCTCCGCCTGAGCAGCCAGTTCACGGGCATCAGCGATGCAGTTGGTTCCCACGTGTACTACCAGCTTGAGCGGCGTGCCCTTCGCGACTTCGCTCCAGCGCTGGGCCAGAGCCCGCCGCTCATCCAAGGTCAGGGAGCTGTTTTCCCCCGTCGTGCCACCGAGAAACACCGTGCCCACGCCAGTGCGGAGATAGTGGGCCGCCTGCTGCTCCACGGCTCCCCGGTTCAGGCTGCCATCCGGGTGAAACGGGGTGTGGCTGGCTACCACCAGGCCATGAAGAGGATGCGACGGTGTCATTTGGGTGCGATTTGAGTCTGAAACATAAAACACTCGTGACCCGCTCCCAGCGGGAACCACTTGTCTTTTCCCCAGACAGGTCGCCTATTTTCGCAGGGTGCCGCCTTTTACAAAAGTGGGCATGATCCGCACCGTTCTTGGAGCCGACGCCTCCCCATCCAGGCGGTCCGTCACCAACCGGGAGAGCTTGCGGGCGAACAGATCCACATTGGGCGCATAGCAGGCTGGCACCGGGATCATGTGCTCCAGCAGTGGATCATGATCCCGGCAGACCACGGCAATCTCCTGGGGCACGCCAAGGCCGCGCTGTTGCAGCCAGCCCAGCACGGTCAGCAGATGGGGCACGTGAAAAACAAACAGCCCGGTGGGCCGGTTTCGTGCGCTGAAGACTCTCTCCAACCCCGTCACCACACTCTCCACGGTGCCCTGATGCAGCACCGTGATCACCGGACCTCCCGCCCCCTGCTCGAAACCCACCACGCTTTCCAGATCCCCGGCAATTTTGGTATCTGGCCGGACAATCGCCAGACGCTGATGCCCTGCAGCCAACAGACGCCCCGCGGCATGCCGGCAGCAGGCGGTAAAATCCACATCCACAGACGCCAGTTTAATCTCTGGATGCAGGGATCCCGCCACCACTGCCGGAAGACGACGCTCCGCATACCAACGCTGCATCTCCATGGTGGATCGATACAGCACCCAGGCGGCCGGGCGGAGCCGGGCTCGAAGGGCTTCCAACGCCGCTCCAGGCTGCCGACGGTAGGCTGCGGCACATTCTTGAAACTCCAGCAGCCAGCCCCCATCTGCCAGATGCTCACGCAGCTTGTCCATCCACAGCACGGCGGCCGCCGGGAGTTGGTGAGCAGGCACAGCAGACACCATCACGACCGCCCGTTGGCTCATCGGCGGACCTGCCTCCCTTCCTGCGGAGGCAACGATCTCCCGGCGGCGCCCCTGCCCACCTTTCAGCCAATGATCCTGCTCCAGTTCCGTCAACGCGGCCCTTAGCGTCACCCGGCTCACCTGCAGCCGTTGGGCCAGCTCATGTTCCCCAGGCAGCACCCCCACCCACTCCCCTGCCAGGATGGCCTCCCGCAACACATCAACGGTCTGCGTGACCAGGGAGGATCGGCGAGGAAGACGGTGCATGTAGGCGACAAGCTAAAACTTCAGCCCCCAAACTCAATAGGTTAGAACCTGTTTGGATAAAAACGCTGGGGGTGTTGCGAGGCATTTTGAGTCTGGACAAGGCGCGAAGAGGGCGTGAATCGAGATTCACAACCGATGAGCAACGCCGTCCAGGCTCAAAAGGGCCGCAACCTGCAGGGGCAGGCCTTCATTCCGGCGAAGCCGCACCTATCTCGTTCCCTTGAAGCAACCTGCCACACCCAGGTGTTTTTATCCAAACAGGTTCTCAGTCCAATCCCTGCAACGCCGCCATCACCTGATCCACATGACCGGCTGGCTTCACTTTTTCCAGCACCGCCTTGATCAGACCATCCTTGCCAATCACAAACGTGCTTCTTTCCGTGCCCATGTACTTCCTGCCATAGAGACTCTTCTCCACCCACACGCCATAGGCGTTCACGATCTTGTGCTGCTCGTCGCTGATGATGGGAAACGGCAACTCGTGCTTTTTGATGAACTTCTCATGGGACTTGATGCTGTCCACGCTCACACCCAGCACATGCGCCAGCTTCTTGAGACGTGCCCACGAATCCCGCACATCACACGCCTGCGTGGTGCATCCCGGAGTGTTGTCCTTGGGGTAAAAGTACAGCACCACAGGCTTGTTCCTCAACTGGCTGAGCGTCACCTCATCGCCAGAGGCATGGCCGCCGCCTACGATGGGAGCGGTGAAGTCGGGTGCAGGGGTGCCTGGGAGAGGTTTGCTCATGCCCACTTCCTACATCCTCCCGGCCACCCGTGCCGTAAAGATTTGCAACCCAAGGTTACCGGGGTTAAGGAAGCGATCCCCTGTGACTGTCGCCAATCAAATCACCCTGGCCCGAATTCTCCTCATCCCCGTGTTTGTGGGGTTTGCGGTGTACTATTCGGACAGCGTGAAAACGGGGCACCCCAATGAGTCTCTCCGCTATTGGGCCATGGCCGTGTTTGCCGCAGCCGCTTTGAGCGATGGCATCGACGGCTGGGTGGCCCGGCGCTTCAACCAGCGGAGCAAACTGGGCGTCATCCTTGATCCCCTGGCGGACAAGCTCCTGCTTATGTCCGCCATCATCACGCTCAGCGTCACGGCTTGGCCGGCGAAGCTGCCGCTCTGGTTTGTCATTCTCTATCTCACTCGCGAGGTGTTCAGCATCGCGGGTGCCTTTGTCATCAAACATGTGGCTGGCTCTGTCCATATCCAGCCTCATTGGACGGGCAAGTCCGCAACAGTCGGCGAAATCGTCGCCGTCAGCGTGGCCATGCTCAATCTCACCCCCCTCGTGCTGCCTGCTTCCATCGTCGCCGGCGTCTTCATCTTCAGTTCCGGCATGGTCTATCTGGCTGTGGCGGTCCGTCAAATTCAAGCATCCGGTCATGGAAATCCAGAATCCTAAAATGGTCGCTATCGTCGGCCGCCCCAATGTGGGGAAGTCCGCCCTGTTCAACCGCCTCGCTGGCAAAAACATCGCCATCGTGCATGATCGCCCAGGCGTCACCCGTGACCGTCTGGTCGCTACCTGCCGCAGAGGCGTGGTGCCCTTTGACATCATGGATACGGGGGGCATCGGAGCCACCATTGAGGACGAGTTCGCCGCCCAGGTGCAGGCGGAGGCCAACCTCGCCATGGAGGAAGCGGATCTCATCCTCTTCGTCGTGGACGGTGTGGAGGGCGTGACGCCCATCGATCTGGAACTGTCCCGTACTCTTCGCAAGAGCCCCAAACCCATCATCCTGGTGGTCAACAAGGCGGATTCTGACAAGCGCCGCGCCCATGGCGCGGAGTTTGCCAAGCTGGGCTTCAATCTCCTCGTGGACGTCAGCGCCGCTCATGGTCTGCGCATCGACGAGCTCATGGCGCTTACGATCACCAAGTTGGGCCTTCAGGCAGCAGATGGCAGCACAGAACGCGTCAAACCTGCCAAGTACCCGTCCCGAAACAAAACCAAGAAGGCCAACGCGGAGGCTTCAGACGAGGAAGCAACGGAAGGAGACGAAGACGAGGCCGCGCCCGCCCGCCCGCAGAAGCCGCTCCGCATCGCCATCGTGGGCAAGCCGAATGCCGGCAAGTCCTCCCTGGTCAATGCCATCTTGGGCGAGCAGCGCACCATCGTCAGCGAAATCGCTGGAACCACCCGCGACGCCATCGACATTCCGTGCACGGTCGCAGGAAACACCTACACCCTGGTGGACACCGCCGGATTGCGCCGCAAAGCGAAGATCCAGGATGCGGTGGAATCCTTCAGCGCCATGCAGGCCACGAAGTCCATCCGCCGGGCGGATCTTTGTCTCCTCATGGTGGATTGCGCAGAAGGCATCAGCATGCAGGATCGCAAGATCGCGAGCCTCATCGTCGAGTACCAAAAGCCCTGCATCATCCTCCTCAACAAATTCGACCTCTACCATCCCACCGGGAAAATGAAGGATCGTACGGAGGAGTTGCTGGAGAACGCAGGGCGCGAATTTTTCTTCCTGCGCCACGCTCCCATGATCCCGGTTTCAGCCAAGGAGAAGCAGTTCCTCGACAAGGTCTTCAAGGCCATTGAACGCGTGCACCACGGTGCCAAGAACCCTCCAGGCACCGGCGTGCTCAACCGCATGCTGCAGAAAGCCATCGCCAGTTCCCCTGCCGCGGTCGGCCGCTCCGGCAGCTCCTTCAATCTCCTCTACGCCACCTTTAGGAAGGAAGACGAGCCCTCCGCCATTCCGGTGCCGAACATCGTGCTCTTCGCCAACCGTGCGGACAAGCTTCAGGAAAGCTACCTGCGCCACTTGGAGAGCACCATCCGCGAGGCTTGGCCCGCAGAAGGCCTCCCCTTCCAGTGGACCATCAGGGGGAAAGAGAAGAAGGCTGACCTGAAGTCGAAAAAGAAGAAGGGACGCTGACCGACCCGCCAGCAGGCACATGCTCACACTGGGCCAGCAGCACCCGCTGCAACGGCCCCGTCTTGCCCCCCTCCAGCGTGGGTTCATGGATGAAGTAGAACTGCCAGGCCACCACCTGGCTTAGTCCGCCATGCTCCTCATTCCAGTGCCGCACCCGCCAGTCCCCATAGGCTGGGCGGAACTCGTGATACCGCTGGAGCCACAGATTCATCAGGTACTTCTGCCAGCGGGCGTCCTTGAAGGTGGAGCTTAGCCGGGATGGCTTGCTCCAGTCTGTCACTTCGCCATTCCGCAACAGGTCCACCTCGGAACCGTCCGACAGGCCCGCCCGCAGGACAAACCAACCATCCTCCCGGGTCGGGAAAGGCGCAAACATGCTCCAGTGCTGATCCAGTCTGAGCGCGAAAGCCATTCCGTTCAGGGATCGCGGAAAGAACTTCTCCCAACGCGGGAAGTCCGTTCCTCGCAGGTTCCAGAGGAACACATACCCCAGGCAAACGGAGGTAAAAACCACCGTCACGGGAGGGGTCCGCATGGCTGGCGACAACAGCAGGTAGGAGTTGCTCTTCCCGCCTGTTCTGAGGCGATCCCACCAGGAGCCGGGTAGCAGCGCCAGCCAGGCCGCGATCATCATCCAGGGGAAGGCCCCAATGTTCATGCACAACCCGATGCCCAGGTGAAGCACGATGAAAGCGATGCAGAGAATTCCGCGCAGAGCTGGCGACCGCCCCGTCAGGAGCAGGAGAAACGGCCCCACCAGTTCCAGCGAGACCGTGCCCCGAGTCAGCCATCGGCAAAGTTCCGCGTGCTCCCGGAGCCACACTCCCACCGGCAGGGCAAACAAGTCCAGATGCAGGGCGGTTTGCAGAGCTGTACCTTCCACGAACCAGGCCCCGCGATCCTTCATCACTGCCGAGAACACATAAATAAACCCCACCTGCATCACCCAGCACACCGCCGGGAACGAGACCCATCGCACCGGTAGAGACTCCTCTCCCTGCCGAGAACGCCTTTTCGCATCACAGGACCACCAGGCTCCCAACGGCAGGAACAAACTCCAGAACAACAGAAGCCGCATCACCGCATCCGCTCCATTGCTCACCAGGGGATTCCGAGTCTCCAATGAGCAGGCCAGCACCCAGCAGAGAAAATTCATCCAGCGGGTGCGCCAGCCCACCACCAGGCCCACCCCGGCAAGCAACTGCGCCGTCAGGAGCAACTTCTCAAAGCCCACACCGCCATGCAAGGCATGCAGCGACCACTGGGCCGGATTCTCCCACAGGCGATCTTTCAGCACCTGCCGGGTCAGCACGCCCGCGTCAGAATAAAACGCCTCCACGTTGGTGATCGCAATCCCCACATCCACCAGAATCAGCAGCCCCAGACCCATGCGGAATAGAGCCAGGGATCTCAGATCCAGAGCAAAAGCCTCCCCCAACTCTCTGACAATCTTCCGGAGGAATGCCAGCCCCCTCCACCATCCACGAGCCCGCCCGCCGGTCTCAACCGGGTCAGAAATGCGGGCGGAGGAATTCTGCATCCGCTAATATTCTACATGCCTTATGGAAACTCCACTGGCAATTCCCGTGCTTGATTGCGCGTTCTTCAAAACCCCGTCGAACGTTTCTTGATCCCGCACCCGTATTTCGACTAGCCTCATAGCCACTCCCAACAATGACCCGGTTTGTACGCAGTTATTTCCACACGGAGCGGGATGCCGTGCGTGCGTCGCTCTACACCACCGTTCGGGCCGGGCACCTGACCGCCGACAAAACGCACCACATCGAGCGGGAAACCCTGGCGGGACACGAGTTGGTGTACTGCCTGCGCGGTTCGGGCACGGTGCGCGTGGCAGGGCGTGTTCACCGGGTCAAGGCACGAGGACTCTACTGGGTCTCCTGCTGGCATCCCCACCAGTACCAGGCCGACCCCCTCCACCCTTGGGAACTGTACTGGGTCCGTATTGAGGGACCCGGGCTGGATGCATTGGCCTCCCTGCTCCGGATTCGGGAAACTCCCGTCTTCCCCCTGCTGGACGATGCTGCAACGAAGGCCTGCTTCATGGATGCGTTCAACATCCTGGAGTCCCCCAGCCCCAATGCCCCGGCCTCCATGCACGTGGCCGTCGCCCGCCTGCTCTCGCTTCTGTACGAGAACCGCTTCAAAGACGGCGGCCAGGACGCGGAGCCCGTTCCCAGCACCCTGGAGCGCCCGCTCATTCGCATGCGCCAGCATTATGCCGACGCCCTGCGCCTCTCGGACCTTGCTCACCTGGCAGGCATGAGCGTGAGCCACTTCATCCGCACCTTCAAGCGCACCATGGGCACCAGCCCCATCGACTGGCTGAGACGCGAAAGGATGAACCAGGCCAAACACCGCCTCATCGATACCGACGAGCCCATCAAGGAAATTGCCCGGCAGTGCGGCTATCGGGACCCTTACTTCTTCAGCAAGGACTTCAAGAAACTCACCGGCCTCCCCCCGACGGACTACCGGGTACAAGAGCGGGGCCGGGCCCACGAGACCTCGTAAGCTCCCTCATCGGAAAAGGGCAATGCCCATCGCGATGAGCAGGATGACGGCGGTGAGCCACCACAGGGGTTTCAGCCCTCCAAACACTGACTTGGAGCGCTGACCAAACTCGCGGTGCATGAACTCGTCGTAGTCAAATTCGTCGCTGGGCAGATCCAGACCGTCGTAGTCGCTCGCGGCCAGATTCCAGCCCGTGCGATGATCCGCCCCGCACCCCCGGCAGGCAGGTGCCCCTGGAGGCACGTCTTCCCCGCACACGGGGCACACCTCAGGCGTGCGCGGACGGCTGTTGTGATATCGCTTCTTCACTGACACTGCCAACGTGCCATAACGTTCGGTGGATTCAACCCGTCACGAGCAGGCGAGGATCCTCTTTCCCGGCCAGTCCGCGTTGCAGTTTGGCCAGAGGTTCCTCGACTCGCCCTGCATACCCGGCAAAAGCTTGCGCCAGACGGTCTTGCCAGCGCATATGCATCTGGTTGAAGACCGTGCAGCCCCACAAGAAAACCTCGCGCCCCTTGCGTCTCGCCCGGAGTCGCTCGGACTCCATCAGCGGCCCCGCCAGTTGGTTGGGATCCACGTCATAGTTGCCGTGGAGGGCCAGAAGCAGCTGACCCAGCAGGAGGAAAGGGGCATCGTCCGCACACCAGCGGGCCGTCACCACACGGGTGTGCATTTCCTCATACACCTTCCCCAGCAGCCCAAGCAATGCCTCGTCGCCCAATTCCCATGCATCATCGAGCAGGCTGATGGCCAGATAGTTCGGAGGGAGGTTGTCATCCGGCCCCTTGTTGCCTGAGCACATCGCCGCCCCCACCGCATTGGCAAAAATGCGAAAACGGCGGAACCGATCCGGGCTGGCCTCCTGATCCGCCTCACCCCACTGGGTCAGCCCAATGGTTTCCGTGATGTTGAAGCTATAGACCTCCGGCACCTCGCGGGCATGATAAATCGCCGTGAACTCATGGATGTATCCCGTCCCACCTTGCTCCTCCGGGCAGAATTCAAGGATGTCCTGAGGCTTCACATGACTCAAAGCATCTTGAAAAAGCTGCTGACTGGCGGGGTTCATGGTGAATGCATGTCCATTCCGGGCGGGCCGTGACAGTCGGACCAGCCATTAATTTTGCAACCAGTTCGGCAAAATTGCATCGATCCTGCAACTCCGCGGAAAGTCTCTTCCGCGAAGGTCTGGTGCTTTTTCGATCTGGCAGAGCCTGGCTAAACCTCTCCGAGATGCATTCCATCATCCTTCACTCCCGCTTCACCATCTCCAACATGCTCACATCCACTCTCATCTGCCGCGCCCTCGGTGTGTTCCACCCATTCGGCACATCGTGATAGCCAATCCACAGGTCCCCCTCGGAGGGACCTTCAATGACATAGGGATAAGTCACACTCTTTCCCCTCACCAACGGGACTGAGGGAGACCAGTTTTTCCCATCATCGGCGGAGATCGCCAACTGGAGCTCCCTTCTCGCCTTGGATCGCTGATTCCAGACCAACGCCACTCGCCCGTCTCTCAACCGGGTCAGGCTGGCCGGTGCGGAGGAGGCATCGATTGTCGTAGGCACAGGCACCGTCCAGTTGAGCCCGCCATCTGAAGAATGCGATTCCCAGAAGACTTTGCGGGTGGTGCGAATCAGCATCCAAATCCGCCCGTCCTTCAACGGCAGCACCGCCGGTTCCAAGGCACCTTCGTGATCTCCTGCTCCACCAATGTCCAATGGCGCGCCCAGATCCCAAGTCTTTCCGCCGTCCGCGGAGATGGCCACGCGGCTGACCAGCCGTCCCGGATTGTTCACGTAGTGGGAAAACGGCACCACCAGTTTCCCATCCGCCGTTTCAACAGCCCCATTGGTGGCTCCGCTATAACCGTTGAAGATTCTCTGCGGCACCGACCATGTGGCACCCTGGTCCTGGCTTCGCGTCGTCCAGATATCGCTGGAAGTGTCCGAGGTGGGATTGACTCCATGCCACGCCCACTTTTTGAATCCGAGATAGAAGACATGGATCGTGCCATCCTTGGAAACCAGCACGGAGGGATGAGAGGGCTGACAATCCGGATGACGGGCCACCACCTGCTCCACCTCCCACCTCTTGCCACCATCAAGCGTGCGTCGTGCGGCAATCCACACCGTGCCAGGCTTGCTGTAGTAGCTGGAGGGGGTGGAATACACCGCCATCATCGTGGTTCGATCCTTCAACAGCGCCAGCCCACTCCCCAAAACGGTGTCATGCGGAGAATCGAGAGTGATGTCCCTGGCCGCAGGATGGATGATTGCCGTGGCCCCACTCGACTGCCAGGCGGGGGCTGCCGTGATCGGCAGCTTTCTTTCCTTCGCCATCTTCAGGAGAGCAGCCTTGAGCTGGTTGCCCACCACACGATGTCCCTCATCGTTGGGGTGCATCCCGTCCGCGAGCAGTTGATCCACACTCCCTTTCATCTCCGCCGCTCGTGCGACCATGGCAGGCGGCACATCCACCAGCCCCACCTTCTCTTCAGCCGCGATGAGCCGCACCTTCTCAGCGTAAGGATTCAGTGTGACATTAAAGCCATCCGGTTGTTCCGGCAGGTAGGGCTCGCGTCCGTACATTTCCTTGAGCTTGGCCGTCCAGCGCAGAGGGTTGGGCGTCATCAATACCGCCTCAGTCTTTCGGGCCTTGAGGGTCTGCACAAAGTATCTCAGGTTCGCCTCATACGTATCGAGAGTCACCCGGGGCCCCGTCGCTGCCGGTTTTTTCCAGACATCTACGGCTGAATCATTGATTCCGAACTGAAGGATCACGATCTCAGGATTCTTGGCCAGCACATCGCTCTCAAACCTCTGCCTCGCCATCGTGGTCGTGTTACCAGGCACACCCGCATTGATCACCCGCACCTGCCGCAGTTCCTCCTGCAAAAGGAGAGGATAGACCGTGACCGCCCCACGTGGCGCGGTGGTGGAATCTCCAAAGGCCACAATGGTGACAGGAGCCCCCTGCTCCTGGCCCGTCAGACGAAGAGCTGCCCCCACCATCACGAACCCCAGCCCAAGTCGCAGCCACCAATGAAATCGTAAAGCGCTCATGCGTCCATCTACGGCCACCACCGGGGTGACTTGCAGGAATGTCCTGGTCACAATCCTTGACCAGACTCCTAACCCCCTTCCACCTCCAGATGACAGCGACGTCCCAGCCAGGCAACCATTCCCACAAAGGCCAGAGAACCAGCCGCGATTCCCAGGCAGTAAAGCGCCACAATGGGATACCCCCCAACCACCTGGGGGTTGAGGAATGGATACGGGTACCAGCTTGCCCACGTGCCACGGAGCAGCGACCAACCTGCGTAGGCCAGCGGGTACACGGCCCAGCGGGTGGCGCAGTGAATGAAGGTCATGTCTTTGCTGCGCGGTGGATCCATCAACCAGTCCACCACCATCACCAGAGGCATCAGGCGATGCAGCACCGTGTCCACCCAGGGAATGGTGGTCTGCAAAGCCTCCTGGTAGCCCGCAAGCAAAAGGCCATAGACCACCCCCGTGATGCTCATATAGAGCACCGCCGCCCCTCGAATCATATTCCATGTATTCAAGCCATGACCGGCTCTGCCTGAGCTTCCCCCTCGCAACAAGACAGCTGCGGCAAAGAGGTTGCTCTGAATCGTGAAAAAGCTGAAAAAATTGACCGCCGGGAATTGGCGGACTCTGTAACTTTCATAGAACTGCACCGCGATCGCAGAAAGAGCCAGCAAGGAGAACCCCAGACGGGCCCATCGCAACGTCAAAGGAGCATTTCGTGGTGATTGCGTCACGGTATTCCTCCTTCACCCGGCACAGCGAGCCGTCCCGCCCGAATGGCGGCGTCAGCGGGATTGAACATCGCAAAATAAGGCGAGTTGATCCACCCGCGGGTCGGATGCAGAAACCAGGAACGGGCCTCACCTTCCCGCTCAAATCCCACGGATTCCAGCAAGTTCACGCACCGAAGGTTGAGGCTGTCACACATGGCATTGATCTTGAAGACGCCCAGTTCCTCAAACAGAATCGCCGTGACTGCCGCAACGGCCTCCCGTCCATATCCCTTTCCTGCATGGGGATGATGAATCACCACTCCCAGATTGACACTGTAGTAGGGCAGCACGTATCCCACCGGCACGAGTCCAATCACCTTTCCGGTCTCCTTCAATACCACTTTGAAAACCAACCTCCCGGACTTCTTGAACCCGGAGGGAAACCGTCCTGCCCGGATCCTGCGACGGGTTTCGCGGGGAGTGTTGGGACTGGAGATCTCGAACCCATAGTTTTCCGGATCTCGGTCGATCTCGTGCACCTGACGCCAGTCGCGACGCACCGCCAGATCAATCTCCAGCCGGTCGGTCGTGCGAGCAAATGTCGGCACATGCACTGGCTCTCCAGCCCGGCGTGGCACAACCACAAAGACGCCACACCAACCGCACTTGATGAGCCGTCCCACAAAATGCTGCTCCACCTCGTAAGGCGCACGGCAGCGGCAATGAAAAGCGTGAAGGGGCTGAGTCATGCAATGAATGCAGCGGCAAGGCCACGACAACACGACAGGGTCATCTGACGATCACCTCGACCATCTCGCGGGTTTCTTCGGAGAGGCCATTCCATTCCTCCGCTTCGACGAGTTGCTCGGCGTGCATCTGAGCAAGCAACATCAACGCAGTGGATCTCTTGGGGTTGTCAAAGATCCGCGCCATCTCTCTTTGGGTTTGTCGTGCAAACTCAAAGACATCAATCAGGCGCTCCTGCGGATTCTTTCCTTCAGCCACGGCAAGCTTCTGCAAGGCATCCAGTCTGCCTTGAGAAAAGCGCTGGAGAGCGGCCTGATGGATGAGCCTGAACTTCTTCCAGTCCGATTCCGGTAAATCTCTAAACATGGTGATCAAAGAATTGACTCATGCTATCCAAAACTTCTCTGCAGGCAACCACAGTCCGCCTCACCGCTACTCCATCGCATCCCAGATCACCTTGGTGTCGGTGAACTGGCGAAAGCGCTGCACCCGGCCTCCGATGAGATCGTAAATATGGGCGGCCGGTGAATTGAACGTCTTGCCCGTCAGACGGTGCCTCCCTCGATAGCGCCCGACCACGACGATCGAGTTGCCGGCATCAAGGTACCGTTCGACCTCGTACTTCCAGTCCTCCCAGGTGTCGTCAAACGTCCGGAACACGCCATCCACCACCGCCTGTGGTCCATGCCATGTGGCCCCCCGCGGAAAGCCCTCGTTCTGGACCCACTCCAGGTCCGGCGCACAGAGAACGATAAAGGCATCGTAGTCTTTTTCGCGGAACGCCTTGTACAGGTCGTGCACAATCTGAAGGTTGGTTTTCACGCCAACGAGATACGTTTTCCAGTTCTCATCTGGTGCGTCAGCTCATTTTTTATTCATACGTCCACCGGGCCTTCGTAGTCGCTCAAATCAATCTGACACCATCGGTCGAAAATCAACCCGGCTTGCGAAGGCTGCGGGCAATTCTCAAGGTCTCTTCATCCGGCGGTGTCACCACCGGAAAACCCGCTTCATCAAACGGCAGGTGAGAAGTCTCCTCATGAAACTCTGCGGCCGTCATAGGCTTGAAGTGCTCTCGAAAACCGCCAACAGGATCATCTTGGCAGACCCAATACCCCGTCCCATCAAAGTCACGCACGACCCGCGATCTCAACATGCGCTCGTAGACTGCCGAATAGGTCTCCCCAATGGCATAGTCCTTTCCGCGACGAACAACCCTGTGCTGTAAAATTTCCTCGACATAGCTTTTCGCAATCAAGAATCGGCGCCCCTTGATCGTGGCAACCATCGTGAACCCAAGCATTTCGCTGACCATCTCGATTGCCCTTGGGGAAAAAGGTCCTCGATCTGCGAGGTAAGCACAGGTGAGCTCTTTGTCCGAGATGAAGCAGTCCCCCACCGGTCCCATCCAAGGCTCAGGATGGTCGCAAAACCCAAGGTGGTGAAGTAGAAGCGTGAGATAGCGGTGCATGCGAGGAATCGTGATCGTGAGTTCAATTGGGACCCACGTTGCTGCCAGCCTCCTCTGCCACCTCCTTGATGTGATCCAGCACCCGCTGATGAATCTCATGAATGATCGTTTCCGACACTCGTCCCCAATACCACTGCGGTGCCATCTCGTGACGATACCAGGTGGTGCCTTCCAGGATCACTTTCCCATCTTTCTCGATGAGCCGGAACTGTCCGCGTTCAGATCTCAAATGGCCGTGCAGATGGGCGGCGTCCACATGCTCATAGGGTGAGAACTCTTCCGTGGGGGCCGGACTCGAAGTGACGTCAAAGGCCAGCAGATGAGGAGCATCCCACTGGGTGATAGGCTCCACGAAATCCCCTGTCGAAAAGGTGCAATAGCGGATGGCCCCCTTACCAACGCCTTCGATCCTGGCCTCAATCGGACAGGCGATGCCCGCCTTGAAAATCCATGCTGGCTCGGCGGTGATTCGCGGGAAAGCGACGACGACATCCCAGACGCGCGCAATCGGCGCATCAATCTCCACCGAGGTAACCACCTGACGCAGCGGTGGGGAAAAGGGTGTGCGGCCCTCAAAGGCCACCAAACCCGGAAACATGACCACCGCGAGCAACGGTACGAGAGTTCCAGCCCCTTTCGAAAAGGATGCCCCCGCAGCAATGCCAACCAGCGCGCCGATGAGACTGGTCAACATGGCGAGGGGCAGTGCCATCAACAAGCAGATCAGTCCGTCCATCGCCACCAGCAGGATCATCAGCCCCAATACCAGCTGCGAAGCAACGGCTCTCCCGTAGGCCCTGCCGTAAGCAACCTCCCGGCGATACGAGGTGCAGAATGCCGACAGAAATGAAACCAAGATCGGCACCCCGATGAAAAGGACGAGGTCATAGCGCTCGAAAGCACGGATCCCATACACCGCGGCTCCAAAACCCACGAGCGCAGGCACCAGAATGGCGAACCAAGGATTGCGAAGGACTGTGGTCATAGATGGAGTTCCAACCCTCCCATCCGGAACCACAGGCTCCAACTTATGCCATGGAAAAAAGCCCTGCGCAGTGCGTCACGACTGCGGAGTCTGCGTGCCGATGATCCCGGCGAAGGTATCGGCCTTCCGACGCGGTTTCACTCCCGGGCCGGGCACCTCGGGCAGCGTGGGACGAGAAGCGCCCGCCCGGTTCTTGAAGGCGTGGAGGGGAGCACGGATACGAATCTGGGCCACCACATAGCCTTCCGATGGTCCAATTGAGAATTCGGTACGCCCTTCCCCCGGATAGAGCAGTTCCAGGCGTCGCTGAAGGTTGCTCAGCCCCACGCCACTGGCAGGACTTACATCCACACGTTCCACCGTTGGCTTCCAGACGCTATTGCTCGTCACACGGATCATCAACTCACGTTCCATCGCCAGAAAATCCGGCACTTCGCTGTCGAAGATCATCTCTGCCACCTCCTGTAAGTCTGGGGCGGCTTCCTGCTCGTGCCGCTCGCCGTGCACAGGGCGCATCCGCAAATCTTCCAGCACGGCGTCGTCCCCCGCCTGCTTCCGGTGGTCCACCTGGATCCAGAGGTAGAGAGGGTGATTGCCAGGGGCTCGATGTTTGATTGCGTTCTCCACCAGTGGCATCATGAAAACACCTGGCACGGGGATGTGCCGGCTGGAGGCCTCGTCCACATCCATCCTCACAATCAGGTCATCGCCAAAGCGGGCCCGCTCCACCTTCAGGTACTCGCCAATCGCATCCAACTCCTCCCCCAGCGGGACCAACGGCTTGTCCCGGTTGGCCAGGCAGAATCGCAGGTAGTCAGACAACCCTCTGACGACAGGAATCACCTTGGTATTGCCGTGAGACAGGATGGTGATGGCATTCAGAGCATTGAAAATGAAATGAGGCTCCAGGTGCGCACGCAGCATGAGGAGCTCCGACTCCCTCTGCCGGGCCGCCGCAAGTGCGAGCCGCTTCTCATTCCTCTTCGCGCGAATAAAGGCGCGCAGCATGAAGAACATGAGGCCCCAGAAGAAAAAAATGATGAAATGCAGCCAAAAAGATGCCGCCACGAAAATAGGCGCGCTCACGTTGCCCCGTCCCATTCCCAACATCCTGAACAACCATTCCGCACCATAGCCATCCACGGCGGCGGTTGCCGCCGCCAGCCCCACAAGCAAGGGTGCCAACTGCACCGGCTTTGCCTTCTGGGCAAACGGACGGCGGTAAACCCACCGCAAGCCAAGGCAGAGCAAAAACCCCAGCAAGTCACGACCCAGAAAGAAGATCATATCCGGCACGAGGCTCTCCCACTCTCCCCCTGCCGGCTTGGCGATCACCACCCGCACAGGCAGCATGCTCAGAGAAAACAACATCCAACCAGCGCAATGAAACTTCCAAAACAAGGGCATCCTCTGGAGAAACTGGAACACGACGGGGAAATAGGTTGCGGCGAAAGAAAGAAGCCAAAACGGCACCACACCACTTCTCCGCCAACCCCGGGCACCTGTATTGGTTGCTACGTGCTACAGATAAGAAGAACCCTTGGCAATTATTTTCAGTCAAACAATTAAATTCTCTGATAGATCGCCCTATTTGCGATTTTGTCGCGGCGCGGTATGGCATACGACATTCATCCTATGTCCTTGATCCACCGGCTCTACCCACTCCTTCGCCCCCTTCTCTTTCAGCTCGACGCAGAAACTGCCCATGAGTGGACGGTGAAACTGCTCAAAATGGGGCATGCGCTGGGGATGCTGGAAGGAGCTGAGTCTGACGCACCCTCTCAACCTCCCATCAAAGTCCTCGGCCTGGAGTTTCCAAACGTGGTGGGTCTGGCTGCGGGTATGGACAAGTCGGCTGCCGCCGTGGACGCTTGGGGTGCGCTTGGCTTCGGCTTTGTCGAGGTCGGCACGCTCACCCCCCGCCCGCAGCCTGGGAACCCCACCCCCCGCCTTTTCCGGCTTATTGAGAAGGAAGCCATCATCAATCGAATGGGCTTCAACAATCCCGGCATCCAGGCCGCCGTCGCCCGGCTCGAGAAGCGGCAGGGCACCGGAATCGTGGGCGTGAACATCGGAAAGAACTTCGATACTCCCAACGAGAAGGCCGTGGACGACTATGTGACCTGCCTGCGGGCGGCTTATCCCGTGGCCGACTACATCGCGGTCAATATTTCCTCCCCGAACACCAAAGGCTTGCGGGATCTGCAGGCCGAGGAACCGATCCGTCGGCTGGTCGGAACTTTGAAAGAAGAGCAACAGCGTCTCGCCGCCCGCCACGGCGACAAGAAGCCGCTGCTAGTGAAGATTGCCCCCGATCTGGAGCCCGCCCAGATCGACAGCCTGGTACGTGTCTTCACAGAACAGCAACTGGATGGCGTGATCGCCACCAACACAACCATCTCCCGGGAAGCCGTCGCAGGTCATCGCCTGGCGGATGAAGCAGGCGGGCTGAGCGGAGCGCCTCTCACCACCCGATCCACCGAAGTCATCGCCACCCTGCGCGCTGCCCTTCCCACCTCCATGCCCATCATCGGGGTGGGTGGCATCATGACGGCAGCCCAGGCTCAGGCGAAATTGGATGCCGGAGCTGCCCTCGTGCAAGTGTATACCGGACTCGTCTACCGGGGTCCGGCTCTGGTGCGCGATATCGCTGCACTTACCGTCTCGGGCAAAAATTGAGGGAATAAGCTCCAACGAGCGCCCTCCCATCTTCGTTCCAACTAGTGTGAACCTCTCCCCGCTGACAACATTTCAGCGGTGACAGGCGTTACTCCCCTATGTCTATGACCGCCTTCCCGCCCCAATCCCGACGGCACAGCTTGCTCCTCCTGGCCCTGCTCGCTCTTTTCCTGGCTCCACTCGGGGTGCGAGCTCAGTTCGGTCTCGAAAACAAACCGGTGACTGGTGATCTCGTTTCTGAGCTGAGCACCGTTGGTGCGGGCAAGCCCTTCAAGGTGGCTGTCAAACTTGAGCATTCGCCCACCTGGCACGTCTATGGGAAGACCATTCCCGATGGCGCCCCCGGCCTGCCCACCCGGGTCACTTGGAAGCTGCCGGAAGGCTGGAAGGCAGAAGAGCTTCCCTGGCCTGCCACCCATCGGATTCAGTCCACAGGGGGCGTCATGATGGATGCCTACGAGGGAACAGTCTATCTCCCCTATCAGATCACCCCTCCCGCCTCTGCGGCGGCGGGCAGTGAAGTGAAGCTGGAGGGTCAGGTGGACGCGCTCGTTTGCGATCCGCAAACCTGCATGCCGGTGAAGCTGCCATTCACCCTCACTCTTCCCCTCGGCAGTGAGCCCGGCGTGAATGCCGCGAACACCACCATCTTTGCGTCGGCCGGACCGGAAAAAGCGGCACCGAACCCGCCCCCGGTCGTGGAAGCCAAGCAGCCCGAAGCGACTCCGGCAGCGAAGACCGCCCCTCCGGAGCCTGCCCCCGTCCCGCCCGCTCCTCCGGAAGCAGGCAAGGCAACCGCCCCGCCGCAAGCCGAAGGCGGACTGGCAGGAAAGCTCCTACTTGCTTTCGCAGGAGGATTGATCCTAAACGTCATGCCCTGCGTGTTCCCCGTCCTGGGAATCAAGATTCTCGGGGTGGTGAACCAGTCTGGGGAAGACCATCGCAGGGTCGTCCTGCACGGGCTGGCTTACACCCTAGGGGTGCTGATTTGTTTCTGGATTCTCGCAGGAACCATCCAAATTCTCCGCTCAGGAGGCACCCATGTTGGCTGGGGAGCCCAACTACAGTCGCCCGTATTCGTCCTGCTGCTCACCCTCTTCCTCTTCGCCTTTGGCCTGAATATGGCCGGTCTGTTTGAAGTAGGCACCTCCGCCACAGCGGTTGGCAGCGGCCTCACGCAGAAGGCAGGCCTGGGTGGCTCCTTCTTCTCAGGGCTGCTCGCCACGATCGTGGCCACTCCTTGTGCCGCCCCTTTTCTGGCTCCCGCCCTGGCTTACGGGCTTGTGTTGCCTCCTCTCCCTTCGCTCCTGTTCTTCACCGTCATCGGACTCGGCCTCTCCTTCCCTTATTTGCTTCTCTCAGCCTTTCCCAAGCTCGTGGCACTCTTGCCCCGCCCGGGTGCCTGGATGGAGAGTTTCAAGCAGGCGATGTCTTTCTTGATGTTTGCGACCGCCGCATTTCTTCTTTGGACGCTGGCGGGCATGGTGGACGAGTACGGCCTGCTCAAGGCCATGTTCGGACTCGTTCTGGTGGGAGTGGCGTGCTGGATCTATGGACGCTGGCAGCTTCCCTACAAATCTTCCCGCACACGCCTCACCGCCTCTATTCTGACACTGGCATTCACCATTTTCGGCACGGCCCTCGCCTGGCCCGAGCCCATCAAGAAGAACTCAAAGGCGGAAGAAAATGCCGTGCCAGCCCTCAGCTGGAAGGAATGGTCCCCAGAACTGGTGGCCCAGCTCCGCGACGAGAAAAAGCCAGTGTACATCGACTTCACAGCCCGCTGGTGCGTGACCTGCCAGACAAACAAACTCGTGTACCGCGATGACGCCTTGCGCAGCGAGTTTCATCGTCTCGGAGTGGTGACTCTCAAAGCTGACTGGACCAATCAGGATGAGGTCATCTTCAAGGCCCTCCAGGAACTGGGAAAAGCCGCCGTTCCCGTGAACGTGCTCTATGTCCCTGGCAAGAAGGAACCGGTGGTGCTGAGCGAGCTGCTCACTGTGGCCCATGTGAAAGAGACCCTGGCAAAGATCGAACAGCCAGTGGCCGTGGCCAAGTAAGCGTTGAGCCTCCGCTCCCCACGATCTGAGACCTGTCACGAGCCTCCGTCCGATTTTGGGCGGAGGCTTTTTGTTGGCAAGAGATGGCGGAGAGATACGGGCTGCAGCAGATCCAACATCTGGCACAAAAAAAGGTGTGACCCGTTTCCGGGGCACACCTCTCTGAACTTGCTCAAACGGGTTTCAACAAACTACTTGCGGCCTTTTTCCTTCTCCTTGTCATCGTCTTTGTCGTGGCCGCGTTTGCCACCCTCACGACCACCTGCAGGGGGGGTGTCCTCCCGGCGCTGAATCTGAGGCTGGGGCTGGGGTCGGGATTCTTCGGCGCGGCGTTGCTGGCTCTGCATCTGTTGACGACGGCCCTCTTCCGCTGCACGACGGGAGCGCTCCGCGGCCTCACGTTGGCTGTCATCGCTCCGGCGGCGGGCATCCTCCATGGCCTTGCGCTGGCCATTCTCTGCTTCACGACGCTGGGCACCTTCTGCGGCAGCGCGCTGGCGATCTTGCGCTTCCTTCACAGCACGTTGCTGCTTTTCACGTTCCACATTCCGCATGCGCTCCTGCCCCTCATTCTGCTCACGTGCGCGGGACTCCATCGCCTTGCGACGTTCACCTTCCATCCGTTCCTTTGCGGCCTGCTCACTGCCTTCACGTTCACGCTGCGCACGCACCGCGTCGTCGCGCTTCTTGGATTCCATGGCCGCCTGGCGTTCTTTTTCCTGTTGCGCATCACCCCTCATTTTTTCCTCACGATCCCGCTGCATGCGTTCCGAGTCATCACGCTTCTTGGACTCCATGGCTGCCTGGCGCTCTTTTTCGCGCTGGGCGTCCACCTTCATCTTCTCGCCGCGATCTTGATCCACACGTTCACGGTCGGCCATCTCCTTCTTCTTGGCAGCATCTTCACCTTCCATGGCACGACGACGTTGCTCTGACTCGATGGCATCGCGACGTTCCTTTTCACGGCGGTCAGCCATGTCAGGAGGAGCACCACCAGGGCGGCCCACACGTCCATCTTCATCATTGTTGCGTTTGCGTTCGCGGTCATCCATGGCCGTGCCGCCGCGCTGCTCACGCAGCTTCTTCTCCTCTTCCAGACGGCGGGCGATATCCGCCTGCGATGCTCCGCCAGGAGTGACGCGTTCGTCCCGTCCACCACCAGGCAAAGCCCCAGGTCCGGTGCTACGGTCGTCACGGTTCATCTCACGTCCTTCGCGATTATCCCGCCCCTTCTGATCCCGGTCGTCATTTGCGCCAATCCGGCCATCCCGTTCCCGACCCCCGATCACTTTTTCTGGCATCACTTGGGGACGAGTCCGATCACCGTCCTGACGCATGCGTTCGCGAATGCGTTGAGCAACGGCCGGGTCCTTTACGCCGTCCCAGCCGCGGTCGATGCGGCGGTCCGTCACACGCTCCTTCACCTTGGTGGGTTCGCGTCGCTCATCGTCACGAAAACGACGGATGTTTGGAGCAGCCACCAGGAAATTGTCCCCCTCGCGGTGGTTGATGGCGCGGCCATATTCCTTGGGATCCCGGCGCATACGGTCGAAGTCAAAGTCGTCCCGCCGACGCAGCTTGAGTTCTCTCACTTCCCGTGCACTGCGTTCCCGCACAAATCCGTACTGGGGCCCGCCGATGTAAACGTTGTTCACGATCGAATCACGGTAGCTGATGTGCGTGATGTTGATCGAGTTGTTGATGATCGTGACGTTCCGCTCATAGGGCATGATCACCGTGCGCAGCCGGGGTTCGCCGAAATCACGGTATCTCACGAAATTGTAGCAGGAAGGTCCGATGTCGTAGTAATCATCGACCCAGGTATTGAACCCGATGGAGATCTCAAATCGTGCTTCGGGAGGCAGAGGAGCCCAGCCCACATACTCCTTGTCGGGAGTGTCACGCCAGGACACCCACGCTGGGGCCCATTCATACCCCGGGACCCACACCCACCCCACTCCGATGACGCGAGCCCATCGGCCATAGTGATAGGTGGCCCAGCCAAAGTCTTCGTTGGACACCCAGGTCCAGCCACCATCGGTGTGCGCCCAGGATCCATCGGAATAGGGACGCCACATCGCGTCATCCATGGCCGCATAGGGGCGCCAGCAATACCCGTAGTCATCCACTTCGATCCATTCACCGTACGGATCCAGGGAGTCGTAGAAGAGTTCGAACGAGACCGTTTCCTGTGCCTGCACGGCACGGGGCGGAAGAGCAACGCACCAAAGGGCGAAGCTTAAGAGTAGCAATGGAAGTGTTTTCATGGCGCAGCAAGGGGGTGTTGGAGTAAAAAGGTCTGGACCAGTCCCCGCCCATTCAGACTGGCCTGGTCTCCTTTCTATTCACTGGATCGCACTCCAATCCCCAACAGGCTGCGTCGAACCTGATCTTCGTCACCGACGCCCTCCGTCAGCGAGTGCAAGCTCGACGATGCAAAAGAGAAGGGCCACCCGAAAGGCAAGATTGCCAGCCGGAAGGCCCTGTGAAGAAACGGTTGATTGATGGGGAGACAGGCAATCGCCTATGCGGCAAATGACTCAGCAGACTCCTCCGCTACGGCCGTGCTGGCTCGATGGGCGAGCGGGATGGCAGACCAGATGGCCTTGGCCAATTTTTCGGGAGTATTGGCATCCCGCAGAGCCTTCACCCCCACGCGGCACTTCACCTCGCAGAAATAGGTGCTCTGGATGGGCAACTGCAGTTCCATCCTGGTCGTGGGATTGAGGGAGGATGAGAAGTACCCATCCTCTGGCAGGTCGCTCACGTCCTGGCCGATTTCCATGAGAAGCATCTCACGGAGTCGGGTGTGTACTTGAGCCAGCGTGATCACCAGCCGACCTCCAGCCGACACGCCCAACGTACGCTCTTTCACGGTGATCAGCCGATTGACCGTGATTCCGGCATAGTGGGCCGCTTCAAGAGCCCTGGGCCGGTCCGTCGCAACCACCGCACTTCGCATGGAGGCCGCACGCCTGCGGCTCTGCGGCGGGGTTTGGGGGATCGCACCTCGCCGATCTCCCGCCAATACATTTCTCTGTGCAGCGATGACGCCGATGTTCGAAGACATGGACGTCCCATTCAATGATTTCCGCGATTTCATGGGGTGATGGAGTCTTGAGGATTTGCCTACCCGAGCCACATGTCGGGGCTTTTTTCCACAATCCGTTTGGAGTACTGAAACGCACTGTGGATGACCTCTGTTGCCAGAGCAGCACGCCGTTGGAAATAATATTAGGCAAATGCCCTACCCTTCACAAGAATTATTTATACTAATTGCGGAAATTTTCCCAGCTCCCAGCCTTATAGCAATTTAGTTGCCAGAGGCTCTCTGGAGTGGCTCACTTGAACCATCGGAACAAACGGCCAAAAAAGCCGTCTTTTTTTTCCCGTGGCTCTGTTCGGGTGAAAATTCCCCCTCCCCCATGCACGGCGCAGGCTGACTGCGGCACCATTTCCACCGGAAGCTCATCGGTGTACGCTTGCCCGGCCTGCTGGCAGGCAGCCGTGGCGAGTTGTCCACTCACCCGGCAGAGGGTCACCTCGCTGTCCAGAGCCTCCGCCGCCAGAGCAACGGGTTTGTAATCGAGCGCCACCGCTGACTTCATGACATCCGCCCACACGGGGAGCGCCAGTTTGCCGCCATACCCGCCTGGGGCGATGGTCTGCGGAATGTCCAGGCCCACCCAGACGCCGCAGGTGATCTCGCCAGTGTAGCCGACGAACCAGGCGTCCTTGTAGTCATTGGTGGTGCCCGTCTTTCCACCCGCCCTTTCCTTGAACCCATACTCACTGCGGGCGGGGGCTCCGGTACCCTGGTCCATCACCTTCTCCATCAGACGGCGTGTGGCATTGGCGATGTAGTGAGGCATGGCAATCGCCTCCAGCACTGGGGTGGAGTAGATCACCTCCCCTTCGGAGTCGGAGATGCGCTCGATAAGAAAGGGCCGCCTTCTCACCCCTTGATTGGCAAACACGCTCATCGCACTGGTGAGCGACTTCAGACTGGTTCCCATGTTCCCGATGTAGATCTGGGGGGTGATTACCTGAGGCTCGCCCAAGCCGGAGTCCCGCAGAAGCGCCAGCACATTCTCCATGCCGGCATAGTTTCCGACCCGCACCGTCATGGCATTGC
Organism: Verrucomicrobium sp. BvORR034; assembly: GCF_000739635.1. Lineage (GTDB taxonomy): Bacteria > Verrucomicrobiota > Verrucomicrobiia > Verrucomicrobiales > Verrucomicrobiaceae > Verrucomicrobium. The sequence continues at coordinate 39,343 of NZ_BATQ01000058.1, read as the reverse complement.
GGCTGCGCACGAGGCCAACCGACGCGGGCTGCCACCCCAGGAACTTCCCATCAGAGTTGCCCGGACTCCAGTTCGTGTCGGTGTCTTGCAACTCGCCAGGGCGGATCGGCGCATCCTCCACCAGGGTGCCGGGGAGGAGGCCCTGCTGAAAAGCAGCGGCGTAGATGAACGGTTTGACCGTCGAGCCGATGGGCCGGGTCCCTTGAAGGGCCCGGTCAAAGCGGCTCTGTGTGTAGTCCCGCCCGCCCACGACCGCCAGGATCCCGCCGGTGTGATTGTTCACTGCCAGTACCGCCCCTTGGAGGTAAGGTACGGACTGAGGTTCCGTCGCTCCATCCCAGGAGGCATCAAACTGGGCCTTGGTCGGGTGACTGTAGCTGCGCTGCTTTTCCACTTCCTTCAGTCGCTTCTCCAGGGAAGCTTCAGCCGACGCCTGAATGTCCTTGTCCAGAGTGGTGTGGATCACCAAGCCGCCGTCTTCCACATCCTGGTCATTGAGGATCAGTTCCAGATCGCGGCGCACTGCCTCCATCATGTAGTTGTCCTGGGAGCGAATCACGGGCAGCGCTGCCACCACAATGTCCTCCTTCATGGCGGCATCGGCCTCCTCCTGGCTAATGGCCTTGGTGGCAACCATCCGCTTCAGCACATCGTCCCGCTCCTTGAGGGCTCCTTTCCAGTTTCTGAAAGGGGAAAAGCGGTTGGGGCTGCGGATGATGCCAGCCAGCATCGCCGATTCACCGGGCGTCAGTTCGGAGGCCGACTTGGCGAAGTAGGCCTTGCTCGCACGCTCGATTCCATAGAGCCCGCTGCCGAAGAAGATGCGGTTCACATAGAGCTCAAGGATCTCTTCCTTGGACTTCTCGGCCTCAATCCGCCTGGCGAGCATCACTTCCACCAGTTTGCGATTGAGAGTCTTCGCATTCAGCCCGTCGAAGCTGTTGCGGGCGAGCTGCATGGTGATCGTACTCGCCCCCTGCACCGCCCGTTTGTCCTTCAGGTTGCGCACCGCCGCCCGCAGCACCCCGATGTAATCCACCCCGCCATGGTCATAGAACCGGGCATCCTCCCGGGCCAGCAGCGCCTTGATAAAGAACGGCGAGACCTTGGTGAAAGGCACCACCACGCGATTCTCCCCATGCAACTTGCCCAGTTCCCGCCCCTTCACATCCAGCACCACCGAGCGCTGCGGCATCTCGCCCAGCTTGGCGATGTCGTACTGCCGGGCCATCTGACCAAACACAACAAGCACCGTGGTGCCAGCGGCAGCCCCAAGCAGGAGCACGATCAATCCCAGTCGGGTAAAAATGCGACGAAAACGGTGGCGCGGAGCTTGAATGGGCTCGGGAGTCGGCAGAGCGGGATCGGTCATGCGGGATGGGATTGGAGTTCCTCTCACCTGTGCTTCCACCAAATGCAAGCCGTGCGAACGGCACGTGAATTCTCTGTGAATTGGCAAAGAAAATCAAACATGGCGGCACGCATTTGGAGCAGTGAGGAATCCAAAAGCGGAATCGGACTTTCCTTGCACAGTGAGCGTTGCCGTTTGAAGTATCCCCCCTCCCCATGTCTGACACCTTTCTGCCCGAATCCGCAGTCACCCTCATTCAAGCCGCGCTGCTGGAGGATGTGGGCAGCGGAGACATCACGTCCGAGTTCTTCGTCCCCGAAAACAGCGTGACCAAGGCGAGGATCTTCGCCAAGGAAAGCGGTGTCACTGCTGGAGCAGACATCGCCCGGCAGGTGTTCGAGGCGGTGGACCCCTCTCTTTCGGTGCATCTGGAGCGACACGATGGGATTCCTTTTGAACCCGGGGACACCATCCTTCAGGTGGCAGGCCGCACCCGCAGCATCCTCACGGCCGAACGCACCGCTCTCAATTTCCTGCAGCGACTCTGTGGCATCGCCACCCAGACACGCCGCCATGTGGAAGCGGTGCGCCCTCACCCGGTCAAGATCCTGGACACCAGGAAGACCACCCCCGGCTGGCGACTGCTGGAAAAACATGCCGTCAAATGCGGGGGCGGCACGAACCATCGCATCGGCCTCTATGACATGGTGATGGTGAAGGACAATCACCTGCTGGCAGACGATCGCCAGGAAGACTTGCAGGCAGCGATTCGGGCCGTGCACCAGAAGCATCCTCGAGTGCGCATCGAACTGGAAGCCGACACCCTGGAGCAGGTGGAACGCTTCCTGAAGCTCGAAGGCGTGGACGTGATCCTGCTGGACAACATGCCCCCGGACGTGCTCCGCCAGGCCGTAGCCGTGGTGGACAAGCGAGTCTTGTTGGAGGCCAGTGGAGGCATCACCCTCGACACCTTGCCGCAGTATGCCGCCACGGGTGTCGATGCGATCTCCATCGGCGCGCTGACGCACACTGTCCGCGCGCTCGACCTTTCTCTGGAGCTCCTCTAGCTCCTGCTCAGGGCGATTCCCAAGGAATGATTTTGTTCCCGGATGGCGGCGCGGCCTCCACTCCGGGTTCCAGATACCATTTCTTGGTGGCGGCACCCATGATCAGGATGTTGTCCTTCACGACCACGTCTGTGGGCTTCTCAAACTTCGAACCTCCTGCCGTGGCCAGCACCATGTGGGTCGCGTTGCCATTGCGACGCGCATCCAGGTAGTTGCCCTCGATCACGACGCCATGCGACGCATTGACCACGAGAATGATGCCGTTGTTTTGCAGGGTTGAGGCGGTCACCACCGTGTTGCCTTTCAGAAGGACTTCTGCCGAGCGGTCCTCCACGTGCAGCGCCTCCGCCCCGTAGTTCTCGATGCGACAGTCCTGCACGGTTGCCTTCTGAACGTTGGCGAAGCCCACCGCAAATCCACCGGAGGCATTTTTGCTGCGATTGTCACGGAACACGCAGTCGCGCACGACAATGTCACGCATGATGCCGTTGGGAGCATTGAACTCCAAATCAGAGGATTCATTCTCCGCGAACTCCGAGTTCCTCACCAAGACGCCTTCAACCTTTCCCTTGGCTTGATTGGATTGGAAGAGGCCATAAGTGCAGCCGCGAATCTCCACCCCATCCATCTCAAACTGGGACAGATCACCACCACCCACCTGCAGCGCATGGCAGTAAGTTCCCGGATAGGCAGCCGAGTTTCCGATGAAGCGGCCCCCCCTGAGGGTCAGCCCCTCCACCTTGCCCACCACTGGCATCATCACCAGCGGGAAGGCCCCCCGACGCTCGATGGTGATGCCTTCCAAGACCACCCCACTTTGGGGTCGCAAGAATTCCCGATACTCCTTTTCACCCCCTTCAGAGGCCAAGACAAATACCGACTTCCTTCCCTGCCCCAGAATGGTGACGCCAACCGGCACCGTAAGCCCCGCCTTTCCCAACACCACCCGGTACTCCCCGGGTGGAACCAGGAGGATGTCGCCTGCTTGCAGGGAACTCAACACCTTGGCCAGAGCCTCCCGGTGGTCGGTGGAGCCTCCTCCCACTGCCTGACCTGCGACCTCTGCAAAGTTCACCGTGCGAGCCTCTGCCACAGCCGGCATGACGCCAAGAGCCAGACAGGTGAACCAAATCCAGGGCCTGAGGAAAGAAGGGACAAACAACATGGGTGCGAGGAAAGAAAATACGGAAGCCCTCCCTCGTTCTTTGCAATGGGAGCGCTCAGAACTACTTCACACGCTCCCGCGCAGACATCCGGAGCCGCCCCACCTGATCACGAGTAAAGGTAAACTTCTCCCGGACGGTCTGGGACTTTTCACTGCTGCCGTACTCCACCCGCACCATCACGACAAACGGAGCGCTGACGATCTTTTGCACCCGGAATACTGGTTCCGCCTTGGGCCGGAGAAAACAGTACAACGGCAGGTGTGGCCGGTCCGCGTTCCAGAGCCAGCGTGCGAGGGGAAACTCAGGCACCTCAGAGAGCGCCACCAGCAGTTCACGCACCATGGCCTCCCCATACTCGCGGCCGAGTTTCCCTGCCGCCCGTCGGCTCCTCAGGTGTTCCATCCAGGCAGCCACGGGATTCTGATGCACCTCTTCCATCTCCTCAATGAGCTGGAGGGCGTGCTCGTTCATGGCTTGACGAAAAGCTTCCCGCGAAAGATCTCCGCGATCAAAGGCGGCAAAGATCTGGCGCGGAGTCTGAAACGGGGCTGACGGAAGCGACGACACGGGACTGATACGTTGACGAGAGATTTCCCGGCCGCAAGTGCGGGGCTTTGCTTCCTGTCCTCGGCGCAAGTTCTGCGGTTGAACTGGGGGCTGGCCCCCGCCATGATACGTGACCCATCCGCTCCCGACACCTGACATGACTCTCGCCGACTGGTACGACACGCCTTTTTACTACGACATCATCTTTGACCAGGACACGGACAAAGAAGTCGCCTTCCTGGAGACCATGATGCAGCGTCACGGGGGGAAAGCAGGCAACAAACCCCTGCGAGTCCTGGAACCCGCATGCGGATCCGGCAGGCTCATGGCGGCCCTCGCCCAACGCGGCCATACCGTGTGGGGCTTTGACCTGAACGAAAACATGACAGCCTACACACGGCAGCGGCTGGAGACCCTGAAGGCCCCAGGCACGGTGTGGGAGGACCGGATGGAAGACTTCACCCTTCCTCGCAAGGCCAAGACGAAGTTCGACCTCGCCCATTGTCTGGTCAGCACCTTCAAGTACGTGATGGAGGAAGCGGGTGCTGCCTCCCATTTGCAGCGGGTGGCCGACAGCCTCCGCCCTGGCGGTCTGTATGTGCTGGGCATTCATCTCACCGACTACGATGATCCCAACGAACAGCACGAGCGGTGGGCAGGAAATCGCGATGGCGTACGAGTCGTCTGCAACACCCACACCTGGCCACCCGACCGCAAGACGCGCCGCGAGAAACTGCGCACCCGTCTCCACATCACCCAAGACGGCCGGACCGGGATTCAGGAAACGCGCTGGGAGTTCCGCACCTACAATGCCCGCCAGGTGAAAGCCCTGCTGCGCAAAGTCCCCGACTTCACTTGCGTGGCCTGTCACGATTTCCACTACGATGCAGAGGACCTCCGGAAGCTGGACGACAGCTATGCCGACATCGTGCTGGTTTTGCGACGCAATTGACTTGCGAACGATCGACAGAGATGACTACCTTGGAGTCATGAAGAAAACCCTTCTGCTCGGTTTGGCCTTGGGAGCCGCCTCCCTGCTCCTCTCTTCCTGCATGGCCACCAAAGGTCTCGGTCAGGACATGCAGATCTTGGGTGAGAAGATCGAGCACAAGGCCGATGAGTCTCTCGATCACCGCACCCCGCCACCCTCCACAGGCGTGTACGTGGCACCGCCCCTCTAGGGCGGCGCAGTATTTCCTCGGGCCTGCCCGGCAAAGTCAACGCACGACGGGGTCTCCACTGATCCCAGAACGGCTGATGGCCCGGATGGCCACGGCCTTGGCACCAGGGGGCAACGTGTAGATTTTCACCTCTGTGGGCAGCAATCTCTTGCTCACCCAGTTGCCGTTTTCATACGTCTGCACCAGCCACCACTTGGTGAGGCTCAACATGCGCTCGTCCAGATAGTCCCATGAAACAGTGTTTCCTGAGACGTTCATCACCGGCGTGAGCGGCTTTTCCGTCCCCAGCCAGGAGGCCGAGGGGGGGATGGCAAACTCTTGATAAGCCCGCTGACGGCAGAGATCGGCAAGGGTTCCTTTGTTCTTGCCAAGGGCACTGTAGTTCCAGTGCAAATGCCCCGGCGGCATGTAAGCGGCACGCATACGCACGATTCCGATCTGGCGAAGGATCTCATGGGGCTGGCGATCCTGCAGCACTCTGTCTGAGGCCATGCCGGGCCAGATATGGCGGCGGGCCGTGTTCTGCGAAAGCCACCAGTCAAACAGCGCGGCAAAGCTCAGGTTCTTTGGCTCGTTCGGCCAGTAGAGCTGAGGAGCCATGTAGTCCACCCACCCTCGCTGCAACCACTTTAGGGAGTCTGCGGAAAGCGCCTCATAGGGATCCAGCGCCCCCTTCGCATAGCCAGCTGGATAGTTGGGCCGCCAGATGCCGAAGGGGCTGATGCCCACTCGCACCCAGGATTTCTCCCGCTTCACCATGTTGTAGAGCTCCTCTACAAAGGTGTTCACGTTCTCACGCCGCCAGTCAGACTTGCCCAGCTTGCCGCCCGCTTTCTGGTAGGCGCTGTAGCTGCGGTCATCAGGGAAGGGCGCACCCTTCACGGGATAGGGGTAGAAGTAGTCGTCCATGTGGATGCCATCCACATCGTACCGGGTCAGCACATCCTGCATTACGGCAAGCGAGTGCGCACGCACCCCTGGTTCACCCGGATCCATCCACGTGTCCTCCCCGTACTTCATGCACCACTGGGGGTGCGTGATCGTGATGTGTTTGCCTGCCCCTTTGTACTTGGGACCGCTCAGGGCGCGAAAGGGATTGAACCAGGCATGCAGTTCAATACCCCTGGCATGCGCCTCCTTGATAAAGAACGCCAGGGGATCCCACAACGGGGCTGGAGCCTTGCCCATCTCATTGGTCAGCCATGGGGACCAGGGTTCGAGGTTCGACGCGTACACCGCGTCCCCGGCAGGCCGCACCTGAAAAATAAGGGCGTTCAACTTGAGGGTCACGGCCTTGTCGAGAATGCCCGTGAGCTCAGCCTGCTGCTTGGCGGTGGGATCTCCGGGCTCGAAGGGAAAATCAATGCCCCTTACAGTCGCAACCCAGGCCCCGCGAAACTCCCGCAACGGCTGGGGTGGAGTCGGCACCTGGGTCTGGGCCGCCAGAGGCAACGGCACCAGTCCCGTGGCCAGGGCAGACACAACCGCGGTGGCCAGGTGTACCCGGATCCGGTGGATGAAGGTGGGGGGCATGCGCGCACTTCATGCCTTGAAATGCCCGGCTGCGCAAGCTCCCAATCCCCTCGGCCGCCGTCGAGCTGGTCCGCCTTCTTTACCAGTGAAGCCCCCCCCTGGCAGACGTTAAGCTCGGTGCCATCTCCCAGAACCGCAATGAATGCTCCCCGCCTTCCCCACTCTGACCTGCTGCAATTGAAACGCTGGAACACTCCCACGATCTATAACGGCTGGGAGCAGATCACCCGGCGCAATCCCTGTGCTGACGGCTTCAACAGGGAGGAAACTCGGGACTACATGCCGCAAATGGGCCCCATGGTCGGGTACGCGGTGACCGTGGTCATCGAGCCCAGCAATCCCAACCACCGCACCCAGTCCCCTGACGCCTGGTTGAGATACCGGGAGTACGTGGCCAGTGCGCCAGGGCCGAAGATTGTCGTCGTGCAAGATTTGGACAAGCCAGGGGTCATCGGAGCCTTCTGGGGTGAGGTGAACAGCAACATGCATCGTGCTCTGGGCTGCGTGGGCACGATCGTGGACGGTGCCATTCGCGATGTGGATGAGATGACCAACGCGGGATTCAAAGCCCTGGCACGACGTCTCTGCGTGGGCCATGCGGCCGTTCACCCGGTGCGATGGAACTGTGAGGTTGAGGTGTTTGGCACGCCCGTCCAGCCCGGCCAGCTTATTCATGCGGACAAGCACGGCTTCCTCGTGGTCCCTCCGGAAGACGAAGCCGGCCTCATGGATGCCGCCCGCTTCATGGACGCGAACGAATGCAACACCGTCATCCCGGCCGCACGTGGCACCTCCGGACTGGCGGCCAGTCAGATCCTCGATCAATTGGCGGCAGCGGGGCGTCAGTTCGGAGAAGCTGCCCGGGCAAAGTTCCATAAAGACGGCGAATGGTAGCCAGCGATGGGACCCAACGCGTTCACCTGTCATCCATGAAACAACCTCACCATCTCTGCGCACTCGTCTCAGGTATGACTGCCGTCCTTATTGCCATGGCCACTGTCACGGCCTCCGAACCTCCCTTGAAATGGGAGAAACTTCCCGCCCTGTCGGATGCTGAAGGTTTTGCCAGCATGTACAGCGGCGTGAGTCACGGCGTGCTACTTGCCGCGGGCGGAGCCAACTTCCCAGGCAAACGCCCTTGGGAAGGCGGGACCAAAGTCTGGTATGACACGGTGTGGACGCTGAACCAGCCGGAGGGAACCTGGCAGAAGGCGGGCCAACTCCCCCAACCGCTGGGCTACGGCGCGAGCGTCACCTGGAAGGATGAGGTGATCTGCGCAGGCGGCAGCCACTCCACCGGGCATGTGGCAGATGCGTTTGCCCTGCGACTCGATCAAGGGAAGCTGGTCACTCGACCTCTCCCCAAGCTTCCCAAGCCCTGCGCCAACATGAGCTGGGCACTGGTGAATGAGGTCTTGTACATCTCAGGCGGGATTGATCGCCCGGACGCAACCTCGGCGATGGCCACGCTCTGGGCCCTCCGCCTGAGCGATGTAGCAGCTACCTGGCAAGAGCTTCCTCAGTGCCCAGGGACACCTCGCATGCTGGCCGTAGCAGGGTCATGGGAAGGAGCATTCTATCTCTTTGGCGGAGCAGGTTTACAGGCCGGCCCAGATGGCAAGGCCAGCCGGATCTGGCTGAAGGACGCCTGGCGATATACTCCCAATAGCGGATGGGAGAAATTGCCAGACCTTCCCCGCGTGGTCGTCGCGGCCCCCTCCCCGACACCCTCCATTGCAGAAGGGCTTCTGATTGCTTCAGGTGATGATGGCAGCAAGGTCGGGTTCAAGCCAGAGACCGATCATCCGGGCTTTCCCAAAAGCGGACTTCTCTTCGCCCCCCGCACTGGCACTTGGTTGGAGCTCGCGTCCGTGCCGTTCTCCCTGGCCACCGCACCGGTCACCCCATGGCAGGGAGGTTGGGTGATCCCCAGTGGTGAGGCACGCCCCGGCTATCGCACCCCGCAGGTGTGGTTCATGAAACGCTGATCTTGTCCCGCCCCGGCTTGCATGAGTCCCGTTTGAGGCTTTCCGTCTTCGATTGAGGCGATGGCTCCCAGCCCTCATCCAGTGGTGACTTCCGCCCGACAGCTCGCCAGGCCATCACCAGTCCGATCAAGGTCGCTACGGCTGCCCCGAGAAACGGCAGTCCCGGCCAGGAGCCGAGTGAAGGCTCGCCAAGCTGGGTGGCAGTCACACCAGCGAATGCTGCAGGACCAATGACGCCAGCGAGCTGAAACACCGTCGAACCCACCATTCCCGACAGCCCCGGCTGCATCTTCGCAGGATCCGCATCGATCCCGATGGCGAAGAGCCACGTCCAAAGCATGGGGCCCACGATCCCTGCCACACTGGTGAGACTGTTGAGCGCGCCTTGAACGGCCCCCTGCTCATCCGGCCCCACTTCGCGAGTAATCATCGCTTGCGCGGCTGGCCCGGCAATGCAGCCCAACGCTCCAACAACAAGCACCAGATAGACCACCCAGCCTTGGGTGGCCAGACCGTAGCCAACCATGCCTAGAGCGGTCGCCAGCAATCCCAAGGCCAGGCCCTTCCGGTCTCCCAAGACGCCAAGAATCTTCCCTGCCAGCCCTCCCTGTACCACGGCCATGAGGATGCCGACGATGGCCAGCGAGGCTCCGACGTGCTTGGTGTCCCAGCCGTATCGGATGCCTGTGTAAAGGACCCAGAGACTGGGATAAATGTTTTGCGCCAGATGGATGAAGAAGTGCGTCTCGGCCAGACTCACCACAATGGGCCATCGGCGCAGCGCCATCAGCGACCGGATTGGATGCGCACTGGCCCATTGAAAAGGGCGGCGGTTTTCCCGTTTCACCGATTCTGGCAACACGAAGAGCCCGTAGAGGAAGTTCAGGAGGGTGATGCCTGCGGCCACCAAAAACGGCACCCGCAGCCCCACATCCCCCAGCCAACCGCCCGCCAGCGGCCCGGCCACAAAGCCCAAACCGAAGGCGGCACCGATCATCCCAAAGCCGGCCGCCCGCTTCTCCGGCGGAGTGACATCGGCAATGTAGGCACTGCACGCACTGAAATTCGACGCGGTGATCCCCGCAATCACCCGGCCCACAAAGAGCCACACCAGGCTGGGAGCCCAGGCGAGCAACAGATAGTCAAGACCGGAGCCCAGCAACGCCAGGAGGATGACCGGTCGCCTGCCAAACCGGTCAGACAAGCTCCCCAGCACCGGCGAGAACACAAACTGCATCAAAGCGTAGATCGAGCCCAGCCAGCCCAGCGCATGAACGGCATGCGAGACGTCCCCGCCTTCCATCTGCTGCACGAGTTCAGGAAGCACTGGCACGATGAGCCCGACCCCGAAAATATCCAAAAACAGGGTGATGAAGATAAAAATAACGGCGGGCTTCGGACGGGCCATCGGCGACCATAGCGAGGACCTGCTCTTGGGTGATGAAAATGTTTCCTCGGGGGAAAAGAGGTTGATTCCCGCGAATTGTTTATTTGGCCGCAGCCAGGTTCTTTCCACTGACGATTTCTTTTCAACGGATGAATAGATTGCTCAGCAACCCCGTCAGTTGCAGAGTGACACTATTTCCCCAAAAAGCCATGAAACTGAACCAGTTGCTCTCCACCGGATTGGCCGCCCTTGCGCTCATCTCTCTTCTCGCCACCCCCGCCAGCGCCGCTCCCCCCAAGGGAGATCGTGACCGTGATCGTATCCCCGCTGCAGTAACACAGCTGGATAGCACCTCCCATCAACTGGTGGACTCCTATGAGTCCGACCTCCGCCGTCACAAACAGGGACCACCTCGTGGCAGCGAGCGCCGCTTTCTGGACGCCGCCCGCAGTTTGGAGGCTGCCAGCCACACCTTGAGGTCGGATGTAGAGTCCCGCCAATCCTCCCGCAAGCTACAGGGCACCTTCTACTCCCTGAGGAATGCGATGGATCAAGTCTCCCAGTCCAGCCAGAACCTGCGCCTGACTGAGCGGACACGGAGCGCGCTCTGGCAGACCCGCACCCTCGTGAAACAGGTGGAGGACCAGAAAGGCTACCTCTTTGCCCGTGCTGAGGACAGGGATCGTCACGATCACGATCATGACCGCGATCGTGACAAAGACCGGCCCCGTGGTCCTGGCGGGATTCTGAAGAAGCTCTTCGGGAACTGATCTTGCCCTTCTCATTGAGCGTGAGCCACCCTGGTGTGGCTCACGCTTTTTTATTGTCTGCTCCCAGGCCAGCCTACACCTGCCATATCCGCCACTTGCGCGAATCCCGCGTTTGCATGAAGGGAATGCCCCATGCGGCTCACCCGTTATCTCCTTGCCCTTGCCGGCGGATTTGCCCTCACTTTTGCCTACCCTCGCTGGAACATCGGCCTGCTCGGCTGGCTCTGGATATTCCCGGTCCTTTACGCCCTGTGGAGCAACCGGCTCTTCAGTCTGGAAAAGAAAAAATCCAGGGTCCGGCATGGGTTCAAGGTCGGTTTTGCGGCCGGGCTGGCTTTCTTCGTGCCCAATCTCGCTTGGGTGCGGCATTCCTCCCGGGTGGTCCATGGAGCCGTCGGCAACGAGTGGATGGGCTGGGGCCCCGAACTGATGGGCATGGGAGCGGTGCTTGGATTGAGTCTTTACCTTTCTCTCTATTGGGGCTTGTGGGGCTCTTTCGCCGCATCCATCGCCCGCCCCCGCATCAGTGCGGACGGACTGCCCACCGACGGGGATTCCGGGAAACTCTTCAGCGTCTCACTGGAGTCGCTGCGGTCGGCCTTCCTGACTGGGGCCATGTGGGTGACCTGTGAGTGGCTTCGCGGCATCGTCATGACCGGATTTGGCTGGAACGGTCTTGGGGTGGCCCTCCATTCCAACATCGCCATGATCCAGAGCGCGGATCTGGTGGGCGTCACCGGCCTCTCTTTTCTGCCGGTGTTTGTGGCCGCCATCGGATACAACACCGTGCTGCGTTTCCGGCAGGAAGTTCGCACCTCACGCGTCCGCCCTCATGCGGACTTCTTTCTGGCCATCTGCCTCTTGCTGACCAACTTCGGTTACGGCGTGTACCAGCTCTCCCGCCCCTCAGGGGAGTCGGTGCGCCTCAATCTTTTGATGGTTCAGCTCAATCTGCCCCAGGGTGAAAAGTTCCTGGCAAGGGGCACGGGTGAGGGGGTCGAGGAAATCTACCACGGCCTGGCACGGCTCACCGAGCTCTTCGTGACCCGTCCTTCGGACAACAAACCCGATCTCGTGATCTGGCCGGAAAGCGCCCTCCCCTACCGCTTCCATGATCCCAATCACATTCCCTTCCTCAACGACGTACTCGGCATGGGAGATTTCTCCCTGCTGACGGGGACGGACATCGAGCTCCCCAATGAAGCGATGTACACCGGAGCCGCTCTCATGAAGGGCACCTTCGATCACCACCAGCTCTATCAGAAGATCCATCTCGTTCCGTTTGGGGAATATCTGCCGCTGCGTGAGATCCCCTTGGTGCGTGCCGCATTGGGAAATGTGCTCCCAGGCGATTTTCAGCCGGGCATTTCCACCGAGCCTCTCCTGCTTGATCGTCCTGAAGGCGTCCAGTTGATCCCGCTGGTCTGCTTTGAAGACACTGTGGGCCGGCTCGCCCGGAAGTTCGCCCGCGAGGCCCCTCAGCTTATCGTGAACTTGACCAACGACGGCTGGTTCCTTCAGAGTGAAGAGAACGAAGTTCACCTCGCCAACGCCATCTTTCGCAGCATCGAACTGCGCCGCCCCATGGCCCGGGCGTGCAACACCGGAGTGACGTGTGTGATCGACGCCCAGGGGCGCATCCCCAAAGGGGCCAAGCTGATGGACCGCAAAGGCAGCGTCTTCACCAAAGGAGTCCTGGACCAACAGGTCATGATCGAGAAGAAGCCGGAACTCACGTTCTACGCCCGCTTCGGCGATCTCTTCTCCATCGTCATGCTCAGCCTCTGTGGTCTCACCATCGCAGGAAAGCTCATCCTTTCCCGCAAGCCGAAGACCGCCCCCGCCCCACCCGCCGAAACCGCTTCAGGAGCCAACGCGAAATAGCACCAGGAACCTACACCAGCTTCACATAGTGCTTTCCCGGGAGTGGCTTCACGACCCGCTTGATCTCCAGCTTCATGAGCGTCGCGGAGACCACCGGTCCGGAGAGCGTGGTACAGCGTTCCGTGATTTCATTGATATGAACCTCCCCTGAGCCGATGGCCTCAAACACCGCAGCCTCGTCCGCGGCCAGAGTGACGCCGGGTTGCACGCTTTCCATCTTGGGTGCCTGAGGCTCGGTCGGGAAAAGCGTCATCAAATCATCCAGCACATCCCCGCCGTCCAGGATGAGCTTGGCACCCTGTTGAATGAGCCGGTTGCACCCCTGTGATGAAGGCCTGTCAATGTTGCCGGGCACCGCATAGACTGTTCGCCCCTGCTCCACGGCCTGCTGCGCCGTGATAAGTGAGCCGCTTCGGCCCGGGGCTTCCACGACGACAATCCCGCAGCTCCATCCGCTCACTATCCGGTTTCGCATGGGGAATGTCTGCTTGTCCGGCGGGCAATCCACCGGGAACTCGCTGATCACAGCCCCGTTTTCGGCGATCTTTTCTGCCAGGGCTTTGTTCTCCGGTGGGTACAGTTTGCCCAGACCTGAGCCGATCACCGCGATCGTCCGCCCCTTGCTGGCCAGCGCCCCCTCGTGGGCGGCGGTGTCGATGCCACGAGCCAGGCCGCTGATGACACTGTATCCGGCGTAGGCAAGCTGGAAGCCCAGCTTCTTGGCCGTGCTCAAGCCATACTGGGTGGCATGCCGTGAACCCACGATGCCGATCCCATGCTGGTCCCGCGGGAGCAACGTTCCCTTCACGTAGAGCACCAGCGGTGGATCATAGATCTGCTTCAGCAGCTTGGGATAACTGGCATCCTCCTGGGTCAGGATGGTGATCCGCTCTTCCTCGATTCTCCGCAACTCCCTGCTCAGATCCACGCGATCTTCCCACCCGGCCACCAGTTGAGCCAGTTCTTCTCCGAAGCCCTCCACCCGCTTGATGTCTGCCGCCAGTGCCGACAAAGCCTCCACCGGCCCGCCAAACCACTCCACCAAGCGCCGCACTCGAACGGGACCGATTTTGGGAAGAAGGTTGAGGACGAGATAGGCTTCGGTGCGGGTCATAGGAGGACTGAATGGCGATGGTCAGCGCGAAGAAAAACAACTACTCATTTGTACAGTTGCCCTGGCGTGTGTCAACAACGCACCGGGTTTCAAAGCGAACCCTCGAACGCAAGTACGATTATTATCGTTGACTAGATCCGACCACCCATGCCATTTTATACGATAATCATCGTACATTCATCCCTCCTCGACTGCGCAGCTTGATTTATGGAAGCGATCATCATCTCTCCCTGGCTCAACCATCTTGGGATGGGCTTGCTCCATTCCCTGTGGCAGGGGTTAGTCATTCTGGCTGTCACAGCCACCATTTTGGCACTGTGCCGACGACGTTCGCCAGAAGTGCGTCATCGGATCTGTCTGACAGCAATCGCGTTGTTGACCCTTTGTATCCCAACCACCGTGGCTTGGTTGGGCCGCGCTACCGTCGCGCCTCACGTCCTCCAAGCCCGCGCCGAGGCTGCTTCCACAACTCCCGCAACAATGTCGCCGGGAGGGCATTCCAACTCACGCACTGATAGAACAGCCGCATTGTCAGCGCCATTGTCCAATGAGATTCAGCTTCCCTCAAGCCCCCAAGGACAATCCAACTGGGCCGCCCTCATCGCTCTGGGATGGGTGTTGGGAATCGTGCTGCTCACCCTGCGGTTGTTGGTCGGACACCGGATGTTCGCCCGCATCAGATTAGGAGCATCCCCATGGGTCGGCCCGCCCTACGTCGACCAACTTCTGGCCAGAATCGGTCTGCACACGGCCGAGGTCCTGGCTGCGCCCGCTCTTTCCGTGCCCCTGGTCGTTGGCTGGATTCGTCCGGTGGTTCTGCTTCCAGCACAGCTGATTGGCAGAATGGACCAAAAGTCGTTGCAGGCGCTGCTTCTGCATGAACTGGCCCATCTTAAACGACGGGATCCGGCGATCAATCTGGCACTGACCGCAGTCGAGACTCTGCTCTTCTTCAACCCTGCCGCCAGAGATCTGGTCCGCCGGGCACGATGGGAGGCTGAGCTCGCCTGCGATGACCTTGTCATTTCCATGAACTCAGATCGTCAGACGTATGCCAGAGCATTGGCTCAATTGGAAACGTTCAGGGATGAGGGTCTTGCATTAGCTGCCACAGGAAATCACCACCTGATGACGAGGTTGCGGAGGATTCTCCTTATGCCGACCGATGCCAGTCATGAAAGTCTGAGCCCCCTCTGGCAACCGGGTCTGATGATCCATGCGGTGACGGCTTTGTCGCTTGTCTTCGCTGTTGTCGCCGTACCTCGTGCAGCCCGCGCGATGACCGATGAAGAGAGAATTGCCGCCATCTCAGCCGTCGAGACCAACCTGCCAAAAGAGTCCGATGTCGAATGGTCGGCCCAAGCACAACTGGTTGACGAAGCCGGAGTAACCTTGCCTGGGGGCAAAACGAAGATCGAGATCGCAACGTTCTCTATTGGAATATCAGACGCATTCGAGACGGATATGGCGTCGCACTTTAATGTCCGCGGGAGAGGGCAGTGGGCACAAGTCTCCGCCTGGCCTGATGGGCACGCTCCGGTCACTACAAGGATACCCTCGCCTGACCTTGCATCCAGCACAGCCCCCCACCGAGTAAGACTCGAAAAAGGATTCCCGGCAGAACTGATAATCGTCAACGAAGCAGGCGAGCCGATCCCTGGTGCGATGGTTACAGTAGATTCTTCGGCGCCTGAAAGAAGCGCATTCCAACTTCGATCTCCGTTTGAATCTCAATCAGACGGCCGGATCCGCTTCGGCCATGTTACAGGTTCGTCCCGCGTCACGTTGGAAGCGTTTGCTCACGGTTATGAGTGGACCCTTTTTGGGGGCATACGTTTTTTACCGGGCGAAGCGAGAACTCTTACTTTGAAGCGAGTCACTCCAATCACGCTGAGGGTACTCGACCAAGAGACTGGCAAACCAGTCGAAGGCGCATGGGCGTTCTGCGGAGGCCGCGGCTGGGGAAGCTCCTTTGGCAGTTGGTATGACCAACAGCCCCCGCTCGCTTCGACTGCTTCAGATCGTGAAGGTCGCCTGGATCTGGATGTTTGTCATCCGTCCAGCCTATATGGTGTGATCGTCAAAGCTCCTGGATATGCCCCCAAGGCATTGCTCATCCCGCAAGGTGGGGCCAGTCGCACCAACAATCTGAAAGTTCATCTCTCTAGAGGGCTGAAATTTGACGCAACCATTCATGACCCTCTTGGCCTCCTCCCTGAACTCGCTGCAGGTGTGAAGTTCTCCGCAACTTCCACGCTCACTCTCCCTAAATTAAACGATTGGCAACTCAGTGTGGGTTGGAGATCAGCCATCCCGATAGACCGCGGGCTCAGGAGCCAACGAGTCGTCCTAGGAGATCTTTCCCCAGGCCCCTTGGAAGTTGTTTTGGGACGAGGACTCACCTGGAAAAGAGACCTCGCTCATTCGCAGAGCGACCTGGATCTCTATATCACCCGATCAGGAATCACCGAAACGCCCCCGACCAACCCCGCCGAAGAACAAAGAGAGACCCGCAAGATCATCTTTAATCTGGTCCCTCCGAAAGACAGTCCTCCGGCTTCAGGTGAGGTTGCGTTCAACGTCCAGGCCAGGCCAACATTTGTCAAGGTGGTCAACAATTCCCTGCAATTCAATGCGCCTCTGGGAGCCCAGGTATCGACCGAGGGGCATGGCCTGAAGGGCTACACCCTGTCCAGAAGGTTCCCGTTCTTCGTGGTCACCGCTGGTGCAGCCCCCATCGTGCACGAAATGTCCCTGATTCCGGCGGGAAGCGTTGTCGCAAAGCTCGAACTCTCCGATCGTCTTGGCAATATCTCGGCTGACGTTCTGGACAATAGCGAGCTTGGCATCTCAAGACCTCCCATAGACCCCAGAGTAGAATTCTTGAAGGACTCTCAAACGGTCTACTTCTCGAACCTCCCCTTCGGCAACAAATACCGACTGGTGCTCAACGCCGGCTCCCTCTTCATCGAAAGCCCATTGTTCGCAATCGATGAAAAGAAACCAATCCGGGAGTTCAGCTTCAAGGTCCGTCCAAGCCCACCCATCCACGTCACGATTCTGGAGCCAGATGGCTCCCCCTGCCGCAACAAGCCTGTCAGTTTGCGGTACACGAGCCATCTCTACACGAGTAACAAGGCGGAACAATTCACCGACGGAGATGGAAGACTAATCATAGAGAGCCTCAATTTTGAGGCTCCCGGAAAGCATCATCTCACGCTTCCCGCTGAACCTGGATTTCAAGCCCTCGAAGCGTATCTTGTGCCGGGCGCCCCATCACAGGAGTTTCACCGTCAGATCGCGAACTAAAACCGCAGCCCTTTGATCGCACTGACGATGTGCGCTTCGGTAACATCCTTGCTCACATAGGCATCCCCGAGGGCGCGAAGCAGTACAAAGCGAATGCTTCCCTCGCTGAACTTCTTGTCGTGTTTCATGTAGTCCAGGATGGTCTCGGTGGTCATCCCTTCCGGAAGCCGGGTGGGCAGGTTGAAGAGCTTCACCATGTTGGCGATCTTCGCGCGGCCAACAGGCGGTAGCCCGGCAAGCTGAGCGGACAATGACGTCGCCGCAATCATGCCGAGGCTGATGGCCTCCCCGTGCAGCAACTGACCATAACCGGCGCTGGCCTCAATGGCATGGCCAATGGTATGGCCGAAATTGAGCAATGCCCGCTCCCCCTTGGTTTCATGTTCATCCGCTTCCACAATGCGGGCCTTGATCGCCACATTCCGGTGGATCAACGCTGCAAGGTCGCCTTTACCCTCTCCCACTTCGGCGATGGCTTCAAACATGAAGGCATCCCGGATGGCGGCGTGCTTGATGATCTCCGCGAACCCCTCGCGATACTCCCGTTCTGGGAGGCTGGAGAGGGTGTCCACATCTGCCAGCACCAGGCTGGGCTGGTAGAAGGTACCGAGAAGGTTCTTGCCCTCCGGCGTGTTCACGCCCGTTTTGCCGCCGACACTGCTGTCCACCTGGGAAAGCACCGTCGTGGGCACTTGAATGAAGGGAATTCCGCGCAAAAAGATTGAGGCGGCAAACCCAGCCAAATCCCCGATCACGCCCCCGCCGAGTGCCACCAGGAAGGACTTCCGATCAAGCCCGGCCTTCAGCATCTCCCGGCACACATCTTCCACCACCGACATGGCCTTGCTGGGCTCACCCGCCGGAACGGCGACCAGGGTGGCAGTGATCCCGCTCTGCTCGAGGCTGTCGATCACCGTCTGACCGTAGAGAGGCTCCACGTTGGTGTCCGTCACTACCACGCACTTTTTCCTTCCCAGAAGTTCCGTCGCGTAGGTTCCCACATGCGGAAGCAAACCGCTCCCTACATAGACATCGTAGCTACGTTCGGCGAGATCGACGCGGACTGAGAGACATTCAGACATGGAACCCTCAGTCATGACCGGACCAGGGCTGAGTGCAAGTGGGTTTTAGATGGGGCATGCATTCCCCGGATGCTCACCGCGGCACCCCAACCGGTGAATTCCTCTTGCCCCAGGGGTTCTCCAGCGTCCAGGTCAGAGCCTTTTGCATCTCTGGATCGTTCAGGGTGGCAATCCACTTTCTCATGGTCTCGGGCTTCCACATGGCCCAGAAGCGGAGCGCGCAAAGGGTCCGGTCAATCATATCGGAGTCTGAGGCATAGCCATCATCACCCGAGAAAAGCTTGATCAAACTCTCGCGAGAAGCACTATTCGCACCCTGCATTTGGGTGAGATACTTGAATCCGTACTCAGCAGCTTCGGCGACATCAATGTCCAGCCACTGCTCCATCTCGGTGATTCCCCAGTGCCAGTCGAGAGACTGTTTTGCCTCCCCGTTCGCAGCTCGCTTTACCGGCGTCAGATCAAATGTCCGGAGCACACCGATTCCATAGTGGCTGGTGTTGTAGAGTGACGCTCCCCCATAGACTGCCCGATTTGCCACATCGCAGATGAGATCCGCATCGCGGAATTCTACTGCCATTGAAAGCGCGGACTCAGGGTCGCTTCGTGCCCACTCGCACAACAAGGCCGTCAGATGGGATTCCCCTGTCTCCGATTTTCGAGCTGCCACATCCAGCCATCGCTTGCGGGTTTCGTCATCCACGCTGCCAAGCAATACGCTCTCTGCATCTGGCGCGGCATCAGCCTCCACAGAATGCCTTTCAAGAATCCACCTCAACAAGCCAGGCCGGTCAAGCTGCGCCCATAACTTGAGATATCCCAGTCGATCCCCTTTCAGAGAATCCACCCACTGGGCCGCCGAGGCTGGATCCAAACGGAGCATTCTCGCAACTGCAGCTCTATAGGCTGGATCATCGAACTCGATTTCGTTGGCCCCTTGCAACTTTCCGCGGAGCAACGGCAACGGAAGTTCCAGCACGTCCAACAAAGGGCGATTTAACGTCGGGTAACGAATTGGACCCGCTGCCGGGAGCGCCCCCACCTTGTCGACAAAAAGACCCGCATACTCCAGCATCCGTCGCTTACGTGCCTCCGGTGGCTGGTCACCCTCTGCCAATGCTGGTCCCAACCCACCAAGAGACCATGGAGAGAGCCAATAAGGAGCCTCCCTAAACCCTTTCAGGCTGACCAGCCGACAACCAGGACCCTCCCACGAATCCAGTGCCAAGGGCCCACCTTCCAAGATGACCCGCTCCATCAGTTCACGAACTTTGACCAGCGCATGCGCTGGATCCCGCTTCGCCCACAATGGCAACAAGACGCCCACAAGTTGACTGGGCTGCTGTGTTCCCTCCAGTTTGATGCACAAGTTGAATGCTTTCGACAAATCGAGAACTGAAACCTCTTTGCCGAAATACTCCGCGAGCACGGGATAGCGAATTTCGGGATCCGGCTCTTTGAAGATCAACTTCAGGACTTCCTCCATCGTCCTCTCTTTCTGCAACCAGGGCAGCGAAGTCAGTGAAACAAATTCATCCGGCTTCCAGTCCAGACGCTGGGCAGCCACCTGTCCAGCCAGACAGAAAGATCCGAGGAAACAAACCAACAGAGGTTTCATTTGGGGGTGCCTTGGAGAATACCGGAGAATGACTCTCACCGGCAAGCCTCAAATGCCGGGGTCCCCCCACTCACAAAGGCCAGTCGATTTGCGGCCATTCCCGTTGCCCTTCTTCCATCTCCAGCACCTGAAAACCTTTCTCCCGCCGGAACCACTTCTCCTGACGCCGGGCGTATTGGCGGGTCGCGAGTTGGATGGCCTCAATCATCTCGATCTCAGACAACTCCCCTGCCAGGTACCGACGCACCTCATTCACCCCAATGGCTTTGTCTGCTGTACCAGAAAGCTCCCCTGCCTCAGCGATCTCCGCCACAAGGCCGGCCTTCACCATGTTCAGAACGCGCTGGTTGATGCGAATGTGCAACGCCTCCTTGGGCCACTGCAGACGCACGCCGTGATAGTCAGGCTCGTGCAGCTTCCATGCGGAACGGAGCTCCGACTGAGGCTGACTGGTAAGGAGGCAGATCTCCAAGGCCCGCGTGACATAGCGGTCGTTCTTCAAGTTCACCGTCGTCGCAGCGTGGGGATCCCGCATCAACAGCCAAGCCACGCGTTCTCTAGTAGTGAGGTGCTCAAGCTTCGAACGCAAGCTGGCGTCTGACGGCAGAGGACTCAGGCCGTGAGTCAGCGCTTTGATATATAACCCACTGCCTCCCACCACAATCGGCACCTTGCCCCGGGACGCGATCTCTTCGATCACCTGTTTGGCCAGCTCGGAATAGAAGGCCGCGTCTCCCACCTCGGTGAGGGCAAGCACATCGTAGAGATGGTGAGGAACTCGCGCACGCTCCTCTGAAGTGGGTTTCGCCGTGCAGATATCGAGTCCCTTGTAGAGCTGGAAAGCGTCCGCATTTACCACCTCCCCGCCCCAACGCTCCGCCAGTTCCACTGCGAGCGCAGACTTCCCTGAGCCGGTAGGACCGACCACAAAAAAGGGTTTGATGACGGGGCTGGCGGACACAAGAGCTGACAGATAGGAACCGATGCGCACCCCCAAGGTGGGACATCGCCTGTCGGGCACAAGAAAAAACCGCCTGTCAGCAGAAAGCCGACAGGCGGTTGAGGAAGGTCAATTTCCGAAACTCGCTTGCTTAGGCGGCAAGGGTCGGGCCGGGCTCTTCAGAGGTTTCCGAGGCAGCGGCGGCAGGTGCCTCCGAGGATTCTCTCTGCTGCGGCTCTTCATCATCACGAGGGGACATGGGCTTGGCACCGCCCACCACGAGAGGGCGTCCCATGAAGTCTTTCCCATTGAGGTCGTCCACGGCCTTTTTCGCTTCGTCCACGCTCATCATGGTGACGAAGGCAAAGCCCTTGGAGCGCTGGGTGCGGTTGTTCACCACCACTTCAGCGTTCTTCACACGGCCGGAGCCGTTGAAGAGCTCAAAGAGATCGCTCTCAGAGGCATCATAGCTCAGGTTGCCCACATAGAGGCGCTCCGTGGTGACTTCCGTCGAAATCGGGGCCTGCCGCGGGGGACGGGCTGGTTTCGGACTGGACTCAACACGGGACTTGGCGGCTTCACGATCACCACGGGCGATCGGACCAAGTTCACGAGGGGCTTTGGGTTGCGGAGCAGGCTTGGCAGGAGCTTTGGGCTTGCCAAGCAGACCGAACGTCACCACCGAAAGGAACTTCTGGAATCCAGTGGGTTCAGGGGGCTTAGAGCGGTTGGGGCGGAAGTTTCCGCGGGTATCGCTGCTGCTGCTGCTATTGCTGCTCCGGTTGCTGTCGGGGCGGTGGTTGCCACTGCGGTGGCGGCGGCCTCCACGGCGCCCGTTCGGGCGGCCGGAGCCATTGCTGTTGTAGTCGCTCATCGGAACGGTATTTCGTTTTCTCTGGTTTTGGAGCGAAGCATGACCAGGGCGTGGCACGGCACGGATCCGCAGAAACGGCAGATCCAGCTATATCCGAAGCGAACGGAGAAAGTGCGGCGCGACTGGGGCTTCGCATGCAGTTCTGGCCACCGGCGGAGACGGCTGGCATCGCCGAAGATGCACGGTGGCGGGTCAAGGCAGCACAAAGAGCTTCCAAAGTCATGGATGACTGGAAGGAGAGGCGGTTAGGTGCTTTTCGCGGGCTTGGACAGCGCATTTGCGAAGCATTTCCAGGACTGGGCCTCAAAGCGGCATGCTTTGACGAACTGACAGAATTGACAGTACGGGGATGCACCGGGTGGTGCAAGGGGTTTTTCCCGAGGCGAATTTTTGCCTCGCAACCCCTTCAAGTTCAACAAGACCGAAAAATCTCGCTGGGGCGCTTGCCTAGACGACAAAAAAAGCGCCTGCACGCTGGAGAGCATGCAGGCGCTTTTTGTAAAAGGATCAAGAGTTCACCAATCAGGCCGGAACACCGACAACACCGCCAGGCAGGCCGCCTTCCTGTTCGTCTTCAGCAGAGCTGGGAGTCCGCTCAGGGGTGGCTTTGGGTACGGGTGGGGGTGTAGGAGGCTTGGGAGACTGGGGAGGATTCTGGATCTTCCCGGTCTTCATGATCTCCTTGATGTGGCTGCCGTCGAGCGTCTCAAACTCCAGAAGGGCATGGGCGATGGCGTCCAACTTGTCCTTGTTGGCGAGCAGGATGTCCTTGGCCTTGGAGTAGGCTTCGTCGATGAGACGCTTCACTTCCTCGTCAATCTTTTGAGCGGTGGCACCGCTGTAGTTGCGGGAACGACCGAGGTCACGGGCCAGGAAGACGGCTCCGTCCCCTTCCCCGTATTCCACCATGCCGAGCTTCTCGCTCATGCCCCAGGCGCATACCATGCTACGAGCGATGTTCGTCGCCTGGCGGATGTCACCCATCGCTCCGTTAGTCACGTCGCTGAACTGGACTTCTTCTGCCACGCGGCCACCCATGGCGACCACGAGATCGTCCAGAAGCTCGCTCTTCCGGTGAGTGAACTTGTCCTCTTCCGGCAGCCACATTGTGGAGCCGAGGGAGGGGCCGCGGGGGATGATGGTCACCTTGTGCAGGGGATCCGTGTGCTCCAGCAGTTCGATCAGGATAGCGTGTCCCGCTTCATGATAAGCGGTGTTTTCCTTTTCCTTCTCGCTCAGAGCAAGGCTACGGCGCTCACGGCCCCAGCGCACCTTGTCACGGGCTTCTTCAAGCTCGGGGGTACCAATGGCCTTGAGGTTCTTACGAGCCGCCAGCAGGGCCGCCTCGTTGATGATGTTGGCAAGCTCGGCACCAGAGAAGCCGGGGGTCCCACGGGCAACCTTGCTCAGGTCGGCGTTCTCGCTCAGCTTCACGCGCTTGGCATGGACGCGGAGGATTTCCTCACGCCCCTTCACATCCGGAAGACTCACCGTGACCTGACGGTCAAAGCGGCCGGGGCGAAGCAGAGCGGGATCCAGCACGTCAGGACGGTTCGTGGCAGCAATGATGATGACGCCTTCCTGGGTGTCGAAACCATCCATCTCCACGAGCATGGCATTCAGCGTCTGCTCGCGCTCATCATGTCCACCACCGAGCCCATGACCACGATGGCGGCCCACGGCGTCGATTTCGTCAATGAAGATCAGGCACGGGGCATTTTTCTTGCCCTGCTCGAACATGTCACGCACGCGGCTGGCACCCACCCCCACGAACATCTCGACGAAGTCGGAACCGCTGATGCTGAAGAATGGCACGTCAGCCTCACCTGCAATGGCCTTGGCGAGGAGCGTCTTGCCCGTACCAGGAGAGCCCACCATGAGCACGCCCTTCGGGATTTTGCCACCCAGGCGCTGGAACTTCTTGGGATCCTTGAGGAACTCCACCAGTTCCCAGACTTCTTCCTTGGCCTCTTCCACGCCGGCCACATCCTTGAAGGTGATCTTGTTGCGATCCTGGTTGAGAAGACGGGCCCGGCTCTTGCCAAAGCTCATCGCTCCACGGCCTGCCATCTTCATCTGCTGGCGGATCAGGAGGAACAGGCCGACAAACACGAGGATCGGCAGCAGGGTGAAGAAGATCGTACCGGTGTAGTTGGTCTCATACTTCGGGGTGATGACGATCGACTCCACCTTGGACTTGTCGATGCCTTCCTTCTCAGCAGCGGCGAGACGCTCGCTGTTGGCCTTCTCGATCATCCGATGCAGCTCATCTTTCTGGAAAGCGATGTTCACTTCCGTGGTGAAGCTGGCATCTGGCACCTTGGTTTTGCCATCCACAGGCACACCTTTGGTGTAAACACCACTCAGGTATTCTGTGCCAGTGCCCTGATTGGTGATCAGAAACAGGGGCTTTTCCTTGGTGCTGATAATCTGGTCGTTCTCAAGCAACTGTTTGAACTCTGCAAAGTTCAATTTGCTACCGCCGCCGAGGCTCTTGTCCTGGTTGAGGAAAAAGGCCCATGCGATGATGAGCGCGGATGCGCCGAGAAGCACCAACCCCTTCCAGTTAAACTGGGGCTCGGGCGTCTTGCGGTTGTTGCGCTGGGGATTCTGTTCTTCGTCGAACATAGTGAAATAGTAAAAAAGAGGGCTTTAGGAAGGATACACCGAACAGAGGTCGTGGAAACCCTTAAATTTCGGAACGCTGACGCTCAGACCCCGGACGCACCCGATTGCACGGTCCGAAGGTTGAGCAAGGGTTTAGTGACAGCGTTGTCAAGAATGTTCAAGCCCTGAGTCTTCCTCAGTGCCAAAAAGCGGCCAAGCTCATGCACTTGCCCTTGTGTGCGCCCGTATGCCATGCCTAGTTTGCGCCCTCGTTGCCCATGTCGCCCTCCGCCGAACCCCAGCCGCCCCCTCCGCGCCCCAAAAAAGGGTCGGCCCGGCCGGCGCTATCGCCGTTGACGGGTGGGCGCTCGACTTGGTGGCAGCGCCTCCTGACCCGTTTCACGGGCCGCAGCCCGGATTCAGCTGGCAACACCATGCTGCCGGTGCTCATGGAGGTGTTTGCCGGGTTCTCCAAGATCGACGGCTCCGTGATGGAGGAGGAGATCGACTCCAGCCTGGGGTTCATGCGGTATGACTACCCGGAAGCCATTTACTCTGAGCTGCGCCGCATCTACTTCGAAGCGCTCCAGAAGCCCCAGGACCTCAGCGCCCGGGCTCGTGACCTGAGCCGCAGCTTGACGGTCGAGCAGAAAATCCTTCTTGGGGTACAGCTCTACCTCCTAATTTCCCGCTCAGAGAACTCCCGGCAACAGTTGGTGGAGTTCTACCTGTTCATGACGAACCTGGGCATTGCCGCCCAGGCCATCGACATTGTTTATCAGCTCAATGCCGAGGACAAACCCGCAGATGATGGGGAGTTCCGCAGCAAAGGCGGGCAGCCGCTGGAGATGCTGCGCATCGCGGCCCACGAGCCATGCGACGTGCTCCTGCGCTCTTTGGGCGAGGACTGCTCCGTGGCCGCGTTCCGCTACCAGAACCTGCTGCTGATCAAAAACGTCGGTGCCACCTCGGTGCTGGTCCGCAGCCGCACCCTGCGCCCCGGCGATTTCTCCCGTCTGTATCAGGGCGAGCGCGTGGTGCTGGACGATGTCTCCCTGGACTACGCGGATCTCATTGGCTACTTCAATGCCAAGAAGAACCTCACAGGCACCCAGCTTTATCTGACCCTAACCGACGAGGGCAGCGCCGAGATCTCCCAGACCCGCAGTCGAGGCACGAACCTCCGTATCAGCTTCGGTCTCGGGGTCACCATTGAGGCGTTGCGCGACACCGACGCGAAGATCAACGGCAAGCGGCTGCGCGAAGGCACCATCATCGAGGCCTCGATCGAAGACAAGATCATCGCCAAGGATGAATTGGAAATCTCTCTTCAGGAACTGCGCCGCCGTGCGAGGGAGTTCGGAGAGCAATTCCGCCTGGAAGGCAGCCGCAACACCTACCTCGTCTCCAACAACCCGGATCTGCTGGACGAAGGGGACATCCTCCTCTCCCAGGATGGCGACGGCGAGATCCTGCTCAAGATCATCTGCAACTACGAGGACAAGACCGGTGAACTGGAGGTGCTGCGCGCCGACCGGCCCATCCTCGTGGGGAACATCCCCATCAAAGACCGGGCCATTCTCAATGACGGGGACACCCTGACCCTCGGAGAGGGACAGTACCTGCGCTGCCACTTTGCCGACCGGATCATCGAGGAGGAACGCAACATCATCCGGCAGGTGGAACTGCGCGAGGTGGGACACCGTTTCGACCAGCGTGACACAGCTTTGGACAGCATCAGCCTCACCGCCCGGCGCGGGGAGATGATCTGCGTCATGGGCCCCAGCGGATGCGGCAAGAGCACCCTGCTCCGCACCATCGGCGGCCAGTTGAAGCCCCGATTCGGCGACATTCAGATGAATGGCTTCCCGCTTTATGGGAGCCTGGACAACCTCTGTCCTTATGTCGCCTACATCCCGCAGGAGGACGCCTTTGACTCCCTGCTCAAGGTTCAGGAAAACCTCGATTTCTCTGTCGCCGTACGCTGTCCTCACCTGCCCGGGGACGAGAGGCGGAAGCGTGTGGATGCCAAGCTTGTGGAGCTTGGCCTCAATGAGATGCGAGGCCGGCTTGCCGGGACCCCTCAGCAGAAGTTCCTGAGCGGTGGTGAGCGCAAGCGGCTCAACGCCGGCCTGGACATGATCGGCATTGCGGATGTGTACCTCTTCGATGAGCCCACCTCCGGCCTGTCTTCCAAGGACTCCGAGCACGTCCTGGATCTCATCCGCTCCCTGGCACGCAACAAGATCGTCCTGGCCTCCATCCACCAGCCGAGCATGAAGCTCCTGCAGATGTTCGACAAGGCGCTGTTGCTCGACAAGGGCGGGAAGATGGCCTACTTCGGCACGCCGCAGGGCATGCTTGAGTACTTCTGGCAGGCTTACTGCGAAGAGACCGCCCCTCAGGAGGAGAATGCGGCCAATGTGCCCATGCCGGACATGGTCACGCCAGACTTGGTGTTCGATGTGTTGGAGACGCCCCTTCGCGATATCAGCGGCGATATCATCCACGAGCGCACCACCGATGGCCACCTGATGGCAGCACGGCGGTTCCCGCCCAATTTCTGGCGTGACCGCTACCAGACGCATGTGCTGATGAGCAGCATGTCGCAGTCGGAAACCCGGCGGGAAAATGCCCGACGGGAGGAGTCTCGCGGAGAGTCGCTTTCGCAACAGCGCAAGCTGCCCAAGCCGCCCCGTCTCACCATGCGGGAGGAGTCCATCCTCTTTGCCACGATGATAAAGCGGGCCTTCCTGAGCAAGCTCAGGAACCGGGCGAACCTCCTGACGACGCTTCTGGAGGCGCCCTTGCTGGCCTTTCTCATCTCTATGGTCCTCCGGTACTCGGAGGATGACTCTTATACCTTCGCCAGCGCCTTCCACATTCCCACCTACCTGTTCCTGACTCTGGTGGTGGCCATGTTTCTGGGGCTGACAAACAGCGCGGATGAGATCATCCGCGACCGGCCGATGCTAAACCGGGAGCGAAATCACAACCTCCGGGTGCGGTACTACATCATCGGGAAAATTCTCTCACTCTCGACCTTCTCACTCATCCAGTGCGTGATCTATCTGCTCATTGGCAATGCGGTGCTGGAGCTTCGGGAGATGTTCGTCGTCCACTTGTTCTGGATGTTCATGACCTCTCTCACCGGGGTCTGCCTGGGACTGCTCGTCTCCACTCTCGTGCACGACATCCGTACGGCGCTGAACATCATCCCTCTGCTGCTCATCCCCCAGATCATTCTCGGCGGGGCGTTGATCAAGTACGAGGAAATGAACCGCAACCTGGATTTCGTGTATTCCATCCGCCAGTGGTCGGCCAAGGGCGAGGACAAGGACACGACCGAGGCCAGCAAGCTCAAGGTCCCGCTGATCTGCCAGATCATGCCCCTGCGCTGGTCCTATGAGAGCGCGATCATCTCCCAGGCCCAGCTCAATCCGCTCAGCCGCGCCCAGTCCATGCTGGAGGACCGCATCCAGGGCCTCATCAACCTGCCCCGGCACATCCCCATGACCGAGGAACAACGGGCGGATCTGGATTTGACGAAGCAGGCGCTAGCCGTCGTCTCCGGGCTGCAGGATGTGGATGCTTCCGGCGTCAGCAGCCGGCTGCGGCGCATCCAGGAAAGCGTATCGAGAGGCCACCTCTCTCCCGACGACATGAAGCTGAAGAAAGGCGTCAGCGCGGAAGAAATCTATGTGAACCGAAAGGTCCTGGACCTGGTGACCAAGGCGGAGATGGAACGCGAAGACTACCGCCGCACTGCCAGCCCCAACGTGTTCTTCGGCACAGTCAAGACCTACCCCCTCTTTGAACCCTCGTCCCCTGCCCCGGCGACGGAGGATGAAGCACGGGCCGCTGCGACCACCACCCTTGGTGAATCCCGGGTGAGCAGTGCCGCCGCGACCGCTGGCAACAATACCCGTAAAGTAAAACCCTGGTGGCAGGAGTTGCGAGTGCCGACCCTTTGGATGAACTTTATCGTCATGGTGGTCACCCTTGTGATGGTGATTGCCGTGCTGGACGTTTCCCTGCGGCGTCAGCTGTCCAGGGTGTAATGTAGGCTGATCGCCATGGCTTCGGGCCATTTTGCAGCTTATCAGTGACAACCCCGGCATCCTTCTGTATTTCCTCGGGCTGACAGATGCTTTCCTTGTCACCCTATCAAGATGCCATTCCTTTTCTCTGGCTGGGCGGTTTCGCGCTCTGCCTGGGCCTGCATCTTTTTCTCCACCCCCTGGCAAAGATATTCCGTCAGGCACTCAACTGGCTGGGCCGACACCCCGCACCGGTGCTCTGGCTCACGGCGAGCCTCACTTTCACCCGCTTTTGGGACCACCGAACGGCCATAAAGGCAGGCACCGCCGCAGTGGCACCGGAACGACTGGCGATGGAGATGGCCCCCTGGCCCCAGATCTTTTTGGACGGTCTGGCCAGTGGATGGCAGCAGTTCGGCCTCCTCTTTCACCGGGTGCTGGCGTTCCCCTCCTTTTGGCCCGGCCATTGGGCAGACGCCACCCTGCAGGCGTTGATCTGCGCCTTCACCCAGGTATGGTTTGGTTGCTACCTGATCAACACCCGCAATATTTTCACTGAAGAAGGGCTCTCCCTTCGTCAGACGTTGATCCGGTGGCCAAATGTGATCGTGCTCGCCGCCTATCAGTGGCCCTGGTGGTGGATCCAAAAACAGCCCGGACCGGAGTGGAACTTTGCCAAACAATGGCTCCTGCCGGAATACCTGCTCTTCCTTGCGCCCCTGCCCCTGGCCATCGCCACATTGCGCGGCAGCTTCTTCCGCGTGGGAGAACTGACCCTCCAATGGTGGCTGCAACGCGGGAAGCTGCTGGCTTCGTTTGCCGTCACCGCCCTCCCCATCCTCGCGCTCCTCCACTTTTGTTTAGGGATTCTTCCTGATCAACTATCAGGAAACCTGTCTATGGCAAGATTCTTCCTGGAAGGGGTTCTCATCGCCACCATCCATTTGTGGCTTTTCGTCAGCGCTGCCTTGCTTCTCCTGTGGGGTGGGTATGTTGATGATGCTCCCGTTTCCCTCGAAGAAGCATGACCCCTGGCGAGTCCGTCACCAACCAGATCGCACGACGCAGCAAGTCGAACCTCGCGTTCGCCCTGTCAACGTTGTCACGGACCCGGAAGCGGGACATGATGACCTTCTATGCCTTCTGCCGTGTGGTGGACGACATTGGAGATGAGGACATCGCCAGTGTGGAAGAGCGGCGGAAAATGCTTCAAGAGTGGCGGGACGGCCTTCTTCACGGGTTCCCCCATCCAGACGATCTCCAGAGCGAGATCGCAGAACTGCCCAAGCGCTATCCGATTGATCGCGCCATGATGGCCGAGATCATCGATGGCGTGGCGAGCGACCTTGACCACCGGTTCTATGAAACCCAGGAAGAGGTCCTGGCCTACTGCTACAAGGTGGCCTGTGTGGTGGGTCTGGTCAGCATCGAAATTTTTGGCTACACGAACCCTGCGTGCAAAGACTATGCGGTGGCACTGGGTTATGCCCTGCAACTCACCAACATCATCCGCGATGTCGGCGAGGACGCCCGCAACGGCCGCATTTACCTGCCTTTGGAAGACTTGAGGCGCTTTCATGTCACAGAGCGTCAGATTCTGGAAGGACGCCCGCCGGCCAGTTTCGAGGCGCTCATGGAGCACCAGTATCAGAAGGCAATGCACTACTATGCGGAAGCCGAGAGGCTCCTTCCGGAGGAGGACCGGCATCGCATGCTCGCCGCAGAGATGATGGCCCAGGTGTACAGCGAGATCCTCCAGAAGATCCGCAAACACCGCTTCCAGGTCTTTGGCCGCCGCATCGGATTGAGCAAGCTTCGTAAGTTCGCCATTCTGGGTGCCTACACGGCCCGCGGCTTCATGCGAGCCGTTTGAAGTCAGACTCCCGGGGATCGAACCCCGGTGTCCCGATGAATAGATCACGGGGCACCCCCGTCAGAAGCATCCCCCCAATCTCGGGTTTGCGCCAGCCAGTCCACGCCTTGGTGAAAACTTCGGATTCCCAAAGCACTTGCAACTCCGTCGATTTGGACCACCTTTTTTCGTCATGAAAACGCCCACCCAGCCCGGCCTCACCCCCCTTTTTGTGGCCGCGGCCCTGCTCATCACTCCCTTCAGCCAAGGCCTCGCGGCAGACCGCGACCCATCACAGCCACCTGCGAAACTTGGTTCACGAATCGTCAATTTTTTCAAGGGCTTGGTGGACCGGGACGAATCACCGCCCAGCTACAACGAATATCCGCCCACCCGCTCTTCTCCGCCGCAAGGCCAAGGCCGGCAGCCCCGGCGCTTCAACCTGGATGCTCCTCCGCCGATTCCTGGCGGTTCCGGCGACTATGATCGGGAAAATTATGACCAGCCAGAACGTCCGGCCCCTCGCCCTCGCACCAATCCGGCTGTCAGCCCCGATGAAGAGTATGACCCGCCGGTGAGCCGGCAGGGACCCAATGCCGGCCAGCGGACGCAACAGGACCTTCCTTACGAGTCTCCTCCTTCGGAACCTGCACCGCCTACGCGGCAGAAACCCGTGGAGCCCCCGACCCGTCGCCAGGAACCCTCCCCCTCTCTGGGCAAAACGCAGACGCCAAAGAACAACGCGCCCGCAACTCCAAAGCCGGACGAGACCCCTTCGAAGCCTGCAAGCGGCAACCACTCCCCTGTCACCACGACTTCCAACTCGCCCGTGACGAGTCCCGACAGCACGCCAGCGCCGGAGCCCCGCCGTCAGGAGCCCACCGTCGCAGACGAGCCCAGCACCGCTTCAAATTCGAAACCCTCCACGCCCAGCCCGGCCGCCTCAGGTGCCCCGCTGGTGGGGTCCAAGACCGCCAAGCCAGGTCGCGTGAAGAGCCCTTACCCTCCTTACAATGAGTTGGACGTGACCGGTCTTTCCAGTGGATCGCTGGCGATGGACCCCACAACCCAGAAGGTGTTTCGCGTGCCCTGAGTCGAGAAAATTGCGACTGCTGCACGGACCTGAGCGGGTGTGGAAAGGCCTTTCCATGGGTGCCCACCCGCAAGGCAGGATGATGCCGCATGCCAGCAATGCGAGCCCCGTAACACACCCCTTATTTGCGGGTTTTTGTCCAATCAGGCCCTCAAACAAGCAAACCTTTGCACGGCGTAACTTGCCTGCTAAGACAGCGCGATGCCAGAACGCTCCCGTACTCACCTTCTACTGATTCCCTCCTTCAACACGGGCGCAAAGCTCGTGGAGACGGTGAAGGGTGCATTGGAAGAATGGTCACCGGTGTGGGTGGTGGTGGATGGCAGCACCGATGGTAGTGAGAAGGCAGTGGAAGCGCTCTTGTCCGAGCACGAAGGCGACCTCAGAATTCTCAAACTGCCGACAAATTCCGGCAAGGGCTCTGCCGTATTGCGGGGCACCACCGAGGCCGTGGCCGAAGGTTACACGCATGTGCTGACCATGGATGCCGATGGGCAGCATGCCTCCGGCTCGATCAGGAAATTCATGGAAGCTTCCCAGAGCAAGCCGGAGGCGGTCGTGCTGGGTTTGCCCCAATTTGACAGCAGCGCCCCTCTCATCCGTCTGCGTGGCCGGCGGATCGCGAACTGGTGGGCCCGGCTGGAGACGATGTCTGATCTGGGTGACTGTCTCTTCGGATTCCGCGTTTACCCTGCGGCACCTCTCAAGCAGGTCATGCACAAGACCCGCTGGGCCCGCCGCTTTGACTTCGACCCCGAGGTGGCCATGCGGCTGATCTGGAAAGGTCACCCTCCTCTCAATGTCCCCGCTCCGTGCCGATATTTCACCAAAGCCGAAGGCGGAGTGTCCCATTTCAACTATTACCGGGACAACGTGTTGCTCACCTGGATGTTCACCCGGCTCTTCTTTGGCTTTCTGTTAAGACTTCCAAAGTTGCTTGGAAGGAAGCTCCGTAGTAATTAGTTCCCATGAGATTTCCCGCGACGCTGCTTAGATTCTATTTGGGCGCCGGTATGGCGCTGATTCTCGCCGCCTGCTCCTCGACTCCGGTCAGCCTGGACTACCAACCAGGACTGAGCCAGGGCCCCGTTGGACCTCGTCGCGTCGCCGCCGGCCGCTTCGCCGATTTGCGCAACGATCACCCCTACTATTTGGGAACCGTCAAAACGCCTATCGGGACACCGATCGAAAACATCATGGCCAACGTGCCGGTGGCAGAACTGGTGCGCAATGCCTTCGCGCACGGTTTGAGCGCACGGAAGATGCTGGTTTCCCATACCACCGCTCCTTACATGATCACCGGCGAGATCCTCGAACTGCGCTGCGATCAGGTCGTCAGACCTGCAGCTTATGTTAAGATCCGTGTGAATGTGGTTCGGTCCGGGGGCGGCCAGGTGCTTTTCAGCCGTGTCTATTCGGGTGAGCGGGAAATGGGGGCCTACATGCCCGGAAGCGGCTCTCCGATCCCCGTGTTGCGGGAGTTGATGTCCCGCGCCTTGCAGGATGTGATTGACCGTGCCCTGGATGACAGCGCCCTGCGGTCGCGGCTCAAGTCTCCAGCGTCAGGCACCTACGGTACCGACCTGCTATAATTCTCCCCTCGTTGACCCCGCTTCCTCCAGCCCCGGCTCCAGCGCCTCCCCCCCTCGTGGCGAGGCGGCCGGATGCTCATCCACTCAAGGTGGTCGCCCGGAACATTTCGGGTCGGTATGGCACGCCGTTCGACCGTCACTTTGCCTACTGGAAGGTGAAGATGGATCCGCTTTACCAAGGGGTCGGTGGTTTGTTGGCGGGCTCGTCACTGCCCGTGCTGGACGTAGGCTGCGGGACTGGTCTGCTTTGCTTTTATCTCCTCGAACGCGGCGCACTGGGTCCGCTGCATGGGTTGGACTTCGATCCCCATAAGATCGCTGCGGCGCGGAAGGCGGCGGAGGCTCTGCCCAATCCACCCGTGTTTCATCAGGGGGACGCCCGCGATCCCTGGCCAGACATCTCTGGTCACGTCTGCCTCCTGGATGTGCTGCACTACCTGCCCACCGACGCACAGGCGACCTTGCTCACCTCTGCTGCCCGTCATGTGGCCCCTGGTGGGCGGCTGGTGATTCGTACTGGCTTGAAGGCGGACAACTGGCGCTACCGCGTCACCCTCATGACGGATAGGCTCATGAACCGCGTGAAACTCATGAAGTCCCCGCCCGTCTCCTATCCGGAGCAAGGGCAACTGGAGGCGGTGCTGCATGAGGCCGGCTTGCAGTTGCTCACAGCCCGCCCCCTTCACGAGGGCACGCCCTTCAACAATCACTTGCTGATCTTCGGACGAGGAGCCGCCCAGGAGAATGGTGTGGCCTAGCGGCGTTGACGGACGTTCTTTCCGCCCCCCTGGCTGACCAGATTCCCTTCTCGGTCCAGAACGGATTGAGTCCATTCCATGACGCCATCTCGAGGAAACACCGCCCGGGTCACCATAGTATAACCTGTGAGGTCATTGGCGGCGGTCCAGATGAAAGTCTTCGTCGCTGCATCGTAGCTCCCCTCTGCCACACTTGGGGTGTCGGTATCCTTCGCCACGATCTGGGAGTGAAACTTGCCCGTCAGCTCATCGAACTTCATGATCATGGAGCTGTACACCGGTGACTGTGTGGCAGAATCGATCGTGACGCTGCTATCACGCATTAATTGGGTGCGTGACGAATTCCAGTTGCAGATCATCTTCACGCGGGAGTTGGCCTGGCCGTTGATCGTGCCTGACCACTCCCCAGCATAGAGGTCCAGCGGTCCTTGGGCATTCGCCTTGGACGCAGCAGTGACAGCCGAGGGCGAGACCGGGACTGCGACAGCAGTTTTGACCGGCGCGGCTACCGGCATGGCAATGGTTTCCTCAGTCACCGCCAGGGCTTTCACCGGCACAGTCTCACCTCCCGTGAAAGTAGCGCGGAAGGCCATCAGCCTCGTCTCTTCGCCAATGGGGCGGGCAAACAATATCCAGCGGCCTTGATGCGATTCGCAGTGGCGGACGAGTGGCTCACCGCCCGACGCACCATCGGAGAGCGGATCTTCGATATCCACGGTGAAAGCCGCACTTGGCAGGGGCATTTGCCATTTCCATCGGACCACCATGGCATTTCCCACCACTCGTTGGGGTTCCGGGGTGGCCGTCAGCGGCAACGTCGGAAGGGCCGAAAATGAGCCCCCAGCTTCCTGCATGGTTTTGACCAGCAGTCCCCACTTTTCATCTGGCCAGTAGAGATCCAGCACCCGCCCCGCATAGGCAGGCGGTCGGGCAAGATCCGGGCGCACATGGTTCACCACCCGCCAGAAGAGCGAACTGGGCACTCGCCCCTCCACCAACTGCAGGCTCCCGCCCTGAAAACGAACAGGCTGGCCTGGCTGAGCCACCAGCGAGGGACGGGTGGCAATCGGCAAAATGAAAACAGAGTGGTGCAGTCGCGCCCCCGCTCCCTGCAGCAAATGCCCCGACACAGCCGTGGCTTGCTGCAGTCCGGTTTCCCACTGGTACTCCAGCTCCTTGCCCGCCTGACTCCCTTGCAGGCTTGCCAGCACTCCAGCGGTTCGCCCTTCCATGGGGGCACGCAGCAATCGCGTCAGGGTAAGCCCCTCCTTCAGAGATTTTCCCGGGGGACTCCAGGCTCCGAATGCCGCGGCGATCTGAAACTTCGCCCCATGGGCCTGAGCCACCATTCGCAAGGTCAGCCCCGGCTCCCTCACGCCCGCGCCCCCAGGCATTGGCACCACCTGCCCACCGGCAGAATCAAAATGAGGGCTCACCGTCCCAGCACCGACAGGCATCAAGAAACCTTCGTCCACGATCACTTCGCCCCCGCCCGTAGAACGCCAGCGCTCCAATTCCTGATTGAAGGCGGATTCACTCAACTGCGTTCCTTTGTCCACCAGTTGGGACGTGCTTTCCACTACCACGAGGCGGCAGACCAACACAGGGACATCGTCATAGGAGGGTGGCCCCGCGGGAGCAGCTGCCGCAGTTGCCGACGCCAAGACTTGCACCCCTCCCAACACAGCGGCCAAGACTGCGCTTTTAAGAACCGGCCAGCGATGGAGACGGGAGACGCGACGCGGAGAAATCATGGAAATTTATGGATAAGCTACTGCCAACACAGAAGGGGTTCCAGCTCCTGTCGTCAAACGCAAAGCGCAATGCCGCAAGGACCTGTTCTGCCACCTCTCTATCGCAACTGATAAGCAGTTAGCGCTTTACCCGTACACTCCGCCCACCTTCATTGATCGCCTCTTCCCCACTTGAGTGGGTAAGGACCTGACGCCATTCCATCACACCCTCCAGAGGGAACATGGCCGTCGTGACCATGCGGCTGCCGGTGCGCTTGTCCACCGAGCTCCACGTGAAGGTGCGCTTGACGGCATCCCATTCGCCATCGGCGATCGCCGGAGGCGTCTTGGTGGTGGGTACCATGCGGGACTTGAACGCCCCGGTCACCGGATCACGGCTCAAGACCGTGGTGTTCAGAATGGGCCGGGAATAACCAGGCTCCATGTCGATTTTGGTATCACGGGTCAGTTCCTGCCGCTTTTCATCCCACATGCAACTGAGGCGCATGCGAGCGTTGGGACGGCCATAGATGGTGCCCTGCCACTCGCCTGCGTAGAGCTGGAGCGCTTGAGCGGCTGGCACCGGAGCCATGGGAGGAGCCTCGGGCAGCGGGGGTGGACCTTTGGGCTCAGGCATCGGGGCGACCGGTGCCGGAGCAGAGATCTCCGGCACGGTGGCCTTGCCTCCGGGGAGAGCATCTGGAACGGCGACGGCGCGGGAAGGCTCCACATTCGCCGCTTCCTCAAACTGAGGTCGAAATGCGAGCAGATAGGTCACGTTGCCCGCCAGCCGGGCGAAGACTGTCCACCGATGTTGGTGCGATTCACACAACGCCGGAAGCGAGATGCCAAACTGGTCTCCCGTGAGCTTTGTTCCGCTGCTCTCGGAGGTCATGGTGGGGCAGTCCAGCTTCAGCAGATAGCCTTGCGATGGCAGTTCGCTGGCCAGGGAGATGCTGACGTTCATCTGCGGGGAGTTCAGCTTGATGGAAGGCTTCTCCGCTGAGAGCCGGGCATCTGGCAAATTGGCCCACGCAGTGCCCGCCTGCTTGGTCAGGTCCGTGAAGGTCTGCCATTCGGTATCGCTCCAGAAAAGTTCGAGGATCCCCCCACCCATCACCTTGGGACGAATGATGTCCGGCCGGGTGTTCTTGATGTAGCTCCAGAAAGTGCTCGAGGGCACCGCTCCTCCTACCATTCGCAAGTCAGCCGACTTGTACTGCTTGGGCA
Source organism: Verrucomicrobium sp. BvORR034 (assembly GCF_000739635.1). GTDB lineage: Bacteria > Verrucomicrobiota > Verrucomicrobiia > Verrucomicrobiales > Verrucomicrobiaceae > Verrucomicrobium. The sequence goes on along the minus strand of NZ_BATQ01000058.1, from coordinate 2,628 downwards.
ATCCGGGCTGATCGATCCAGGATGGCCGGGAGGAAATGGGATTCAGGAAGATGTTGCAGTAGCGACCTGAACCTTCACCGGACTGGCACACCAGAGCCGTCACCGTCCGCAAGGCGCTGTTCCAAGCATGCTGCACTTCCGGGCCCTGCTGGCAGGGCACCTCGGCAACTTTGGGACCCTGGCTGCTCACAGGAGCTGAGCCTGCCACCATCGCGGGGTTTTCCAAGGTGGCGAGGCTGTCCTTGAGTGACTGACCCGACATTGCCCAAACACTGAGCTTCACTTCAGAATGGAATCCATCTGCCGTACGGCCGGACTTGAGACGCATCGCCGGCCCGGGAGACCGGTTGTCCTGCGTGCCCATCATGAGAGCCCGGCCGCCCGCACCACTGAAGTTCGGATCAATGGCCTGAGCGCCTTCTGGAAGGATGAATCCCTTGTCCACTACCACATCAGCAGAGCCACTCGTGCGCCATTGCTGCAACCGGGTGGAAAAATCTGCTTCAGAAAACTGCGCCCCGTGTTCGACAAGCGGACGCCGGCTTTCCAGAATGACCATCCGGTAAACGATCACGGGGATGTCATCGAAGGACGGCCCTGTCTGAGTGCCCCCGCGATAGGCCTGGGCTTGCAACGTTCCGGCACCGGAAAGCATCGCCAACCCCAGACACAATACAACGCGGCGGAGAAACTCCCCGGAGGCGAATCTTCCTAGGGCAAGGGATCGGATCAGCTTCATGCAAGAAACGACCGCAAATGAGCGACGTCGGACCGTGCCGTCAAACGCTATTCAGCACAATCGGCGGAGTCTTGCCGACAAGCTGGCCTTCCAGACGTCTTCGCCCGCTCGGCACCTCGTCAAGCAGCTGCCGACCAGGCCGTCTGGCTCGCTCCGTGCAATCGCTCGGCAATGAGGGAGATGCTCTGTCGGACAAACCACAACTTCCCAACGACCGGGCCGTTGAGCACGAAGGGATAGGAATTGGGGTGCCCCAGCGCACGGGACATCTCGTTGGTTAGCAGACTGAGCTTCACCCACGCATTGATATCCTCCAGGAAGAAGCGCGCCTCCCGCTTGGGCACTCGAGGTCCGAGCACCTTCAAATCAAACTTCTGAATCGCGAACGGCAACTGTCCGCCTTCCAACCCATAAGTGCGTGCCACGTGCACGCCCTCATGCAGATGCAGGAAGTGAGCAAAGGTCTCCGCCCAGTCCTCCCACGGGTGCGCTGAGGCGTAGGGTGTGATGCAGTCCTGGTTCCAGTCGAGCCGCGCCCCTCCCCCATAGAACTGAGTGAGACTGCCGCCATAGTCCACTTGCTCGTCTCCGAAGCGCTGCCGGAATGCTGCCAGCCACGTGGGGTCGGACGCCAGTACGTCCCAATAATAGTGCGCCAGTTCATGACGCATGTGTCCGGCCAGAGTGCGAAACTCCTCCCCCAACTGCTGCCTGACCAGCTCGCGAGAGGCGGCATCGGCCTCATCCACATTCAGGGTGATGACGCCATTCTCATGCCCGGTGATGACGGGCGCATCGCCAGGTGAGGTTTGCAGAAAATCAAAACATACCCCTTCCGGCGCAAGCAACTGTGACACAAGCGGGATGCCCAAACGCTGCAACTGCGAAGCCACCCGCCGCTTGGCGGCCTCCGCCTGGGCCCACTTGGCATCATTGCCGGGGATGTTGATGTCTGGGTAGGTCCGGGTCAGCAAGCAGGACTGGCATTGGTTGACCGATTCCCCGGTAGGGATCATCCAGTTGCAGCCGAGAACACCGCCCCGGTGCTCGCAGGAGCGGTAGCGCCGCTGCTTCAGCGCAGGATCACCACTGCGGTAGTTTCCTGAGGAGGCCTCCTGCGTGAACGAATGAACCCGCCCCGTCTCCGGCACATACCCCAGCAGGCGACCGCAACCGACACAGACGGTGTTCTCGAAAAAGACGATGGTACCACACTCACATGTGGAGGGAACCGCGACGGGGCGCTTGGGAAGGTTGAAGAAAAGCATGCCAGCCCTTGGGCACGGGACATACCAAACCGCCACCACAAAATCCAAGCGCTCAGCGTGAAGCGATTGTGGGACTGGGCAGGCTGTCGCTCAAAGCAGCAAACATGCAGAATGCACTTCCCTCGCACCTCCGAGCAGGAAAATCGCACGAGACAACTGAACTGCCCTGTCAGACCTGATCCTTCGGGGGCTGAGTTGGTCGCAGGTTTGAATGATGGATCAGCCAATGCACACCGACGACGAACACGCCTCCCAGAAGATGAAGCCCAGTTCAAGAATGGAACCTTGTCGCAGAAGTATCTCGTAGCTGCGTTTGTAAAAACGCGGTCAGGGGGTATCGCTCGCACGACAAGAGGCCAAGCCGCCCCACTCGGCCATTTGCATCCACGCATTCTCACGAATGCATCTACAAGCTTCCTTCCCCTCCCACACCGCCGCAGAAGAAGCTCGTATCTGCGTTCGTAAAAACGCGGTCAGGGGGGCATCGCTCGCACGACAAGAGGTCAAGCCGCCCTACACGACCACTTGCACCCACGCATTCTCACGAATGCATCCACAAGCTTCCCCCCTCCCGCACCGCAGCAGAAGCAACTCGTAGCTACGTTTGTAAAAACGCGGTCA
>NZ_BATQ01000059.1 GCF_000739635.1 Verrucomicrobium sp. BvORR034 | reverse complement strand
TCACCGGATTCTGCGAGCCATCGCCAGCGGTGCGCCCTGGCAGGTCGCGGCATCGGAAGCCTTCGACGGCATGGGCTCCATGGGCAATGGCGGAGCCATGCGAACCGGTCCGCTGGGGGCATGGTTTGCGTGTGATCTCGTGGAGGTGATCCTGGAACAGGCGCAGCGCTCCGCAGAAGTCACCCACAGCCATCCTGAAGGTCAGGCTGGCGCAATGGCCGTGGCCTTGGCTGCGGCATATGCTGTGAATCATCCGGGGAGTGAATCCTGTCCAGAGGTTCTAGCCCACATCCACTCTCATCTTCCAGATGGCGAAACGCGAAGCATCATTCGTCGCGCCATGGGCATCCCGTTCACCCGCCCTCCCGGCGTGGTCGCCGCCATGCTGGGCAGCGGCGAGCGCGTGCTGGCGCAAGACACCGTTCCCTTCGCACTATGGTGCGCTGCCCGACACTGGAACAGTTATCCCGCCGCGATCTGGTCCACCGTCAGCGGATTGGGGGATCGGGACACCACCTGTGCCATCGTAGGCAGCATCGTTTCGTTGTCCGCAGGCGTGCAAAGCATCCCTCAAGAATGGATCGAATCCAGAGAGCCGCTTCCCCCCTAGCCACGGGCCCGGCGGTTGAGCAACTTTATTTCCAACAACCCCTCTCTTCATCATCATGCATCCTTCCCCCAAGGCACTGACGCAAACCAGCAAGTTCCTCAGCCTCGTACTCCGGCACAAACCCGAAGAAATCGGTCTCGTGCTTGACGATGCAGGCTGGGCCTCGACCAACGAACTAATCGATGCCTGCAACCGCCATGGCCCCAGATTGGACCTCCCCACGCTCCAGCTTCTGGTCAGCACCAACGAGAAGAAACGTTTCGAGTTCAATGCCGATGGTTCCCGCATCCGGGCGTCCCAAGGACATTCTGTGGAAGTTGACCTAGGGTACACCCCACAGGTTCCACCTGCGGTCCTCTATCATGGCACCGTGGACGCTTTCCTCGATTCCATACAGACCCAAGGTCTGCTCAAGGGTGAGCGTCATCATGTTCATCTCTCCGCCGATTCCTCTATTGCGCGCATTGTCGGCACACGCCGTGGCAAGCCCATCATCTTGACCATTAAAGCCAGCGCCATGCATGCCGCCGGTCACACCTTTTACCTCTCCACCAACGGGGTGTGGTTGGCGGACAGCGTGCCGCCCAATTTCATCGAATTCCCCCAATGAACACCAAGATCTCCGGCAAGAGAAGCTCCAGGGCTGAAATGGCCCGAACCACCCTGCAAGCTCTGGACAGCGGCGGCTATCACAATGACCGCAATGAGTGGGTGGACGTCAAACGCTGCCTTGCCCAGGCTGTGCAAAGCAGTCGTGGCTTTGCACCTGATGCCCACCTGTCTCCTCCCCTCCACAATCGATACGAGTCTCAGGTTGAGGTACAGTCAACCAGCACCATTGGCGCGTTGCGTCAGTTGCAATCCGAAGGTGTGACCAACATGGCGTGCCTGAACTTTGCCAGCGCCAAGAATCCTGGCGGCGGCTTTCTCAACGGTGCCCTGGCGCAGGAAGAATCTCTCGCTGCTGCATCGGGACTCTATCCTTGTCTGCTTGGCCAGCCAGCTTACTACGAGATCAACCGAACCTGCGACACCTGCCTCTACACTGACTGGATCATCTGGTCACCGAATGTCCCATTCCTTCGCGACGATGATGGCGCCTGGCTGGATGCCCCATTCACCGCTGGAGTCATCACCGCACCAGCGCCCAATGCCGGAGCCGTGCATCGCAATGAACCCCATCGCGCGCCCGCGATCCTGCCAACATTGCGACAAAGGGCTCACCGGGTGCTCCAAGTCGCCACAGAGCAAGGAGTGGAGACTTTGATCCTCGGCGCCTGGGGCTGTGGCGTTTTCCGGAACGATCCCGCCCAGGTGGCAGGCGTCTTCGCGGAGTTGCTCCGGCCCGACGGGCCATTCGGGGGCACATTCCAACGCATTGTCTTTGCGATCTGCGATTCTTCTCCGGGCACCCCGGTGCTGAATGCCTTCCAAGCTGCCTTCCCCTTGTCTCAAATGAACTCGGAACCCAAACCAACCTTGACGCTGTATCGCCCGGTCGGTCCCGCAGAGTTGGAACTGATCTCGGCATCGGCCTGGAAGCGTTTCCCACCCCGCCTGCCAGACCAGCCGATCTTCTATCCCGTGCTGAACGAAGCCTATGCGGCCCAGATTGCCCGCGACTGGAACGTTCCCTCGGCAGGAGCCGGCCATGTCCTGAAATTCGAAATCGATGCGGAGTACGTGGCCCGATTCGACCGTCAAATCGTCGGCGTCTCACAGCACGAAGAACTCTGGGTTCCTGCCGAGGAACTCGAGGAGTTCAATGACCACATTGTGGGCACGATCGAAGTAGTGGCTAGCTATGCACCCCAATAGCCCCTCGACAGAGGACCGTCTACAGGGCCTCCTCCTCGGTGCTGCCATGGGCGATGCCCTCGGGCTTCCCTCTGAAGGGCTCACCCGAGGTCGCATTGCCCGCCTCTGGCCGGGCCCTCTCAGGCATCGGTTCATTGCGGGCCGGGGAATGGGAAGTGATGACACCGAGCATCTTGTCTTCACCACCCTGTCTCTCCTGCGGGCGCGGGGCGACGTTGAGTTGTTTCAAACCACCCTGGCAGGTCATTTGAAACGATGGCTGTTGCTTTTTCCAGCTGGGGTAGGACTGGCCACCGCAAGATCCATCATCAAGCTTTGGCTGGGATGGAAGCCGGGGAACAACGGCGTCTTCTCTGCCGGCAACGGTCCCGGCATGCGCAGCAGTATCATCGGGGCTTTCTTTGCACATGACCCTGTTCTGATGCGGCAGTTCGTGGCAGCTTCCACCCGGTTGACCCATACGGACCCCAAGGCCCTCACCGGAGCCCATTCCCTCGCCCAGGCTGCGGCATGGATCCTTTCGGGCAATGAGCATGCTGCAGACCTTTTCAAAAGTTGGAGCAGTTTGAGCAGCGACGCCGAATGGCTCCATGCCGTCAAACTGATGCAGAGCAGTCTGATCGCCAACAGGTCGGTGTCCGATCTGGCAATTGAACTCGGCAGTGCCCAGCGGGTTTCAGGATATATCTATCGTAGCGTGCCCGTCGCCCTCTACGCGTGGCTTCGCCACCGGGGAGACTTCACAGCTACCCTCACAGAAGTCGTCCACTGTGGCGGAGACACGGACACGACCGCCGCGATGGCCGGTGCCCTCGCCGGACTCGATGTCGGAATCGGAGGCATTCCTTCAGGGTGGATCCAGGGCTGGTGTGACTGGCCAGTAACGCGGTGCTATCTCCTCGACCTCGGGCGCATCATGGCGATGGCTCCGGAGACAACCGCACCAACATCCAGACCATCCTTTCCCAGTTGGATACAGGTGCTGCCGCGGAATCTGGGCTTTCTCCTCGTGGTCCTGTTCCACGGATTTCGACGTCTCTTTCCTCCCTACTGATCCAGGGGACCTTCACCGACGGGATCAGCTTGTCTTTTACACATGACTATTGAGTCATGCATCCTGCAATTTCCAAGTTTTCTCCATAGCCAGAGACAGGACATCATGCTGCCTCCCCATGCAACTCATGCTCTTCACCGGCATCCCTGCCTCAGGCAAGTCGTTGTTTTACAAGCAACGGTTTGCCGATACGCACGTCCGCATCAACCTCGACATGCTGCGCACCCGTCACCGGGAATCCATCCTCTACCGCGCCTGCCTGGAAGGCAAGGCCCAGATGGTTGTGGACAACACGAACCTCACCCGCGCGGCGAGGGCAGACTACATCCGTCGGGCACGGCTCAACCACTTCTCCATTCACGGGTATTTCTTTGATGCCGATGTGGAAGAGGCGCTGCGACGCAACACCACCCGCACCGGCATGGCCCGGGTCCCAGAGGTGGCCATCTTGACTGCCGCCAAAACCCTGGAAACGCCTTCGTATGACGAAGGTTATGATCAATTGAGCGTGGTCCGCATCGAAGCGGGCTCGTTCGTCGTGGAGGAATTTGCTTGTGAGATTCGATGACCTCGAAAACAAAATGCGGTCCCTGGAAGCCATGGACGACGCCCGGTTCATGCCGGGCGTCTTTGTGGTGGCTCGTGTATTTCATCAGTCCCGGAGGGACGCCGGACAGTAGCCGGTGGTGACAACCACCGGACCACCTCCCCCCTCTACCACCCGCGTCCCGGAGGGACGCCGGATCGATTTGCGCACGGAGTGGTTATGCGCCAAGAGTGAAGGATGCCATCCACCCACTTGGCCTTTCATGTTCACGTTGTCTTCAGTACTAAGAATCGAGAACAGTGGCTTGCCCCAACGCTGCGGCCCCGTGTCCATGAGTTCATGGGTGGTATACTCAAGTCAGAGAACGTGTTTCCTCACATGATTGGAGGGATGGGGGATCACGTCCATGCTCTGATTAGCCTGCGGGCAACGCATTGCCTGGCCGACGTTGCGCAACGGATGAAGAGCGTATCCTCACGATGGATACACGAGGAGCTTCGGCTGGCGGGATTTTCCTGGCAAGAAGGGTACGGGGCATTCTCAGTCAGTCCTTCACACCTAGAACGAGTGGCTAGGTACATTCAGAATCAGGAGAAACATCACCGCGTAAAATCGTTTCAAGAGGAGTACATAGAAATGCTGCAAGCGGGGATGGTGTCGTACGACGAACGCCATTTGTGGTAACGATCGATCCAGCGTCCCTCCGGGACGCGCACTCGGCTGGGGGGTATAATCCGGTGGTTTTCACCACCGGCTACATTCCGACGTCCCTCCGGGACGGAAAAAATTACCTTGCCACTCCCCTCCACTCCCGCCTCCCGCCCTCCGTTGCAACACCCCGCCCCTCCACATCGTTAGACCGTCGTATGCGTTTTCTCTCGCCCGCCTTCAACATCCTCGCCCTCTCCGGCCTGCTGACCTCATCTGCACTTTCCGCTGACACTCCCCCTTCCACCTCTCCCACCCCCGCCCCAGCAACCTCACCAGCCCCTGCCAAACCTAAATCCAAAGACTACGTCGACACCCTCGGCGAAGGCCTCCAACCCACCCGCTCTCTCACTTACAAAACCATCGGGGACCGCCAGCTTCAGCTTCACATCTTCGAGCCCACGGGATTCAAAACCACGGACAAACGCGTTTGTTACATCACCATCCACGGCGGTGGCTGGGGCGGTATGACGCCCGTGCGCATGTTCCCCTTTGCTGATCATTTCGCCAAGCTCGGCATGGTCGGCATCAGCGTTCAATACCGGCTCTACAAGCCCAAAACACAAACCACCGTATTCGACTGTGTCAAAGACGCCCGCTCGGCCGTGCGCTACGTCCGAGCGCACGCTACGGAACTCGGCGTTGATCCCAACAAGATCATTGTCAGCGGAGGTTCCGCGGGCGGGCATCTCGCTGCCGCCACCGCCTTCTTTGACAGCGTCAACGAAACCGGTGAGGACGCCTCTATCTCCTGCAAGCCCAATGCCCTGGTGCTGCTCTTCCCGGTGATCGACACCTCCACAGAAGGCTACGGCAATGCCAAGGTCGGCAGCGACTGGCAGACCATCTCCCCCGCCCACCAGGTCAAATCCGGAGCCCCACCCACCCTCGTCTTCCACGGCAGTGGCGACACTGTCACGCCTTTCAAAGGAGCAAAGGCCTTCCACGAGGCCATGCTCAAGGCTGGCAACCGTTGTGAACTCGACATCAACGAAGGCGGCGGCCACGGCTACCTCATGCGGACGAAGCCCCTGTACGAAGACACCCAGGCCAAGACGGAGGCGTTCCTCCGTTCTCTCGGTTTGCTTTGACCGGCAAATCCTCGGCAGTGAATCCAAAACTCTGGAATTTCGATTCTACCGTAACCAGCCCCCTAGTGCGGTCGTCTCATGCAGGACGAGGGGAAACGGCGGGCCAGCCTGGCAGCCACTCCCCGCTTCGCATTCCATCTTTTCCTGCTTTTTGACCTGCCATGAGATCCTCCACCCCCAAGGTTCCCCTCCTTCTGCTCACCGCTGCCGTGGCCTTGCCGTGGTCCGGCCTGCGTGCGGATGAAATTGAGGACAAGTTTCGCCAGTTCGACCGTGATTCTGACGGGAAGATCTCCGGCGATGAGTTCCATGGCGAAGCCTACCTCCCCAAGCTGGACCTGAATAAAGATGGCACCCTCACTCTGGAGGAATCCCGTGCGGCGCTCGCCCTCTGGCAATTGGCCAAGAAGAAGAAGGCGAAGGATGAAACTCCCGCTCAGAGCTCCCAAACGGAAACGGCAGCAGGCCCCCGCCTGGAAAAGCTCTTCAAGCGATTGGACCGCAACGGCGACGGTCAGTTGGACTCCCAAGAGCTGCCTCAGGCGGAGTGGCGCAGCCGGTTGGACGCCAATGGCGATGGCATGGTCTCCAAGGATGAAGCTCGCGAGAAGGTAGCCCTCATCTTCCAGAACGGCCAGGATCCTGGAGACACGCCTCCCCCACCTCCCGTGGAGCTCGACAAAACGCTCACGGAAGGCCCCCAGATTCTCAAAGCCAGCGATCATCTCGTTGGACACCTGATCCCAGATCTCGCCCTCACCCTCACCGACGGCACCACCCAGCGACTGAGCGACTACAAGAAGTCCAAAGGCATGGTGCTGGCCTGGTTCAGCGCCTCCTGTCCCCTGAGCGGGAAACTTGGCCCAGAGCTTGCCAGACTGCAGCAGGACTGTGCCAAGGACAATGTAGCCTTCCTGCTGGTGAACGCCATCCCGACGGACACCCCGGAGGATATCAAGGCCTTCGCCGCCAAGTTCGGCATTACCGCACCATTGGTGCATGACAAATCACTGGCCCTTTCCCAAGCTCTGAAAGCTACGGTGACCACGGAGGTGTTCCTTCTGGATGCCGCACGCACCCTCACGTATCGCGGTGCCATCAACGACCGATATGGTCTGGGCTACCAGCTGGAGTCCCCTCGCAAGCAGTTCCTCCGCGATGCACTCGCATCCCTCATCCAGGGTGGGTTGCCCCTCATCGCCGCTACCACGGCACCTGGGTGTGCTTTGGATCTGGATGCCGCCAAGCCCGCCGTCGTGGCCGATGCGCCCGCCCTTCAGGCCACCTACCATCGCGATATTTCCCGCATCCTTCAGGCCAACTGCGTGGAGTGCCATCGCAAGGATGGACTTGCCCCCTTCAGCCTCGAGACTTACGCCGACGTCATTGAAAACGCAGGCATGATCAAGAAGCAGATCGCCCGCGGGGCCATGCCGCCGTGGTTTGCAGCGCCCACGACTCCGGCCCACAGCACGCCCTGGGCCAACGACCGCTCCTTGAACGATCAGGACAAGTCCACACTCCTCACGTGGCTGGAGTCCGGGCGTCCTCAAGGCAACATCGCTGACGCCCCGCTACCGCGCAAGTTCCAGAGCGGCTGGGCCATTGGCGAACCAGATGCGATTTTTCAGCTTGGCCAGCCCATCAACATCAAGGCTGAGGGCACCATGCCCTATCAGAACGTCACGGTACCTACCAACTTCTCAGAAGACCGCTGGGTGCAATCTTACGAGATCGTTCCCACGGATCGCGGCGTCGTTCACCACGTGATCGTCAAGGTTGTGGAGAAGGGCAAATCAGGCACCAAGGATGAAGAACGCGCCGAGCGTGAGGGCTACGACGCCGCGTATGTTCCCGGCAATAGCACCCGCATTCTGCCGGAAGGCTTTGCCAAGAAACTCCCGGCTGGAGCCACCCTGCATTTTCAGATTCACTACACGCCGAATGGCAAGGCCACTCAGGACCAGTTGAAGATTGGCTTCAAGTTCGCCACTCAACCTCCTCAATATGTGGTGCATGTGAACGCGGTGGCGCAGCCCCGGCTCAACATCCCTGCTGGTGCCGCCAATCACGTGGAGACCGCCCAGCAGAAACTCCCCTGGGACATGATGATGACAGCCTTTATGGCGCACATGCACGTGCGGGGCAAGGCATTCAAGTACGAGGTCACCTACCCCGACGGCAAACAGGAGGTGTTGCTCGATATCCCCCGCTACGACTTCAACTGGCAGCTCGCCTACAATCTGGCCCAACCCAAGCTCATCCCACGGGGCAGCACTGTGAAGATCACAGCGGTGTTTGACAACAGCACTGGCAACCCTGCCAATCCTGACCCCACCAAGAACGTCCGCTGGGGCCAGCAGACCTTTGATGAGATGATGATCGGCTACGTGGAGCACTATGTGCCGTATGTCTCGCCGAAGGTAGCCGGCCGCTGATTTCCTCCAGCGCACTCTCTCACAAAATAGTCCGTTTCTCTGTGCAACTCCCGGAGTGATCCGCGGTTGTACCAGATAGCCACTGTATGCCCGTGCCATGAAGCCCGTGACCGTCTTTCTTCCCTCCGTCGCACTCCTGGCACTCGCACCCGCCCTCTCTGGAGCGGATGCTGGGCTCTCGGATGAGCAATCACGCTTCTTCGAGCGCAAGATCCGCCCCGTGCTGGTGGAAAAATGCTACGATTGCCACTCCGCCTCTGCCAAGAAGGTAAAGGGCGGCCTGGTCCTCGATACCAAGGACGGCACCCTGCAAGGCGGCGACAATGGCCCAGCGTTGGTTCCCGGAAATATCGATGACAGCCTCCTCATCGCAGCCATCCGCTATGGCAACAAGGACATGGAAATGCCCCCCAAGGGCAAGCTCCCCGACAGCGTCATCGCCGACTTCGAAACATGGGTAAAAATGGGCGCCCCTGATCCCCGCACCGGCCCCACCGTGGCCGATGCAAATACTGCTTCCGCCCAGTGGCAGAAGAAAGAGATCGACATCGCCGCAGGCCGGTCCTTCTGGGCATTTCAACCACCCAAGCCCTCCCCGACTCCAACGGTCAAGAACACGAGCTGGCCCAAGGGCGATATCGACCGTTTCATCCTCGCCCGTATTGAAGAAAAAGGGCTTCAACCCGTCGCCGATGCGGGCAGGCTTGAGTTGCTGCGGCGCGTAACCTTTGATCTCACCGGCCTGCCCCCCTCGCCCGACCTCATCCAGGCGTACATGAAGGATACGTCGCCCGATGCCTTTGCCAGGGTCGTGGACAACCTCCTCGCCTCGGAACGCTTCGGCGAATACTGGGGCCGCCACTGGCTGGATGTCGCCCGCTACGGGGAGTCAGCCGGGCGCGATGCCAACGTGCTCTACCCCTTCGCCTGGAGATATCGCGACTGGGTCATTGATGCCCTTAACCGCGACCTGCCCTACAACGAGTTTGTGAAACAACAGGTGGCCGGGGATCTTCTGCCCTTCAAAGATGCCGCCGATCAGAGCCGCAAGATCATCGCCACCGGCTTCCTGGCCATCGGGTCAAAACCTCAAAACGAGCGCAACCCGCGCCAGTTTGCCCTCGAACTCGCTGACGAGCAGATTGACACCCTTTCCCAGTCGGTCCTGGGCATCACCATCGCCTGCGCCCGCTGCCACGATCACAAGTTTGATCCCATCCCTCAGAAGGACTACTACGCCCTGGCAGGCATCTTCCTCAGCAGCGAAACGCTCTATGGAACCAATCGCGGGCTGCAGAACCAGAATGCCTCCGACCTCATCGACCTCGGTCGTGAGTCCGGCATGCCGGCGGGATTTGAGGGCATCTCCCCCGCCCAGCGGGCACAACTGGCTGGTAGACTGGAGGAGGCCAAAGGCACCCAGGCAGAATCGTTCCGTACCGCTCAGGCTGCGCGACGCGCTGGGAAAGAGGCGGACAACCTCCGCCTCCTCGCCCTACGCCAGCAGATCGGCACCCTCTCAGGCGAGCTCAATCGCTATGATGAGAGCGGGAATCCCCGGATACTGGCCATGGGGGTGTACGACCGCCCCCGCCCCATCGACAGCCCCGTCTTCAACCGTGGGGAGGCCACGCAACCCGGCACTGTTGTACCCCGAGGTTTCGTCCAAGTGTTGTTTCACGAAACCCCTCCCCACGTTGCCCGCGGCAGCGGCCGCCTGGAACTGGCAGAGTGGCTGGCGTCTCGCGACAATCCCCAAACGGCCCGGGTGATGGTGAACCGCATGTGGCGCTGGCTGTTTGGCCGTGGCATCGTCCCCACCGTGGACAACTTTGGTGCCATGGGTGAGAAGCCCTCCCATCCTGAACTGCTGGATCACCTCGCCCTCCGTTTCATGGACCACGGGTGGTCCATCAAGAAGATGGTGCGTGAGATCGTGCTAAGTCGCACCTACCAACTCGCCACCCTCCATGCGCCGCAGAACTTTGCCGCCGATCCTGAAAACACCCTCTGCTGGCGCATGACCAGCCGCACGGTGGATGCAGAGTCCCTTCGAGATGCCATGCTTCTCGTGAGCGGCAAGTTGGACCTCTATCCGCAGGAAGGCTCTGTGGTGGCCCGGGCGAGTGAGGGACGCGAAGGTCTGTTCCGGCTCTTTACCACATTGCAAGAGCCGCGCTATGACCGTTCCGTCTATCTTCCGATCGTGCGCGATCTGGTCCCGGAAGCGCTGTCCCTCTTCGACTTTGCCAATCCCAGCCTCGTCACGGGCGACCGGGAGGCCACCAACGTGCCTGCTCAGAGCCTCTATCTGCTCAACAACAAGCAGGTGCAGGAGCTCAGCGACGCCTTCGCCCGTCGCGTCTATGCTTCGGCCAAAGATCAGCCTGGCCGCATTCAGTTCGCCTTCTGGACGGCACTGGGCCGCGCGCCCACCGCGGAGGAGATTCGTGCCGCCTACACCTTCTTCAGCGAATACACCCAGGACGCCGCCAAGGCCAAGTCGAAAGGTTCGGACCTCACCCCTTACGCCTGGAGCGCCTTCTGCCAGTCTTTGATGGCGTCTGCCGAGTTCCGCCACCTGGATTGATTGCCAGCCTCCTTCCCCTTCACCCGCCTGCCGCCATGAACATGTCCAGTGACCTGCCCCTTTTTAGCCGCCGCCGCATCCTCCAGGGCACTTCCAGCGGGTTCGGCTACCTGGCCTTCAGCGCACTTTCCACCTGGGCCGCCGAACAGGGCACCGCAGGCGGGGCGTCTCCGCTCGCGGCCAAGGCTCCCCACTTCGCTCCAAGGGCCAAGCGCGTCATCTTCCTCTGCATGTCTGGTGGCCCATCGCATGTCGATACCTTTGACTACAAGCCCAAGTTGGCGGCCGACGATGGCAAGGAATCAGGAAGAGGTCGCGGAGGCCCCGCCACCCTGCTCGCACCGCGGTTCCAGTTCAAGCAACACGGCCGCAGCGGACTGTGGATTTCCGAGTTGTTTCCTAACGTGGCCAACCATGCTGACGACCTCACCCTGGTGCGCTCCATGCACACGGATCTGCCCAACCATCCCCAGGCCTTCAGCCAGATGCACACGGGCACGTCCCAGTTTGTGCGGCCGTCTCTCGGCTCTTGGGCCCTGTACGGCCTCGGCACGCTGAATGAGAACTTGCCCGGCTTCATCACCATCAATCCCCCGGCCCAGAACGGTGGTGCCAAGAACTACGGCAGCGCCTTTCTCCCCGCCATCTACCAGGGCACCAAGATCGGTGCAGCCGGTTTTCCCGGTGGTGGCGCCGGCCCCGGACGCCGCGCCGCTGGCGGACAGGAAACCATGAGCAACATCTCGAACCCGCGCTATCCTGCGGAGGTGGAGCGCACCCAGCTCGACTTCATGCAGACGCTCAACCGCGCCAAGCTCCAGCGGGAAGGCTACGATCCCCAGATCGAAGGAGTCATCCAGAGCAACGAACTCGCGTTTCGCATGCAGAACGTGGTGCCGCAGGTCATGGACCTGGCCAAGGAAACCGAAGCCACCAAAAAGCTCTACGGCCTGGACAACAGCGCCACGGAGACGTTTGGCCGCCAGTGCCTCATGGCCCGCCGGTTTGCGGAGGCAGGCGTCCGGTTCATCGAAGTCTCCTTCGGCAACTGGGATCAGCACCGCAACCTCACCGCCGACTTGGAGCGCAACTGCAGCGCCATTGACCAGCCCATCGCCGGCCTGCTCACGGACCTGAAGCAACGCGGCCTGCTCAAAGACACCCTCGTGATGTGGGGTGGCGAATTCGGCCGCACCCCGCACGGCCAGTCAGGCGATGGCCGCGATCACAACAACAAGGGCTTCACCCTCTGGATGGCCGGCGGCGGCGTGAAAGGCGGCCTCTCTTACGGCAGCACCGACGACTACGGCTATGAAGCGGTGGAGAACAAAGTGCACATCCACGACTGGCACGCCACCATCCTCGCCATCCTGGGGCTCGATCACGAAAAGCTAACCTACCGCTACGCCGGCCGCGACTTCCGGCTCACCGATGTCTATGGGAACGTAGTAAAGGAAATAATCGCATAGCGAACCTCAATCTAGCCACAGAGGCACAGATCCGAAATTAGGAATGCTGAATTATGAATGAAATATTCCTCCTGCGACAAAGCACTTCTCAGGACTGCATTTCATTCATAATTCCTAATTTCTAATTCATAATTTCTCTTACTTTATCTGCGACCGCCTTGCCCAGCTTTTCATGCTCACCGGCCTCGAGGTGTAGGGCATCAAGCGTACTTGGAGTTACCACCGTCTGCGTATTGAGATAAGCGCAGCCGTGTAGCTGGGCCACGGCGGCGTAGTGCTGCGGAAAACGTTTTGCCTTGGCGGCCACCCCAGTGAACTTCTCATCAAGATCCGGCAGATGGCTCATGTCGCCCACCGGAGGCGGGCACAACAGCAGCACCTGGGGTGCGGCAGCCTCCACCCCGGCATCACTTTGACGGATCAACTTGACCAGTTGCCCCGCCCCGGCCGCGATCTCACCCGCCGGCAGGTTGAACATCGCTTTCAGGTCATTGGAGCCCAGCATCAGCACTACCAGATCGATCGGCTTGTGCGACTCCAGACAGGCAGGCAGATACTTCCGCCCGTTGCGATTTCCCATGATGGGATCGTCATGCACGGTCGTGCGCCCGTTTTGCCCCTCCTCCACCACCCGATAGCTTGGGCCCAGTTCGCGTGCCAATACACCGGTCCAGCGCACATCATGGGCGTGCCGTCGCGGGAAAGCCGACGCAGCGGTGGCCACTGGATCATAACCCCACGTATTGGAATCGCCGTAGCAGAGGATGGTTTTCATTCGAGTCCCTCTGGATTGGGCGAAAGAAGGGAGAATGCAAGAAAAGTTTGGTCCCCATCCACCTCTTGGCTGACAGCATGGAACCAATGTGGTGCAGCCACCTCATTGGTCCGGCCGGATTGACAGGGGACTGGCTCGTGATACGACACTCACCCTTGGGAGCACGTTTCCGCTGCACTGATGCCGGAGGCATCGCAGCCCTTAGCCAGAGGTTGAAGGAGCGTAGCGACTGACACCTCCGGTGCCCTCAACAAATAGAACCCATCCCGGAGGGATGGCAGCAGCAAGCTTCTCCTTGCCGCCCCGCACCTCACCCCACCTTGACCGCCATCTGCCGCTCCACCTGCCTCCTGAACCCGCGCAACCTCAACGACCGGTCCGGCATCACTTCCAGCACCCCGTACCCGTTATTCTCCACTCCCGTGCCCTCGATCAACGCCACCAGGGTGCAGTAGTGGATGCCCTGAATCTGCTGGTAGTCGTTCTTGTGGGAGTGCCCCTGAAACACGGCCAGCACCTTCCCGCTGTCCTCCAGTACCTTTCGTACCTCGGCCGCATTCAGGACACTATGCGGAGCGGCCTCATCCAGCCGCTGATGGGCAAATACCACCACCGGGCCCGCTGTCGCGGCGAGATCCTTCCTCAACCACTCCAGCTCGGCCCCTGGCACATTGGCATCTTTCCAGTCAGCGTTGTTCCGCCCGTAAGGTGCGCCATCCGACCGGTAACAAGCGTCCAACACCACAAAGCGCACGCCATTCTGATCGAATGAATAGTGCGGTGCCTTGGACGCTCCTGAATGCCGGGCAAACTCCTCCTTCGTCAGCGTCGCCACACAGTGGTTCCCCAGCACGTAGTGACGGGGACAGGTTAGGCCTGCATAGATCTTGTCAATCTCCTCCAGCCAGGCGATCTCCTGCTCCACCGTGGGTGCCTGATCAATCAAGTCTCCCAGCTCAATCACAAATGCCGGTTTGATTTCATTGAACTTGGCCACGGCCTCCTTCAGCTTTGCCGGCGTTTCCCGGTAGAACCTCGTCTTCGTCGGTTCCTTGTCCCCGTAGTGCAGGTCCGTGAGCAGACCAATCTTGATCAAGGCAGGCGTCCCCTCCTCGACAGCGAGCATACGCGCTCCTACACTGGCGGCGAGGCAGAGCGCCCCCCGCTTCAGGAGAACTCGGCGGACGATTGATGTAGCAACAACACTATCTTTCATGTCTGGAGTCTGGTGTCTTCTAGTCTTTTGTCTGAGGCGAAGCCAGCACCACCTTCCATTTCCCCCACAACGCAGGAGTCAACTCGGCCTCACTGGGCACGTCTGCCGTGATGCCAGTGGCTTTGTTGTTCCAATAGACCCGCTGCAATGTCTGGAAGCCATTGCCTCGCAAGATCCCGATATCCCCTTTAACTTCCGACCCTGCAGTGGGTTTCCAGCCCAAGGCAGACAGAGGAATGGAGATCTCGTAGAAGGCACTCTTCACCTTGCCCTTCTCATCCTTTTCTAAACTGCTGGCCAGCTCCACTTCCGTGCTGACATCTACCACCGCATCCAGCGTGATGGTGCGCCAGGGCGAGGAGAATGGCACGGGGGTCTTGGTTCCAGGTACAACTGCGCGATACACCAGAGCCACCGTCTTGCCCCTTACCTGGGTGACCAGCAACCTCTGATCTCCCGCCACTGGACGTGGGCGTTTGGGATCCGCTTTCTCATCGGTGCCAATCATGAGGTCAAGACAGCCTCCCGTCTTGAAGGGGGCATTCGGAGTTTCGCCTGAGTTCTTGAGCAGTTCGGCATCCTGCGTCCGATAGGCGGCATAGAGCCGGTCACCCGCGATGGCCACACTTCCGGTGATGTCATACGGTTTGCTGTCGCTGTTGAAGTTGGCCGCCGTGCCCCTCCGGTCGATCACCGTCCACACGGCCTTTTCCCACTCCCCGATCTTGCCATCCACTACAGGAGTTTGAGACAACAACGGCACTTCCAGGGTGCCGGTGCCACGTGCCTGTTGACGCGCCACCTCCGCCTGCACCCGCCATGCTGTCGCGGCTTTCAGCTCTTTTTCGGTCACTCGCAGCTCCGTCGCTGGCAGGCGTTTCAGGCTTTCCAGCCCGTCCACCCGTACCAGACTGGTGCGCGAGCCGTCACAGAGATACACCTTCCCATCTGAAGCCTGGGCCAGTGTGGGAAAGAAGTTCTCATCATGCAGGGTCAGCTCATTGAGCAACGCCCCCCGCTCCGCCCGTGGCATCGTCCACGGCTTGCCCAGCCGGGAGTCCTGGAACAACTGCGCCACAAACAACCCGTCTGCCGTGAAGAGGTATGCGTCCCCCATATTGCCATTGATCCCCCAGAGCGGGCCCACATCCTTTCCGGCGGGTTCAATGAACCCACCTAAGAGACGGGTGCTGCCGATCACCTGTCCCGGTTGATCCGGCACGGCCGCCTCGTGAGAGGCATGAAGCCCCGGCCAGACGCTTGGGTAGCTCCACATGGGCACGCCATCTTTTACCCCGCCGAAACCTTCCTTGGCATACGGCAAGGGTGCCACCGTCAGCACGCTCCATCCGTCCTTCGACACCAGCACCTGATCCCCGCCTGAGGAGGCCGGGTTCTGCACACCCGTCGCCAGCACCGTTCCAGCCGTTAGTTCATAGACCGGCACCCCTGTCTTGGTGAAACGCGTCACGGAATACTGCACCGCCTTGTCATCCACCCGGGAGGCCGTGATGGAGAGGTCGCTCATCAACGTATAACCGCCACCGCCCGCTTTTTGCAGTTGCACCTCCTCCTCCTGCACCCGCCCGTCTTCATTGAGATCACTCCAGGCAAAGAGCACCTGATTCCTGGTCTTGTCAGAAGCAAGGTCCACACCCTGTGGCCAGCGCGAGCGGAAGCGATCCTCCTTCAACAACGGCCACAAATCCGCCCTTCCCAAGGAAGCCACGGGCGTCGCCACTGCATTCTTCAAAAGCCACACCGTCACAAAGCCATGTCCACCAGTGGGATTGCTGTTGTAGCTGTTCGTCATGTACTGACGCCCCTCCACATGCACCGTTCCTTCCGGTGCCCCTGAGCGAAACTGGTTGCTCAGTTCATCCCCGCCCGGCCGGTAAATGACGGCCACCGGCACACTCGTGCCCTTCTCCCAGTCCAGTTTGAACTCGAGGCCGTCGTAGTAGAATCGGGTCTTGTCCACGGGGTCCAGCGTACCGCCACCGCCGTAGCGCCCCGGGCCATAGAAGGTCTTTTCCAGCTTCCCTTCAGGAGACCACACGCTCACTCTCTTGGGCTGGAAGTCATGCTCCGCCACCCAGATGTTCTCTTTCTCATCCACCGCCATGCCCATGGGTTGATTCATGTGCAGCGGATCATACGCGCCCGCCTTGGGCACTCCGGCGCGGCCGATCGCCCGCACCAGCTTCCCTTCCGGGCTGAAGACCTTGACCTGATGCGAGGCACCATGGTCACTCACGAGGATGTTTCCTGAACCATCCAGAGTGATTCCTTGCCCGTCCTCAAGCCCGGAGGTGATCACCGCCTCGGGCGCCACCCCCTGGGCCACAAGCCGCACGTCTCCGCCATAGCGGAACACCTTCTTCTCCGTCACTACCAGCAGCCGCCCTTTCGCATCAAAGGCCACACCCCGGGCTCCCGGCAGCAACACCTCTCCGATCACCTTGCCCGCTGCGGCGTCGACGAAGAGCAGTTTCCCCAGCTTCGGCATGCTGGCCACTACCACGCCATCGTGAGCAGCGATCCCGGCCAACTGGCTCAGCCAGTGGTGATCTCCATGCGAGCCATCCTCCACATAGGCTGGTGGATTAAAAGGCATCTTCAGGATCGCCTTGTCGCCCTTCGCCGTGAGCCCGGTGATGCGCAGCTCGCCATCTTTCATGTTGCGATTGTCACTGGTGGCGGTCCAGGTGGCCGCCACATAGGCATAAACGTCTGGCAGAGCTTTGGAGCCACGATCCGCTGCCAGATGAGGGGCGGCCGTCCAGTTCCCGCCGATCCATCCCCGGCCCCCCAGTTTGACGCCATCGAGGCCGACCCAGGCCAGGCCCGCCCCCCCTTCACTCACCGCACTGCCCAGGTACACCATGGACTTGCCAGTAGGTGCCTTGTCCGCCCCCACAAAGAGGGCTGCCTGCGGTGGCGGGTGGTTGGTGAGCCATCCACCCGTGGTATCGGCCGTGGACCACGCTGGATTCCCCGCATTGTAGATGGAGAACTCATAGCGCAGCTCCAGCGG
>NZ_BATQ01000060.1 GCF_000739635.1 Verrucomicrobium sp. BvORR034 | reverse complement strand
TGAAAGCTCTGAGAAAAGTTGTCTGAAGACGTGCAACGACCTCAACCGGAGGTTTCTCAGGAGTGTTCGGAGAGGTCAATCGCGGTCAGAAAGTGCAAAACGATGTTCGGCGCGTCGCTCCGCTCCCAAAAAACGATCTCCACGGCCTCCCAGGGTCCCGGTGTTAGCATAACACAGGGGTGTGATTGCCTGTTGGAGCGGTCCAGTGCCTCATTGGCACCATTCTACCCTTCCTCACCGCATGAAATCATTGCCCCTATTCTGCGCTGGCTCGCTGTCACTATGCCTTCTCCCCTCTCTCCATGCCGCCGCAGCCGAGACGGCCCCCACTCTTTCTCAGGTGCCGGCCTCCGTACTCGATCTGGCGATGCAGCCGTCGGAACTGATCACCAATCCCGGCCCTAAATACTCTGCCGAGCAGCGCGACTACGCGATGGTGATTGGGATGGACCGCACGCCCAAAGGGCGCATCTGGTCGGCCTGGGTGGCGGGGGGAGACAGTGATCTCGGCTACTTCGTGCTGGCCTCCAGTGACGATGACGGCGCGACCTGGTCCAAGCCCCGGCTGGTGATTGATCCCCCGGAAGCTCCCACCGGCCTGCGCAAACGCATCCTCGTGGGCAATCTCTGGACGGACCCGACTGGCAAGCTCTGGCTCTTCTATGATCAGTCCATGGGCTACTACGATGGTCGCGCCGGCGTATGGGCCATCACCTGCGACAATCCGGATGCGGAGAACCCCGCGTGGTCTGAGCCCCGTCGCATCTGGCACGGACTCACGCTGAACAAGCCGATTGTATTGAAGAACGGCGAATGGCTCCTGCCCATCTCTCTGTGGACACGCGACCGCATTGGCCCCGCAGAGCTACGGGATGGATTCAAGGAGCTGGATGACCTCCGGATAGCGAACATTTTCGTTTCCACCGACCAGGGGAAAACCTGGAATCGTCGCGGCGGTGTCGCCGTGCCCGAGACGGACTTTGACGAGCACATGTTCGTAGAGCTCAATGATGGCCGTCTCTGGCTGATGGCCCGCACCAAATATGGCATTGCCGAGAGCTACTCCTCGGACCAGGGCCGCACCTGGACCGCCGCCCAGCCTTCAACTATCCAGAATGTCAGCTCGCGATTCTTCTTCCGCAGGCTTGCCTCGGGGAATTTGCTACTGGTCAAGAACGGTCCGCTGAATGAGCGACTCAAAGGCCGCAGCCACATGACAGCCTACCTCTCTGATGACGAGGGCAAAAGCTGGAAAGGCGGCTTGATCATCGATGAACGCGGTGGCGTTTCCTATCCCGATGGTTTCCAAGCGCCCGATGGCACTATCTACATCACCCACGATCACAACCGAGACAAAGACCGTGAGATCCTCTTTGCGAAGTTCAAAGAAGAAGACGTGCTGGCAGGCAAGTTCACCGTGCCCGGTTCGGCTGGAATGCTGATGGTGAGCAAGGCTCTAGGTAAAAACATCGGCGAGATCACCTACAACGGCATCCAGCTCGACAGCGAGTGGCCACCACGCACGCAGGACCCGAAATCGACGGAACCCATGGCGGTCCCCTACCTGGCGAATCCGCCTGCGGTGATCCCCATCAACTTCGGACGTCAGCTCTTCGTGGACGATTTCCTCATTGAGCAGACCGATCTGAAGCGCACCTACCACGCTGCTGAGAAATACTCGGGCAACCCTGTCTTCAATGCCGAAACTCCTGAAGAGATCAAGCCCTCCACCATCGGAGAAACTGGTCAGGAGGCCGTGTGCTACCTGGGACATGGCGGCGTTTTCTTCGATCCCAAGGAGAAGCACTTCAAGATGTTCTACACCGCCGGATGGCGCGGCGGGCTCGCCCTGGCCACAAGCAAGGACCTTCTGCACTGGGACCGACCCAATCTCGGTCTGGCGGGCGGCAACGTGATCCTGCCGGGTGGCAAGCAATGGGCCGGTGGTGACAACTCGGTGTGGCTGGACTTGAGCTCCAAGCTGCCCGAGGAACGCTACAAGCTTCTGACCGACCGCCAGCCTCACACCGTCCACACGTCGCCGGATGGCCGCATCTGGTCGCAAGGCATCCCCACGGGCAAGGCCGGTGACTACTGCTCCTTCTTCTACAATCCGTTCCGCAAGAAGTGGGTGTACAGCATCAAGCAGGGTGGCCCGCGCGGGCGCAGTCGCTACTACGCGGAGACCAATGACTTCGTCAAAGGAGCGGACTGGAAGAACTCGGTGTACTGGACGAACGCTGACCAACTGGACCCTCCAGATCCTGAGATCGGCGAGGCCCCCCAGCTCTACAGCCTCAACGCTGTGGCCTACGAAAGCTTGATGCTGGGTGAGTTCTACATCCTCCAGGGCCCCAACAATGAGATCTGCGACAAAGGCAAGTTTCCGAAGGTCACCCAGGTGATGCTGGGATTCAGCCGCGATGGCTTCCACTGGCACCGCCCGGTGCGCAAGCCCTTCATCGCCGCCACCAAAAAAGAAGGTGACTGGGACCGCGCCTACATCCACGGCACCACCGGCGTGATGGTGGTGAAGGAAGACCGCCTGTACTTCCCGTACACCGGGTACTCTGGTGTCGCCCCCAACGGCACGCGCGGCATGTACACCGGTGCCAGCATCGGCCTCGCCACCCTGCGTCGGGACGGCTTCGCCTCCATGGAGGCTGGTACCACGACTGGCACACTGACCACCCGCCCGGTGGCTTTCAACGGCGCTCACCTCTTCGTGAATGTGAATGCCCCTCAAGGCAGTCTTAGAGCCGAGGTGCTCGACGAGTCGGGCAAGGCGATCGAGCCTTACACCGTCGCCAATTGCGAAGCCATCAAGGCGGACAGCACCCGCACCAGGGTGCAGTGGAAGGGCACTGCCGACCTTGAAGGCGTGCGCGGCAAGGCAGTGCGCCTGCGCTTCCATCTCACCAACGGCCAGCTCTACTCGTTCTGGACCACCCCGTACGCCAGCGGTGCCAGCGGCGGCTACATCGGCTCTGGAGGCCCGGGATTCCCGGGCGTGGTGGATACCGTAGGCGACGGCTCGCAGGCGGCAAAATGATGTTTCCTTAAACCAACACTCTCTTCCACCGTCATGTTTCGCTTCATCAGCTGGTTCACCAGCCTGTACCCGGTCTGGGTCATCTCCTTCGCCGTGGTCGGCCTGGTCCACCCCACCTCGCTCTCGTGGTTCACGGGGGGTTGGGTCGTGTGGGCCCTCACTCTGGTGATGCTGGGGATGGGATTCACTTTGACGGTGGATGACTTCCGCCGCCTGTTTCGCGCTCCTTCCTCCCTGGCGCTCGGGTTCCTCGCCCACTACACCATCATGCCGCTGGCAGGGTGGTCGGTGGCGCATGTATTGAACCTCGAACCCGGCTTTGCGGTGGGGCTCATCCTGGTGGCCAGCTGCCCCTCAGGCACGGCGTCCAATGTCATCTGCTACCTGGCACGGGCCAATGTCGCCCTCGCCGTGCTGGTGACACTCACCTCCACCCTGCTCGCCTTTGTGATGACCCCGGCATGGTGCAAGGCGCTGGCCGGACAATACGTACCGGTGGACGCTGCCAAACTGAGTCTTTCCACCATTCAGATCGCCGTGGCCCCGGTGCTGGTGGGCGTGTTCTGCAACTGGCTCTTCCCCAAGGCCACGGCCTCCGTCTCACGAGTGGGGCCGCTTGTCTCCGTGCTCGCCCTCATGTTCGTGACAGGCGGCATCGTGGCGCAGAACGCTGCGGCAGTGAAGGCCAACGCCGGCAAACTGGCCCTCGCGGCCGTCCTGCTGCACGTGCTGGGCTTCGGCGTCGGCTACATTGTCGCCAAGATCCTTCGTCGACCTGAGGAAATCGCCCGCACCATCTCGATCGAGGTGGGCATGCAAAATGGCGGTCTGGCCGCCGTGCTGGCCAAGCAGAACTTCCCCATGCAGCCGCTGGCGGCAGTCCCGGCCATCTTCAGCGCCATCACGCAAACCCTGCTCGGCAGCCTGCTCGCCACCTGGTGGCGCATGCACCCTGTCGCCTCCTCTAACCCCGAGGCGACGAACAGCACGCCTGCCCCGCTCCCCGTATCCCCTGCCATTCCCGAGGCCCGCCCGGAATGAACGCCACCACCATCCCTTCAGCCCTCCCCGCAACCTCGGCGGATCTGGCCTCCCCTTCCCATCGTCGCACCACCTACTACTGGAAATGCGACCGCCCCGCCGCGTTCCACGGCACCACGGGTCGTGCGGATGCGAGCACTCTTCAGAGCGCGCTCAAACGGGCTCTTCAGGAGAAGTTTCCCAAAGCCCGCATCTCCCTCCAACCGGGACACGGACAGGGCAATCACATCACCTTCATCGCGACCCTGGACGATGCCCGTCGATTCGTCCGCGTGGAAGACGGACCCGAGAAGGACAACTACCTCATCGTGGAATCCCGCGTGCTGCATGAAGTGCGCACTCTCGGTCTGCCTGCACCGCGGGTCCATGCCGTGGATGCCAGCCGGGAGCGAGTACCCTTTGCCTGGCAGATGCTGGACCTGGTGGATGCCCCGGACCTGAACCACTTCCAAAAGAAGGGCGAGCTCGATCTTCCCCGGATGGCCAGGGAGATCGGGGCCGCCATTGCCCACTGGCAGTGTGCAGAGCCTGCAGGATACGGCCCCTTTGACCCCGCCCAGGTCACGGAAGCGAACACACTCTGTGGCTTTCATGCCTGCTACGAAGACTACTTCTTCCTCCATTTCGAGCGACACCTCCGTTACCTGTCCAATCAACAGTTGCTGTCCACACGCGAGGCGGCAGAGATCGAATCAGAAGTGCTGCTCCACCGCCCCCTGCTTAGTCTAGATCAGGGCTGCCTGGTTCACAAAGACCTGGCACTCTGGAACATTCTGGGCACGCCAGAAGGCATTGCCGCCTTCATTGACTGGGACGATGCCATTTCGGGAGATGCCATGGACGACCTTTCCCTGCTGGCGTGCTTTCACGATGGCCCCGTCCTCGCCCAAGCCTTGGAAGGGTACCAGATGCTCCGCCCTCTGCCCTCAGAGCACCGCCGTCGTTTCTGGCTCCATCTCCTGCGCAACATGATCGTCAAGGCCGTGATCAGGGTGGGGGCAGGTTATTTCAAGAAATCCGATGGCTTCTTTCTCATTGGCAGCGGCAGCAGCGGCCAGAGCCTGCAGACCTTCACCACCCAGCGCATTGCCACGGCGCTGCACGGTCTTCGCGGGGACCTGCCCGTGGCATCGCTTTGATTTGTGACACCCTGAACCTTTCCTCCATGTCAGCCTCCCCTTCCCCTGCGTGCATCCAGCTGGGCACCTTCCTCTCCCTCGGCTCGCCGCTCATCGCCGAACTGGCCGCGGAATGCGGCTTCCAGTGGCTCCTGCTTGATCTTGAGCACGGTGCCAGCACAGACGCGAACTTGCTACCCCAGCTGATGGCCACCAAGGGCACCGCCACCCGGACCATTGTCCGCTTTGGCATCCCTCATGCCGACCAAGTGTTGCGCGCCCTCGACTGGGGCGCTCATGGGATCATGATTCCGCGTGTCTCCTCCGCAGCAGAGGCCGCCGCCTGCGTCAAAGCCGCCTCGTATGCCCCCCGGGGGCACCGGGGATTCTCACGCTCTGCCAGAGCCTACGGCCTGGGTCTGCGACCGCCCACCTCTGCCGGGACTATCCCCCAGCCGCTGATCATGGCACAGATTGAGAACATTGAGGGCGTGGCTCATGCCAGTGAAATCGCCGCCGTGGAGGGGGTCGATGTCCTTTTCGTCGGCCCGGCCGATCTGCAGTTTGATCTGGCGGCCCGCCCTGAGCTGGTGCCCCTCAGCTATGAGGAGTGCCTAGTCTCCGTAGCCAGCGCCGCCCAGACTGCGGGGAAGGCCTGCGGCATCCTTTTGCGTGACGCCACTGAGATTCCAAAGTTCCGAGATCTCGGCTACACCTATCTGGCATTGGATTCTGACGTGGCCCTGCTTCGCAAAGGCTTCCTGGCCCTCGCAAACGCCAAGGCCTGAGCTCCCTCGCCTGTCACTTAAAAGAGGCCGGTTGCCCCGTAGATTCCAGCACAGAGTGCCAGAGCTCACGCGTGGGGTCCACCTTGCGGCGGCCACCCGTCACCAGATCCAGCGGCAGGTGAACAAAGGCCCCATGCCAGCATCCCACCAGCATGCCCGTCTTACCCGCCATCGCCGCGTGCACCGCGCCTTGGGCGAGACGTGAGCAATACACGTTGTCCTGCGCATTGGCAGGAACGCTGCGCACAATGTAGCTGGGATCGATGTACTTGAGATTCACCTCCATGCGCCGGCCCTTGAAGAAGGCATTGACGGTGTCTTTCAGGTACAGCCCGATGTCGGCATACCGCTGGTTTCCACTGGCGTCTGTGGCACCCGTGTCCCGGTTCATGAGATTCTGGCCCGCCCCTTCCGCCACCACAATGACAGCACTGCCGCGCTTTACT
This sequence comes from Verrucomicrobium sp. BvORR034, assembly GCF_000739635.1. Lineage (GTDB taxonomy): Bacteria > Verrucomicrobiota > Verrucomicrobiia > Verrucomicrobiales > Verrucomicrobiaceae > Verrucomicrobium. Next base: position 17,647 of record NZ_BATQ01000060.1, on the reverse strand, counting down.
AACCGGTAGCGGAGCATCTCCAGCAACCCTTTGGGGCCCTCGAGTTCAAAAGGCACCTCAGGGATGAGCACAAAGTCCACATTACTGCCGGCCAAAGCGGCGAAACACGCAATGAAGCCCGAGTCCCGGCCCATCAGTTTTACCAAACCCACTCCATTCACGGCGCCGGTCGATTCCGTATAGGCACATTTCACGGCCTGCACTGCCTCGGCAAATGCCGTGTCGAACCCGAAGCTCTTGTCCAGGTACATGATGTCGTTGTCAATTGTCTTGGGGATGCCCACGACCGCCTTCTTCAGCCCGCGTCGCTCGATCTCCTGCGCGATCGCCGACGCTCCACGCAGGCTGCCGTCCCCGCCAATCACATAGAGGATGTCCACCTTCATGTCTTCGAGCGTGTCCACCATGTCACCGATGTTCTGGTGCCCCCGGGAACTGCCCAACATGGTGCCGCCGAAATTGTGAATCTGCTCCACCGACTGCGGACGCAGAATGAGCGGCGTGTGCCCGTAACGTTGCACCAGCCCCTCATATCCGTAGCGGAAGCCATAGATCTTGGTGATCCCGTACTGGTTGTGAGACTGCAGCACGATGCCACGGATGATGTCATTCAATCCCGGACACAGTCCACCGCAGGTGACAATCCCGACGGTGGTCTTCGGCGGATCGAAGAAGATGTGCTCGCGAGGACCCGCCTCCTCGAAGCTGTAAGGCATGGCCCCCGGCTCATGATCCGAAGTCCGGTTGTTGAAGTAAATGCGATGTTCGTCCGTTTTGAAGGGAGCCTCCATGCCGCCGAAATGCGGCAGAGGTGATGGGATGTGACAAGGTCCGAGGGATGAGATGTGGAGGTTCACGAAGCAGCGGGATCAAAACGGGATGTCAGTCAAAAAGGGGCAAGTTGCAAAGAAGGAAGCAGAAGCGATGCCATGAAACGTCTGGCGATAGAGCTGCTTTTCACGTGCAAGATTGCCACTTTGGGCCAGCGTCCCCATCCGGGCAAGCCATCTCCTCCATCCATGAATTCCTTAGTGATCCGCCCCTATACTACGAGCGACGAGACCGCTGTCGTGGCACTCTGGCAGGCTTGCGATCTCGTACGGCCGGTCAATGACCCGCTCAAGGACATCCAGCGCAAGGTGGACACCCAGCCGGAACTCTTCCTGGTGGCAGAGCAGGAGGGGGAGATCGTCGGCACCGCCATGGCCGGCTACGAGGGCCATCGCGGCTGGATCAACTACCTCGCCGTCTCGCCCCCGTTGCAGAAAGGAGGCCTGGGCCGCCAGCTCATGGACCACGCGGAACGCCTGCTGCGCGAGCGGGGCTGCCCCAAGATCAACCTCCAGGTGCGAACCTCCAACCGTGGAGTGATCGCTTTCTACGAGCGGCTGGGCTTTGTGCAGGATGATGTGGTCAGCCTGGGCAAGCGACTGGTATCAGACCAGCCCTCCGCAGGGTGAAGCCCTAATTGACAGCCCGACTCCCGAGGCTGACAGAGGGGCAGCGATGTCTCTGCTCCCTCCCCTCACCCAAATCCCGCCAGAAGTGGCGTCGCTGGAGGATTATGAACGGCTCGCGCGAGAACGGCTCACCGATCACGCCTGGGCCTACTATTACGGAGGAGCGGGCGATGAAATCACGGTGCGCCGCAATCGCGAGGCTTTCGCAGAACTGGCCCTGGCTCCACGGGTCCTGGCCTCCATGACGGGTGGCCACACGCGGGTCAACCTGCTCGGGCATGAGTACGACCACCCCATCCTCCTCGCCCCCATCGCCTACCATCGCATGGCCCATCCAGAGGGAGAGGTGGCCACCGCCCTGGGAGCTTCAGCATTGAAGGCGGGCATGATCCTCAGCACCCACGCCAGCATGCTTCTCGAGCAGGTGGCGGCGGCCGCGCAGGCCCCCTTGTGGTATCAGCTCTATCTTCAGCCGGATCGGGGTTTTATACGCGAGCTGCTCCAGCGAGTGGCGGCCGCGGGTTATCGCGCCATCGTCTTGACGGTGGACGCCCCGCTCAAGGGGCTCCGCAATCGCGAACACCACGCGCTTTTCAAGCTCCCACCGGGGATCGAGGCGGTGAACCTGAAAGGCATGGAGTCCCTGCCGCCAGTTTACGCCCGGCCGGGAGACCCCTCCATTTATTTTGGTCCGCACCTCGATGCCGCCCCCACCTGGAAGGACATCACCTGGTTGCAGGAAAACACCCACCTTCCCATCATCGTGAAAGGCATCATGCATCCGGATGATGCCACCCTGGCCCTTCAGCACCAGGTGGCAGGGTTGGTGGTCTCAAACCATGGCGGCCGCACTCTCGACACCGCTCCAGCGACGATTGAGGTGCTGCCCGCCATCGCTGATCGTGTGGCCGGACAGGTGCCCATCCTTCTGGATGGCGGCATCCGCCGTGGCACAGACATCCTCAAGGCAATCGCTCTGGGAGCCAAGGCCGTACTCATTGGCCGCCCCTATATCTACGGGCTGGCCGCTGCCGGTGCAGTGGGTGTCGCACATGTGCTCAACATCCTGCGGGCAGAGCTGGAGATGGCCATGGCCTTCACCGGCCGGGCCACCCTGGACCAGATGGACGCCTCCATTCTGTGGGATTGGGAATAACGTGCGCCAAATTCACCTCGCTTTCGCAAGGGAGCGGTGAACGGTCCGTTATGGGCTCATGCCGCACACACGCATCGCCTGCCCTCTGGCGCAGCTGCTCATCGTACTCATTGCCCTGAGTGGTACCCATGGGGCTGAGACCAGCGACAAATCGTTCTCCATTCAGGCAGCCCTGGACGCCAGTCCCGGCACCCTCATCCATGTGCCGGCAGGCGATAACCTCATCTCAGCACCCTTGCGTCTTCACCATGACCACAGTGGACTCTATGGGGAAGGGAGAATCATCCAGCAGAATCCAGAGGTTCCCATCCTCATCATCGAGGACTCGCGAGATGTGACGGTGCGAGGACTCACCTTCACCCGGGCCAAAGACAAGGAGATCACGCGGGCCGAGGGCGTGGTTGCCATCAAATGCCACGATCTGGTGCTGGATGGCATTCGGGTCATCAACAACCGGACCCGCTCAGCCGCCATCGCCATTCGGGACAGCCGGAGCACGGACATCCGCGACTGCCGGGTACGCAATTACATGAGCCTCACCATCGATGACCGCACCCACAGCCCGGACTGGGGCTATGCGTTCAACTGCATCGACGGCACAGGCATCGCCGTTTCCTATAGCCAGGGCACCAGCATCACCGGATGTCGCGTGGTGGAGGAGGATCTGCTGCCCACCAGAGAGATTCAGCAAAAGCATGGGCTGGGCAAGTTCGTGAAAAAGAACCCGCAGAAAGGTGCCATCATCAGCCAGAAAACGTGGGATGAGGAGTTTGTCTCGAACTGGCACCAGGGCTCCGCCATCATCGTCACCGCCCCGGAGTCGAGCGACCAGACCCGGATCCTGAACAATCACATTGAAAACGCCGCCCAGGGCGTGGACCTGCACTCGGACCACGTCATCCTCTCCGGCAATGTGATCAACAACTCCTTCATGGGCATGAAGGCGATGCATGGTTCAAGGAATGTCATCATCACCGGGAACCAGTTCATCAAAAACGACCTCTGGAGCATCGGGCTCATGCCGGGAGCGAGCTCCCATGGCGCGACTCCAGCGGCTGAGGGCAAACCTGCCACTCCACCGAACGTGGATGGGGGCTCCATCATCGCCAACAACATCATCTCCGATTTCGGTCGAGGGCATTCCGCATGGGTTTGGGAGGGTCAGGGCACCCCCATCCGTTTCGACAACCGTCAGAAGCCGCACAATCCCCCGCTCACCGATGTCGTGATCCAAGGAAATGTGATCTACGACTCGGATCGTGATGAAGCCCCTGCGGCCGGGGCTGAAGGTCCGGCCAGGCCCAAGTACGAATATGCCGTGCGCATCGCCACCGAAGCCCAGGGGCTGCATTTTTCCGCCAACCTGTTCCATCCTGGCCGCTCAGGAGTCTCCAACATTCCGTTGCCACCCTGAGCCCTCCTTCGACTGGCGATTGCAGCCTTGTCTTTTTGCCGCCAATCGCGTCCAATTCTCAACGATTCCGTCCTGATGTTTTATTACTCAACCATGAAACTCCCTTCTCTCCTCCTCGTCACCGGTCTCGCCTGCGCCCTCCTCTCTCCCCGCCTGCAGGGAGCCGACTGGACGATCTCAACCTTCGCCGGCACCGGCGTAAAGGGTTTCTCAGGTGATGGAGGCCCCGCCACCTCCGCCCAGATGGACAATCCCTTCGGCGTAGTACGTGGGCCGGACGGCGCCATCTGGTACACGGAGTACACCGGGCAGCGCATCCGCCGCGTCACTCCAGATGGCAAGATCGAGACCATGGCGGGCAACGGGAAAAAGGGGTACACCGGTGATGGTGGACCTGCGACGGCCGCCTCCTTTGACCTCCCTCACGAGATCCGTTTCGACAAGGCCGGCAACTACTACATCGCGGACATGTCGAACCACGCCATCCGCAAGGTGGACGCGAAGACCGGCATCATCACCACCCTCGCGGGAACGGGGCGTGGGGGCTACACCGGTGACGGCGGCCCTTCCGAGAAAGCCGAGCTCAAGCAACCGCACAGCATCCAGTTCGGTCCGGATGGCGATCTCTACATCTGTGACATTGGCAACCATGTGATCCGCAAGATCGACATGAAGACCGGCAAAATCTCCACCTTTGCTGGCACCGGCAAGCCCGGCCCGACACCTGACGGTGCGCCCATCAAGGGCACGCCACTGAAAGGACCCCGCTCCATGGACTTCGACAAAGAGGGCAACCTCTGGCTGGCCACCCGTGAGGGCAACCAGGTTTTCAAGCTCGACCTGAAGGCAGGCATCATTCATCACATCGCCGGCACCGGAGCCAGTGGCTTCACCGGCAATGGAGGACCAGCCAAGCTGGCCACACTGAAAGGCCCCAAGGGCATTGCTCTCGACGCTGAAGGCAACGCCTGGCTGGCCGATACGGAGAGCCACACGGTGCGTGTTATCATCGCCAAGACCGGCAACTTGGAACTCCTCGCCGGCACCGGTGAAAAAGGCGATGGCCCTGATGGCGATCCGCTCAAGTGCAAGATGGCCCGCCTGCACGGCATCTATGTTGATACCGACGGCTCCGTCTTCATAGGAGACAGTGAGGCGCACCGCGTTCGCGTGATGAAGAAGAAGTAGGCCAAGTTCATCTGTGATTTAGGATTGCTGAATACGACCCTATGAAAATACGCTTCGTTCTTCCTCTCTTGCTGGCGGCCACCACCACCGTGCCCGGACTCCAGGCTGCCGTTGAGCAGATCATTGGCGCGCCGAAGACGGCTGCGGTCTCAGAGCCGTTCAGCGTGGACTTCGATGCAGACAAGACGCTCTACGGCGTGGAGTTCACCAAGTCCAACCGCGTTTTCCGCTGGAAGGACGGCAAGCTGGACTTCATCGCTGGCGTGCAACACAACACCGAGAAGATCAAGGGCCTCGCAGAGGTGGGAGATGGCAGTGATCCGCAAAAGGCCCTCTTCAACGGGATGCATGACATCCAGATCACCGGCGATGGCAAAGCCATCCTGGGTGACTCCTTTAACCACAGAGTGCGCCAGCTGGACCTGAAATCCGGCGCAGTGAGCACCATCGCCGGTACGGGCAAGGCGGCCTTTGGCGGGGACGGCGGTCCCGCCAAAGCAGCCAGCTTCAATGTCACCATGACAGCTACGCTTTCGCCAGATCGGAAGCGCTACTATGTGGCAGACATCGGGAACCATCGCACCCGCGAGATCGATCTGGCCACCGGCAAGATCTCCACTGTGGCAGGAAGCGGGCAGAAAGGGCTGCCAACCGACGGCACCAACGCGCTGGAGGCCCCTATGGGAGACACCCGTGCCGTCACCCAGGCCAAAGACGGCACGCTCTACGTGCTGCTCCGCGGCGGCAACTCCCTCGTCGCGGTGAAGGAAGGTAAAGTGAACACTGTGGTGAATGCAGGCGGTAAAAAAGGCTACGGCGGGGACGGCGGCCCCGGCCGGGATGCCCAGATGAACGGGCCCAAATATGTGGCCATGGACGCAGAGAACCGGGTGCTCATCTGTGATACGGAAAACCATTGCGTCCGCCGCTTCGACCCGAAAACCGGGAAGATCGAGCTCATCGCAGGACAGCCTCCCAAGGCAGGCACCAAGATCGGCAGTGATTTCCTCGACACCGAGCTGCGCCGTCCTCATGGGGTGCGCCTCGGACCAGACGGCCTCCTCTATGTAGCGGACACCTACAACGACCGCGTGCTTCGCGGCCCGTACAGCCGCTGAGCAAGGTCTCGCCTCATCAGAAAAAAGCCTCCGGGGCCATGATGGCACCGGAGGCTTTTTTGTTTTGAAAGTCCCAACGGGTCTTCAATGGCAGATTACCGCCGGATGGCCCGGTCCATCATCCTTCGAAGCCCCTTTTTGATCAACGGTTTGTCTGACACCCACGTGGCAAAGGCGGCCCCGTGTTTGACATAGGTTTTGCGCAGCCACCCAGGAGCTTCGCCGAGAAGCCAGGAGCGGAATTCCAGCCAGCGGCCGTCGTTCACGCCATACACTTCGCGGGCCACCCAGCAGATTTGGCCGCCATTGTCCGGCGGCGGAGGAGGTACAGTACTCATATACTTGGAGTCGTTCGAGTTGCAGTCCGTCATTTGCCAGCCCCATTTCGGCTGAGCTGCCGCAGCCAGGAGGGCTTGGGCAGGCCAGGGAGCGCCTGACAGCCATACGCCATATTTGGCTCGATCTGTCCATCTTTTTTGGGGCATGGAGGTCACAAACACTGAAAAAGGCACATTTATGAGACATGAATAGGCGTCCTCGGCACACCCCTTGCGACTCGTAATATGATGTCTGCTCCCACCTTCCCCTGTTGGCGACTGCTGCCCCGACTGTGCTGTCTGGCCCTACTCAGCCTCCTGGCGGCCTGCCAGACTCCTCATGAGAGCGTTTATGGCAACAAGCCAGGACCTAAGGGCTTCAGCACCGTGGTGTTGGACGCCGGCCATGGCGGCAAGGATTCCGGCGCCCGCGCCAGGGGGCAGATGGAGAAGTCCCTGACCCTGGACATTGCCCAACGGGTGAAAAAGGAGCTGGCAGGAGACTTCCGCGTCGTGATGATCCGTGACGGGGACCAGTTCGTGGACTTGGACGACCGGGTTCGGAAGGCCAACCGCTACGATGGCGGCGTGCTCGTGAGCATCCACTTCAACTACGGCCCGCGTCGTTTGGCCGGACCGGAGACCTACTGGTGGCGGGTGGACAGTTCCTCCCTGGGCCGCCGCCTGCATAAGAACCTGCTCGCCGCGTGCTCGGTGGAATCTGGTAATCGAGGTCTGGTGCGACGCCGCCTGCGGCTCACCCGCAACCCCGAGATCCCCTGCGTGCTGGTGGAGTGTGGCTACCTGACCAATGCCCGGGAAGCCGCCCTCCTCAAGACGCCGGAGTACCGGGCCAAGCTGGCCAAGGCCATCGCCAACGCATTGAAGGACCAGAAGCGGCATGGAGATGCAGGGATGGGCCCCCTGCCCGCCCCGATCATCGCCCCGCCCAGCAAGGGATCGGACGCACGGGACAGCTTCTAGGCTACCAGAACGGGTTCGAAACCGCCTGGAATCAGGACTTGTGAAAGATCGGAGGGGCGATTCCCTTTCCTTCCGTCCTCATTTTCTCCTTACTCTCCCACCGGTCCCATGCTGTTTCCGCCTCCCCGCTTTGCTGTCGTCGCTGCCCTCGTCTGCGCCAGCCCCCTTTTCGCCGCCCCTGTCCCGATCTTTGACGGAAAAACGTTCGACGGTTGGGAGGGTGAGACGGCCAAAGTCTGGCGGATCGCTGACGGCACCATTGTGGGCGGCTCGATGGAAGGGAATCCCCAAAATGAGTTCCTGACCAGCAAGAAGAGCTACAAGAACTTCACCCTGCAGCTGGAATACAAGCTGGTGGGCACGGAGGGCTTTGTGAACGGCGGGGTGCAGTTCCGTAGCAAGCGCATCCCCAATCCTCCCAATGAAATGTCTGGCTTCCAGGCGGACATTGGAGCGGGATACACCGGGTGCCTTTACGACGAGTCCCGCCGGAAGAAGATGATGGCCACGGCGGACAAGAACCTGATCACCGGCACGGAAAAGCCGGGTGAGTGGAACAAGTACGAAATTCGTGCCGAAGGCCCACGCATCCGCATCTTTCTGAATGGCAAGCTGACCATCGACTACGTGGAGCGTGAGGCTGGCATCGATACCGATGGGGTGATCGCCCTCCAGATCCACGGCAACTGCAAGGCGGTCATCGCCTTCCGGGACATCAAGCTGGAGGTGCTGCCAGATGCCCTCGTGCCTTCTGAACAAGAAGTGCTGAATCGCTTCGGCGACTCGCCTGCCCTGAAAACCGCCCTGGCTCCATGGCAGGGAGGCAAGTTTCAGATGGGGGACAAAGAGGTGATCGCCCTGGCAGGCCAGAACAACCTGGTGCGGGAACAGAAGGCGGGAGAACTGGAAGCCATCCTCACCTCCTCCTATGCCAGCCGCGAGCCAAGCTTTCGCTCCATGGCCTGGGAGGGCGACACGGTGTATGAACAATGGCGCGACCTGAACTTTGGTTCGTGGAAAGGCCAGCTTGACGCCACCGGTGCCACCACCGTGCTGGCCCAGTTTGGCCAGGTGGAGTCTTTTGATGGGAAAGGCCGCATCCCTGAGTTTGTTTCCGCGTACCACCGCCTGCTTGACCAGTTCGCCTCCCGGACACCCCGTCTCGTCCTGATCTCCCCCATTCCGTTTGAAAAGCCGGACTCCCCGCAGGCTCCGGATCTGACCAAGCGCAACGAGGATGTGGCCGCGTATACCAAGGCCATCCAGGAAGTCGCCCGCCACCGCGGGGCCATCTATGTGGACCTCTTCACCCCCCTTTCCCAGCGCCCTGCCGGGTCACCCCGCCTCACGGACAACGGACTGCATCTGAATGCCGAGGGTCTGCGGACGGTGGCAAAGCTCATCGCCACCCAACTGGGGGCCAGCGTCAGCGATGCAGACAACCTCGGCCCGCTCCGCGAGGCCATCGTGGAGAAGAACCGCCTCTGGTTCGACTGCTGGCGTCCGGCCAACTGGTCCTTTGTCTACGGTGACCGCATCACCCAGCTCTTCGGCAAGGCGGGCGGAGACGAACCCTCTCTGCGCGAGAGTTTTGAGAAGCACAAGCCCCTGATCGCTGGTCTGGATGCCCGCATCCATGCCCTGGCCAAGGGAGAGAAGCCCCCGGAGCCGCCTCCCGCCCCTGAGATTGTCCAGGAGGAAAAGGCACCGTTGACTCCTGAAGCGCAGCTCGCCGGCTTCACCCTGGCGGAAGGCTATGAAGCCAATCTCTTTGCCTCCGAAGTCGAAGGCGTGGCCAAGCCCACCCAATTCTCGTGGGACGAAAAAGGCCGCCTCTGGGTAGCCTGCTCCCCCACCTACCCGCAGGCCATTCCGGGCGTGAAGCCCTCCGACTACATACTCGTGCTAGAAGACACCAACGGGGACGGAAAGGCCGACAAGTCCCACCGTTTCGCGGAAGGTCTCACCATGATCCAGGGCCTGGAGCCAGGAGCCGGCGGTCTGTACGTGTGCGACTTTGACCAGATCCTTCACTTCAAAGACACCGATGGCGACGGCAAGGCGGACGTGAAGCAGGTGCTCTACTCCGGCTTTGGCATTGGCGACACGCACCAGCTGGTGAACTCCATTTGCCACGGCCCGGACGGCTCGCTGTGGTTCAGCCAGGGCCTGCATGCCTTCTCCCGCGTGGAGACGGAGTGGGGCCTCTCCCGTCTGGACAAGGCCGGGGTCTGGCGGTGGAATCCTCGAACCCGTCGCATGGACGCCTTTTTCAACGGCGGCAAGGCCGGCCACAACTGCTGGGGCGTGGCGTTTGATGACTACAACCAAGTCTTTCACAAGAGTGGCGACCGCCCTGTGGGCTACTACACCGTTCCCGGGATGGCCAAGCTCGCGGATCCCGATGAGTACCACCCCACAGGAGCCCTCTTCGACACCAGTCCGAAGACCACTGCGATTGATTTCATCGGCACCAAGGCCCTGCCCGAAGACATCCAGGGTTGCGCCCTCATTGGCGGCTACTTTGGAAACGTGGTGGAGTTGCACCGGCTTAAGGACGAAGGCTCCGGCTTCAAAAGTGAACAACTGCCCAAGCTACTGCGCTCCAGTGAAACGGCCTTCCGCCCGGTGGATGTGAGCGTGGGTCCTGATGGGGCCATCTACCTCGCCGACTGGTTCAATCCCGTCATTGGTCACTACCAGGCCAGCTACGCGGATCCTCGTCGTGACCGCAGACACGGGCGCATTTGGCGCATCACGGCCAAGGGCTATGCTCCAGTCAAGCAGCCCAATCTTGCCGCCATGAAGCCGGCCCAACTGCTGGAGCAACTCCGCTCCCCAGAGCGCTGGACCCGCTATCAGGCCAAACGGCTCCTTTTTGACACCCCAGCCGTAGAAGCCCTGAAAGCTGCCGATGCTCTGGTGGCGGGGCTTGATCTTTCCAAGGCTGAAAACGAGCGCCTGCTGATGGAAGTCTGTGGTGTGTACGAGGCCCATGAAGCCCCGCGTCTGGAAGTACTGCAGAAACTCGCCGCCGCCCAGGACAGCCGCGTTCGTGCGTACGGGGCCCGAGTGCTTGCTTCGTGGCAGGACCGGCTGCCTGAGAGTCTGGCACTCTTGAAGAAAGCCGCCAGCGACGTCAATCCCCGCGTGAGACTGGAGGCCGTCGTGGCGGCCAGCTATTTCCAGCAACCCGCTGCAGTGGAGGCCGCCATGCAGGTGCTGGATCTGCCCCGGGACAAGTTCCTCGACTACGCCCTCAAGCAATCGGTGCGCGGGCTTAAGCCGGTCTGGAAACCAGCGCTCGCCGCTGGCCAGCTCAGCTTTGGCGGCAGCGCCACCCAAGTCGCCTATGTGCGCGATCTGGCCAACCAGGGTGCCACAGTAGAACATCCCGGGAAGACCATATATGACGCCCTCTGCCTCAATTGCCACCAACCGGAGGGCAAAGGCCTTCCCGGAATCTATCCCCCTCTGGCGGGGAGTGAGTGGGTGAGCGGCGATAAAGCGGCGTTCATCAAGATTGTCATCCACGGTCTCACCGGCCCCATCACCGTCTCCGGGCAGACTTATGGCGTGGCGGCTCCTATTCCCATGCCCCCCATGGGCTTGGACGATCAACAGATTGCCCACGTGGCCACGTACATCCGCAGCCAGTTTGGCAACAGCGCCCCGGCCATCACGGTGGACGAAGTGAAGGCAGTGCGCGCTGCCACGGAAGGCCGCACCACCTTCTGGACCGTTCAGGAATTGATGTCTCCGACCGCGGCCAAGTAATCAAGCTCGCTGAGTCTCTTCACACGCCATCCCTCCGTCCGACACTGGTCATCTCATCTGACCTGCTAGGGCGACCCGAGGGATGGCGTTCTTTTTGGCACCCATGAAACGCCCCGCTTTCCTCACCCTCCTCACCTACAGTGCCGCCTGCTCCCTCACCGCGTGGGCGCAATCTCCGCCATCGCCCACGGCTGCTGGCGCGGAGGCGGACGTGTGCATCTATGGTGGCACCTCTGGTGGGGTCGCCGCGGCGGTCCAGGCGGCACGAATGGGAAAGAAGGTGGTGCTGCTGGAGCCGGGTCGCCATCTGGGCGGCATGACTTCTGGTGGCCTCAGCGCGGTGGACATCGGCGATCCGCGCACGGTGGGTGGTATTGCGAGGGAGTACTTCACCCGTCTGGTCGCGGGCTATGGCAAAACTTTGGAGTGGGACAAGCCCTTTATGAGCAAAGGAGGCGGCCCGGCCACCGGCGGCGCTTATTCCATTGAACCCCACGTGGCCGAGCAGGTGTTCAACGACATGGTCAAGGAGGCTGGCGTGACCGTGCGATTCTCCAGTCGCCTCGCCCAGGTGCAGAAGGAAGGCACCCGCATCAAGGCACTGATCCTGGAAGGCGGCCAGTCCGTGCGCGCAGGCGTGTTTGTGGACACCACGTATGAAGGCGACCTAATGGCCAAAGCTGGCGTCAGCTACACTCTCATACGGGAAGGAAACGCCAAGTATGGTGAGACGTACAACGGTATTTCCTATGATCCGAAGTATCAGCCTCGCACCGGCCATCTCAAACCCGGCCCCACCGGTCGCGTGAAAGGCGGCCAGGGCGTCTGGGATCGGGATTTGCCCTTGGATCCCTATGTGATCCCTGGCGATCCAAAGAGCGGATTGCTGCCTTTGTTAAATGCTGGAGACCCTGGCACGCCAGGCGAACCCGCCCCCGGCGTGCAGGCCTACTGCTTCCGACTCTGCCTCAGTACCGCCGCCGACCGCCTTCCCATCACTCCCCCACAAGACTACAATCCCAAGCGCTACGAGCTGGTGGCCCGCTTCATCGCCGGTTGCCTGGCCATGGGGGATGACATGGATCTCCGCTGGTTCTCCAAGCACGACGCCCTGCCCCATGACAAGTGGGATTTCAACACCGCCACGTTTGGCGGCAATCTCCCTGGTGCCAGCTGGGAGTGGCCCGAGGCCTCGTACGATCGACGCGTTGAGATCGCAAAGGAACACGAGAATTATCACAGGGGCCTGCTACACTTCCTGGCCACGGATTCCCGTGTGCCCGAGAAAGTCCGCGCGGATATGAAGCGGTATGGCCTGCCCAAAGATGAGTTCAAGGACAACGCCGGCTGGCCTCACCAGCTCTACATCCGCGAAGCCCGCCGTATGGTGTCCGACCTTGTGCTGACTGAGCATCACACCTTCGGTCGCCAAGTCGCCTCGCATTCCATGGGTTTGGGTTCCTACGGCACAGACACCCATGAGATTCGCCGCATCGTCAAAGACGGCGTGGTGCAGCGCGAAGGCAAGACCGCCGGTGGCCGAGACGGTGCCCCGCCCTATCCCATCGGCTACGGCGCCATTGTGCCCAAGGCGTCAGAATGCACCAACCTCTACGTGACCTTCGCGCTCAGTGCCAGCCACACCGCCTTCAGCAGCATCCGCATGGAACCCGTCTTCATGGTCACCAGCCAGTCCGCCGCCACTGCCGCCTGCCAGGCGCTGGACGCCGGTGTAGAGGTGCAAAAGGTGGATCAAACGAAACTGCGAGAGCAACTGGTGAAGGACAAGCAAGTGCTGGAGTGGAAGAAGGAATGGGGCGGCTCGGGCCATTAAGGTGGCCGTGTTGAGGCATTGCCACGATCCAAGAAGTATTTGTGACGAAGCTCTTCCTCGAAGAGGATGTGGCTACAAACCCAACGTTGACGAGCTTCCAGCGAGTCTACGTTGGGTAAACGAGAGATGATCACCTACTCCGAAGGAGTTGCGGCGGTCTGACCGGCTATCACCCCTGTTTGTCCTCGCAAAGCGCCCCCCTCCTCTATCACTCAGAACCTGTTTGGATAAAAACACTGGGGGTGTTGCGAGGCATTTTGAGTCTGGACAAGGCGCGAAGAGGGCGTGAATCGAGATTCACAACCGATGAGCAACGCCGTCCAGGCTCAAAAGGGCCGCAACCCGCAGGGGCAGGCCTTCATCCCGGCGAAGCCGCACCTATCTCGTTCCCTTGAAGCAACCTGCCACACCCAGGTGTTTTTATCCAAACAGGTTCTCAGAGAAAGCCCCCTCCAATGCTCCGACCAATCGCTGCACATTCGCGGCATAAAGTGCTGAGCAATTGATGGTGTTGATCTCCACCACCCTCATTCCAGCCGGAGTGTCGCAGACATCCAATACGAATGCCTCATGCGGCTGCCACTCCGCCACTCGATCCTGCGCATAGGCAACCACTCGCTCGTCCACTTCATCACTGAAGAACGCCAGACCACCACGTCGGTAGACTGAGCAAGTCACGACCTTCCCCTTCACGATCCAGCATCGATACTCGGCGTGAATTTCCACGGGATCGCATACCTGCACCAGCGTGTCCGCCTTCAAGCTTGGTGAATCGGGCAAGGCATTCCCAAGATCACAAGCTCGCCGCTTCCAATCCTCAAATTCCCGCCGCTCGAACAATTTCCCAGTGAAGCTCTTGGTATCGGCCACGGGGCGCACAAACACCGTATCCCCTTCGCAGGTGGCACTCGCCAGGTCGCAGACCACAGCATGATGATTGAGCATCTCCCCACCCCAATAGGCCCGTTGCTGCTCGAAATCCTGCTGATAGAGATCAAAGATCCCGGGCTTCCATTGGAATCGGGTCGCCACATGCCTCATGGAGTACGAGCCATAGCAAAATACGTTCGCGTGGAGGACGCTTGGACCGGGCACCAACTCCCCGGATCGTGGTGTGACCCGGTGAAACGTGTGCTCCACGCCAAAACGAATCAACGTATCGATCAGGTCCGCCCAGCCGGGCTTACCGAGTAGAAAGTCTTCTTGGACGATCCAATGCATGATGTTTCAGTCTGACTGAATTGTCCTACAGATTGGGCCCTCGTCAATTTGGCGATCTACTCGCGAGAGATGGTGAAGCTCGAACCGACGCCTTCCTCCCCCGGAATCGTCGTTTTCGTGAAGATGTCCGCCATGACTCACACCTGTGCCGCTCGACCGCTCCCAAGCGTCTTCAGCATCTTGGCCACGCATCTCGATCAACGCTCCAAGCAAGGGACCCGGACCATAGAAGTCGCCTCATGTGGACCTCACATTCGAATCTGAATCCCTCGGTTCCACATACGTCTCATGGTACGGAAACATATCGCGGTGCTCCCGGTTGCAATGGATAAAACACCGATGCCTGACGAGTTCCGCCCTTTCGTGTTCTTCTAGCGGCGGGTCTGAATGCTCCCCCGTCCCATCCACATTGTACAGGAACGAACTTGCCGTTCTGTAGTCTCGCCGGAATCTTGTCCGCCACTGCGAGTTGTGCCCCCAACCTGCCGACAAATCTTCACATGGGCGAGAACTCCGACGGTAAGTCCAATACATCGTCGAACTCTCGGCGACGTCTTTCTGAACTGATCGTGTCCCCGCCGCGATTGACACTCCCGCCCGGCAAATCATGAGCGAACCGAGCATAAAGCCTGGCCAAATCGTGCCTAAAATCTCCACTGTGGCTTCTGGATCAGACACCTGCCAAACATGGGAGACCTCATGGAAAAATGGATGGAAAGATCCTTGATTTACCTCCTGCAGCCCAAGCCCCAGCATGAACTTTCGATAGGCATCTAAAAAACCGTGGTGCTCCCCAATTCTCGAGATCAAAACATCAGCCACCCTCGACAACGCATAGAGCCCCCACAAATCCTCATCTGAAACTCGCGGAACCACGTCTCCGACCACATCTGGAAACTGACCAAGCCATTCCACCTCATGTGAATTGTCGCACTGCCATTGCGAGATAGATGAGCTGACTGTGTCTCCATCGTTCTTCTGGACGCTGTCCCACAACATAAAGGTGTCAAACGGTCGCTTAGTCATTGAGCTGTGAAGTAGGCACTCTGTTCTGATGATAACTACACAGCGACACCATCACATTGCAAATCCGTCTTCCAGAACACGCATCAATACCTATTGCTTCCTACAATCCTCAATCCCGAATCCTGTTCGCAACATCACCCCATCCCGAAAAAGTTGCAGACATCGTACGCCCGTGGATGAACTCTGTCTCCGGCAGGCGTCTCCAGCCACGAATCGGCGTCTTCGTGCAGATGTCCGCGATGACACAAATCGGTACCGCTCAAGCGCTCCCAGGCTTCTTCAGCTTCTTGACCACGCACCTCGATCAACATCCCCGGCAAGGGACCGGGTCCATAGAAATACGGCTCCACCGAAAACAGTCCCCTCCACCAGTCTAGAAGATTCGTCATGGGGCGATCCGCCACCCAGAACCACCGTTTGAATCCGTGCTCCTCGACGAGGAGGACAGTGTTCTCAGGAGTCAGTGGCACCTCGGACAAGGCCGGGATCAGAAGAGGTTTCGCATACTCGCCCTCCCCAAATTCCACCAGGCTCAGGACCTCTCCCTCTTCTGAGTATTCCCTCCACAGCCCACTGCGCACCCCGTTGGCATAGTGACCTTCGATCCACCGCTTGCCACTGGGATAGTTCCAGAAAGCATGGCCTGAAGCGCAGCGACTGACCTCATCCATATGAAAGTGCGCGAACAAAATTCCTGAGTCGAAAAAGGTCTCGTGGTGCTCACTCATGCGTCGGGAGGGTCGGGATGCCACCATTTCACGGCCGGTCACGTTGCACAAGCCGGCTTCAATTTCAATTCTTAGTGTTGCATCAACACCATGCATAGTGTACACACGACACAATGAGCTTCACCTACGAATACCCGAGAGCCGCCCTCACGGTGGATGCCGTGATCTTTGGGTACGACGCTTCAGAGAACGAACTCCGCGTCCTTCTCATCCAGCGGGCTCTCCAGCCTTTCCAAGGCAAGTGGGCACTTCCAGGTGGTTTTGTCCGTGTAGGAGAATCCACAGACGATGCCGTCCGCCGCGAGCTTCATGAGGAAGCGGGTTTGCAGAAAGTGTTCATGGAACAGCTCTATACCTTCAGCGAGCCCCACAGGGATCCCCGTGAGCATGTCATCACTGTCGCCTACGTAGCTCTGGTGCAATTGCTCAACCACCCTCCCCAGGCAGCGACCGATGCTGCCCAGGCCGCGTGGTTCAGTTTGAGCGAACTGCCCCCGTTGGCCTTTGATCATGACCAGATCCTCGACACGGCCCATCGCCGCATCCAGGCCAAAATCCGATATGAGCCGATAGGCTTCGAGCTGCTCCCCCCAAAAATTCACCCTCACCCAGTTGCAGCATCTCTACGAAGCAGTGCTGGGTCAGGCCCTCGACAAACGCAACTTCCGCAAAAAGTTCCTCGCCATGGAACTGCTCAAAGACACCGGCGAAGTCCAGCAAGACGTCGCCCACCGTGCTGCCGCCCTTTGGGCCTTTGACCGCCGTCGCTACGAACGTCTCCGCAAAGAAGGTTTCAACTTCAGTCTCTAACCCATCCTTCATGGAACCCATCCTCTTCTACAGCACCAAGGGAACGTACGGCGCGTTCTCCAACTTCTCCGCGCATCCCTTTGTGCTGAACAACAAGCGTTGGCCCACCACGGAGCACTACTTTCAGGCTCAGAAGTTTGCCGGCACAGCTCATGAGGAAGCGATTCGAATGATCACCTCCCCCATGGTAGCCGCACGCATGGGCCGATCCCGCCAGAGACCGCTTCGAAACGACTCGTACTGGGCCGATGGCGGCGATGGTTCTGGAAAGAACTGTCTCGGCATCTTGCTCATGGAATTGCGAGATCAGCTGCGCACCTCCTGACCCCTCCATGCAATCCGATCATCACTCTCGACTGGAGCGCTCCTCCGCATCGCTGACCGGCCTTTCGGTTGGCGACTCGTTTGGCGACCAGTTCTTTGTGTCAGATCAGATCATCGAGCTACGCCTCCAGCATCGCAGTCCCTCACCCCCAGTTTGGTTTGTCACCGATGACACGATCATGGCCCAGTCCGTGGTGGAGGTCCTCTCGTCATCAGGGATCATCGACCAGGACCATCTCGCCCAGGCGTTCGCCAACCGGTACACGCGAGATCCTGCGAGAGGATACGGC
>NZ_BATQ01000061.1 GCF_000739635.1 Verrucomicrobium sp. BvORR034 | reverse complement strand
AATCTGGTCATCGCCAAAGCGGAACTTCCTCCCTCCGCCTACATCGACCTTCAGGCGAAGGCGTCCGAAGTGCTCCAGATCAAGGTGGACGATGTCTCGTCCAAGCCCATCAGCCTCATCGACTGGTCCAAGCGAATTGAGACCGTTCAGGCCACCGTCCAGAAAGTCACCCGCAGCAAGAGCGGAACGAAACAGGGCGACAAGATCACCATCCGCTACGAGCGCCTGCTTCCCAAGAAAGGCTGGGCCGGCCCCTCCCCCGCGCCCCCACTGGAGCAAGGCAAAGAATATCCCGCCTATCTCGACAAGACGACCGATGGCACCTTCGAACTGGGAGCAAAGGGAAAGAGCTTTACGGAGGTGAAGTGATTTCCGGGAGTGAGGGGAGCGGAGTATGAGGAGTGGCCGTGAGGTTTATGGTTGGTGACTCGCGAGCAACTTCTCAAGCCGCTCAGATCTCCAAGCCAGCGGGTGATATCCATCGCCTGGCGACGAAGTCGCTGTGGAGTGCGTGCGGGAACCGCCGCTTTGGTGGCCCTGGTGACGTCGTCCGTTTAATGATTGTGAGCAGCGGCACTGGCCCGCTCAGATTCTCGCCAGCGTCTTGGAGTGTCGGTGGCTTGACACTGCTTTCGCCAGCGGCTGATGGGGACAACGAGCGTATTGAGTGGCCTGATGATTGAGCGGTCAAACGGGAGCAAAGCCCTCTCCCCTACTCCCATCCCAGGTTCTAGCACCTCACAAACTTCGCCAAAGCGGCGATTCTCGCGCACACTCCAAAACATGCCGGGCAT
>NZ_BATQ01000062.1 GCF_000739635.1 Verrucomicrobium sp. BvORR034 | reverse complement strand
GTGGCATTGAGGTCCTCGCCCTCTTTGGCCGCATGCCCGCCGCGGAGCAGCAGCGCATCTTTGCCCCCGGACCGAAGCGCCGCGTGGTCATCGCCACGAACGTGGCCGAGACCTCCATCACCATCCCGCGCATCCGCTATGTGGTGGACACCGGGCTGGCCCGCATCAGCCGGTACAATCCTCGAACCCGTACCAAACGGCTGCCAGTGGAGGAGGTCTCCCAGAGCAGCGCCAACCAGCGAGCCGGCCGTGCCGGTCGTATCCAGGACGGCATCTGCATCCGATTGTATTCGCAGGAAGACCTTGAAAAGCGGCCGAAGTTCACCCAGCCGGAGATCCAGCGGGCAAACCTTGCTGAGGTCATCCTGCGCATGAAGGCCTTCCGCCTCGGTGAGATCGAGAGCTTTCCCTTCATCAACCCGCCCGTGTCTGCCGCCATTCGTTCCGGCTACCAGCTCCTGCATGAGCTCGGAGCCCTAAGCGAGGTTCATGACATGACCCCTCTAGGTAGGGAACTGGCCCGCCTGCCGCTCGATCCCACTTTGGGTCGCATGCTGCTGCAGGCCCGCAAGGAAGGCGCCTTGGCAGAAATGCTCGTCATCGCCGCTGGCCTCAGCGTCCCAGACCCACGCGAACGCCCTGAGGAGGCCAAAGAGCAGGCTGCTGCCGCGCACAAGGCTTTCACCTGCCCGGACTCAGACTTCCTCACGCTCTTGCGCATCTGGCAGGCCGCCCCGGACGTGGAAAACCGCAGCAACAATGCCCTGCGAAAGTTCTGCAAAAGCAGCTTCCTCTCCCTGACTCGCATGCGGGAATGGCGGGACATCTGGCGTCAGCTCAGCGATACGCTCGATGACGAGGGGGAGCCTCTGCCAAAACTTGAGGATCGCACCGCCAGCCATGACGATGCGGTGCATCGCAGCATTCTGGCAGGCCAGCTGGGCAACATCGCCCAACGGGAGGAGCGCAATCTCTACAAGGCCGCCGGCAACCGGCAAGTCACCGTGTTCCCCGGGTCCTGCCTCTACGAGCGGCGTGAGAAGAAGCCTGGGAAACCCGGCACGGAAAAATCAAAGCAACCTCTGTGGATGGTGGCGGGTGAGATCGTGCAGACCTCTCAGTTGTTTGCGCGAACTCTGGCCAAGATCGATCCCACCTGGGTGGCGGACATCGGCTCCCACCTCTGCCAGCACAAGTACAGTGAGCCCCACTGGCATGGCCGCTCTGGCCGAGTCCTCGTGACCCAACGCACCCTCGTGCACGGACTGGAGGTGATGAAGCAATCCATTGATTTCGGCAAGGTGGATCCCGTCGGCGCCACCCAGCTCTTCATCCGCGGAGCCCTGCTGCATGGCGAGTCCCAGCTCCCGCACCGTTTCTTCCAGCACAATCGGAAGCTGCGTGACAAGATCGAGACCACGCTCACCCGCGTTCGCAGCCAGCGGGTGTACGACATCGAAGAGGCCCTTTTCAGATACTATGAGGCACGCATCCAGGACGTGTCCTCGGTTCACGATCTGAACCGCCTGGTGAATGATCGCATCCGCACGGAGCCGGATTTTCTCTGTGCCCAGGAAGTGGATCTCACTGGCGGTGATGAGCTGACTTTCGACATTGCGTTGTTCCCCGACCGGGTGGATCTCGGCAACTCCGTCCTGCCCGTCAGCTATGCTTATACTCCGGGCAAAGAGGAGGACGGCGTCACCGTCCAGGTCCCCCTGCCCGTGGCCGAACATCTCACCTCCGGACAGATCCAGTGGATGGTGCCCGGTTTGCGTGAGGAGCAGATCAATGTGCTTCTGCGCGCCCTCCCCAAAGTCGTGCGCCGACAGCTCATGCCCATCGATCCCAAAGTCCGTGAGATCGCACGCGAGTTTGATCCCGGCCGCAGTGATTTCCTCGAAGCGCTCGCCCGCTTTATCGGCATCAAGTACCGCGTCGAGGTGAAGGCCTCCGACTGGCCTGCCCAGAGCATACCCGCCCACCTGCAGCCACGCGTGGAGGTGGTGGATCAGAAGAAGCAGACCGTCATCACCGCCCGCGATCTCGAGACCATCAAGGCCACGGTCAAGAAGCAAGAGGTGAAGTCCGACGCCTGGGACCGGATGGTCCGCAGCGTGGAACGTTATGCCCTGAGTTCTTGGTCATTCGGCGACCTGCCAGAATCATTGGTGGTCGAGGAAATCAACGGCACTCCCGTCCTCGGCTATCCCGGCCTGGTGCTACGCGATGGAGAAGTGGACGTTCGCCTCTTCCGAAAGAAAGAGGAAGCGGTGAAATCCAGCCCTCCCGCAGTGCGGAAACTGGCGGAAGCCGCCCTTGGCAAGGACATCGCCTGGTTGTGGAAGGAACTGCGGAATCTGGGCGGAGGATCCGTGTACAAGGCTCCTGCCAATTTCCAGGCCGCCCTTTCCTCCTTCGATCTTACAGGGGCCAAACCCACTCCGCTGGAATCAGGAGACCTGCTTCAGAAGCAGGCCCAGGAACACATTCTCCAGCACGCGCTCCGGCTGGAGCCAGTGCTACCTCTGACGACAAAACGGTTCCAGCAACTCTGCGAGAAAGTGCGCAAGGAGCTTCCGACCTACGCCCACAAGGTGCGTGACCTGCTCAAGCAGGTACAGGACCTGAAGCAAAAGCTCCTTCAGTCCCCCAAGAAATATCCCGGCATGGAGAAGGACGTAGCTCGATTGACGCCAGCTGGGATCCTGGCAAACACACCCCATCAGCAACTGCTCCAACTTCCCCGCTTCTTGAAAGCCATTCAGGTGCGGGCAGAGCGGGCCAGCATCAACCCCGCTAAAGACGCCGACAAAGCCGACCTCATTGCCGACTACGACAACTGGGAACGCTACGTGGCTGAATCTGATCACGAAACCTTCCGCTGGATGCTGGAAGAGTATCGCGTCTCCGTTTTCGCCCAGGAACTCGGCACCGCCCAGCCTGTGTCAGCGAAGCGGCTGGAGGCGATGATGAGTTAGGTGAGAGAGTGCTATTAAATTAACCACAGAGATACAGAGGGCCGATTTTTTAGAAAGGATTTACAAGTTTCCTGACAGATTGACAAGATTAGCCGGAAATGGCCTCAAACCCTCATTCGCACTTTGGATTTTGAAGTTTGAAGTTTGAAGTTTGGTATTTCTCTGTGCCTCTGCGCCTCTGTGGTTAAACAGAATTGCCTCAAACGGCATTTACACCTTGCCCTTCAACTGGGGTAGCAGCCCCTTGGCAACGGCTTCTTTGGCATACTTGTCGGGATCCTGCTCCCACGTCTTCACGTGAGCGGCTTTCGACAGATAGACCTTCACGCCTTTGTACTCCACCGAGGGAGAAGCCGGTCCAATCAGACGGGTGGTGCTCAGCGGGCAAAAGCGCTGCTCCAGAAGCTTTACGCTCCCCGGAACTGTGACACCGTCGAGCTCAGGAACGCTCTTCATATCCTTGAAAAGAGCCGCGTAGTAGTCAGGTTCAGCCTTGAATTGCTTCACGCACGGGCCGCAGCAGAAGTAGATGTCCTTCCCCTGATAGCTGACCTTCTCTTCGATATCCGCCTCGTCATCGGTCATGATGGGGCATTTTTTGTTGGGGTCAGCCGCATGGAGCGGCGTCGCTGCCATGAACGGCAGGGCACAGACAGTGGTGAGCAGAAGAAAAACACTGGATGCTTTCATAGACAATCAATACAGACCCACCGGCCCATTCCGCTAAACCTGTATTGCTGCGGAATGGCCGCGAATTGCCATTCCTGAAGGCGATGTTTGTTTCCTGTATTCTCAGGTGCCCGTCCGAGGCCGAATGGATGCCCCATCCACCCATGCCGGAGGGATCAAGATTTGCCGCGGCACCTCGGGCACGCCTCGTTCGTGATGCAACAATTGCGTGGCCACGAGATCTACGGCCGCACTGGCCACATGCTCGCGTCGCTGATGAATTCCTGCCATTCCCACCATCGCGTCTGTCCAGTCGTGCACTACAAGACCGATATCCTCAGGCACTCTGAGCCCCAGCTTCTTCAACCAGCCGGGCACGTGGGTGTCAAAGCTGATGATCGCGTCAGGGCGGTGGCTGGTTACCCAACTTGAGAAGATCTCTCCGCATTTGCGCAAATCATTGTGGGGGAACAACAGCAGAGGCACCCGGTTCTTCTTCAGCACCCCTTCCTGGTAGTGAAGCATGGCCCCGCTGTACGCACTTTCCGCGCGCTTGTCCACCCACTGAGTAATGGCCAGGCCGATGCGTTGGTAGCCCCGGGCTGTGAGTTCCTCGGTTGCCCGGTGAATGCCCAGCGTCATGTTGCCTGCTGATCGATGCAAAGAGGGCTCCCGCAGTCCATACCCGAAGGTGGCGGCGGAGAAGCGGGAGAAATCAAACTGGGCACACTTCATCTGGGATGACTGGGGGGAAATGATGATCCCCTCGATTCCGCGCGCCTGTAGAATGTCCGCCAACCGACCCGGGGTCATACCTTCTCGGCCCAGCCAGAACTCTTCCGCATGATAGCCGTGCTGCTCGGCCCGTTTTTGGATGTCCTTGATCGATACATACTGGTAGGCGGGATCATGCAGGTCATCCTGGGGTAGCGACTCCCGGATCACCGCGATCACCGCCCGCACCTTCGAGTCCTTCCGCCCCCGAACCAGATGCATCATGCGGGTGAGATGCGCATCTGGCTGGTATTTCAACTGCCTCGCCACCTCCATCACTGTCTCCCGGGTCTTCATGGAGACCTTGGGGGAATTGTGAAGCACACGCGAGACCGTCATGGCCGACACTCCTGCAACTCGCGCCACATCCTGCAAACTCACCGTCGATAGGGTCGGCTCAAGCCCCGCGCCAGTGTTGACTGCGCTTGCGGGTGAACTTGGAGCTGGGGACCCTCGACTTGGCATGAACGAAAAGCGGCCTTAAATGTTACCGTAACCTTCTGAAGCGAGCTCTCTACGTCGGCCAGTCCGAAACCCTTTCCTGACAACGAGATAAGGGCACGCAAATCGGCTTCCAGAACGAACTGAAGGAGATTCGCCCGATGGGTGGGCCTGGCCCTGAGCTTTTCACTTCCCAGCTTGCGAGATCAAAGGCAGCATCTTCCTCTTCCTAAAAGCATCATGAAACGCC
>NZ_BATQ01000063.1 GCF_000739635.1 Verrucomicrobium sp. BvORR034 | reverse complement strand
ATGCAGAGACACTTCCGTCTCCTCCATCAGCTTCAGCAGGGTGGTCTGCACCCCGCGGCCATTCACGTCCCGCCCCGGGCGGTCACCTGCCGTGGCCAGCTTGTCCACCTCATCCAGGTAAATGATACCGTGCTCGGCCAGATCGATGTTGCCATTGGCCTTGGCTACGAGATCACGCACCAAGTCATCCACATCAGCTCCCACATAGCCAGTCTCACTGAACTTTGTGGCGTCGGCCTTCACAAATGGCACGCCGATGAGGTCAGCGATGTGCTTGACCAAGTAGGTCTTCCCCACCCCGGTCGGCCCCACGATGATCACGTTCTGCTTGGCAAACTCCACCTCGTCAGCCGCCTTCGGGTCGCGCTTGCGCATCTCCCTGAGCATTCGGGCGTGGTTGTAGTGGTCGCAGACCGCCGTCGCCAGCACCTTCTTGGCGTCATCCTGGCGGATTACAAACCGGTCGAGATACGCCTTGATGTCGGCGGGGCGGTAGCGGAAGTCCAGCCAGCTCTCGTCGTCCTCCGGGGGAGTCGTTTCCATGGTCGGGGGTTCCAGTTGTGCGCTCGGCCCGTCATCCTTGCCTTGGCCGTCGCGAAAACTGGTGAAAAGCACGTTCCCGCCAAACTGGTTCCGGATGAACTCCTCCAGTTTTTTCCCAATCTCGTCAGGAGAGTTGGGCGGATCGGGCTTCTTGTCGCTCATGCAGCAGAATACGCCCGCAACTGAGCCTCTGACAAGCCGACTGTGCCTGAAACTTTCAAAATTCAATTTCGAAACTTTCCCCGAAGATCAAGGCTTCTGGCGGCAAAACCAACCTTTGAGCGCCACAACTCATACGTCCTCAACCGCTCACCAAGAAGTCCTGCATCGGCATCCATGGTAGTTGGGCTGTCCTCGGCCGTTCGGTCCGCCGGAGCCAACTACCTCCCCACCTCCTCACCGCCCCGTCTACACTGAGAGTCCCTCACCTTCTCCGCTCCCCAACCGGCTGAGGACAGCCGGACTACTTCCACACGGCCACCGAGCACTAATTGCCCCCACTCTGTTCCACTCGCGCCCAACGCTGGCGGAAGGCGCGGTTTTCTTCCATGAGTTGATTGGCCACGGTATTCGCCATTTGGTCCAGACCTTGCATCTTCGCAAAGACCACGATCATCTCCAGGCGGTTGTAGTACTCCGTGGAGTCGCTGACGTTTTCCACCATGGCCTGCGCCACTGCCACCAGGGTCTCCGGCGTGAGCGAGTCGGTGGGGATGGTGAACTGGCCGCGATCAAGTGAGATGATGGCGTTGTCGAACTCCAGGCGCGTCAAGCGACCCTGCAGAGGCAGACCGGAGCGGCGGTAAAGCGTGCCGTTGTAGCCGCGGCTGGCCACGTCCGTCTTGAGTACATCCATGAACTCCTTGGCTTTCGTCCAGAGGTAGATCTTGTTGGCAATGACGTTCTGCACCTCGGGAGTCTCGAACTTCATGCCCTGCAACAGTTCCACCGCGTGGCTGTAGTCGTACCCACGCACCAGGGCCGGCAGGCTGTTGCTCAGCTCCGCAAGCTGGGCCACCTCACGCTGACGCAGGGAGTCCAGCCGCTTGCGCTCCGTCTCCTCAATCTGGCGGCGCAGGCGCGTTATTTCCTCCTGGGCAAATCGAATGCGGTGCGTGAAAAGATTTCTCAGCGCTCCATTGGTCTTGAGCTGCTCCAGCACCTTGCGGCTCTCTGCGACCTCATCACGCGCTTCATCGACGGTGGCAAACGGTTCTTTCCTCGGCTCGCCAGCGCTCTTGGCCAGCTGTACGTCCGCAATGTAGGGGGCGATCAGCTTCTTGTAGGAACTGATCCACTCCAACCCCCTGCCCGGAGCACAGGCATTGAAGGTCTCCAGCCACTCCACCGCCGCACGCGGCTTGCCGAAGTGCCACTGGGCCAGACCATGTGCCAGGTACCCGAGCACCTCCTCGGAAGTTTCCTCGTAGCTCACTTCCCGGCGGGCCATGCCCAGACCCAGATCCCGGCTCATGCGGCCACCGATCTTGCCGAAGAATTCTTTGAACTCTACCCCGCTCATCTCGCTGCCAGCACCGGCATCCTGCCGGATGGATTCAAAATATTTCTCCGCATCCTGCCGCTTGCCATCCACCATGGCGCAGAGGGCCGCGTTGAAGCGCGCCCAGTTCAGGGTGGGCTGCTTGGCCCGGCCGGATGAGATCAGTCCGTCAAAGAGCTTGCGTGCTTCGGAAAATTTGCCCTCCAGCAACGTGCCGCGAGCACGAAGGAAGATGTCCGCCACGGTCTCAGTGGAGGCCTCTGACGTGCCCCCCAGCGTGGTGAGTTCCCGCTCGTTGGTGCGGATGGACTTGACCTTCGTCTCTGGGGCTGGCTTGGCCAGCACTGCAATGATCGCCACCGCCACCAGGGCGCTCGCGCCCCCCAGGATGAAACGTTGACGCAGGGACTTCTCCCGAATCGTCGAGTAGCCGAGCAGACTTTCTGCATCGCGGAACGCCTCCACGAGTTCGTCGTAGCTTGCGTAGCGATCCTCCGGGCGGAGGGCCAGGGTCTTGTTGATCAGCTCACAGGTGCGGGGGGAAAACTTGAAGCCGCTGTCCTCCAGACGCACCACCCGGCTCTTGATCACCTTGAGCTCCTGGATGGAGTTCGTGTTCGCCTTGTGCGGCGGCTTGCCGGTGAGAGCGTGATAAAGGGTCGCGCCCAAGCTATAGATGTCACTCCGGAAGTCCTCGCGATCATCGCGCACCTTCTCAGGTGCCACATAAAAAGGGGTGGCCCAGATTTCGCCAGAATCATCCACGTCCCGCGCATGGAAGAGCGCCAGACCAAAGTCCACGATTTTAGGCGTGTTTTCCTCAGTAAAGAGGATGTTCGCCGGCTTCACGTCGCGGTGGATGAGACCTTCGCGATACGCAGCACGCAGCCCCTCGGCCACTGCACGACCTACCCGGAGGGCTTCTGCCTCTGTAAGACGCTCATTCTCAGTGATTCGATGCTCCAGGCTGCCTCCTGCCACCAGCTCCATGGCGATGTAGAAGTTCCCCTGGTCCTTACCCACGGAGTAGAGCTTCACCACGTTCGGGTGAGTCACCGCAGCCGTCAGCTGAGCTTCCCGCTCGAAACTGGCCATCCGCACACTGTCCTTGCTATAGTGGCGATTGAGGATCTTCAGCGCCACGTGGCGGCCCAGGGTGGAGTCTTCGGCGTCAAACACGCGGCTCATGCCGCCTTCACCAATCTGCTTGATGATGGAAAAGTGGTCGAACTTGCGGCGGACTCGAACAAACTCGCCGCAGTGCGGACAGGCCACCTTGGAGTAGGGCTCAAGCGTTGAGACGTCAATCACGCCTTCGCAGGCCGGGCAGGTGCTGTAATATTGGAAGATGTCTTGGGGGGGTGTCACAGGACGCGGAGGGTAGCTCGAAAACCGAGGTTCTCAAAGCTGAAAGTTGAGGACAACTTTGTCACTAGGAGGTCAGAGAACGGCCGTTCCACTCACGCAATTACTTTGTAAAGCAGAGGACAGGCCATGTCGTTTTTATTTATGAAAATTAAACGACCGGAAGTCGAGTTGGTTTCGCCGCTTGCGAAAAGAAATCGAAATTTCATACTGACCGATGGATTTCACGGTCAATGAATCAGCCCCTGCCAAGCAGCGGCTGGATCACTATTTGCAGGGCGAGTTGCCCGACATGTCTCGCACGCGTCTTCAGGGGCTGATCAAGGACGGCCACATCCTTCTGAATGGGAAGGCCGCCAAGCCCAATACCCCGCTCAAGCTGGGGGACAGCATCACGATGGAGGTGCCGGATCCGGTGCCCACGGAGGTCGTTCCGCAGGACATCCCCCTGACAGTCCTCTTTGAGGACGAGCACATCATCGTCATCAACAAGCCCGAGGGCCTTGTGGTGCACCCTGCCGCAGGCAATCCTGACGGCACCTTGGTAAATGCTCTGCTCTTCCACTGCAAAAACCTCAGCGGCATCGGAGGCGAGCTGCGCCCGGGCATTGTCCATCGGCTGGACAAGGAAACCAGTGGCTGCATGGTCGCCGCCAAGCATGACCTCGCCCACACGCGGCTTACCGAGGCCTTCAGCCAGCGGGATCTGACGAAGATCTACCTTGCTGCGGTGAACGGATCCCCTTCCGCGTCCTCAGGCCGGATCGAGAACCGCATCGGCCGTCACCCGGTGGACCGCAAGCGGATGGCCATTGTCAACGGCGAGGCGGGCAAGGAAGCCGTTACCGAATGGGATCGCGTCGCTGTCCATCAAGGCTGCGCCCTCATCCGCTGCCGCCTGCTCACTGGCCGCACCCATCAGATCCGCGTGCACATGAAGGAAGCCCTCGGCTGCGCCATCCTGGGCGATACCATCTATGCCCAGACCCAGCGCCAGCTCCTCAAGATGCCCCGCCTCATGCTGCATGCCTGGAAGCTGGAGTTCCAGCACCCCATCACCAAGGAGGAACTCAAGTTCGAAGCAGCGGTGCCAGAGGCTTTTGGTCCATGGATGACAAAGAGCAGCAAGGGCTGAAACCACAGATGTTCACTGATGAAACTCTGACTATTGATCAGGGATTTGTCAGTGTTCCATAAGTGTCGATCAGTGGTTCTTCTCACCTCGCTCAAGCCCCCACACCAACGCCCGTCCTGCCCCTTGACGTCGCACGAGGCCGATCTCCTGCTCCAGCCGCTTCGTCCACTCGGGGCACGGCCGATCGTAGGGCAGCGCCAGTGTTTCTCTCAACTCCACCCAAGTTGCTCCCTGACGACGGCCTCTCAGATGCTTGTGAATGGCCGACTTGAATTCCACGTACCGCATGGCTGACCACAAAATAACAGGGCACTGATGCTTCCGCATAGGAAATTCATCAGTGCCCCGTGAACACGGTTCGGTTCAGACTGTCAACGCGCTAGGCAAGCGTCTCTTTAGGCAGGTGCTTGATCGCCCCTCCGTCGAGCGCACTCTCATGCGCGAGGATCCCCGTGCAGGTCCAGTTGGCGCTCTGCTTCGCATTCGGGAAGGGTTGGCGGCCTTCTACCAGGGCCATGGCAAACTCATGGGCCAGATGCGGATGGCTGCCGCCGTGTCCTGCCCCTTGCGTGAAGCTCAGATGGGCGTTTTCATCATCGTACACCCCTTTGGTGGTGTACTTCGCAATGCCTTCCGGCAGCCGGCTCGCGTAGTCGGGGCACTTCACGTGAGAAGGGATCTCCGGCTCCGGTTTCTTTGCAGTGTGCAGCACCAGAGGCTCGTGCTCGATGAGTGGCCATTCGACCGACTGCCTGCTGCCATACACGTCGATGCTCTCGCGATACTGGCGGGCGGTGTCGAAGAGGCTGCGGATGATTCGCACACTCAGGTCAGAGTTGCGCACCTTCACATGCGCTGTTTCCACGGCGAAGGGTGAGTTGTAATGACCGATGAGTTCCTCGCGAATGGTGCCGGAGCCAAAGCAGCTCACGTACTCCGCATCCCCATTCGCCAGACCCAGCACCGGACCCACGCAGTGGGTGGCGTAGTGCATGGGGGGCAGGCCCGGCCAGTAGTTCGGCCAGCCGTCCATGTCCTGCTGGTGGCTCGCCTGGATGAACTGCAGTTTACCCAGTTCCCCGTTGTCACGGAGCTCCTTCATGAACAGGTATTCCCGGGCATAGACCACAGTCTCCATCATCATGTAGGTCAGTCCGGTCTCTTGTGTGAGGCGGATGATCTCCAGGCAATCCTCCACGCTCGTCGCCATCGGCACCGTACAAGCCACGTGCTTGCCCGCTTTCAGCGCGGCGATGGACATCCAGGCATGATCCGGAATGGGCGAGTTGATGTGCACCGCATCCACTTCCGGGTCCCTCAACAGCTCAGCATAGTCGGTGTAACGCTTTTCCACACCGAAGTGGTCCCCCACCTCCTTGAGCTTCTCCGGATTGCGCTGGCAGATGGCCACGCAGGTGGTGTGCGGATGTTTTTGCCAGAGAGGAATGAACTCGGCACCAAAGCCAAGACCGACGACTGCGATGTTGAATTTCTTGCTCATGGAGGAAGTTGGACTGCCCCCATGGAACGTGCTCCTGCCGGTTTTTGCACGGACATTTTTTGTGCCCGTTCGGCCATACATCGGGTCGACCACCGCAGGCAGCCGACCCGGAAAATCGGCCCTTACTTGATGCCCACCACCATGGAATCCGGGCCCACCAAATGCTCCACACGGATGTCTTTGAACCCAACCTCTTCCATCCACCCCTTGCAGTCCGCTCCGCTGTAGTCAAAGCCTCCGTCCGTCTCCACCAGCATGTTCAAGCTCATCATCAGACCGAAGGCATTTTGCGACCGGTCGTCGTCGATGATAGAATCGTAGACGATCACCGCCCCACCCTCCGGCACCGCATCGTAAGCACGCCGCAGGAGCAGTTTCTTTTGCTCCAGATCCCAGTCATGCAGGATGTGCCCCATCATCACGACATCCACCTTCGGCAGGTCTTCGGTGAAGAAGCTCCCGCCTTGAAAGCTGAGACGGTCAGCCAGTCCCAGCTGGGCGGCATATTCCTCGAAGATCGGTGCCACCTCCGGCAGGTCGAACCCGATGCCCCGCAGATGCGGCTGGGCCAGCGCCACCTGCACCGCCAGATCTCCCTGGGCCGTGCCCGCATCCACAAAGGAGTTGTACTGTGCCCAGGGGAACTGCCGAGCAATCGCGAGATTGGCTCCCCGGCTCACCCCGGACATGGCCCGCAGAAACTCCTTCAAACGTGCGGGATCGGCATACAGCGTGGCGAACATGTCCTCACCGTGTTTGCCTTCGTTTTGCCGCAGCCCGGTGCGCAGCGCCTCCGTGAGGCTTCCCCAGAACTTGAACAAGCGGCTGTTGGCCATCTCCAGGATGCCGCCGATGTATGAGGGCTTGTTCTTGTCGAGAAACAGCTCGGTCTCCGGCGTGTTGCGGTACACCCCGCCCTCCCGCACCAGGAATCCGAGTGCGACCAGGGTATCCAGAAAGTCCCGTCCCCCACGCGGATGCAGCCCCAGCCGCCCCTGCACGGTAGCCACGTCACCTGGATGCTTCGCCAGCTCCGTGAAGACCTCCATCTCCACGGCGCTGAGCAAGACTTTCGAAGGCCAGAAGGCCAGACCAGTTTGAAAGATTCTGTCGGGGGTCGGATTTTCCATGCCACAACCAAACTTTGCGCACCGATTTTTGGCAAGCTAAGTCTTGATCATGCGCTATGGCGAATGACAGATGCCAAAATTTCCCTGCACAGGGATGTCATTCAAGGTACCTTGTTCACCATGGCCGAAATCGGAAAATTCAACTTCCTGCGCGTGGTGAGGCAGGCATCTCAAGGACTCTATCTGGACGGCGGTGCCTACGGTGAAATCTTGCTGCCTCGCCGCTATGCTCCGCCCTCGTCCATCCCGGGAAGTGACGTTGAGGTCTTCATCTACTCCGATTCCGAGGACCGCCTGGTGGCCACGACGGAGACGCCTCATGCCGTGGTGGGTGAGTTTGCCTGCCTCAAGGTGCTGGGGTTCAATCACCGCATCGGAGCCTTCCTCGATCTCGGGCTGAGCAAGGACTTGCTGCTTCCCATGAGCGAGCAGAATGGCCACGTGGCTCCGGGGGATCGCATCATCGTTTATCTCATGCTGGATGAGCGCAGCGACCGTCTGGTCGCCTCCATGAAGCTCAACCGCCACATCAACCGGACCAAGCCCCTCTATCAGGACGGCGAGGCGGTGGATCTGCTTATCGCGGATGAGACCCCGCTGGGCTTCAATGCCATTGTGGAAAACGCCCACTGGGGCCTCCTCTACCACTCGGATCTCAACGCCGCTCTTCAACCCGGCCAGCGCATGCAGGGTTTTGTGAAAACCGTGCGCCCAGATGGCAAAATCGACCTCCGGCTCGATGACACGGGCTACCAGCGAATCTCCCCGCTCACTCAGAAGATCCTCGACAAGCTCAAGGAAAGCGGCGGCCATCTCAACCTGGATGACTCCAGCCCGCCTGAAGCAATCCGCTACGCCTTTGGGGTCTCCAAGAAGTCCTTCAAACAGGCCATCGGCGCCCTCCTTCGGGAGCGCCGGATCCGCTTTGAACGCGGCGGCGTGCAACTGGTGGACGAAGACTGAGTCCCTCCCCACTCCCAAATAAAACGGCTGCCGGCATCCTTCGACACCGGCAGCCGCTGATAACGTCTCACGTCTAACGTCTCACGTCTAACGTCTCACGTCTCACTTCGCAAACCTCGCATCCTGCGGATTTCCCGCCGACAGGATGTAGGCCACCAGATCCAGCACTTCATCGGAGTTCAAGGTATTGATCAACCCTGGAGGCATCATGCTCACCGCATAGGGCTTCTTCTCCTTGATCTCCTCGTTCTTGATCTTCGTCAGCTGCGTGGGAGCAAACGGATTCATCATCACCATGGTGACGCCATTCTCCTCACCCACCGCCCGGCCAATGATCAGACTGCCGTCCGTACGGGTGATCTGATGGCTGTCGTACTGGTCGGAGATGACCTTGCTGGGATCAATGATGTTCTCCAGCAGATCCCGCAGAGTATAGCGGTTGCCTGCCCCTGTGACGTCCGGTCCGATGCTGCCGCCGTCACCGTTGAAGCGGTGGCAGGTGAGGCACATCGTGGAGTTGAACATGGCCTTGCCGTTCTCATAGTTGCGCCCCTTCAGGCCACCCTGGGCCAGCTTGAGTACATCCTCGACCGAATAGGCCTTCCCGGGCCCTTTTGGTGCCACATAGTTTGCCACCACTTGAGCATCGGACTTGCTGGAGAGCTGGTCCAGCGCGGCGCGGTCAGCATCTGGCACGAAGTTCACCAAAGCCTCCTGGCGCGTGTTTTCAATAAACCCCTTGAAGCTGTTCCCACCCTTCCACTGACGGGCGCGGGGAAACCATGAGAAGTAAGTCTCCCTAAGTTCCGGCGTCCAGCCCAGGCGCGCATTGCGCAGGGCGAACATATAGGCGATTTGCTGGCGGTTGGGCTGGCTGGTGTGCACATCCCCGGCGGCCCGGGCATAGCCGCTGTTGCGCGCCAGCAGTTCCTCAGAGGCGAGCTGACTGCTGTCATCCTTGGCCGTGGCCATGAGTCCCAGTGTCTTGGCCACCACCTGCTTGGAGTCCAGGGCAATCAGGATCTGACACAGCTCCTGGTTCAGAGCATTGTCCTTCTGAGGAAACAACGCCTCAAACTTCTCTGCCAGTTTCAGGCAGACATCAGGAGCTGGCTTGCCAAAGCGCACCAGGGCGAGCTCCCAGGCTCGCAGCAACTGCAACTGATGCTCCAGGTCCATGGTGCTGAAGTCAATCGTACCCAGTGATTCCAGAACCGGGGCCTGGTGGTTCTTGTTCCCGACGCGGCTCAGGGCAATAAGCCCCTCGATCCGCCCCTGCACATTGGGCTCCGTGATGGCCTTCTTGTCCCAGAGGTCCACCGGCTGCTTCTCGATCGCCACCCGGGCGGCATAACGCACAAAGCGGTCCGGATGCGACAGGTGCGGCCAGGCCTGACCGATGGCATCGGGATGGTTGCCATCCACATGGAATTTCTCAAGCTGGCGGCGCAGTTGCATTTCTTGCGTGGCCGCCAGCGGCTTGGCGCGCTCCGTGGACTCCTTGCCCACATAGGTCACACGGTAGAGCGCGCTCTGGGTACGGCGTCCCCCTACTGCAAAGTACATGGCCCCATCCTGCGGATGGACCAGCACATCGGTGAGCGGGAGGGGTCTCCCACTGATGAACTCCTCCTTCACGCTTTCATACGTGCCGCCCTTCGGCGTGCTGTGGATGGCGTACATGGTGCCGTAGGTCCAGTCCGCGGCAAAGACAGCATGCTGATACTTCGCCGGGAAGTTCGCCCCAGTACCGGCCACCACGCCCGTTGGGCTGCCGGGGCCGATGTTCACCGTCGCTGGCAGACTGTCGGCGTAGAAGTCAGGCCACACGCCGGATCCACTGCGCCAGCCGTAGTCCGCACCGCTCACACAGTGGTTGATGCGAGTGGGGCGATACCAGGGCATGCCCAGATCCCACTCCATATCCGAGTCATAGGTGAACAACTCCCCTGCGTCATTGAAGGCCAGACCATACTGGTTGCGGAAGCCGATGCAGAACATCTCCATGACCTTGCCCTCCGCATCCGTCCTGGCAATGTAACCGCCCGGTGCCAGAATGCCGCGCGCATGACCATTCGCGTCCCACATGCGAGGCAGGACATGATCCTCACCCCAGCGCTTGGGTACCAGAGAGCGCTCCATGTTCTCAGGCTCCTTGGTATGGTTGCCACCGTTCAGGTAGATGAACCGTCCATCCGGGCTGAGCCTCAGGGCGTGGGGACCATGCTCACCGCCCCCTTTGATGGCTCGCAGCAGTTGAGGTTCACCAAACGTGCCTTTGCCCAGATCTTTGAGCCGGTAGAGACCGCTTTCCTTGCCCTGGTTCTGCGGCGCACCCTTCTCGTTCACCATCACATACAGACTGTCAAAAGCGTAGAGCAGCCCATGGGAACCGCCGATCTTCAGATCCAGAGGTTCCACCTTCGCCTGGGAATTGGACTCCACAGGAGGCAGTGTCACGCGATAGATCCCTCCGTATTGATCCCCCACCAACAGCCGGCCTTGCGGATCAGTCGTCATGCTCACCCAGGAGCCCTGCTCTGCCTTGGGCACGGTATAGAGGAGATTTACCTTGAACCCGGGCAGAACGGCGATGTCCTTCGGATCCGTGGCCACTCCCGGCGCATTGTTGCCCGCCTTACCGCCCCCTTTGCCGAACACATCTCCCCAAGGACCCGCCCCGTACTTGGCCACCGTGACGGCTGGCTTCCAGTCCGTGGTGTTTTCTGCCGCGGCTTCCCAGCCAGTCCCTGTTTCCACCACCGTCTTCTTGCCATCACTGCCTTCCACAGTCAACGCGGCCACCAGACCGGCCGTGCCCCCTTCGTTGGAGGCCTTGATCACCAGCTCGTTCGAGCCAGGCTTGAGCGAGGCTTTCACATCTGCCTGGCTCGGCTCCTGCCAGTCCGGGTTCACCAGCACCTGCTTGCCATTGAGGAAGGCGGTGGCCCCGTTGTCACAGGTCAGTTTCAAAATGGCGGACTTGGCTTCGCCCGCCACCTCGAAAGTTTTGCGAAAGGAGGGTTTCTCCTTGTCCACAGCTTTGGTGGAGGCCCAGATCCACTGGGGTTCGGCGGGTAAGGGACTGGCGGCCAAAGAGCACACCAGGGATGCAAAGAGGAAACGACGACAGGACATGGTGGGACAATACGGGAAACTCGGGGCAAATTTAAACTCTCAATTTGCGAGGAACGTCACGCGTTCGCGTGGAGTCTCTCCCCAGCGGCCCCAACCTCCAGACCTGCGTACGGCCCTTCGGCACATTTTCGGGGCATTTTTCCCGATTCGCTGTACCTTCCCGGCCCCCCATTCCGCGCTCCTGCCCCATGCCTGCGATCCGTTATCCCGCTGATCTTCCCATCACGGCCCGCCGAGAGGAAATCCTCGCGACCATTCGCAGCCATCAGGTGGTGGTGCTGGCTGGCGAGACCGGCTCTGGCAAAACCACCCAATTGCCCAAGATGTGCCTGGAAGCGATGCCAGAAGGCACCCGCGGTCAGATCGGCTGCACCCAGCCCCGCCGCGTGGCTGCCATGAGCGTGTCCCGCCGTGTGGCGGAGGAACTGGGCGTCCAGTGGGGCCGGGAGGTGGGGTGCAAGATGCGCTTCAACGACGACACCAGTCGCGACACCCGCATCAAGTTCATGACGGACGGCATTCTGCTGGCGGAGATCCAGTCCGATCCTCTACTGCGGAACTACTCGATGCTCATTCTGGATGAGGCCCATGAGCGCTCGCTCAACATCGATTTCCTCCTGGGCTACCTTCAGGGCCTGCTGAAAAAGCGGCCCGACCTCAAGGTGCTCATCACCTCCGCGACAATCGACACGGAGGCCTTTTCCAAGGCCTTTGGCAACGCCCCCATCATCGAGGTCTCCGGCCGCATGTACCCGGTGGACGTTCGCTACGCCCCGGTCGAGGCCGGCGACGACGATCTCAGCCTGCTGGAGGCGGCGGTCAATGCGGTGGAAGACGCCCTCATCGAGTCTGAGAACGGTGACGTTCTCGTCTTCATGCCCACAGAGCGCGACATCCGCGAGACGCGCGATCTCCTG
>NZ_BATQ01000064.1 GCF_000739635.1 Verrucomicrobium sp. BvORR034 | reverse complement strand
CCTTGTGCTTCGTGATGCCAAAGAGCCGCATCACGAAATAGATCATCGAGAAGATGGCGGCCACCATGCCAGCGGCATAGCCGAGGTTGATGCAGGGCACGTGAGTGGACAGCCAGAAGTTGGTGATCAGCACCGCCTGGAGTTCCTGGAGCGTGTCCGCGCCGTCCATCTCCATAAACCGCAAGGAGAGGAACAACCCGGACATCCCGGCCAGACAGGCCACCGCTAATCCCAAACCCTTGGCCCGACGCCCGACGCCTTCCATCAGCAATCCCAGCCAGACAGACGAGATCGTGATAAACAGAATCGTCTCATAGAGAGTGGTGATGGGCGGCCGCTCCATGATCAGACAGCGGACCACAATCCCCATCGTGCCGTAAGCCGCCCCGGCGAGCATGACCAGCCAGCACAGCACCCGCACAATCTTGCCCCAGAGCGCCTCCGGTGCCACCCAGCTCAATGACAGAGCAATCGTGCCCGCTACAAAAAGGATAAGTGCGTAGAAGAAGTAGTCCTTCTTGTGGTACTTGAGCTCCATGGCAATGTGGCCGCTTTCCCCACGTTCTGCCGCGGACTTCACTACATGGTTGTGAAACGCCTCCAGGCTGGTTTTGAACTTGGCCACATCCATCCGGTTCCGGTAGATGTTTTCATACTCTGACAACAGCTTGAGCTCATCTGCCTTGGCGGTGCCATTTTCAATGGCCGTCTGCAGCACAGAACCCGGTCCATACCAGATCTCCACCTTGTGGTCGTCTGGCGGGAAGATGCGGAGAACCGTTTCCGAATTGCCACTCATCAGCGCCCCCAAAACGGCGCGAAAATACTCCCGCAGCCAGGGATTGTTCATGGGAGCCGCCGCTTCCGGGTGCGCCTGCAGATACGCTTGAATCTTGGGAACCAGGGCTGCGGCACTCACCTTCCCGCTCTCACCCACTGCCAGAATGTCAGTCGGCACGGTGGCGGCCAGCCCGCCAAACGGATCACGGGCAAAATCGAAATGCCCCATGATCATTTCGTAGTCGAGGAAATCCATCGCCAGCTTGCCGAGCGCGCGTTGCACCGGGTTGCGGTTCTTGGAGTCCACTTCGCGGATCTCCTGCATTTTCTTCATCAGGCTCGACCGGCCCGACACCAGTTCGTTGTACGAGTAACGATCCCGCTTGTTCTTGGCTTTGACGCCGATCTCAATGATCGCGTCTGAATTGTCCACGATGAAGACGCGCAGATCCTTGGCAATGTCCGGGCGGAACCAGGTCAAGGCCAGCCACTCGGTGGCACTCAGATTGTAGGGCTTGCCCTTGGCGTTGAGCAACTCCTTGCCAGTCACCGGATCCGTCAATGGATTGCCAGATGACTTCGCATCCTCCGTCACCAGAATGGATTGCCGACCACTGAAGCGCAGCAGGCGAAAACGCGCGATCGTATCCAGTGGCTTGATGCGCCCCGACTCCTGGGCTGGCAAGCCAGCCAGCAGAGCGACGACTTCTGGATCCAGCACCGTCGCCAGGTCCGCCATCTGCGGTGGCGCGGGCGGCTGGACTTTTTCTGCCGGAGCCGACACGGGCGCTGAGGGTGCAGGCTCTTGCGCCACCAAGGCAGCCGCAGGCACCACTGCGGCAAGAAACAGGCTGAGGAAAGAACGAACAATCATGGCGTGGCAGGGTTGGTGGTGCTAGCGCTGGAGGAGGTCTCCGGCTGGAAGGCTTTGGAGGAACGGGAAGCAGGTTTGCGGAGGAAGCGGACCAGTTGGGCAATCATGTGGCCGAGCATGCCGGCCATTGTCGCGAGCATGGCATAGAGCGGCCAGTGGTCAGAGGGGTTGTTCACCACTTGCAGCGTGGACGACTCCACCATGGCACCACCGCGCTCGCCGACATCGAATGCCGACTGGAACAAGGCGAAGCCCTCATCACGGAGCGGCTCGTTCATGGTGATGATCTTCTTCTCTTCCTTCTCACCGGTGATCTTGGTGATCACACTGGTGAACTTGCGGGCGCGCTCCGTACCAGGGTGGACTTCGCGCTGAAAGTCATCCAACCGCACAGAAAACGGCAGTTTGTAGGTCTTCCTTGTCAGGGAGATGCCATACACCTCATCCCCCACCTTCACCGAGAAGGGAGCGGCAGCGAAACGCCAGAGAATGCCTTTCAGGGCCTCCCCACCCTTCTTAGGGGTGACTTTCACATAGGCACCGTCAGCATTGCGCTCCTGTTCGAGTTCTTCCTTGAGGGTCTGCAGGAAATAGCCGTCCGCCACCTCGCGGCTGGTTGAGGAACCCGCTGCCTTCTTAGGGGCCGAGTTCACCTCGTAGTTCATGACCATGAGGTCGAACGGAAGATCCTTGTTCACGAAGGTACGGGCCTTGCCCCCCGCCAGATCCTGGAACTGCCGTCCGGGAATCTCCAGCGCCACCCGCTTCCCATCCTTTGAGACGGGTTCCAGGCGCTCGATTTCAATCACCACATCATGGAAGCTCTGAAACTCATCCGCCACCTGACCTTCCGCAAGACGCACCGCGCCCTCTTTCTTGAACACGAAGGAGACAAGCCCAGCCACCAGCATGAACACAATGGAGCCGTGAGTGACGATGACGCCAAACGTGCGGCCAGTCTTGCGAATGCGAATGAGGCCCCCGAGAATCATGTTCACGGTCAGAACCGCCATGAGGGTCATGCCGCCGGGAATCAGCACCGGCAAGTTCCAGTTGCCCTGATAGCTGACATGCATGGCACGCAGACAGCAGGCCAGGTCCACGCTCGTGATGAGAAAGGAGTCGAAGTACTTCCTCACACTGTCAAACAAGCCATGCTCCACCTGCTCCAGTGTGCCCAGGAACGTGATCAGCAGCAGGAACACCAGCACCACCGTCGCCAGACCAAAGGAGGCGAAGAAGTGATAGAGCTTCATGTGGAGCGGCACAGCAGGTCGCGGCGGCGGAGTGGGCTTGACGGCAGGCATTGACGAGAAAGAGTTGCGGTTCGCAGTGAAAATGGAGAGGTGGATCGGGAGCGATTGTTTCCGCTCCGCTGGGGTAGATGTCAGATCAGGTCAGAGCTTTTTCCATGAACCCAGGCAGGCGATCATGAGATTATCGTTTCAGACTGATGGAGCTCGCAAACTGGTCGAAAGCCGCCTCGTTCTTTACAACAAGGTCTTTTGGACCCGTAAGTTTGACAAAAAGTGTGAACTCCGGGGCTTCCTGCACCAGCCCGAGCATGCGAAAGCCGGTCGCGGCCGCTTCGGCCCCCACCCCTTTGAAATCACCATCAAATGCCACATAGGTGGCATCCCGACCCACAAAGGTCTTTTTGGGAAGAGCGGCCAGTTCAGCTTCTGTGTAGGCCGGTAGCCCCATTTGGGTGCGCCAGCGATTGACGTTCGCCGCAAGACCGCCCGCCTGACCCGGCATGATGGAGAGATAGCACTCCCCTTCCTGGTTGGGGCCGAATCTCAGATCGATCAGTCGCATGCCCCCACCGGATCCCGCAGGCGCTTCCGTCCAGCCTTCCGGCGTGATCCAGGCGAGCGGATTCTCAGCCGGCGGCTGCGCCTGTTGAGTGTCGAAGAACCGCTCTGCGCTGGTCGCTTCAGCCTTGGGCATGATGGCATGCTCAGAGATCGTACGAGACTCCTTGATCTCCATGCGCTCAGTCAGGCGCTCACAAGAGCTCAGCAACAGACCCGCGCTGATCCCCAAAGACATCCCC
Source organism: Verrucomicrobium sp. BvORR034 (assembly GCF_000739635.1). Lineage (GTDB taxonomy): Bacteria > Verrucomicrobiota > Verrucomicrobiia > Verrucomicrobiales > Verrucomicrobiaceae > Verrucomicrobium. Next base: position 75,023 of record NZ_BATQ01000064.1, on the reverse strand, counting down.
ACGCCGGTGAATACCGGCCCTCTGGATTGCTGGACATTGCGTCCAGGCTCGCGGCCGGTCACTTTCGTCATGCTGAAAAAACGGTTCATCCTCTTCTTCCTTAGACTGGCTCCCGCCCGGGCATCAAGCCGTGAGTGGTCATTTCGTGACGGGAGACAAGGTGGATATATACGTGCTAGGGCGGGTTGTCGTTGCGGATCAGTCAGACTGGTGTTCGCAGCGCGGCAAAACGCCGCACCTTCATTCCGAGATCAGCAGAACTTCTGAAGAGGCTCCGGTCAGGTCACCAGCCGCCCCTTCAGATCGCCCTTTTCCATTTGCCTCATTTCTTGTTGGCGTCCGCTGCAGGGGCTGGCGCCGCTGGCGGGGCATCAGGCTTCTTCTCTTCAGGCTTTGGGGCGGGAGCAGGGGCTGCATCGGGCTTCTTGACCTCTGCGGGCTTCGCCTCGGCCGGCTTTGCGGGAGCAGGCACCGCAGCGGGTGGCTCAGGCTTTTTCGCCTCCGGTTTCTTTTCCTCGGGCTTGGCGGGGGCAGCAGCTGGCTTGGGGGCCTCAGCAGGTTTCGGCGGCGGTTGGGCAGCCTCGATGAGTTTGGCAATTTCAGCCTCACTCAGACCCACATTCACAATCAGGCCCGGGATTTGTGCCTCCAGCTTCTTCGCCCCTTCCCGGGTGGCCCCGGTCTGCCAGACAAAGAGCTTCTTCAGGGATTTGGCCCCGGCCAACTTGGCCAGCCCAGCATCGGTCACCTTGGTGCCGTAGAGATTGAGGTACTCCAGCTTGCCCAGCTTCGCCAGATGATCGAGCCCGGCATCAGTGATTGCGGTATTCTCCAGGTGCAGGCGCTCCAGGTTGCTCATCCCTGCCACCATGGCCAGTCCTGAATCCGTCACCTTGGTGCGGGCCAGATCCACCCAGATGAGGTGCGGGTTCACAGGAGCCAGCAGCGCCAGTTCCTTGTCGCCAAACTTGTCCGCTGCATTCACCGTACCGAGACGCAATTGCTCGCTGTCCAGGGACACTGCCATCATGGAGGCGTTCAGCGCGGTGACCTTGGCAGACACTTCGGCGATGGTCTTCTTCTCCGCATCTGTCAGAGGCTTGGCCTTCGGTTTCTCGGCAGTCTTTTTGCCCCCATCGGCCTTGGCAGGCTTGGCAGCGTAGAGCGCTTTGGCGATCGTTTCGATCTCCGGAGTCTTCTTGGCGTTGGCAAAGGTCAGCGACTCACTCGCCCCCTCTGCGATCCACCACTCCAGGAAGGCCAGCTCTTCCTTGCTGAGCTGTGGCTCATCAGTCGGCGGCATGTGTTCGTCGTCTTCCTTGGGCAGCTTGGCACGCACCAGCAGGAGGCTGTCCTTGGTGTTGCCAGCGATTACGGTAGTGGCACCATCGCTGCCGCCTTTCAGAAGGTCGGCAAAGGTGTGCATCTTGAGCTTGCCCTTGCTCTTGTCTGTACCGTGGCAGGCGTTGCATTTGGCGGCCAGGATGGGCGCAACCAGTTCGTCGTAGATCTTGGCATTGGGGTCCAGAGCCTTGCCTGCAGCAGCTGCGACCGGTGCGGCTTCAGGCTTGGCGGGGGCGGGAGCAGGTGTTGCAGCCGGGGCAGGTGCGGGCGCGGGCGCTGGTGCAGGAGCAGGCGCTTTCGGCTCCACCTTGGCCACCACAGGGACAGGAGCCGGAGCGGCAGCAGGCTTCTTGGTGGCAAGATAGGCGTTGGCGAACCCCTCGATCTCCGGAGTCTTCTTGGCCGCCGCAAGGGTCAGCGTCTCGCTGGCTCCTTCCGCCACCCACCACTCCAGGAGAGCCAGTTCCTCCTTGGTGAGCTGGGGCTCATCACTCGGCGGCATGTGGTCGTCATCATCCAGCGGCAGTTTGGCACGCACCAACAACAAGCTCTCCTTGGCATTGTTCGCGATCACCGTCGTGGGGCCGTCACCGCCCCCTTTCAGCAGATCCGCAAAGGTGTGCATGCGCAGCTTGCCTTTGCTCTTCTCGGAGCCGTGGCAGGCATTGCACTTCGCAGCCAGGATCGGGGCCACGATGTCCGCGTAGATCTTGGCATTCGGATCCGCCTTCCCTGCCGGAGCGGCGGCGGGAGCCGGAGCAGGCGCAGCGGGCTTCTCAGAAGCAGGTGCCGGAGCAGGAGCCGCTACCACTTTCGCGTTGTCCTTCTCCGTCCAGCCGATGTTCACCAGCAAGCCGGGGCGCTTGGCGCGGAAGGCTTCCGCAGCGGGTTCGGTCACCGCCGTCTGCCAGAGGTAGAGCGACTTGAGAGCCTTCAACCCTTCCAGATCCACCAGGATCTTGTCCGTCACCTTCGTGCCGTACAGGTTCAGGTATTCCAGCTTCGCCAGTCCCTTCAAACTGGAACCAGCGGCATCCGTCACCGCCGTGTTTTCAAGGTGGAGTTCCTTGAGATTGGTCATCTTGGCCAGAACGCCCAAACCTGCATCGGTGACCTTGGTGCGAGCCAGATCGAGCGCCACCAGTGAGCTGCCGATGGACTCGAGCTCCTTGAGGTTCGCATCGCTGTAGTCACGCGCCACATTCAGCGCCGTGAAGCGGAGTTCCTTGGCATTCTGAGCCACCGGTGCCAGGGAAGCTCCCGTGCCGTTGATCTTTTTCATCGCCTCTGCCACGGCAGGATCCACGCCGCCCGCCGCCGGGGTTTGCGCCGCCGCTTCCGCCAGGGTCACCATGACCGGCGGCGTGCTGCCGCCGCTGCCACCTTTGGCCTTGGAAAGGAGCGTCTGAAGCGCAGGCTTCAGGTTGTCGGGGACATTCGCATCAGTCACCTTCAGTTCTTTGCTGGCACCAGCTTTCACCCAGATCGCCACCAGCTCGATTTCTTCGGTCGTCGGCTGATCCTTGTTCTCCGGGGGCATGTGGTCCTCATGATCCACCGGGAGCTTCATACGAGCCACCAGAAGACTCTTCTCCGGATCGCCCGCCACGACGTTGTCGCCATTTTCGCCGCCTTTCAGAATGGCTTCATGATTGTCCAAGCGGAGGTCACCTTTGCTCTTGTCGGCATTGTGGCAGTTGTTGCACTTGGCCTCCATGAGTGGAGCCACCACGGCGGCATAGAACGTCGGGCTGACCACCACGTCCGGGGTCACCACGGCCGGGGCCGGAGCGGGAGAAGGTGTCGGCGCAGGAGTCGCGGGCCCACCGCCCACTTCAGACCCGTTGGCTTCCGGCGCCATGGCGGGGGCGGGAGTTCCGACCGGAGCTGGCTCAGGGGCTGTCGTGTCGGCATTGACGCTGCTCACCTCATCGTGCACCGCAGCCGGGGCAAAGAGATCCACCACTTTGGCCTCCACGGTTCGCACAGTGTTGCGCACGTCCTTCGGCGCATACTCCAGCAGGTAGTCGCTGCCGTGCACCATATTGCCGCCGAAGTGGGCACCCACACTCATGATCCCCAGCGTGAGGAAGAGCAGCCCGCGATACACAAACCGGATCCGACCGCCGCTATCCTCGGAGATTTGCTTGAAGATGAGGGCCAAAAGCGAGCCGACTACCGTGGCAATGCCCAACGTCTGGTGCGCGGCGAACATGCCCCCTTTGTACCCGCCCTCGCGGGACAGCAGGATGCCGAAAACCACCGCCACGATGGCTCCGAAGGCTCCAAAGCCCATCACAAATCCCACGGACCCCTTGACGGCCTGTCCGAGGGGAAAGCGAAGCATGACCAGCGCCTCCATGAAAGCGGCCAAAATGAGCACCCCTACCGGCATGTGCACCGCGATGGGATGGAACCGCCCGAAAAACAGCGCCCACTCAGGAGTCGGCAGTGCTTTGGCCGCATTCGTCACAGGCGGGACAAGCATCATCGAAACTGCGAAGAGCACCACAAGCCCCACGGCACAGATCCAGCCCACCAGCGGACGACGCGGGTTGGACGGGTTCTCGGGGGATTCACTCTGGCTGAGACTGGCTGCTGAAGCTGGCATGTTAAGAAGGTCTGGATGACGTTATCGTGTTCCTACTGAAGTCCAAAACGAACGGCACAGCCGGGATAAATCAATTCCAGCATAATTTCATGGCAATCTCCGGCCCTTACAAAAAGAAGTAACAGAAGTTGATGTCCCAAAGGGCCCGGCGTTACGCCATCGGGCATTTTTTGCTCAGAATCAGTGCTATCCGGCGAAGTAGCCCCCGTTGAGGTCGTCAGCCAGATGCAGGGCGGTGAAACCCAACCAAAGCACCAGGAACCCAGCGATGAGCAGTTTCTCCAGTGAGAAGATCCGTCTACCCAGCCGCACCGGCATGTCTTTCAACAGGCCATGCACCACCGCCATGCAGAACAAGAGAGGCACCAGAGAGATGGAATTCACCAGGCGCGGCCCCACCTTGAGCGTGGTGAACCAGCCGAACAGGTAGCAAAACGCCGTCATGAGACCCGCCACGTAGAAAAGCTCCCACTTCCACTTCAAGAGCCCCAATGAGGCCTGCTCCCAGTTCACGGCCATGGCCATCAGCATGAGCGCCCCCCAGAGCAGCAGCATGGCGAAGAAGGGTGGGTACTCGGCCAGGGCGTTGTTGAACATCATCACCACCCCGCGTTCCACCCGGCGCTCGATGCTCTCCAGCGAGTGTTCCCGGAAGTACTTTTTGGCGCTCGGCAGTTCGTCGGGATTGTCCACTTTCCCATCCCCGTCCTTGTCCACGCTCTCCAGGGAGCGGTCCAGCCCCATCCCCTGCATGTCGTGCTTGTCGTCCACGTCGGTGGCCCACATGTAGTACATGCTCTGTACGTTGTAGAGCGGGTTGCCGAAGGTCTTGTACGATGTGTAGAGGTAGGGGGAGATCGGCAGCATGTAGCCAAGCACCATCACCGGTCCGGCGATGAGGATGGCGATCCGGCGCTTGTTGCTGGCAAAGATGAGCTGCAAGCCCATGACCCCGCCTGCCGCCGCCAGTGCCACCAGGGCATTGGCCTTGGTCATGTGCCAGGCACAGAGATAGAACCCCGCGATCAGGGCATGCCACCACCTCGGCTCCTGGAGCGTTCGTACGATCCAGGCCACGGCCACCACGATGAGGGCCGCCACCAGCACCTCAGGCTGCACATAAGGCGCTTTCAGGATGAACAGCTGAAAGGCCACAATCAGACAGAAGGCCAGCCCCATCCAGTTTCCCAACCAGTGCCGCAAGGCGAAAAACAACCCCACCAGAAGCACGACGGATAGGCCAATGTTGAAGGCCCGCGCCACAGGGAAATACTCGTTGTAGAACTTCTTCAACCCTTCCGGATCCTGGGGGCGCAGGGTGGAATCTGCCGTGGTTGAAAGCAGATACATGAAGAGCGGCATCCGCATACGGGTGATGAACATCTCGTAGTTCGACTCCCGCAGCCCCTTCCCATAGTTCATGTACACCCGCTGATCATTCAGATCGTAAGCGTTCACCGGCCGGTTGGCCTTGGCGGCCGCAACCTCATCGCCGTTGAAACGATCCTTGACCTCCGTGTCCATGGCCCGCTGCAGCTTCACGTTGACCTCGTAGCCATGATCCACGGCCCGCTTCACATAGAACCAACCGGCTCCCACCAGCACCAGCAGAATCAAGCCAGTCGCCCAACGGGGAAGTTTGGCACCAGGGGCAAAGGCATCGAGCAGGGCGGAAAACATGGGCGACAGGCTTGGGGAATCGGGAAAAGCAGGCGCATTAGAGGCGGATTGCGGGAAAGGGCAAGGCGGGAGGCCAATTTTGAACCATGTTTTCATGTTCCTCGAGGGCGTGATTGCCATCCCCAATCCCAAGTCGATGTGAATCGGCGTCCAGGACATGGCGGATGGAGTTGCCGCCCCCGTTCTGTGTAGTTTTTAGACCTCGTCCGAAAGCAGCCCCTGTCGGCTCCACCATCGTCATCCAAACCGCCCAGAAGGCGAGAGGCCGGAGAACACCTGGGAGGCACGGCCTTACTGGTTCGATGCACCAACTTTTTCAGCCGGATGGTTGAATGCCGCAATCAATCCCCTGCTCATTTCGACAGCGCAATTTGCCAACTCCATTGCGCTTTTTGCGAATCCAGCCGGATTGCGCATTCCGGCAATCAATCCAGTATGCCGGAAGCTCCTCCAAGATCCCATACAACGAGCTCTGGGTCTTTGCGCCGCACTCCCCGGCGTCTTCCCGGTCTTCTCGATTTTCTCCCAACCGTCCAAAAGTCCAGCTCAAGACCCATCGGACCCCGGAGTACCCGGCAGTCCCTCATCCGCCAAACCACGATCCGTCGCGGGTCGGCCGGGCAGATCTGCCCGGCCGCCCTCGATGTCCACGCCCTGTTGTCGACGCTGACTGAGCCCCAGTCACCGCCCGAGTGATGGGGCGAGGCACGACGGATCATGAAACATCCCCTGTTTCCCCATGATGCCGTCCCCGCCCCGCAAATCTGGCCTTCAGACTCTGCTCCTCAGCCTCCTGGCCTCAGCCGCCCTCGGGGCCGACTACACCTGGCAGACAGCAGGCACCAACAACAACTGGAGCACCGCCGCCGGGGACACGAACTGGTTCATCAGTCCGGACACCACCACATTGGCCGCTTGGGCGAATGCGAGCCACAATGCGATTTTCGCCGGGGCCACGGGTGAGACGATCACGATCAACGGCACGATCACACCCACCAGCACCACCATCAATGACAACGGGAGCTGGACCTTCGCCAACGGTACGAGTGGAGCCATCAATGGCGGCACCTTGGTGAAAAACGGCACCGGCATCCTGACCATCGGCCTGCTTGCCAACGGATTCACCGCCACCACCATCAACGGCGGGACGATCTCCATCGGCACTGGAGGCACCGCGGCCAACACCTCAACCGTCACCGCACTGGGCACAGGGACGGTCACCATCAACAACACCGGGACGCTGCGGCTTTGGATCAAGAACGATGCGGCCTTCACCCTGACAAACAACCTCGTGATCGATGGCGGCACCCTGCGCAACGAAGACGGCAACCACACCATGTCCGGCACCATCCTGGTGAACGCCGGTGGGGCCAACTTCACCACGCAGTGGGACACCAAGAACCTCACCCTCAGCGGCGTCATCTCCGGAGCAGGAGCGGTCCGCATTGCCACCGCCAACCAGGCCAGTTCGCGGGTCATTATGACCGCCACCAACACCTACTCGGGCGGCACCACCGTCACCAGCGGGACCCTGCAATTGGGCAACAGCACGGGCGGCGACCAGGGCGGCAATGGGGTCATTCGAGGAGCCATTACCGTGAACTCCGGCGCGACCTTGTCGCTCAACATCAACAACGCTTTCGGATACACCAACGGCACCAAGGTCGACACCGTGAATCTCAACGGCGGCACCCTCACGCATGCGGCGAACGGTGACAACGGCTGGGGTATTACCTACAACCTCACCGGCGCTCTTATGCAGACGACGGGCGGCGGTCGCTTTTCCTTTGGTGGAAACAGCGGCGGCACCGGCACGGCGGTCAACACCCTGGCCTCCGCCAACAGCTCTGTCATCAGTGGACTCATCCGTATCCGGGAGAACAACGTGAACAACAGCGTGGTTTTCAACATCGCGGACGGCGGAGCGGTCAACGACCTCATCGTTCATGCCAACATCGAACAAGGCAGCACAGGCTACGGCATCACCAAGACCGGCGCCGGGCTGATGCTCCTCAATGGAGCCAACACGTACACTGGCTCCACCATCATCAACGGAGGCACACTCTCCCTCACCGGCATCGGCACCCTGGCCAGCTCCCCTGTTGAGATCAACAGCACAGGAACCTTCCGTCTGGACTCCACAGGTAAAACCCTTGCATCGATCACCGCCAACAATGGCTCCACGATCGTCCTCGGAGCCCGCACCGGGGCTACCACGACGCTGACCGGAGCCCTCACCCTTACTGACGCTGCGGCGATCACGCTCGCACCCGTCTTCAGCGGCTCGCCTGCCACGGCAGGCAGCACCTATGACCTCATCACGGCCGCCAGCATCACCGGCACCGGGACAGTGAGCACCAACTTCAACTACTTCGGCCAGTCCCACATCACGGGCAGCACCACCGTGGTGGGCAATGTCTTGCGTCTCACCCTCGCCACGGGGGCTGCAAACCTGGTTTGGAACAATGCCTCCGCCAACGGCCAGTGGGACATCAATACAAGCGCCAACTTCAACAACGGCGGCAGCAATGACGTCTTCATGTCCTACGATGCCGTCACGTTCGATGACACCACGGCCCCTGGCACCGCCAAAGCCGTGAACCTCGTCGGAACGGTCGCGCCCGCCCTGCTGACTGTCAACAACACCACCGGAAACGACTACACCTTCAACGCCACGAGCGTAGGGTCCGGACAGCTTGTGGGCGCAGGTTCACTCGTGAAAAACGGCACAGGCACCCTGACCCTGGGTACAAACCTGACGTACAACATGACCGGCGATATCACGGTGAATGCCGGCACCTTCAGCCTTGGCAGCAAAGCCCTGGTAAATGTGGCCAGTGTGATCTTGAACGGCGGCACTCTCTCAACGGGCTCGATCTATGCCACCAGCTTCGACTTGCGTTCCGGCACGGCCAGCACCGTGCTCACCGGTACCGGCAGCGTCACCAAATCCACTGCCGGCACCGTGACCCTCAGCGGGGTGAACAACTACACCGGCACCACCACCGTCAGTGGCGGCACGCTCATCCTTACCGGAAATAACACCACCACCGGAGCGGTGGCCGTCAATGCCGGCATCTTGCAAGTTGGCTCCGGCAGCACATCGGGCTCTCTGGGCTCGGGCGCAGTCTCCATCGCCTCAGGCGCAACGGTGCTCTACAATCGCAGTGACTCTCCTGGCATCGCCAACGTTTTCAGCGGGGCAGGCGCGCTGAACTTCAACGGCACCAACAATGGCATCAGCAATGGGGCTTCCGGATACTCCCTCTCAGGCAACAACAGCACTTTCAGCGGCACGATGGCCATCTCCAATGCCAGGCTGACCGTCGACAACACCGCGGACATTGGCACGGCCGCCATCAACATCGGCACCAATGGCCAGTTCTATTTCAGTGCGGGCGGGACCTACACGAACAATCTGACCATCTCTGGCAATGGCTGGGGGGAATCCGTTGGCGTACTGGGAGCGATTCGGCTTGCAGGCAACGTCAACCTCGCCGGTTCCATCACTCTGGCAGGCAACGCCCGCATCACCGCCTACGGCAACAGCGGAACCATCTCCGGGGCCATCGGCGATGGCGGAAACAACTTTGGGGTGACCTTCGGAGCAGTCGCCAGCACCTCCAACATCACCCTGTCCGGCGCCAGTACTTACACCGGTGCCACCAGCATCTCCTCGCTCGCCGCCAACCAGGGGACCACCGTCACGCTCACCGGCAGCCTCGGCAACACGGCTGTGACGGTCAGCAATTTCTCCACCCTCGCGGGTGAGGGCACGATCGGCACCATCGCTGGCAGCGCCTCGCTCACCCACGAAGCAGGCAGCTTCCTCAATGCCGATCTTAGCACAACTGCCGCCCTCACTGTCAACGGCACGGTCAATGTCAGCGGGGCCACCACTCTCAATCTCACCTCTCTGGCTGGCATCACTCCGGGCAGCTCGTACACGATCTTGAACCATACCGGCGCGCTCACGGGCCTGGCCAATCTGATCCTGCCCAACGCCGCGACCTACCGGGCCGCCCTCATCACCGACACGGGCTCAGCACTGCAGGTGTCTCTCGGAAACAAGGCCGTAACCTGGACCGGCGCTGCCAGCGGGTCCTGGGACATCGGCACTGCCATCAACTGGGTGGACGGCTCCAGCATCGCCGAGCGATTCTTCCAGGCGGACGCCGTGACCTTTGTGGACGGTGCAGCCAACACCAGCATCACCGTAACGGGAGCCCTCACGCCTTCGAGTGTCACTTTCAACAACAGCACCGCGACTTATACCATCACCACCAGTACAGGTAACACGATCGGAGGAGCCTCCGTGCTGACGAAGACGAATACGGGGACTGTCAATCTCTCCGGCCCCAACACCTATACCGGCGGCACACTCGTCCGCCAGGGCACCCTGGTGGGGCTCAATGCCACCGCCTTCGGCACAGGCACGATTACCCTGGGGGACGCCGGCACTGCAGCTGGAACCCTGGCGTTGTACCTCGATCCCATGACGGCGGGCGCCAACATCACCGCCTCCAACGCCATCAATGTCGGTCCTGTCAGCGCAGCCACCACCGCAGTCATCGGCACACTCGGATCAACTGCCACCCAGGTCACCCGCTCCGCGAACTTCAGCGGAGCCATCACGCTGAATGACGATGTTATCCTCCGCTCAGGTGCGCACGACAGCACCACGTTCTCCGGTGCCATCACCGGTGGCAGCGGATTTACCATCTCCGTTGAAAACGGCCTCATTGCCCCGAGCAATGCCACTGCCCAACAATTCGGTGCCGGTCAGGCTGGCAACCGGATCATCCTGAGCGGTGACACCAATGGTTTCACGGGCAATTGGAACATCCGCAGCGGCTCATCCTCCAACCTCACCATCTTCCAAATCAACACGGGAGAACGGATCAACAACAACTCCAACGTGAACATCGAGGAGTTCGCCGTCTTCCGGTTGAACTCCGCCGAGACCATTAACGCCCTCACCGGCAACGGCCGAGTGAGAGCCGTAAGCGCCCGCCTCCTCACTGTTGGCGCAGGCAATGGTTCCGGCACCTTTTCAGGCGTGCTGGAAAACGACACCTTTGACGCAGGCACGCTCTCCTTTGCCAAGTCCGGCACGGGAACGCAGATTCTCACCGGCACCAACACCTATACCGGCACCACCGCTGTCAATGGGGGTGTTCTACAGGTCGGCGACGGCGGCACCACGGGTACGCTTGGTGGCACTGGGGCCATCACCGTCTCCTCAGGCGCAACCTTGACTTACAACCGCTCCGACCTCGTCACGCTGGACCGGGCATTCACCAACAGCGGCGGCAACTTGATCAAAGATGGCGCAGGCAATATGACGATCGCCTCCTTCCTCCTGCTCCCCACGAATTTCATCGTCAACAGCGGCGTCGTCACCATCAACGGCGGCAGCTTTGGCGGCAATCGCATGGAAGGGAACGGAACGCTCACCATCAATGCCGGGGCCAGCGTCATCCTGACCGCCACCCACACTCTGGGCGGCGGCAACGGAAGCATGTCGGACTCCGTAGTGGTTAACGGGGGGCTGTTGACGCTGAATGAGGAGCAGTACTTCAACAATCTGACGCTTCAGAACGGCGGCAACGTCAACGGGATCGACGAGGTCCGGGCCTCCAGCGCCACCAACTGGCAGGTCACAGGCAGCAGTGCCACCGCATCAGAGATCAGCACTCTGGTCAGCCATGTTGCCGCCGCCAACTGGACGGTTCAGGATATTACGGCAAACTCAGAGACGGACCTCATCATCAGCGGCCGGATCACCAACACAGGAGCCCTTAACAAAGGCGGCGCAGGCACCATGGAGCTCAGCAATGACGCCAACAGCTACAGCGGCGGCACCAGCATCAACGCAGGAACCCTGCTCGTGAACACCCTCACCGGCAGCGCCACCGGCACCGGGCAGGTCACCATCGCGGCCGGGGCCACCTTGGCGGGACGCGGAGCCATCAACACCACCAACGCCAATATCACAATCAACGGGACCTTGAGAGTGGGCAATCTCGGCGACGACCTCTTCACCTCCGACCTGAATCTTCATCTCGGCACCGGCACCGGCACCGTCCTGCTCAATGGCGTGCTCCTGCTCGACATCTTCGGCCAGGAAGATGACACCATGGGTTCCGACCACGGCCAGCTCTACAGCGATGTACTCAAGTTCAACAACACCGGCGCAGTCCAGCTGGGCGGCACCCTCAAAGTGGAGGACGCGGCCGGGGATGCCTTGAATTGGAACCTGGGCGACTCCTGGCAGCTCATCGACTGGGCCAACGTCACCGCCGGCGGCATCACCGGTACCTTTGCCACCTACGAACTCCCCACTCTTGCCGCAGGGCTGAAGTGGGACACCAGTCTCATCGGCCAGACCGGCTACATTTCCGTGATTGCCATCCCCGAACCCTCCCGCGCCATGCTGCTCCTCATGGCAGGGGCTGGTTTCCTCCTCCGCAAACGCCGCAAACAAGGCTTGGGCCGGTAGAGACAAATGAAATCCGTTTAACCACAGAGGGCACAGAGTTTCACAGAGGCATATTTCAAACTGCCGTTGGACACCTCTCGCCAAAGGTCGCGCCGACAATCCAGGCGAAGCCGTCTCAACGTGCCGCTTGCGGCACACTCCCTTCCAGCGCCGCATCCCAGTCCCCGACGTCGTGAAACGTTGGCGCATCGAACCCGCTGCTCAACCCTTCTTTCACGAACAGGCTGCCCAGTTCCGGATGGTCTTCCGGGCGCTGCAGGCGGAGTTTCAAGGTCTGCCCTACTTGCAGCTTCTGGGCTGGGAGGGGTTGCGCCCCCATCCAGCTCCACTGCGAGACCACGATCTGATCCCCGGGTTTCACCCCGAGGTCGCCGGCCCCTTCCACCACCTCGGTCACTTCATAGAGATGATTGACGAGGGCCTCTGTATAGGGCTGGAACTCCTGCAACGTGGGGGTGGGAGACATCTCCACCAACTTCGCCCAAACGACGCCCTCCTTCACAGGAAGACGCTGGCCGGACATCACGATGGATGAGTTGGCATGCTGCGCCACTTCCTCGTCGCTCAGCTTGCGATTGTAGATCAGCACCCGCTCGATCTCGCCACGCCAGGGTTGCTTGCCCTCTGATGAGGCTCCCAGACGCATCTTCATGGACTCCCAGTTGCTGAAGTCGCCCGTGATGCGGTTTCTCGTCCAGGCCGCCTGCCCGTCCACATACACCGTCAGCTTGTCCTTGCCGTAGGCCAGCACGAGGTGGTGCGGGTACCCCTTTTGCACCACGGCCAGGGAGGTCTCCTCCACATCACCCGCCGGCCCATTGGCCGGGGTTCTCATCCAGAGGAAGAGCCTTGGACCGCGCTGGATGATCGTGAGATTCCGCTCCTGATCATTGTTCGCCAGGGTCAGAATGCGGCGGTCCTCCTTCTCCTTCACATTGCCCTGCGGTGTGATCACCATCTCCAGACTCACCTCATGGGTCTTCCGACATTCGGAGGAGACCAGCTCACCCGCCTCAGGTGCATCAAACCAGCCGCCTCGTAGTTTCATGGCACCCCGCTGGTCCCAGAAGGCCACCCCCTGCGGTACCACCGTGCAGGGGTTGCCATTGGGCAGCTTGGTCAGACCGCGCACCTGTTCCCAGACAAACACGAGTCCTTCATCTGTGGCTGGCCAGGCGGCCTTGGGTACACGCAGGGCCGTCGCAGACATCCGGTTGGGATGCTGTGCCCGGTCTTTGAAACCCTCGATCACCAACGCCTCAGCGTCCTTGGACTGCTCCGGAAGCTTCACGGTGAGGGAAAGGTCTCCTTCACTCAGTTTCCAGTTCTTGAGCACCGTCCCATCTGCCAGCTTGACGATGGCCTCGCTGCTGTCCACCGGCTCGTCGAAATCCACCACAATGCCATCCTTGCCCTCGCGTCGGGCTCCTTCGACCTTGGGCGGAGCAGGCGGACTCACGTGCACATAACCACGCAGCTTCACCCCATCCGGAAGCTGTCGGGCCTCGATCCAATATTCACCCGGTTTTTTGAACGTGTGCCGCACCTTGTCCCCCTCGTAGTTCACCTTGCCGGTCATGTGCCAGCCCCACTGTCCTTTCCCTGCATCCTTCACGGCAAAGTCCAGAGTTGTTTCCCCTTCCACATATCGGGTGCCCAGGGGGAGTTCCGTACGGTACACATCAGGATACCGGTCCGTTCCCTTGAAGCTGGTGTATCGTACAGGATTGCCGATGATCTCCAGCGTCACCGGGTTCAGGTGGGCGAGGTACAAATCGTAGTCCGCCTCGAAGTGGTCATGGCTGTCTGGGGAAGCACCGAATGCGATCAACCGCTGGCAGGGCGAGACCATCGGGAAGTAGATGTAATTCCTCTTCCCGTGCATGCGCTCATCGTCCTTCTGCAGGATCTGGCTGATCTCGCGAGTGGCCAGGCGCATCTTGTTCACCGGCCCGCCGGCCCCCCCATCCAAAACCCCCACTTGCTGTCTGCGGTGAAGTACGGCTGGCAGCCACTCTGCCGCTGCTCATGCCAGAGGGTCTGCCCCTCCGTGTCCACCCTGGCAAATTCCGGCGTACCGGAGGTGGCATGCTTCCCGTCCGGGCTCATGAGGTAACCAAACACCTCACTGGGCTGCTTGAGCAGGCGCGTCGTCTGCCCCGTGCTCAGGCTGAACTCCTGGGTGAACCCCTTGTTGTCGATGAAACACACCCGATCCTCACTTCTCCAAACCACAGCCCGATGCTCCGCATAGCTACGGGCCTCCGGAGCCACCGCACGGCGTTTCCGGCTCTTCAGGTCCATCACCCACAGCACACCATGCCGTCCCACATGCCCGGGGTAGCCCGTGGAACCCCGCGGATAGCTCAAATATGCCACCCTCTTGCCGTCGGGAGAGATCTTGGGACAGAAGTGATCCCTTCCAGCCTCAGTCGGCACCAGACGGCGTTCCTTCCCTCCGTTGAGACGCTTTGACCAGATCTCCCACGCGCCCGACTTCGTGCGGCGCTCCCACACCAGGAACCCAGAGCCTACGCGGGACAGCCCCGTCATTTTCTTTGGGTCCAGATCCAGCGGCACTTCTTCTGCGCGGTCGTCTTTCTCACGGTTCTGCCTCCAGTCCACCACGGCAATCGCTGCCGCCGTAATCACCACAAAAACAGGAACATAGATCTTCCAAATGCGCGACATGTACTAGGATGAGGAGGGGGCGAACGATAAACTAGATGAACGAAAATTCAGAATCGTAAATCTGCACACATCCTCCCCACCGGGCAACGAGGAAAAGATTCTTGATACAATTAAACCATGCCTCCGGTTGCGGTGCAGCCGGCGTATAGGTGCACCTTCGTCTTCCCCTTCATATGTCGACCAAAACACCCGTCTCCCTGCACTGGTTTCGCCGCGACCTGCGGCTTACCGACAATACCGCGCTACACGCCGCACACACAGGCTCCGATCAGGTGATCCCCTTCTACGTCCTGAGCACCTGGAAGAAGGCGCACTCCTGGACGGGCTCCAATCGCCAGCATTTTTTATGCGGCAATCTGGGCTCTCTGGCCAGGAATCTGGAGGCCATCGGCTCCCGTCTCATCATCCGGTCTGGAGATGCGGTGTCGGAGATTGAGCTACTTCTCCGCGAGACCGGGGCCACCGCGCTCTATGTCAATCGCGACCCCGATCCCTACGGGAAAATGGTGGAAGTGAAGGTGGCAGCCCTCTGCAAAAGTCTTGGGGTGACGTTCCACTCCTTCAAGGACGCCGTCCTTCATGAATCTGATGAGGTGCTGACCGGGAGCGGCGGCCCCTACCGGGTCTTCACCCCCTACTCTCGGAACTGGCTGTCGCTTCCTAAAACCCAGCCTCTCGGCAAGGTACGCACCCTGGGAGACGCACCCTCCCCTAAGATCAAGAGCCTGCTCCTCCCCACGGTGGCCCACTGGCACCTGCCAGAGCCCACCGCGACCCTGCCCACCCCCGGCGAAAAAGCCGCTCGAGACCGGATGAAGGCCTTTGTGGACAGTGCCGGGCTCCCCCGGTACGAGGAAACGCGCAACTTCCCTTCCGTACCCGGCACCTCTCAACTCAGCCCGGACCTGCGATATGGCCTCATCAGCATCCGGGAGCTCTATCATCGCTGTCAGCAGGCGCTGGCCCGTGCGGGTGGACAACCGGGAGCACAGTCAGGCATCAACACCTACATCAAGGAACTGGCTTGGCGGGAGTTCTACATGGCTGTGCTCCACTTCTTTCCTGAGGTGCTGGAGACGGACTTCAACCCCGAGTTGCGCGGGGTCTCCTGGCATGAGGATCCCGCGGCTTTCACGGCGTGGAAGGAAGGCCGCACCGGGTTTCCGCTGGTGGATGCTGGCATGCGCCAGCTCCTCGCCACCGGCTGGATGCACAATCGCGTCCGCATGATTGTTTCCATGTTCCTCACCAAGGATCTTCACGTGCACTGGATGGAGGGCGAGAGTCACTTCATGCAGCTCCTGGTGGACGGAGAAATCGCCAGCAACAACGGCGGATGGCAGTGGAGCGCCGGCACGGGTGCCGACGCTGCGCCGTGGTTCCGCATCCAGAATCCTTGGACCCAGACCAAGCGCTTCGATCCCGAAGGCAAGTACATCAAGACCTGGGTGCCGGAGCTCAAGGAGGTACCCGCGGAGAAATTCTTCGCTCCGCCCACCAATGGTCTCCCCCTGGCCAAAGGCTACCCCCTTCCGATGGTGGATCACGCCACAGAACGGGATCGCACTCTGCAACGGTTCAAGGCGGCAACGAAGCGATAAAAATTAAACCACAGAGGCACAGAGAACACTGAGACTGAACTTTTAGACGGAATTATCAGAATGAGCTTCGAGCTGGAGATTTCATGTCGCTGAAGCGGGTCCTTAGGTTAACCCAAATTCCGTAAATTCTATCTAACCCTCCGTTTCGATCTCGGAGTTCCCCATGCCTCTGCGACTGAGCCAATCTCACCCTTCCGCATCTCCCATCTCCACCAACCAGGTGGCCTGGGTGAGGCGGCGCACAATCGCCCACCCTTCGCCACCATAGCGGGCCGCCAGTTCGTTCAGCCCGAACTGGCTGGTCCACAGGACAGGCAGGCCACAAGAGCCTCGGTGGTCGAGCAGGGCTTCAAGCTCCGGCGCGGCCTCCCGAGGCGCGTCCTCCTCCCCCATGTCGTCCAACAAGAGCACCCGCACCCGCCGCGCATCGCTGAGCAGTCGGCGAGCTCTCTGCACCACCCGGGCGTCATCGTCGTGTTGATCCTTAACCGCCGTGGCCAGCCGGGAGGCCGGTAGATACATCCACGAGCAGGTGTCCGGCAGTTGCAGGAGCAACGTGACAAGCATCCGGGTCTTGCCCATCCCATCCGGCCCCAGCAGGCCAATGCCATGGGAATCTTCAGCCCCTTCCACACACCAATCCAAGGCCCGCTGCACCACTTCCCGGGGGAGACTCGTCCGCCACGGCTCGAAGGGTTTCAAATGACTGTCGGGAATTTCCGCCAGACGTCGTGCCCGGCGACGGACAGACTCGCCGCGTTCCTTCCCGGCCACGAGCGGGCGAAAAGATCTCGCCTCCCTTTTGAAGGTCGAGGCAACCTGAAGCGCCTGATCGGGCCTGTCTTCGCGCGATGATAAGGTGTCTGAGAAAGCGAACATTTTGGTGATATTCGCCGGAAACTCCAGATTGGCCGTAATGGTCTCGTTACTTTTTTGCCACTGCCGAAAACCCTCAATCACCGCCTCTCTAAGCTCCTCAGGATGAGCAAAAAAACCTCTCTAAAAAGTGTTCAAAATCCGTTCCAAAATTGGCCTCCTTTTGCCTCACCTCATTTTGCCCAATCCCAAGTGTATGTTTGCAACGGCGGCAGCCCCATTCTGCTCTCTCATGCTTACGTCACCGTGGTCGCTTCGTTGAAGCATTCGAAAGCCCTCGAGCATACCTGGGAGGTTGCCTCAATAGACGAACACAGTCTTATCCGGCTCGCTGCGCGTATGGTCCCTTAAACCCATGAAAACGGAACTGGCTTCAACCCCGCGTCACAATCGCAGTGCTGAGAACAAGAAGTTAGATAAGAGCCGCCCACAAGGCAATCAAAACATGAAAACCAAGACCACGACTGACCGCATCCGTCACTTTGACGAAAGCGAGACTACTTCCATCGAGACGACCATCTACTCGGAGAACTCCATCTCCATGAGCGAATACCGTATCCTCAATCCCCAGACCGCCGAGGTGCCTACCTTGACTCAAAGCCGGGTGCTGGCTGCCGTGCTCGAACGTGTGCGGATCAAAGAAGCCCGCCGTGCCAAGAGCGCCGCCCGTCGCAAGGAGCTGATGGAAGCCGCCATGAACGCGGTGCTTCACCCTTGGGAGCAATTCCTGAGTGTGTTCCATCACGCTCCGCAGCCTGCTCTGGCCCGCGTGCATGTGGCGACCGGTCATCAGGCTGGTAAGAGCGCGCGCGTGACCTCTCCCTATCTCGCGCTGCCCCGCGCCTGATGAATTGATATTCCGATCGCGCAGCCCGGGCACCTGGCATACGTCCTGACGCCCGACTACTGCCCTCATGGGCACAAGCAACATTCTGCTGCGCCCCTTCTGCAGGTTTCCGGCCCGGCCAACCGGAGCCTCAGCAGAATCCCTTCCAAGTTATTCCCGTTGCCGATCAGAAAATCGGTTGTCGATCCGCGGCGGTCCATGGTCTAAGTTGGGACAGAAAGCCTCTGTTCAAACCTGGCCATCGCCATGATCCACCTCTTCCCTGCTGCCTCCGAGCACCACGATGCCATCTGGCACATTTTCCATGAAGTGATCCAGGGTGGGGATGCCTACGTCTTTCCGGAGCACATGAGCCGGTCAGAAGCGCTGGCTTACTGGCTCGCTCCAGGCAACCACGCCTATGTCGCCGTGGATGGCGGCGGCCAGGTGGTGGGCAGTTATATCCTGAAGCCCAATCTGCCGGGTCGCGGGGCTCACGTGGCCAATGGCAGCTACATGACCGCCGGCAGTGCCCGGGGCATGGGCGTCGGCTCCATCATGGCGGAGCACTCAATTGCGGAGGCGGAACGGTTGGGCTACCGGGCCATCCAGTTCAACATCGTCGTCAGCACGAACGGCACGGCGGTGCGACTCTGGCAGCGGCATGGTTTCAAGATCCTTGCCACCCTGCCCCAGGCATTCCATCATGCGAAGCTGGGCTACGTGGATGCCTATCTCATGCACCGATTTGTGGGTGAAGCGCCTGCAGATGCGACGATGCCGGGTGAAGCCCTGCCTTGATCACACGGGTCAGCTCCCACCGGCATCAGAATGCCCCTTATTGCCAAACGAAGGGAAGGTTAATCCTCGGCCAGGAGGCCCAGGAATCCGGGGGAGATTCTCAAGACACATAGTGTCGCGAAGCCCTTTTCCTGCCCACTACTGGTACGAATATGACCCACCCTCACACCTATGCCCGGGGTGGCATGCGGGCTGCTTGGTGAACGTCGGCCCAAGACTCCCTTAAAACTACCGTCTCCTACGGTACAAGGGATGTCCACGGCCGCGTCACAAGCAGCCCTCGCCGTATGAGACACATCACATTCGTATTTTTTCCACTTCTTGTTTGTACGTTTCTGACGCTGCCCAGCCTTGCCCAGACGCTGACTTTTGACGGCGTGCCCATCCCCGTCAATTCAGGTACGCAGAATGGTGGCGGAGACTGGAACACCACCGCCCTCAACTGGTACGATCTCACCCTCAACCAGAACGTCAGCTGGAACAACGACGGGGCCCACGACGCCGCCTTCGGCAACACGAACAGCGTCACCGGAGGCACGATCAACCTCACGGAAAACATCTTTGTCCGTAACATGCGGTTCAACAGCCTTCAGGCCGGCCCGACTATCGCTGGAGGCATGACGCACACCTTTAGCTCCACCAACGGCAGTGCATTGAACTTTGCCGACGGAGCCATCATCACGGCAGCAGAGAACAGCTCCTCAGGGTCGGGCACCATCCTGTTCATCAACTTCAACCTCGCCGTCAAAGCCCACAACCTGACGATGGCACGCGATTCCGGCACGCTGTCGGCGACTTTCCAGTACCTGCGCTTTGCCAATGACAACGACCTTACTGGCACCCTGACTCTACAATCCTCTCCCGATTTCACCAAAGGCATCTTCCTGCTGACCGCTGGCAACAACAACCTCGAGGGCCTGGACAAAGTGGTGGTACAGGCGGGCAGCGTCCTTGCCACCAGCGGCACCGGCCAGACATATGTGACCGACATTCACCTGGCCGGAAATGGCGTCGGAAACGGAGCCATCCGGGTGGACTCCGCAAACATCACCTATACTGGTGACATCGTCCTGACGGCGGATGCGGGCATCATGACCAACGCTTCCGCAGGAAACGCGGTCATTTCCGGCGGCATCTCGGAGCAGGGTGGGAGCTACGGTTTCGCCCGGTTCGCTTCGGCCGTGGATACCACTCTGACCATCACCGGGGTTAATACCTACACCGGTAAAACGACTTTTGGGCGATCCAACTCCGTCGCAGGAGGCATCACCATCCTGGATTTTAATGGTGCAGGCGCACCGGAGGATGACATCCTCTACAACAACGTGGCCAGCGCCGGGATGCTGGAACTTATCGGCGGCACCTATGGTCGCGCTGCCCTGGTGCTGCAAGGCAAAGACGGAGTGGCCAACAGCCAGCGCTTCGGCAATCTCAGCGCCACCGGCACGCGATCCACCGTGTCGTTGATCTCTGGCACTGGAGGAACCATGGACCTCTCTCTCGGCACCATCAGCCGGGTTCAGGCTTCCACTACCCTCGCCTTCATCACGCCAACATCAGGCACCATCTCCACCACCCAGGCCAATGGTCTCATCGGTCCGTGGGCAACGATTGCGGATGCGTCGGGCAATGGCGGCTGGGCCCAGGCCAGCAACGGTGTCGTGACCCGCTTCACCGGCACCACCACTCACACCTTGGGCAGCACGCTGAACACCTACACTGCCACGACGGATCTCCAGCTGACCAATGCCTCCCGCGCCGTTGCGACCGCCAGCGGATCAGCGATGGTGGCATCCATTTCCCAAACCGACACCGTCTCAAAGCGCTTGCTCGACATCGGCACGGGCAATCAATTGCAGCTTGGTCAAACCGCTGGCATCCAGATGACAGGCGGAGCCAAGGATCTGATCGTGGGACGTGCGGGCAGCGCTGGAAAGCTCACGGCAGGCACCGCCACGGGGGCCAGTCTCTTCCTCACCAACATGTCGCCGAGCGCCACGCTGACGATCCATTCCCAGATCGTGAACAATGCTGCTGGTCCCGTGAACCTCTACATCAACGGCTCGGGCAATGTCGTCCTGGATGGTGACAACACCTTTACAGGCAGCGTCCAGATCGCGAGCGGATCTCTGGAGATACGTCACCCAGGGGCTCTGGGCACCACAGCGGGCTCGACCTCCGTCCTCGCGGGAGCTGCGCTACGACTCTCCGGGGGCGTCTCCTCGGCAGAAGCCATCAGCATTGCGGGGAACGGAGTGAACAATGACGGAGCGCTGCGCAGTGTGGGCGGCAGCAACATGCTGACGGGTCCCCTCACCCTGGCCGGGCCGGGCCGCATCAATGTGGATACTGGCACGCTGACGCTTCAGGGCGCCACCCTCGCCACCAACGTGATTACCGTCAGCTCCACCTCCAACACCTTGACCTTTGGTGGGGCTGGCACCCTGGTGGTCAACGGCCGGATCAACTCCTCCACTGGCACCGCCTTTACGAAAGACGGCAGTGGCTTGATGATCGTGAACGGTGACAATGCATTCACCACTGCGACCGCCGTGAGCAATGGCATCCTGCGCATTGGCCACGTCAACGCGCTAGGCACCGCCGCCGGGGCCACCACGGTCTCCGGCACGGGAGCCGTCGAACTTAACGGGAACGGCTGGTCTTTGGCCGAGACCTTCACGCTGGGCAGCACCGGCACCAGTCAGGGCGGGGGTCTGCGCAGCACAGGTGGGGACAACAGCCTTACCGGGCTCATCACTGTCAACAACGCCTCCCGCATCCAGTCGCTGGATGGAACCCTCACTCTGGATGTCGCCAGTGGCAGCGCCATCATCAAGGACAACTCCAGCACCAACCGGGCGCTCGCCTTCGGAGGCGCGGGAAACATCTTGGTACTCGATGCCATCTCCAGGCAGAGCACCGGCATCTTCTCCATCACCAAGGACGGCAGCGGCACCTTGACGCTGCGTGCCGCCAGCAACTATGACGGCACCACCACGCTTAGCGGAGGCGAACTGTACCTGGACTTCGCCGACGCGGGCGTTTCCACGAACCTGATCTACAACGGCCTCTCCACCCCGGGCGGGCTCACGATAACCGGCAGCACTCTGAGGGTCACCGGACGTTCCGGCACCACTACGAGCCAGCAGTTTGGCAATCTGGCCATCGGCGTCGGCCAGTCCTACATCACCACGGTGCAAAATGGTGCTACCGCTGTAAACATCTCGTTTGGGAACATTGCCCGCGCGCTCTCCGGCAGCGTTCTGGAGTTCACCCCACCTCCTGCTGGCAGCTACAGCACCACCGGCGGCGTGAACAATGCCCTCATCACCCACGATGGCACCGCCTCCGTCACCTGGGGCAAGAACGACTGGGCTGCCACTACCGCGGCAGTGGATGGACGACGCCAGATCGTGGGACTCTCCAGCATTGTGGACGGCTACACTGCCAGCACATCCACAAGCCTGTCCGGCAACGCCGATGTGGTGCTGGGCGCAGGCATCATCACACTCGCAGCCAGTGCAGATACCAGCAGCCTCCGGTTCAATGCCGCACAGAGCAGCTACATCGGCATGAGTGACGGCATCACGCTCACCACCGGAGGCATTCTCGTGGGAGAGGGCGTGGGCGCCCACACGACTTACATTGACGGTGGAACACTGCGAAGCAACTCCACTGGCCTGTCATTCACCACCTCCGACCTGGTGATCGTGCAGAACAATACCTTGGGCGATCTCATCATCACCGCGAACATCGACAACAACCTGGGTGGCACGAATACCAGCACATCTCTCACCAAGAGCGGTGCTGGCACCGTCATCCTGGACACGGCCACGCACAACTACTCTGGCACCACCAAGGTGATAGAAGGCACCTTGCACCTCCGCACGGGCAACATCAACACCGCAGGTCAGTACACCCTCGGCGGAGGCGCTACCAGCGGCAAGTTTAAGATCGGCAACAACACCACCTCGATCCTGGTGTACTCAGACTGGCTGCAAATCGACGGCTATGGTACTCAGAACGCTCTCGTGGGTGGTGGGACGGTGCTCTCCACCTTCCTGCTGGATGGCTCCAACATCACCAGCGACTTCCGCAAAGGCTACATCGGCGGTGCCGGACAGTATGAGAACAACATCAGCATCCGCATGGCGGCCGACAACGCCCCGCTGATCTTGGGCGCGAACAACACCTATGCAGGAAAGACCACGATTTCCTTCGGCCTCATCGAGGTGGAAAAGCTGGCCGACCTTGGTCAAGTCAGCTCCCTGGGCACCGGCACCTTCAACGGCACCGGCCTCACAGCAGACTCCGGCATCATTGACCTCTCGAACCGCACGACTGGCTCGACGGGTCTCAATGCCTATTCCGTGCTCCGCTACATCGGAAGCACGGACTCATCCACCAATCGCGTGGTCCGGATTTCAAACACTGATCTACCCAATGAGATCATTTCCGTCGTGGCCGTGCTCGAAAACAACGGCACCGGCACGGTGAAATTCACCTCTGCGATGCAGGCAGCCGGGTCCAATCCGGTCGAGCGCCTCTTGCGTCTCAGCGGCACCAACACCGGAGCGAACTCCATCGTCAGCATTAACAACCCGAGTGCAACCATCCTAACCCGCATTGAGAAGACCGGGACCGGCACCTGGGCCATCACAGGTGCCAGCACCCACGGCGGCGGCACAGACATCCTGGCGGGCACCCTCCTGGCGATGAACACCGGCGGCAGCCCGGGATCCGCCACGGGTAGCGGGAACGTCACCGTGGCCGCAGGGGCCACGCTGGGCGGCATCGGGCGGGTCGCACCGGGAACAGGCTCGAACATCACGGTTAACGGCACCGTGGCAGTGGGCGATTCCACCCTGGCCATCGCGCAAGCCGCCCGTCTGGAGATCGCCACCACTGGCAGCGGCACTCTCACCTTCAAGTCTGGCAGCAGTCTTGCACTCGATCTCATCCATGGCCAGATGTTGGGAAACAACGCTGGCGACAGCACTGCGGCGGATGTCATGGTCATCAATGGCTCACTGGTCATCGAGAACGGAGCCACCCTCATCATCAACAACCCCATGGACATGATGGAATGGGCCGTGAACGATTCCTGGAAGCTCTTTGACTGGTCCGGCCTCGGGTCCCGGACGGGAGAGTTCAGCATTCTCGCCCTCCCCGGTTTAAGCGGGGATCTTTCGTGGGATACCAGCAAGCTTTATACAGAGGGCGTCATCTCCGTCACGAACGTGCCTGAGCCGGGAAGAACGGTGCTGCTAATGGTAGCCCTGGCGGTGGGAGTGATGAGGAGGAGAAGGCGTTTCTAGTGCTTGGGCCGGGTTCTGTTTGTTTCAAACAGCTTCCTCCGGGCTCCAAGTTGACATCCATTTGGCCTCGTCACGAGACACCACAATCGTTGGCCCTCGAACCCGGAGGGTTCACCATGAATAGCCATGGGTGAAGCGAGCGTAGCGAGTGCAACCCATGGAAAAGGGCACCCCGTATTCTACCGCAGAGCGGTAGGCCCATCGGGTGAACCGCCAAACCGCGCCCTCTAACCAAACAACCTCGCCAGGGCCTCACGCATCACGCCCTTGTCGGGCGAAACTCCGGCCCAATATTCAATATTGGTCGCGCCCTGGTTCACAAGCATGCCCAGACCATCCAGCACCTTGCAACCCAGGTTCTCGGCCTCATTGAACAGCCGGGTGTAAGGAGGATTGGGAATGACGTCCGCCACCACCATCTCTGGTTTTAATGTCGCCAAATCGATCTCCGGCATGACATCCACGTCTGGATACAGCCCGATGGAAGTCGCATTCACCACCACTCCGGCATCCTCCGGGATGGCGAAGGGTCCGGTCCAGGGTGCGAAGACCGCCGCAGCGGGCGTATTCCGCGTGACGTGCGTCGTCAGCTCCATGCCGCGATCCTCGGAACGGTTCACGATGGTGAATTTCCTCGCTCCCGCCAGGGCCAGCTCCACGGCGATGGCGCGAGCCGCGCCTCCGGCCCCCAGAATGACGACATGCTGCCCATTGGGGTCTGCCACTTCCTGAAGGCTGTTGAGGAAGCCTTTGCCATCGGTGTTCTCCCCGATCCACTGGTCCCCACGTTTCACAGCGCAGTTCACTGCTCCAATCAGTCTCGCCGATTCACCGAGTCCATCCAGGTGCTCGATGACCGCCACCTTGTGCGGCAAGCTGCAGTTAAATCCCACATACCCCTGGGCCTTGGCACCGCGCACGGCATCTGCCAAATTTTCAGGGGACACCTCCATGTTTACATAGAGGTAGTGCAGCCCGTGGTGGCGAAATGCCGCCTCCATCATCACCACAGTGGGATTTTCAGCGACAGGCTTGGCAAAACAGCCGATGAGGGTGGGCAGGAAGTTCATGCTGCGGCAGGCGGTGCATACAGGACGAACCGAACGACTCCGGCCTTTCGATCCATCGAGCAAAGATCATGACTCCCGGATTGTTTCCTTGTCAACCGTTGCGTAAACTGGCGTTGATGAACGGTGTCTCCCTCCCGCCAATCCCTGCCCTGACATTCATGGCTGGACTCGTCCTGCTGCTGATGGCCCCCGCCTGGGGCCAGAACGGAGGCAGCGGCACCTCGAAAGAAAAAATCGAGGCTCCCACCGTCGCGGACCCCGCCCTCAAGGTGGACCTCTTTGCCAGCGATCCCCTCCTGCGTACACCTATTGGGCTGACTTTCACCCGGGACGGCAAGCTGCTCGTCATCGAAAGCAACACCCACTTCCGTCCTCCCGGCTACCAGGGACCGGAGCACGACCGCATTCTCTGGATGGAAGACGCCGACAAGGACGGCAAAGCTGAGAAGGCCAATGTGTTCTTCGAAGGCACCAGCATGACCATGGATCTGGCCACGGCCCCGGATGGCTCCGTTTATGTGGCCACACGCAATGAGATCCTCCGACTGCGGGATGCGGACGGGGATGGCAAGGCTGAGCAGGTGGACCGCAAGCTCGTCTCTCTCGAGACAGAAGGAATTTACCCCCACAACGGTCTCGGTGGACTGGCTTTTGACGGGAACGGCGGCCTCTATTTCGGACTGGGGGAGAATCTGGGTGCCGCGTACACCCTGGCAGGTTCAGACGGGAGCAAACACAGTGATCAAGGGGAAGGCGGGAACATCTTTCACGCCACCACCGAGGGCGGCAAGCTGCGGCGCATCGCCACCGGCTTTTGGAACCCCTTTGGAGTCTGCGTCGATTCCTGGGGCGATGTCTTCGCCACAGACAATGATCCTGATTCCCGGCCACCGTGCCGTTTGCACCATGTCATCGAGGGTGGCGACTACGGCTACCAGTTCCGCTACGGCCGCAGCGGTCTGCATCCCTTCATCAGTTGGAACGGAGAACTGCCCGGGACGCTGCCCATGCTCGCCGCCACCGGCGAGGCCCCGTGTGACATCACCTTCTATGCCCCCGGCGCGACCAAGGGGTTCCGGGGCCTCCCCGCCCCATGGCACGGCAGCCTGCTCGTGGCCTCCTGGGTGGATCACACCATCGAGGCATACTTCCTGCCCGACACCGCCCATGCCTACCTCCCTGCGGAGAAAAAAGTCCTGGTTCATGGTGGCAACGACTTCCGCCCGGTCGCCTTTGCCACGGCACCCGATGGCTCCCTCTATGTGAGTGACTGGGTGAAGCGAGACTACGAACTCCATGGCAAAGGGCGCATCTGGCGAATCTCTGCCAAAAAAGCGACTGACTTGAAGGGACCGCTCGCGGTGAAAAGCGGCGTTGCCTGGAAGCAGGAGCAACTCGACAAGATCCTGAAGAAGGAAAAGGTCACCGCACTGGAGGCGGCAGAATGGCTCAATGATCCCAATCCGTGGACCTTCTCCGCCGCCATCACCCGGATGGCCCGGGAGCAGGATCTCCTCTGGATTCTGAAGGACAACAAACTCCCCTATCCCCACCAGCGGCAGGGGCTGCTTCTCGCGCTGAGCCGTGATGCCAAACGCACTGGAGCGGAGCCACTCCTCCTGCCCAAGGAATTCCTCACCGATACCGATCCCACCGTCCGCCTCCTCGCCCTGAAGTGGGTTTCCGACAATCGGATGGCGGACTACAAGGCAGATGTCGAAAAGCTGCTGACCGATCCTGAACTCACTCCGGCGCTGTTCTACGCTGGCATCACCGCATTGGGGCGCCTTGAGTCCGAGCAAATTCAGGAGGCCGATCTCATCAAGCGCTTGAAAGCCCGCCTTTCAGATGCCCAGACGCCATACCGCCTCAAGCGTGCCGCCCTGGAAATATTGCCGGATCGTGAACATCAACTGCTGGCTGCCGATCTCGCGCCCCTTCTGAATGAGGGCGACGGTGCCTTCCAGGAGTTTGTCACCCAGATCATCGGTTCCCTCCGCGACAACAATCGGGAGAGTCTGCTCCGACAGGTCGCGTTTGATCCCAAGAAGTCTCCCGAGGCCAGATCCGCAGCCTTGATGCACATGACCTTGAATGAGGAGGACAAGAAAGCCCTGGGTATTCTTAACATGGACTCCGACCCGATCATGAAGCGGGCCAAGGAACTCGCCATGAGTGACGCCCCGCTGCCGCCTCCACCCACCGGCCGTCCCCCATTCAACGACATCCCCGCGTGGGAGAAATACCTGGCTGCGGTACCCGACAAGCCCGATCTTGCGCAGGGACGCGAGGTGTTCTTCCACCCGAAGCTTGGCGGTTGCGTCCTGTGCCATCGGATCGACGGCGTGGGCAGCCCCGCCGGCCCCAACCTCTCCACCGTCGGTGCCGCCAAATCACCGGATTATATCCTTGAATCCCTGCTTCAGCCCAGCCGCAACGTCCCACCCCAATACGAGTCCTACAACCTGACCACCAGTGATGGAAAGGCGCGCACCGCCTTCCAGCTCATGGAGCGCGGCAATGTGCACACCTACGTCGGTCTGGATGGCCGCCCATTCGATGTGAAGATTGAGGAAATCACCAAACGTGAGCACCTCCCCGTCTCCATCATGCCCGAGGGCATGGTGGCCCGCCTGAGCGATGTGCAGATCCGGGATCTTGTGGAGTATTTGAAGTCGAAGAAGTAGGGATACCCAGCCCTGCAACATCTCAGGCTTATTCGCACGCCCCCTCCACCACACACCCAACACCTGATCTTGCGCAGCAAGATTTTGGGACTGCGGTGAGCATCACCGCTTTGGCTACGCCTTGTGAAATCCAGTCACCTCACAATCTCCGCCGAAGCCCCTGCTCTCAGGTCTTGCGTCTTGTGTCTCGCGCAGCAGGCCCTACTGCCGCATGATGAGCACATCCTCCGTGCGCGCCATCAGCCTCAACTCATCCGGCCCAGGCTGGTACAGCGTGGAGGGGTTCATCTCACTGATGCGGAGTAAGGTCCCATCTCGCGTGCAAAGCTCGTACTGCACCATCTCGCCGAGATAGGTGGTCTCGATGATGTTCCCAAAGAAGCGATTGGGAGAGTCCCCCACTTCCCCTAGAAAAAGAGCCTCCGGCCGGATGGACAAGGTCACCGGCTGACCAGCCACAGGCACAAACTCCCCGCTCGGGCTGCCCCGCAACATGCCGCAGGGCGTGTCCACGTCCCAGAGACCGGCACGGTAGCTCTGTTGTTTCACCGTACCATTGATGAGATTCGTCTCCCCGATGAAGGCGGCCACCATCTTGCTGCCGGGCTGGCAGTAGATCTGCGGGGGCGTTCCCACCTGGACGATCTTGCCGCCGTCCATCACCGCCATCCGGTCCGCCATGCTCAGCGCCTCCTTCTGATCATGGGTCACATAGACCGCCGTCAGACCGGAGTCACGGCAGATCCGACGGATCTCAGAGCGCATCTCAATCCGCAGACGTGCATCCAGGTTGGAGAGCGGTTCGTCCAGCAGCAGCACTTGCGGTCGTACCACCAGCGCCCGTGCCAAAGCCACGCGCTGCTGCTGTCCCCCGCTCAATTGCGATATCCGGCGGTCCCCCAGCCCGTCCATCTTGACCATGCCCAGGGCATCTTCCACCCGGCGGTCAATCTCCTTGGCCGGGCGGCGGCGCTCTTCCAGGCCAAAGGCCACATTCGCCGCCACATCCATGTGCGGCCATAGGGCATAACTCTGGAACATCATGGCCGCCCCTCTTCGATGCGGAGGCAGGCCACTGACATCTTCGCCGTCGAAAAGCACCTGCCCCTTGTCCGGCCGGTAGAAGCCCGCGATGTGACGCAGCAGAGTCGTTTTTCCACAACCGCTCGGACCGAGCAGGAAGAACATCTCCCCGCGCAGGATCTCCAGGCTCACGTCATTCAGGCCAAAGACCTGGCCGAAGCGCTTCGTGACGTGCTTGATGGAGATCGAAACCATCCCGCTTTCTAGTGGGTCTCAACGGCCGTGGCAAG
The DNA here is from genome assembly GCF_000739635.1 of Verrucomicrobium sp. BvORR034. Taxonomy (GTDB): domain Bacteria; phylum Verrucomicrobiota; class Verrucomicrobiia; order Verrucomicrobiales; family Verrucomicrobiaceae; genus Verrucomicrobium. The sequence continues at coordinate 45,703 of NZ_BATQ01000064.1, read as the reverse complement.
CAACGAACCGCACAACCTGACCGGAGCCCCACGGCCCCGGCCTGAGTCAGGCACTACCGGCGCGAAGGAGATGCCGCATGCTTGAGGATGAACTCCACGATGGGCGTGCTGTCCTGCAACCCATGGGGGTGATGCCCCACACCCGCTTTCGCGATCAATTCAATCGGGGCACCCAGCTTGCGATAACGCTCCGCCACGAGGCCGGTGTTCTCCTGCCAGGGCACGATGTCATCGGCATCGCCAAACACGTGGATGATCGCCACCTTGCGCTTGGCCAGACCTTCCAGGTTGTCCACCGGATTGCCCTTGTACGCGAGCGCCTCGGCTTCGTCCTTGAACCCCCAGAGATCCATCACAAGCTGCCAGTTTTTCGCGTCGCCCTTGCCCTTGCCCTTGCCACCGGGCCAGCTCTTGAAGTCACACACTGGCGCATCGCCATAGATGCAGGCCACCTTGTCTGGGTTGGCAATGGCCCAGTTGTAGCAATACAGACCACCACGGCTCAGACCGACCAGGGCGGGCTTTTTGTTGAACCCATACTGCTTGGTGAGCACGGCATAAAAAGCATTCCAGTGCTTCACCGCAGGAGGACTGCCGAGCATGTCGCTCACGCGCATGTAGGCGATATGGAAACCTTTTTCCAGCAGGGCCACATCGGGATCCGGCTTGTGACCGAAGAACTCACCATGCCACACCCAGGGTTTGCCCTTGGCCGCCGTCTTGGGAGCCACCACCGTTACCAGCGGGCCGTTCACATCGAAGTCGTAGCGGTCAAAGCCCTGCCATTTGCTGCGGCGCCCTGGGAAAAGCGCGGGACCTTCGGGTTCTGCGGCAGAATCCACACTGTTCCCCGGCAGCAGAGGCACACCGGGATTCTTCAAAGCCGGAGGGGGCACGGGAGCGGACAAGGGAACCGGTTCCGCCTTGACCAAGGTGGCGGCTGCCACCATCGGCGCGGGAGGCAGGGGCAAAGAGGGTGAACCCTGCGGAGTCGGAGCCGTCGCAGGTTCGGGAGCGGGAGTGGCCTCCGGTTGGGGAGCAGAAGCTGCGACCACCATCGGGGCCGCCTGGGGCTCCACCTCAGGAGCGGGTGCAGGCGTCGGGGCCGGAGCCATCGCTACTGGGGCTGGGGCGGGTGTCGGCGCGACCTCTGCCGTTGAGGCTACAGGAGCGACCGCCATGGGAGCGCCAACGCCAACGCTGGCACCTGGTTCAGAAATCGGCACTGCGGAAGGCACAGGTGCCTCCGGCGTAGGACTGGCGGCCAGCACCGTAGGGCCACCCTTCAAAATCGCCTCGATCTCCGTGGTCAAGGCCGCGGCTTTCTGCTGGGCTTCCTCCAGAGGGAGACCCGCTTTTACCCCGGGCCGCTTGTGTCCCACCTCGCTCAGCCAGGCGGCCTTCATGAGGTGCTGGCGCTCTGCGACCACCGCGTAGAGCTTGCCCAGCCGTCCCTCGGGCGTGGTCAGGTCCTCCAGCTTGTAATCATGCTTCACTCCCCATGAGGCCAGCAGCGGTTGGGCGATGACCCAGTGCCCCTCCTCATTGGGGTGCACCCCGTCCTTGGCCAGGGTGAATTCTGGATCTGCCTTGCGCTTCTCCTCCAGATAGTCCGCCATGGCCGTGTGCACATCCACCACGCGCCACCCGGTGCGGCGGCCCTTCCCGTTCATCCACAGGGTGTAGCGGTCGAGCACTGAGTTGTAGCGCTCGAAGGGCTCGGGATAGGAGTTTCGCCCTGCAGGCAGGACCTTGTCCTTGATCGGCAGCGGGTCGAATACGGGTGGGGTGAGATGGGTGATGGCGATCTTGCGGTCCCAGGCGCGGTCCCGGACCACCTGCACGCCAGCCACGAACTTGTTGAAGCGGTCATCCCGATACGGGTGGTAGATGCCATCGTTCATGCCATAGCACGCCACGATGAGCTGGGGTTTGGTCTTCTCCAGGGCCCGGGCGAGACGTTCATGCAGGTTGGGGCGTGGGAACTTCCCGTCCGCATGCCCATTCTCCGTCAGCCCGGAAACGGTCTCGCTGGCCAGACCGAGGTTGATCATGTCATACCGCTTGTCGCTCGTGGCCAGCACGATGGTCTCCACGTACTCGATGTACTTGCCATCTGCCGTGATGCTGTCCCCGAGGAAGAGGATGCGTTCCGCCTTGGGGAGTTCACCCACCTTCCCCACAGAGTAGCCGGACGCGGAATTTTGCGCGGAGACATTGCTGGCCCCCAGCCCTGCGCAGACGGCAATCACGGCAGACAACACGGAGGTCGGCCAGGCATGCTTCAAAAAGAGATTCATCGCGAGAGAAGTCAGAGGTGGTAAGACAGGACGGGCAGGAGTTCGCCGGACACGCCGGAGACGCGCCGCCCTGCCTCGTGGCAGGGACTGCAAACCGACCTCTGAAAACGCCCCTCGCAAGCGATTTTTGACAATCTGTGCGGGTTCCCGCCCCGCAGTACCCCTTAAGATGCAGGCTTCGCGGGTTCGCTGGCGTGCTTGAGAATGAACTCCACAATGGGAGTGCTGTCCTGCAGGCCGTGCGGATGGTGACCCACGCCCTTTTTCTCGATCAACTCAATGGGCCCGCCGAGACCGCGATAGCGGGTGGCGATCACACCCGTGTTCTCATCCCATGGCACCACATCGTCCGCATCGCCATAAACGTGAAGCAGCGGCACCTTGCGCTGCGCCAGGGGTTGGAGGTTGTCCACGGGATTCCCCTTGTAGGCCAGCGCCTCGGCCTCATCCTTGAAGCCCCACAGCTTCAGCACGAGCTGCCAGTTCTTGGGGTCTCCTTTCCCCTTCCCTTTCCCGCCCGGCCAGCTCTTGAAGTCGCAGACCGGCGCATCCGCATAGATGCAGGAGACCTTGTCCGGGTTGGCGATGGCCCAGTTGTAGCAGTAGAGGCCGCCTCTGCTCAGCCCCACGAGGGCGGGCTTCGGCCCCAGGCCATACTTCTCTGTCAGGACCTTGTAGAGGTCGTTCCAGTACTGCACCGCCGTCGGACTGCCCAGCATGTCATTCACTTTCAGGTACACGATGTGGAAACCTTTGCCGAGGAGGGCCACATCCGGATCTGGCTTGTGGCCAAAGAACTCCCCATGCCAGACCCAGGGTTTCCCCTTCGCGACGTTTTTGGGCACCACCACACTCGCCACGTGCCCTTCCACGTCGAACTCATACCGATCATATCCCTTCCAGACGCTCTTCTTGCCAGGAAACGGCGCTGATGCGGACGCCGCAGCTGGCGCTGGCGCCTCCGACTTGGCCACGCCCACCCAGGCGGACGGCCCCACCGCCAGCAGGGTCTGGATCTCGGCCGTCAGTGCGGCGGCCTTGGCTTGCGCTTCTGGCAGGGGCAACCCTGGGGCCACGCCAGGGCGCTTGTGCCCAACCTCGCTCATCCAGGCCGCCTTCATCTGACGTTGGCGGGCGGCAACCGCCTTGTAGAGCACGGCCAGCCTGCCTTGAGGGGCCGTCAGGTCCTCCACTTGGTAATCGTGCTTCACACCCCAGGCGTTCAGCAGCGGCTGAGCCATCACCCAGTGCCCTTCCGCGTTCGGGTGAACTCCGTCCCGGGCGAAAGCAAATGCGGCATCTGTCTTGCGCTTCTCATCCAGAGCCTTGGTCATCGCCCCATGGATGTCCACCACCGCCCATTTCTCGCTGACAGCCATCCGCTGGAGCCAGGCTCCATACTTCCCCAACACCTCATTGTACCCCACGAACGGCCTTGGGTAGGCGTCCAGGCCTGCGGGCAGGACCTTGTCCTTGATCGGTACCGGATCAAACACCGGCGGCGTCAGATGAGTGACCGAGATGCCACGTGCAGCCGCCTCCCTGCGCAAATCGCGCATGCCCGACTCATATTTCCCAAACCGCTCGTCACTGAACGGGTAGTAGATCCCGTCGTTCATCCCGTAGCAGGCCACCACGAGTTGCGGTTTGGTCCTGTCCAGCGCCCGGGTCAGCCGCTCGTGCAAGTCTGGACGCGGAAACTTCCCGCCTGCGTGCCCATCCTCAGAAAGTCCGGACACGGTCTCGCTGGAGAGCCCCAGATCGATGATGTCATACCGCTTGGAGGTCTTGGCCAGCAGTACAGTCTCCACATACTCGACGTACTTTCCGTCGGCGGTGATGCTGTCTCCCAGAAAGACGATCCGCCCGGCGTCGGGAAGCTCCTGTTGGGCAGAGGAAGATGAAGCTGACTGGGCAACAACGGGGTCGACTCCGAGGACCGCGGATGCGGCAACAGCAACCGACAGCAGTAAAGCTGGCCAAGGACGATTCAGGGGGATGCTCATGAGGTGAGGTGACAGTGGAGAGACGTCTGGGCGCAAACAGACGTTCGCCCCTCTCCTAAATAGCCAGTCCCCGGCTTTTCTTCCCAACTATTTGCCATTCAATGGCGCAAAACCTCCCCGACCGTCACGCGCATGGCCTTAAGCTTGAAGGGACCGAACAGGGTCGCCAGCGCCACATCGGCAGCATCCCGCCCATAGGCCACGACGATGCGGTTGCCCTTGGTCACGTCCTCGGTGGCATCGAATGTGAACCACCGCCCGCCCAGATAGGCCTCGAACCAGGCATGCAGGTCCATGGGCTGGAGTTCGTGTAAGAAGCCCACCACCATCCGCGCCGGGATGTTCATCGCCCGGCACAGGCTGATGCCGAGGTGCGCGAAGTCCCGGCACACGCCCACCCGGCTTTGAGCGGTATCCAGAGCGGAGGTGGAGGCGTGGCTCGCTCCGTGTTGATAGGTGACGTTCCGGTGAATCCAGGTGCGGATGCGGGCCACCCTCAGATAGGTGCGGGGAGAGTTCCCCGCCACCTGGACGGCCAGTTTCCCCAGTTGATCCGACGGGCAGTACCGACTCGGTAGCAGGTAGTGCATCACCTCAGTGGGAAGCTGCTCCACCGGCAGGATGGGTGCCATGAGATCCACATCCACGCCATCCGCCACATCCGCCCGGTACTCCACAGACAGGTGAAGCCGCCCCTTGGGTATGACGAGCCGCTGGCACAGGTTGCCATAGAGATCGTCAAACTCCACCACCGGCACCCGGGGATGGAGATGAAAGGACTCCTTCATAATCCACTGGGCCCATCCGCTGCGCGGGCGCAGCATGAAGACGGCAGAGATGGAATTGGAGCATTCATAGTCCAACTGGCAGGTGGCATCGAGGATCATGGGTGGCAAAAAATCGCGACTTGGTTCTGACAGGCCGCCTAATCCCGATTCGCCCTGCCGCGCCACGCTGGTTGTGAAGCATGCTGGGGAAGTTGCCTTCGCACTCAAAATGGTTTTACATCATGTCCATGCGAACCAAGCGCGATCGGCACCCTGCCATGGCCACGGCGTCCCTGTGCCTCACCCTCCTGTTGCTGGCGGCGTGCAGCGGCCCCGTCAACGCCCGCAAGCCCACCTCACGCAAAACCACCCGCCAGATGGAGCACTACAACAGCCTCTACGGGACCCCGGTGCTGGGCGAACCCTCACCAGACGACCAGTACGTGCCCAGATCGCAGCAGGACGGATTCACCAACTTCCAGGTCCGCTAGGTGACGTTTGGAGCAGATCCCTTCGACAAGCCCCTTTTCCCCATGGATTCCTCCCAACCTCCTGTGCTTCCTGAAACCGTCGTTGGCGGTCTGACGCCCGGCGAGATCCGGGCGGTCACCCATGAGCGGCTCCGGCTCCTCTCCTGGGGTTATTTCATCACAGGCGGCATGGGCATCCTGATCTCCAGCTTCCTCCTCATCTATGTGGTGTTGTTTGGTGCCCTGTCGATGATTCCCGCCTCGGAGTGGGAGTCTTCATCGTCACATCGGGCTCAACAGGGGGAGCACTTGAGTGACGACCGAGACCCATCTGTGCAGAATGAAGGCCAAGCTGAGGAGTCCCCTTCTACTTCACAAAATCGGCCGTCCTCTGGGCCGCCACCGGTCTGGATCTTCCGCATCTTTGCCGGGATGATGTTGGTGTTTGTCCTCATCGGCTGGACCATCTCCGGGCTCACCATCTACGCCGGCCGCTGCATCCGCCAGCGCCGCAATCGCATGCTCATTCTGGTGATGGCAGGCTTCAACTTGATGAGCGTCCCGTTCGGCACGCTCTTGGGGATCTGCACATTCCTCGTTCTACAGTCCGATCCCGGCCGCCGGGAGTTTGGGCTTGCCTGATCTCGGACTGAAACAAACTCTAGCCGCCCTGAGTCACGGCCAGTCCGGGCACGGCCTTGATCTTCTCAGCCAGGTATCGCGAGTAGATGCACGCCCCCAACTGGTTCAGGTGGGTGCGGTCGGCGAGGTCCCCCTCGCCCGCCCCACACTCATCCGTGTCCAGAATCTGGATCACTGCCGCAGGAGTTGGCTTGAGGGAAGCCACATAGTCGGAGAACTGCTGGAACCCCTTGCTGTAGCGCGGATCTGACTTCACGAGTTTCACCACCTCGGGATGCACGGGCATCTGATGCAACACCACCGGCACCTTGTGCTCATCAAACCAGGCCAGAAGATTGCGCAACGACTCGTCCTGAAGCTCTGACACCCGCCAGTTGCCAAAGAAGCGGCGGGCGACCAGCTCCGGGGAGACCTTCTGACGATCGCGGTTGTAACGATGGGCGTGATTCACCACCCAACCGGCAGCCGGAAGAGCCTTCTGCTCCGGACAGGGGCAGAGTGCATTGCCCGGACAGGGATCAAGCACATTCAAAAAGACCGTCCGAAGAGACCGACGGGCCGAGTAGAGCGGCAGCACGAGGTCCATCAACTGCCGCCTCCGCATGTGGGCGCTGGCAATGGTGAGCCGCTCATGCAGAGTCGCCTTCTGGCTCAAGCTCAGCACCATGCGATCATCGCCTTCCAGCCCCTTTTGCAGGACGAACGGGTTGATCTCCACCACCGCCAGATGCAAGTCCTTGAAGCTGTCTGGATTCCGGCGCACGAGACTCCACATGTCGAACGGCGTCCCCCCGGGGGTTCCGAGATTGCGCACACGTTCCGCCTTTTCTCCCAGACAGGTGGCCACTTCACTCTCCGAGATGCCAAACACGCTCTGGCTCGTGCCAAAACAGGCGACCTCCACGGGGTTGGGATTCTTCTTCAGGTAGTAAGTTTCCACCGCCCCGTAGGCATCCATCCCACCCCGCTCATCAAAGTGGGGCAGTCCCCGCAATTTTTCCGCCGCGAATCTTCCGGCAAGAAGGACGGCCAGAGCCACCAGCGCCCCTGATCCAAACCACTGCGAAATGCCGCGCTTGGGTGAGGTGGGTAGAGAGTCTGCCATGAGAAGGGTAGAATGCCGGAAACGCATAACACACCCAAGTGAAAAATCCAGCCTCAAGCCGGGCCGGATTCATTCAGAGATCGTCCCGCGCCTTTTCCGCAGCCACTGGGTCCACCAAAGTGCGGATGTTCTCGCCCAGATGAAGGGAGTAGTAGCTGGCACCGCTTTCATTCAGGTGCATGCGGTCCGCCATGCCCGACATCCCCGCGCCGCACTCGTCAGGATGCAAGAGCCGCACCATGCCAGCCGCTTTCGGACGCAGGCTATCCACATAAGCGGAGTACTGGGTATAGCAGTGATGAAAATGGGTGTCGTTGTGGATGAGATCCACCACCTCCGGATGCAGCGGGAACTGGTGAATAAGCACCGGGATCTCGTGCTCCTCCATCCAGGCCAGCACCTTCTTCAGGCACAGGTCCTGCAAGGCAGACGCCTTCCACCCCTTGTATCCCACCAGCCGCCGGGCGGCTACATCCGCTGGCACCATCGAGCGCTTCGTGACGGCACCGGCATTGTGCATGTACCAGTCGGCAGCGGGGTGAATGCGCCCTTCTGGAAAAGGATAAAGTTCCGCCCCTTCCTCTGGATCCGCCAGTGCGAGAAACACCGAGCGCAATGAGTGCCTCGCAGAGGTCAGTGGCAGCAGCCACTCTGCCTGCTGCTTGAGCCGCTCATGCCGGTGATGCAGCAGATTGCGCTCCTCCAGCGTCGCGTGCTGGCTGATGGAGTGCTGCAAGCGAGCATCCCCTTCTTTCCCTGTCTGCATCATCACGGGATTCACCTCCACCACCGCCAGTTTCAGGTTGTCAAAGTACTCGGGGTTGCGCCGGATCAGGTTCCACATGTCAAACGGCGTGCCCGCTTCCACTCCAAGGACCCGCAGTTCGTCCGGATCGTGCCCGGAGGCGCGACCGATCACCTCCGGCACCAACCCCCAAAAAGTCTGGCTGCTGCCAAAGAAAGCCACCTGAGGATCCACCGGCTTCTTGCGCAATCCGTAGTGCTCCACGGCCGCAAAGGCCTCCATTGCACGGCTATCATAGTGCCCCAGCGTTCTGAGAGGCTCAGCGGCCAGCCTCCCCAACACGAATAGTCCAGCGGCAACCAACGCCCCAGAGCCCAACCATCGCTTCTTGGAGAGAGGTGCCGCCGGAGTGTCAGGTGAGGGATCGGTGGCGAGCATTGTGAATCATGAATGAATTTTCATTCATAGTCCAGCGCGCAACGATGCCTGCTTGAAACTTTTTTAACGCCTGCCTTGGGTGAACGGATCAGGCCGCCAGCGCGTCGTCGTCCCCCTTGTCGTCGGCATACGGCCCTTCAGACAACTCGATATCCGGGTTGCGATTCTGAAAGGTGCCGAGGTACCAGGCGTCTGAAATCAGCAGCACTGGGCGGCCCAGCTCGTCCCGGGCCAGGGCGGTTTCCCGCACAGGAGTCACCGCATCATCTGACCATGTTTCCCCTCCCTTGCGCCGCACCCATCGAACGACCTGCCAGGAGGCATTCTCCAGGCGCGATTCCGCGTTGTATTCGGATTGCAGACGGTACTTCACCACCTCGAACTGCAGGGGGCCGACCGCTCCGAGCAGAGGCACCCGCTGCACGGAGCCAGGCTGGTGGAACTGCTGGATCACGCCCTCCTGGAGGAGCTGTTGCAGACCTTCACGGAACCGCTTGTAGGTGGAAGGCGAATCGCCATGCAAATAAGCAAAACACTCCGGCACGAAGCGGGGCATCACATCGAACTTCAGCTTCGGATCGGCCGCCAGAGTGTCACCGATCATCAGGTCGTAGTTGCCCACGACGCCGAGCACGTCCCCTGCGAAGGCCTCGTCCAAGGTCTCACGCTCTCGGGCAAACACACGTTGGGAGTTGGACAGCTTGACCGCCTTGCCAGTGCGTGGGTTGTTCACCACCATGTCACGACGAAAGGCTCCTGAGACCACGCGAAGGAAGTAGATACGGTCGCGGTGACGGGGATCCATGTTCGCCTGGATCTTGAAGACGAAAGCCGAGAACTCTGGAGCTTCAGGGGTCACCGCTCCAGTGTTGGCCACCCGCGGTGCCGGGGGGGGAGCCATCTCCAGGAAAGCGTCCAGCAGGAGCTGCACGCCGAAGTTGTTGCTCGCACTGCCAAAGAACACGGGAGTCAGTTCACCGCGCGAGATGGCGTCCATGTCGAAGGCATGGCCCGCTCCATCCAGCATCTCCAGTTCTTCACGAGCCTGGGCCAGGGCATGCTCATCCACATGCTCTTTCACATACTCATCCTCCAGCCCACCCACCCGGACTGGTGCCCGATAAGCACCGCCGGCGGTACGCTGAAAGAGATGCACCTGGCTCTCGCGACGCTCGAAGATACCGCGGAAGCGGTCGCCCATGCCGAGCGGCCAGTTTTGCGCACACGCTCCGATGCCCAACACCGTTTCCAGCTCATCCAGCAGCGTCAGCGGTTCACGAGCCGGACGGTCCAGCTTGTTCATGAACGTGAAAATGGGCACACCGCGCTTGCGGCAAACCTCAAAGAGCTTCCGTGTCTGGCTCTCGATACCCTTACCGGCATCCACCACCATGATGGCGGCATCCACGGCGGTGAGCACCCGGTAGGTGTCTTCTGAGAAATCCTTGTGACCGGGAGTGTCCAGCAGGTTCACCACGCAGTCCTTGTACTCGAACTGCAACACCGTGGAGCTCACAGAGATCCCACGTTGCTTTTCCAGATCCATCCAGTCGGAGGTGGTGGAGCGCTGATTCTTCCTGGCCGTGACTGAGCCAGCCAACTGCACCGCGCCTCCGTAGAGGAGGAGCTTTTCCGTCAGCGTGGTTTTCCCGGCGTCCGGGTGGGAAATGATGGCAAAGGTGCGGCGGCGGCGGACTTCGGAGGCAATGTCCATAAGGTCAGGTCAGAATCGAGCGGCTCCCCTGAGAGGTCCCAGAGGAAAAAAGTGGGCGGCGAGCAAACCACGGAAAACGGGTGCTGGCAAGCGATGGTACACCGCACCTCAGCACCCGCGCGGATCAAAACTGGAAGTACACAAAGGACACCCCGGTCATCTCCCCCAGATAGGTGAGCAACAGGAGCAGGCAGCCGAAGACCAGCCCACGCTGCCAGGAGGGGGCGTCATCCGCCACGGGACGTTCGCGATCATTCCACCAACAGGGGAAATCCAGCAGCACCACGACGAGACCGTAGAAGGCAAAATAGACGGCCGGAATGGTATCGGCGGTGGAGAAGCCCTTAGTGAAAATGCCTGCCACATGGTTCCAAGCCTCCGTCAGGTTCCGGGTCTTCACGAACACCAGGGTGAGACACACCGCGTGGAAGGTGAGGAACATGCCCGCCAGCTGCACCGCCCAGGCACGGGGAGTGTGCGGCCGATGCGGATGTTTGCCCGCCTTGGGCCCCGCCCAAAGCTTGTGGATCACCAGCAAGATCCCCAGCACCATGCCCCAGAACACAAAGTTCCACGAGGCACCGTGCCAGATGCCGGACACGAGCATGGTGACAAAAAGGTTGAACGGGATCCACTTCTTGCCCCGGAAGATGCGGCACAGCGGGACGAAGAGGTAGTCCCGCAGCCAGCTCGACAGGGAAATGTGCCAGCGCTCCCAGAACTCGGTGATGTTTCTCGAGAAGTAGGGCTGGCGGAAGTTGATCATGAGTTCCACCCCCATGAGGCGGGAACAGCCGCGAGCGATGTCGCTATAGCCAGAAAAGTCCCCGTAGATCTGCAGGGCAAAGAGGTAGATGCCCAGCAGCAATCCCACCCCTGAGTGCGGCAGCCCAGGATTGAAGGCATCCGCCGTGATGGGAGCGATGGCATCGGCAATGGCCACCTTTTTCACATAGCCAATGATCACCAGCTGGAGGCCGCTCCAGAAGCGCTCTGGAGTGAGCGTGCGCTGCCGCATCAGCTGGGGCAGCAGATTCGGCGTCCGCTCAATGGGCCCTGCGACGAGCTGCGGGAAGTATGCATGAAACAACGCAAAGTCCCAGAAGCGATCCGGCGGCTTCTGGGAACCGCCATCCACATCAATCAGATACGACAAGCCCTGGAAGGTATAGAAGCTGATGCCCGCTGGGAGGATGAAATTCCGCTCCATCGCCGTTAGATGCCAGCCCATCTGCGCGGCCAGCGCCTCCACATTCTCCATGAAGAAGCCGCGGTACTTGAAGTAACCCAGCATCCCCACATTGATCGCCACGCCCACCCAGAAGATGACCCGCCTTCGCTTGGATTCCTCGGGCAATGGATAGAGCGCCACGGCGCAAACGTGGGTGGCCACTGTCGAGGTGATCAGCAGCACAAGGGGCAGCGCGCGATCAAAGCCATGCAGACCGGGAGCATGAAATCCCCACCACCCGTAGAACACATAGCTCGCGCCCAGAAGGAACCAGTTCTGCCAACGCCAACGGCGCGCCATCATCCAGTAGACGGCGAAGACAACGAGAAAAAAAACGACGAACTCAGGTGAGTTGAAAAGCATCAGTTAAACAAGAATGACGATATGTGCGTGAGCCCACTCCCCCCGATGGCGCAGTGCCTGGAGGTTCAATAGTTGGGTTGTGCTTCAATCATCTGAAGCACGTCAGCCCCGCATCACGGCGGCGTCATGGTCTTGGTCAATGGCATCGCTGGTCTTGAGCTTAGGAAACCTGCGTTGGCAAATCGGAATATGAAGAAAGTTTCAGCATGGATTCACCCGCACGCCCCTTGCGAGGAACGAAGCCAAAATCCGCGAGGAGCGTCTGCACCGGGACATTTTTGGCCGTGGGCAGGTATTCGCCGTTCACGGCATCGTAGCCCAAGTCCCGCGCTAGGTGGGCGAGATGGTTGAGGGTCCAGTGCTCAACCGTCCGCCCCATGGCGCGACAGCTCATCAGCCAAGTATCCAATCGCAACGCATTTTCGTCCCCAGAGCCCTTCGTCCCCAGCACCACGGCAATCAATCCGTAGTCACCAAACTTGTCCGCCAGACTCACCGCAAAGGCCACTGAGCCAGAGGCAGCGACCATCTCCTCCACCGCGGCGCGGGAGTGGCGTCGGGTGGTGAGGTTGAACTGGTTGGTCTTCGTGATGAGATCCACCACGCGGTCCAGATTGGCCTCGGTAACCGGCTGAGCCTCCGCCTTCATGTTCAGGGAGGCGAGGTAGTCCTCGGGTGATGCAGCGCTTTCCTGACTGGCGCGTCTGGAGCTTTCCGCCTGGTATTGCGCAGTGCGTTCCGCGTCCGCGCTGGTCACGTCCACGGCCTCAAAGGCCAGGGACTCCTGCAAAGCACGGATGTAGAGATCCGGATCGACCGGAGCCTCAACGACCGTCACCTCCGGCAGTTCCGCCCGCATACGCTCACGCTCCACGGGGTTGTCATCAAAGAACACAAAGCTGTCCAGGCCCAGGTTGAGCTCCTTCGCCATGAGGCGCAGTCGAGAGGGCTTGGGGTCCCAGCTCGCGTGAAACGACGCGAAATCGGTGAGCTTCAACACCATCTCTTCGTTTTTCTCGAATGGCTCTCGGGCATCGGCATCGTTGTTTTTGGACGATACCGCGAGGATCACGCCGGAGTCCTTGAGACGCTTGGCGTACTTCTGAAACGCGGTGAAGGCCTGCCCCTCCCCGGTACCGCCCACGGCGATGCCATGGGGACCATTCTCCCCCACCACGCCGCCCCAGAGGGTATTGTCCAGATCCAGCACCAGCACCTTGCGCCGTCCAGAGGTCAGCGCCCGCACACCAGTGGCCAAATGACGGCCCACCAGCGACAACCCCGTGGGCGAGAAGGGCTGCTTGAGCCAGTGATAGTTGCGCTCGTCATAGAACTCGGCCTTGCCGCGCCAGGCGCTGACGCTTTCGAGATCCACGAAGTACGAACCAGCGGGCAGGACCGCCCGGAGGGCCGCATTGGTACGTTGCACCAGCTCCACCGTGCCGCCGCGTCGGGAGGAAAGGCTGTAGCCCAGTGGGCCGGGATGTACCCAGTCGTAGGAGACCTGCACCAGCTTGGACTTCAGACGGACCACTTGGGCCCACACCTGCTTGAGAAAAGCCAGCTCATCATCCACACGCTCCACCACTCCACGATCACCGCCACCGAGGAGGCGCTGGTTCCAAGGCAACACCACAATCACAGCCGGCGCCTGGTCCGGCGTCAATTGCATAAGCTCCTGCAGCACCTGGTCGTACTCGCCATCCTTCACACTCACCCGCAGACCTTCTGACCATGCCCAGGCGGTGACCGCCGGCGGCAGATAAGTCGTGGTGCACTGCCCGAGCAAAAGCACCTCCACGGCAGTCGCGTCGCCATCTCCGGCAAGACCGGCTGAGGCAGGCAGGTCTTTTTGCAGCAGTTTCCCAAGCTGGGCGACTTGCCCCGGCTCCAGGGTTGGCACAGCCTTCCGGGCCAGCCGCAGGGCCTCATTGAGGGCACCGTCTTTGCGCAGGCGGCGGTAGTTGGCGACGAGGTCCGGGGAGGCGTTGGACTCCATGGTTGGTCAGCTCAGGGAAGGAAAACAGGAAGCTGTTGTGGCAGGTCAGGTGTGCGCCTTACTTCTTCTTCTTCCTGTCGATGAGTTCCACGAGGTCGCCCACGTTCTTCAGGTAGGCCATTTCTGAGGTGGACAGGCGCACCTTGAAGGCATCCTCCACTTCCAACATCAAGGTCACATGCTGGACAGAGTCCCACGCTTCAATGTCCTGTGCGGTGGTTTCGTTGGCGATCACCAGTGAGTCGTCGTCGAAGACATTTCGAAAAACTTCCTGAAGCTGCGCGAGAGTGCTCATGATGCTTCCGCTAGCTCAAGCTGGATTTTTATCAACCCGGTGTTGCTGGAGGCACTTGCCAGGTGGGATTTCCGCCCTCCCGTTTCTCGACAACTTCCCCGTGCTGACCTAGTTTGGGCGGAATCTGACCATGAAATCCCCTTTACTTCTCCCCCTTTGTGCCGCTCTGGCGACCACCCTGGTGGTCCTGCCTGCTTGTTCCAAAAAGCAGGAAACGCCCACCGCGAACACAGAAGAGGCGGCCCCTGCGGCCCCGGCCTACAAAACACTGGCTGACGCCCCGGAGGCGGATCGCACGGCTCTCGATGCCTTTGCCAAGAAGCTGGAGCAGGATCTGAAGGACAGCAACGCCGCCGGAGTTAAGGCAGCCTTCAACCTCAAGGGCATCATCACCAAGATCCTCTCTGGAGTGCAGACCTCCGGTCCGGACATAGAGAAGTTCCGCCTCGGCATGAACCAGGGCTTGAGACAGAATCTGGACCACCTCATCAAGATGTGGTCGGAGCAGCAGGTGACTTACAAGCACCTCGTCATTCATGAAGGCCTGATCAAACCCCGTTTCCGTTTCTCCTCCGATACAATGGGCACCATCCTCCTCGACTTCACCGTTGAAAAGGACTCCGAGGGCAAGCTGGGAATCGTGGATTTCTACAACCAGGTGCTGGGCTCCGGCATGGTGGAGCAGAGCCGTCAAGCTGCGCTGCCTGCTCTCGCGGAGCTGGACAAGTCCTTTCTGAACCGGCTCTTCGACAAACCCAACACCAAGCTGGAAGACATCGAGAAGTTTGGAAAGATGTCGGACAAGTTTCGTCAGCAGGACCACAAGGGGGTCATTGAGGTTTACAACTCGATGCCCACCGAGATGAAAAACAGCGTCACGGCCAACGCCATGTACCTGGGTGCCCTGCAGGCTGTTGGCGATGCCGACGGGTACAAGAAGGCCCTGCTTGCCTCCGCGAACCACTACACCTCTGCCAACTACCAGTTCAAGCTGGTGGATCTCTACTTCATGGAGAAGAATTACGACAAGGCGATTGAATGCCTGGATGGCTTCATGGCGGCGTTGGAAAAAGATGCAGAGCTCCTGTCCTGGAAGGGGCAGCTTCAGGTGGCCAAAGGTGAACCCGCCAGCGCGGCCACCACGATCCGCGAAGCGCTGGCCCTGGAACCCAAGAATGCAGACGTCCATGCCCAGGGACTGGACGTCTTCCTGGCCGCCAAGGACTTCGAGTCGACCGCCAGCAGCATGAAGTTCCTAGAAAGCACGGGCAAATACAACTTCAAGGACTCCCTGAAGGATCCTCTCTGGGCGGAATTTCTCCAGTCCCCCGCCTCCCAGCCCTGGCGTTGAGCCAGCCTTCTGCGGCCCGGAGCACAAAAGTACCTCTTGCAGGCACAAAGGCGCGCCAGTTGCCGTCGGGGATTCCCGTAATCCCCGCATGACCCGACGTTTTGTGATTTCTGCGCTGACGGTTCTTGCCGCCGCGCTGGCCGCACCTGCCTCCCCTGCTGCTCCGGTTTTTAAAGCCGGGGCGCATGCCCAGGACATCTCTCCCACGCATTTCCCCACGCCGGTGAACGGCAGCATGAAGGGCGGGTTTGCCAAGGGCATCACGGACCCCATTCACGCCCGGTGCCTGGCATTGCAGGATGGCAGCAAGGCCATGATCCTGGTGGTGGTGGATGCCTGCATGATTCCGCAGGACATCTGCGACAAGGCCAAAGCAGCGGCGTCGGCCAAGACCGGCGTGCCAGTGGACCGGATGCTCATCTCCGCCACGCACACGCACAGCTCCGCCACGATGGCACCGGTGTTCCAGAGCGACCCGGACCCCGCCTACCTCGCCGCCCTGCCTGACCGCATCGCGGCAGGCCTGATCACGGCGTATCAAAACCTCGAACCCGCAGAGGCGGGCTGGGCGGTGGCTGAAGATGCCACACAGGTCTTCAACCGTCGCTGGCTTGTGAAAGAGGGTGAGAGCTATGAGAACCCCTTCGATGGCAAGGCGGATCGCGCCTGGATGAACCCCGGGGTGGGCAATGCCAAGGTGAGCGGCCCGACGGGTCCGGTGGACCCACAGGTGGCGGTCTTCGCCGTGCGGTCCGCCGCCGACAAACGCCCAATCGCGGTCCTGGCCAACTACAGTTTGCACTATGTGGGCGGCAATCCTCCGATCTCGGCCGACTACTTTGCCGCCTTTGCCAATGAACTGGCGCACCAGTTAGACGCAGGTGGTCAGCGCTATCAAAACAAGCCGCCCTTTGTGGGCATCATGTCCAACGGAACGAGCGGCAACATCAATAACATCAACTTCGGCGCTACGGTGCCTGCCGGAAGACTTCGCGCCGGACAGCGCATCCAGGAAGTGGCCGCGTCCGTGGCCGGGGCGGCCATGAAAGCGTACGGTGCAGTCCCCTGGAAAAACAACCTCACGCTGGACTCGCGGGAAGAAGTGCTCCAGCTGGACGTGCGGAAGGCGTCCGGGGAAGAACTGGTTCGAGCCCGCAACCTGCTGGACACCGTTCCCAAAGACAAGGACGGGCAGTGGGCAGACCGCAAGGCCATCTATGCACGGGAGGCCGTGCTGCTGGACGCCTATCCAGACAAGGTGCCAGTGAAGCTGCAGGCACACCGGATCGGCGATCTCGCCATCACCAGCATCCCCTGCGAGGTGTTTGTGGAGATCGGCCTGGATCTGAAAAAGACGAATCCCTTCAAGGGCAGCTTCACCATCTCCCTGGCCAATGGTTACAACGGTTATCTTCCCACTACGGAGCAGCACGCCATGGGCGGCTACGAGACCTGGCGGGCCCGCAGCAGCTATCTGGAGGTGCCGGCGGCAGACAAGATCACCGCATCTTTGAAGGCCATGCTCACCAGCTTGAAGAAGGACGCCTCCTGAGGTTTCAGGAAGCACCGCGGCCAGGGCGGAAGGCGCGGCAGCCTGGATGAAGCCGGGGCAGCCAAAGGAAAAGCGTGCTTTGCAGAGGCAAATTCGCTATCTATTGGGAAAACGCCGCAGGTTATCCTGTGGCGGAACCCCCACCCGACAGCACCTATGCAACCCCGCGCTTTCCGGGCCGCCCTGGCGGCCGCTGGTCTTTGGTGCCTGCCCTCCTTGATCGGGGCGCAGCCCAGCCTCGCCCAACCGGTGAACCCCGCCCTGCTCTACTGGCAGGGCATCGGACTTCTCACGGAGATGACCCGCAATGAGGTCGCCCTCTTGCAGGGGCATCGCAACGGCAACCATTGGGACCCGGAGAACGTCCGGGCTCTCCTCTCTCACCAGAAGGCCGCCCTCAACCGCTTCACCAAAGCCGGAGTCTCGACCGCCCCTTGCGACTGGGGTCTGACCATGGAGGAGGGTCCCTTCATGCCGCTGCCTCATCTGGGCAAGATGCAGACCCTCTGCAATCTGGGGCTCATGAAGGCGGCTTTTGAATTCAACGAAAGCCGCACCGGCCATGCCCTGGATGCGGTGGACGCCGTACGACGAGCCGCGCGGCATCTGGGTGATGGCGATATGATGATAACCGCCATTTCCCAGTACTCGATGGAGAGCGATGCTCTCTCCCTGCTGGCCAAACATCTCCTGACCCTGGATGAAGCCACGCGTCGGGAACTGCTCACCAGGGAGACCAAGCTGCCCGCTCTGCGCACGATGGCCCAAGCCGTATCCGGCGAACGAGGCTTTGCCGCGTGGGCAGAGCAACAGGCGACCGAGGTGGCCACCCTGATGATGCTGCAAAACTCGGCGCAAGCCGCAGGAGCCGCCACCGAGGGAGCCCCGCCCACACCGGCCTCTCCCCCCGCCGGCGTGGATGAGCACCTGTTTTCCTCCCTCACCCCGGAACTCCTGAACTCCTGGCTGGCGGAGATGCGGTCCCGGTATGCTGAGGCAGAGTCCGCCCTCACTCTCCCTTGGCCGCAATCCCAATCAGCCATCAAGGAACTCCAGGAGCGCCTTAAAGCAGGCAATCCCCTCGTGCGCACCATCTTCCCCTCTCTACAGGCCGCGAGGGACACCCAAGCCCGCACGGAGACGCAACTGCTGATGGTGAAGCTGGCCCTCCTCCACGGTCCAGGGCTGACGCCGGAGATCGCCGCAAAGGCTACTGACGCCTTTGCCGGACAGCCTATCCAGTTCAAAAGCAACCCGGATGGCGGGTACACTCTGTCCAGCCTCCAGGCAGTGCGGGGAAAACCGGTGGCCTTGAATTTTACAGCCCCCAAGCAAAACTAGAATTTCTGAACTCTTGTTAAGCAATCCTGTCAAAAACGGGTCTCTGGCGAGTGCCGTGCTGTACTTGAGACACCCTCTATCAGGTCATGAATCCGTCCTCTCCCGCGGATCCCGTTCCTGCCGGACCGAAGATCCTCTATCACGATGAATGGGTGCCCAACCGGACCCGTCGACGCATGGCAGCCGCTCTGGCTGGCACCACGGCGGGAGCATTGCTGGGGGCAGTAGGCTACCCGTGGATCGCTGGCAAGAGGCAACAGGAGCTGGCCACCCTCTTGGACCAGGCCTGGAACGGCACCCCTAAATCGCCTCGAGAACTGGTCCAACGCATCAAAGAAGAGGCCGGTGACCGGGATAGCACCCATCGACCCATGGTGCTCGACGCCACCGGTGTGGCGTACCAGACCTTTCTGGAAGAGCTCCAGCTCCAGCACATCCGCCCCAAGGACCTGCTGGCCGCCCACTTCCGTACCCGTCAAGGGGTGAACAACGAACTGCCTGGCCGCCATCTGTGGAAGAACATGGTGGCCACCCTGCGAATCGCGGATCGTCTTCAGGACGAACTGGGCGTCCGGCTGGTGACCATTGCCAGCGCCTACCGCAGTCCCGCCTACAACGCCACCTGTCCCGGTGCCGCGCCACAGTCCTTCCACCTCCAGAATCTAGCGCTCGACCTGGTGTACGACTGCCCCCCTGCCAAAGTGGCCGAGGCCGCCCACGCCCTGCGCAACCGCGGCCTGTTCCGCGGCGGCATCGGGAAGTATCCCAGCTTCACGCACATCGACACGCGCGGGAAGAATGCAGACTGGGGCTGAGGAATGCGGAATTGGGGGTGTGGGCAGTCGGTTCGCCGATCGGAGTCAAGCCAAACGCAGCTCTTCCTCGAAGAGGATATGGCCACAAGCCCTACGTTGACGAGCTTCCAGCGAGTCTACGTTGGGTGGGTGTAAGATGGAGCTTTACTCCGAAGGAGTTTTGGCGGTCCGGGAGAGTTCCAGGAACCAACAGGAAGACTGCCCGCCCCATGCCGAACAACGTCAGAGGTGGCCAGAACACCCTCGACTTCTCCTGCTCCCCCTGCGCTCCTGAGCCGACGGGGACCGTAGGACTACTCCCGCAGCATCGCTTCAGACGTAGTCCGGTTGTCCCAACCGGCTCAGTCGCCGCAGGGACACTCGTCCAAAAACCAATCCCCGCCAACCGTCAGGCTCACCAAACCCCTGCATTTTGCAATCAAAGTCGCGGTTTGCATGGCGTTTCGGGCCTCCAAAGCCAATCCCTTCACACATCTCCATAGAGCAATCAAAAATCCCGACTTTGGCAACCACCTCAAAATGAACCCCATTCAGCAGGATGCTCCGCCCTGCCCACGAGCGATGTGTCACAGGGCACATTTGATGCACCAGCAAGGAGTATGAAGACGCTCAAACCCTTTTGCACCGAGCTTCGAGGATGCCTCACGGTGCTTGGCATCATCTCCCTCACCAGTTTGAGCGTCAACGCCCAGACCTACACCACCTCCAATTCCAACGGTAACTCAAACTCCCGCCGGACGACGGTCGCCACTTCCTCAACCCGCGAAGAACCGGGGTTCTTTGACCGTCTTTTCTCCCGGCAGACACGACGGGAAACGACCCAGTCCCGGGCCCAGGCGCAGCGTCTGCAACAACAGCAGCAGTATGCCGCCGCCACAACAAACACCCGCTACTACAACCCGCCCACTTCCACTTACATCCCCACCCAGCCTGCCGCTCCGGGGATGACCCTCACGAACCGCACCATCCCGGTCCGGAGCACGGTGATCTACCAGAACACGGCGCCGCAGCCAGGAGTTGTCTCATCGAACTACGCCTCCAGCTACACCGCAAACTCCACCACCCGGTTTCTCCAGCCGGGCGAGTCTGCCACGATCACTTCAGACGGCACGGTGTATCGCACGCAGGAGGGACAAAACTTCACCACCAGCCCGCAGGCTGACACAAACACGGGAGCCCTCACCCCTCCGCCGCGAGACCTGATGCCTGTCACCGAGCCCAAGCCAGCGGCACCGCCCAAGGCGCTGATCGACAAAGAATCCCTCCCCGTTGCAAAATGGTCCCCGACATTTGGTCGCGTTGTTTCCCCTTACCCTCCTCATCATGAACTGGATGTCACCGGCCTTCCTCCCGGCTCCCTGGCCCGTGATCCTGTCTCGAAGCTGATTTTCCGCCTGCCATGAGCAAAGCCCCCGCCGCGACTGGAGCGAAAGCTCCGGCCACAGAAAAACAGAGTCTTCGGGAACGGGTGGAGCAGCAGTGGCACTTGTTTGCCAATGACAAACCTGGCGAACGCTTCGTGAATCTGCACAAGCGCCGTCAAGAGCAGCGCAAGGGCGGTTTCAGCTGGGGGCAAATCTTGTTTGTTGGAGTCGGCCTCTTTCTGATCATCGCCGGATTGTTCTTCATGGCAGTGCCCGGACCAGGGCTGCCGGTACTGGTGGCCGGACTGGGCTTGATGGGCAGCGAATCCCTCTTCATGGCCCGAGGGTTGGACTGGACGGAGCAGAAACTGCGCCCACCAGTGTTAAAGCTCAAGGCCCGTTGGGACGCTTTGTCACCTCGAACCCGGCTGTTGTGCTGGTGCGGTGTCGGCGCAGCAGGTGCTGCCGCTGGCACTCTGCTGCTGATGTGGTGGAAGTAGCTCGAACCGGATCAGGCGGCATCTGGGGCCTCCAAGAGCCCTTTGAGCCGACGCAGGTCCGCCAGCACCATTCGCTGATCTGCGGCAAATTCCGAGGCGGACATGCCCGGCAGACGGAAAAGGGTGAACATCACCTCACTGCCATAGGGAGCGGCGACCACCCGCATGGGCACATGAATCTCAACCTCCGGTGCCGGCCGCACCCAGTGGTCCAGCACCCCTAGCTCATTGCGGGCCGTGAACTGCAGACGCACCGGCGCCTCGGGAGTGTCGATGATCCACTCATCGCTCCCTTCGCCACGGCGGATGTTATTGCATAAACCAGGCGCCCAGCGCGGCAAATGGGCCGGATTGGAGGTAAAGTCATAGACCACCTGCATCTCTCGCAGGATGGAAACGGTGAGCGTGACAGAGTTGGAATGGGGGTCGGACATGCGCAGCCCCATTCTGAGGCGATCCCGCAGAAGTTGCAAGGCACCTTGCATCTTCCAGAAGCGTAGTATGTTAGAGGAGGGTCCGCTCAATGTGACCCTTTGCCCAACCGTCATGACACCCGCACTGAAAACTTCCAGCCCCGCCCGCCCGGTTATCCGACGGTGGACGGGTGGTCGCGGGCACCGTCTTGACGCCAGCCGCGCGTAAGCGGGG
The DNA here is from genome assembly GCF_000739635.1 of Verrucomicrobium sp. BvORR034. Taxonomy (GTDB): domain Bacteria; phylum Verrucomicrobiota; class Verrucomicrobiia; order Verrucomicrobiales; family Verrucomicrobiaceae; genus Verrucomicrobium. Next base: position 24,057 of record NZ_BATQ01000064.1, on the reverse strand, counting down.
CAGGCCTTTGCCAGGGATTGTCGGCCATTGAGCCCCGTCCTGGTCTGCCCTGATTCATTCCTCCCTCATGCGTACCCACGGGCCTGCGCAGGTCCGTCACGGCCCGGTCTTGTCATGTCCGGAGCCGCTCTCAATCCGTGCCCATATCCCATTTTGATCCATCATGAAATCTTCCCCTCTCTTCACCATTTCCCAGTCTGACCTCCATACACTCCGCACCTTTCTGGACCACGACGATGCCTTCAACCCCCTCGATGCCAGGGAGCGCAGTCTGCTGGCGGACCGGCTTCAGGATGCCAAGGTCTTTGACGATGAATCCGACGACGAACCTTCGGTGGCCGGACTGCAGACGCTCGTGCGAGTGGAGGACCTTTCCACCTCACCACCGGACCGGTTTGACTTTACCCTCGTGCTTCCGCATGAGGCGAACTTCGAAGACGACCAGATTTCAATCCTCTCCCCGTTGGGGGCGGCGGTCTTCGGCCGGACGGCCGGAACCCAGGTGGTGATGGACTCGCCGACCGGGACCAGAAGGTTGCAATTGCTTGCAGTTTTTAAAAAGGCGGCGATCCATTGATGGCCCCCGGCTCCATGAATCACGACGATCTCCACAAAGCCGCCGAACTCGCCAGTCACGGAGGCACCAGCGCAGCAACCCTCGCTGAAGTCCCCCGACAGAGCTGTTTGGACCAGGTGGAAACCTGGATCCGCCGGGTGAACGACCGCTGGCTCGTGCACTCGGGACTGAATCACCACGCCCGGGCCTACATGGACCGGCTGGCGGTGCTGGATCCCCGGCGGCTGGCCCGATCCTGTGAAATCGTGCACCGGCTCATGAAGATTCATGACCCGGACTCTGATCCCAAGCCCTGGTTCTACGGCGGGCTCTTCTCCCTGGCCACCCCGGAAGAGGAGAGCCAGTATCTGGAAGGTCACCGCTTCACGCGGATGCTGCTGCCCTCCACCCCGGAAGGACGCATGCGAGGTGAGGCGGAAGACTTGGAACTGGCACCGGAAGTGGTGCGGCGGGTGCAGAACATCCGTTCCCAAATTCGGGAGCAGACCCTCCACACCAGCCGCATCGAGCTAGAGCTCAAGGCTGCTTGTTGAGCACCGCCTTGATGGGCCGCCCCACACAGCCGTTGGGCATTTGAATGTGCAAAAGCGCCGCCACGGTGGGCGCGATGTCGTGCTGATAGACGACCTCGTTGCTGCTGCCGTGGCGGATGCCCCAGCCCATGAACACCACGGGAATGTGCGTGTCATACGGGTACCAGGAGCCGTGGGTGGTACCCTGCTTGCCGGCACCAGTAACCCAGCCGGGATTCGGCACCACATGAATGCTGCCGCAGCGCTTGGCGTTGAAGCCGTTTATCATCATCGTGCGCAGCGGCTCAGGCACGGGAGCGCCGTCCATGTTCTCCATGTCCACAGCGAAAAGCACGCCCGGATACTTCCGGATCCAACGCACCGCGGCATTTTTGATGGCGTCGAAGTCGAGGTTCTTCTCCTCGATCTTGGGCAGGTCGAAGTTCACCAGATAGTTTGCCTCACCTGCCACCAGCTTCTCCACACCGAACCGTCCGTTCAGATAGTCATTGAGCTCACGCACCAGGCCCTTCGGATTCCACCCCTCTGAAGGGAGGCGGTTTTCTTTCATATAACCCACGGTGTGGGCCACCCCGTGGTCCGCGGTCAGGAAGACCAGGTAGTTTCCCTTACCCACACGACCGTCCAGAAAGGTGAAGAATTCCGCCAGATCCTGGTCCAGGCGCAGGTAGGTGTCTTCCACCTCCATGGAGTTCGGGCCGAACTTGTGTCCGACATAGTCAGTGGAGGCGCAGTTGATGGTGAGGAAGTCCGTCACCGGTCCTCCACCGAGGTTGTAGCCTTCCACGGCAGCCTTGGCAAAGCGCAGACTCAGCGTGTTGCCGAACGGGGTGGTGCGGATGGTATCCTTCTTCAGCTTGTACGAGAAAGAAACACGGTGGGGGAAGACTGGAGCCGCCTCTTTGTCAAACTTGCCCTCCCAGGGCACATCATCACGGGTGCTCTGCACATACTCCTCCGCCGGGCGGAGAAGGTTCCACTCACCGGACAAGAGCTGCTCACCCACCTTGGAGTCGTTGAACTGCTTCACCCACTCCGGCAGGTCGTTCATGTAGTACGTGCTGGTGATGAAGTTGCCTGTCAGATCCTCCAGCCAGTAGGCGGCCGTAGCCGTGTGTCCGGCGGGAAGAATCGAGGCGCGATCCTTCAGCGACACCCCTACAACCTTCGAGCGGTAGTTGGTCGCGATCCGCAGCTCATCCGTCACTGTTGAGGTGAGCATGTTGCGAGGCGACATCTTGCCATCGCCGGTGGTGCCCCCCACGGTTTGCACCGTGTCGTCATCGGTGCAATACACGCTCTTTCCGGTGAGCTGGTCAGTCCAGTCGTTTCCTGTAATCCCGTGGATTGCAGGAACAGAACCGGTGAAGACTGTGGCATGGCCGACCGCTGTGTAAGAGGGAAGATGACCGATCATCCCGTTCTCACACGTGAAGCCCTCCCCCACCAGCCGCTTGAAACCACCTGCGCCATAGCGCTCCTGGTACTTGTAGAGGAAGTCCCAGCGCATCTGGTCCACCGCAATGCCGACCACCAGCTTGGGCCGCTCAGGACCTGCCCCCCCGGGGGGCGTATTGACCGGGTCCTTGGACGCCTCTTGCGCAGTCGCAACGGAGGGAAGCCAGACAGTCGAGAGGGTGAGGACCGAACAGAATAGGGCCAGGGGCGGGCTGGAGAATCTCATGGAGCAGGTTGCGTTGTGATAAGGCCGGGTGGCTGGCGAAGGCTCACACCTTCACCACCGGACCCAAGGCAACGCACTGGCCCCTGGCATTCTGTCTTGCAAATGAGAATCCATGAAACATCGGAAGGCCCACTGACTGTCGATCAGTACCGCCGGACGTGGACACCCACACCAGGCCCGCGATAGGCACCGCCGTAGTAGTAGCGACCACGGTGGTAGTAGCGGTGGTCATAGTAGCGGCCGCGATAGTGGTAGCGACCCACATCATACCGTCCGCCATAGTAATACCGGTTCCCATAGTAATAGGTGGGACCAGCATATCCGACGGGCAGGGTGTTGTAGTAACCCAAGTCTGCCGTGACCACACGCCCAGGGGGAGGAGGAGGCAGGGGCTCGACAACGCAGGAGGGCAGGACGGCCATGGCCGCCAGGCCCAGAGCGAAAAGTGCAAGCGTCTTCATCAATCCCGAATCGTCCCCCTGCGACGTCAGGATTTAAAATTCAGCTCCATCCAATTTCCGAACCTTTTCCGACTGAATTGACCCGTCTGCAGGGTGGTGCCACCTTTCCCCATGACCTGGCGATTCCAGTTCCCGGAAAGAACCTTCCTGCTGGCTGTGCTGGCCGGCTGCCTGAGCCTCTGGATTTTCATCGAGGTGGCGGACGAGGTGCGGGAGGGTGAGAGCCATGCCTATGACGAGGCCATTCTGCGCAGCCTCCGCCAGCCGGCCGACCCTGCCCTGCCCATCGGCCCCACCTGGCTGCGAGAAGCCAGCCGCGACATTACCGCTCTGGGAGGCGGCACCGTGGTCACCCTGGTGACGCTGGCCGTGCTGGGCTTTCTGCTGCTCAGGCAAAAGTTCGCTCTCATGCTGGTGGTGCTGATCTCCACCGCTGGCGGCGGGCTGCTCTCAGGCGTTCTCAAGAACTTCTTTGCCCGGGAGCGCCCCTCTCACATCCCTCATCTGATGGAAGCGACCTCCCCTTCCTTCCCCAGCGGTCACTCCATGCTTGCGGCCATTGTGTACCTCACCCTGGGTGCCATGCTGGGGCGCATCACCCAGCGCCGGAGGGAGAAATATTACTTTCTGGTCGTGGCCGTGGCCATCGTTATCCTCGTGGGAATGAGCCGCATGTACTTGGGCGTCCACTTTCCCACAGACGTCCTGGCTGGCTGGTCTGCTGGCATTGTCTGGGCCGTCTTTTGCGCCTCCGTGGCCCGCTGGCTGCAACAGAAGGGACAGGTGGAACCGCCTGATGCGACCTGACCTTGGAGAGCAATCCCATGCACCAATTTCTCCATGATACTACCTGCATGAAACGTTTTACTTGAAATCGTGATCGCGTCGCAGTCCCGTTGGGAGGCTGATTCCAGCGGCTTTTTGTTGACAGCCTGCTCATGAAAAGGCCTGCGCAGAGTCTTGACAGCGCGCCTTTCCGACCCCTAACATGCGCCATGGCCAAGAAATCCACCTCCTCCGAGCGCAAACCCAATCCTGCGCTGATGAAACCCGTGCAGCCCGATGAAATCCTTGCGGTCATCGTGGGCTCCACGCCCATCCCACGCAGCGAAGTTACCAAGAAGCTCTGGGATTACATCAAGAAGAACGAGCTTCAGGATCCGAAGAAGAAGACGAACATCAACGCGGACGAAGCCCTCAAGGCCGTATTTGGTGGCAAGAAGCAGGTCACGATGTTTGAGATGACGAAGCTCGTCTCTGCTCACATCAAGTAAGCGACCCGCTGCCTGCCATGCAAGGCGGTTCGCGACGGGAAGCTTCCGGTTGAGATCGGCCGCGCCCCGTGGTACTCCCACTGCCCTGCTGAAAGGCACCCATCATCCTAGGTATTCCTGTCGAAGGAGGGCCCTCACCGGCCCTCCTTCCTATTTTCATCTGCTGCCACCCGGCAGTTCCTTTGAGTAAATCCGGGCCGGTCGCTGTCGGAATGTGCCAGTTCCCCCGTTCCACTTATGAACACGCGCCCCCGACTCCCCCTTGTGGCGACCCTGGCCCTGCTGCTGGCGTGCTCGCTGCTGAGCGCCGCGAGCACGGACTCTCCGCCCCGCAATTCCAGCGCGGAGGCCACAACGACGCCGACCTCTCCGCCCAAGACGGAGCCCGCCCCATCTCTGGGCACTGCTGACGCGTTGTCCCATCTGCCCGGTGTGGGCCTGGCCGAAGGGGTCTCCCAGATCACCGGCACGGCCGTCAGTCCGCTGCTGGGTGTGAGCGCTGTCGGAGCATGGAAGTACTTCGCCACCGAGGAAGCCCTGCGCTCCCGACTGCCCTGGTACTGCCATCCAGGCGTCTGGGGCAGTTGTTTCGCGGTCTTGGGACTTTGTTTTCTGAAGGATTTTCTGGGCGCGGCCGCTCCGCCGCTGGTGAAGAAGCCCCTGGATTTCATCGAACTCTTTGAAGACAAGGCCAGCGCGCTGGTGGCCAGCACCGCCTTTGTACCGCTCGTGGCCGTAGCCATGGCGCAGATGAATGCCATCCCCCTGCAGCCAGAGGACGCGGCCCAGAGCACAGCCGTGATCACGCAGACCGCGCAGATGGGTTTTGCCACTCTGCCAGTCCCCGGGCCTGCGCTCGCCGCAACGGATCTCACCTGGGTCAAGACCGCCCTCTACATACCGATTGGCTTCGCCATCTTTGCTGTGGTGTGGCTTTCCAGCCATGCCATCAACGTCCTCATCGCCCTCTCCCCCTTTGGCATTGTGGATGCCGCGCTCAAGGTGGTGAAGCTGGGGGTCCTGGGGCTCATCACCGCCAGCGCCTTCATCCATCCTGCTTTGGGCCTGCTGGTGTGCCTTCTGATCATCATCCCAGCCTGCTTCATCGCCGGCCCGGCCTTCCGCCTCATGGTCTTTGGCAATGTCTTTGGTCTGGACCTTCTGCTGGCCCGCAAAGCAGTCCCCACAGACGTAGCGGCAGGGGTTCGCGCCTTCAACTCCACCAAGATCGGTGGCACGCCTGCGCGCACTTATGGCCGGTTGGGGCGAAATGCCCAGGGCGCAGCGGTCTTCCGCTATCGGCCCTGGCTCATCCTTCCCATGCGTGAGACGGCAGTGGCCGCGACCCCGCAACCGGATGGCATTGCCCAAGGGCTCATCTACCCTTCACTGACGCGGGACGACGGCTCCGGCAAGTCCAGGACCTCGTTTGTGCTGCTGCCCCGTTATCGCGATTGCGTCAGCCGCATCACCGAACACTTCGGTATCACCAAGGTGACTGACAGCACCCTGCTACGCGGCTTCAAGGCCATGCGCAATTGGCTGGTGGAGGCCCTGAGCTTTGGCCGGAATTCCGTCGCATTGCCCGCCCCGGGACGACAGTAGGGACCGCGACCACACGACTAAAAGCAACCTGCCCTGATGCTGGCATCGCATTGGATTGCATTGTGGCAGTCCTGCGCTGTAGTGCCCGCATGATCGTCGAACGCGTCAAATACATCATCTGGGCCGCAGACATGGACCGAGCCGCGCGCTTCTACACAGAGGTGCTGGGAGGCACGGTGTTGCGCCAGAATCCGCATATCTGTGAGATCCAGATCGCCGGCGGCATCATCGGCATCCACGGCGGCGGAGAAGGCACCCGCACCTGGACCGGCCTCAGTTTTCAAGTGCCTGACGTGGTGGCCGGTGCCGCCGAAATCGCGGCCGCTGGCGGCCAGTTGGTCCGCGAACCCCAGCCTGAAGACGACGAACCTCCTCACCTCGCCATGTGCGTGGACACGGAAGGCAATGAGATCATGCTGACACGGAAGAGATAGGGCTGCACAGCCGGACGCAGTTGCCGATCCAAGGAGAACAAACCAATTGCGAGTTCGGAGCGACCGCCAAGGAACCCGGGCTGAACTATCTCCTTCAGTCCGAAGCTAATCCCTCATCGGGAAGTAGATTCTGTGGCGTTTGATTCTACCTCGCCTTGCGGCCCTAAAGCCACCCTTGGGCAGTTCGCAGCACTCCCCGGGAAAACATCGCATACCGGGAAGCTAGTGCCTCCTCACGTCGACAACTACGACCGGCCTTGGCGGTCGCACGGCAGAAGGAATCCTCAAACACCTTCTCTATCCGCACCCACCCCGATGGCTCGCGCCACTCCTCCCACCCACTGGTGTTTGATCGCCCACCACCCAGCGCCCCTGTAGTTGTCGACGTGAGGAGGCACTAACTGAAGCGTCTGCAAGCTTCACCTCCTCGCCGATGTCACCAAGTTTCGACAGGCTCTGGTCCTCCACGCGCAGGACGCTGGAGCATGCTACTTCCCAGGATCACTGCTCCGATTTCAATCGGTTATCGACGCTGAAAGGGATTTGTAGCCCAGCCCAATGTTGGACAAGCCTCAAGCGAGTCAACGTTGGGTAGAGTTGGAGAAACGATCAACGCTGAAAGCGTTGTGTAGATGCTTCGTCCCCTGAATCGGCTTCTTGGCACAGGCACCACTTCAGAGGCAAGAAACTCTTCCCCCTCTGCCCAAACGCCACCTCCTCCTGATGCGGAGCATCCTTGGAACTGCGGTGAGCATCACCGCTTTGAGGAGTCCTGTGTCGGACGAGCGCCGGAGCCCTGCGGCGAACACGCCAGACTCTGCTGGATGGCGAAGGGTTCTAGCCCATCACAAGTGCCGCCAAAGCGGCGGTTCCCGCACGCACTCCAAAGATGCTTCGCATCCAGACGCTGGATATCGAAGACTCCTAGGATGACACCTCAGATTGCAACACTTCCATGAAAAACTCCTCGAACCCTTCACTGACGCACTGACGCACTGACGCACTGACGCACTGAGTTACCGAATCACCGACCTCCCGCCTCCCCCACCGCCAGCAGGCTCACCTTCAACTCCGCACACCGGCGAAACACTTCGCTTTGATCCAGGATCAAGGTCATACCAGCCTCGACGGCGATCACGTCCACTCCTGCGGCGGCGGCGGTCGAGATGGTGTCAGGCCCTACAACTGGGACGTCAAAGCGCATGTCCTGGTTGGGCTTGCTCACCTTGACCATGGTGGCACTGCCCTTACCCAGGGAGCCACCACGTTTGATGGCTTCGTTCGTGCCTTCGAAGGCCTCGACGGCGAGTACGGTACCGTTGCGCACCACGACGGTCTGTCCGATGTCGAGCTTGCTGGAGGCCTTGGCGATGGTGAAGCCGTACTCCGCGTCTTCCCAGCGGCGTTTTTTGGGATTGGGCCCCGCCACATGACCGGCGGTGGGCATGAACTCCTCCAGAAACGTCGTCGCGGGAAGCAACTCGATACCGTCCTTCTTCATCTCATCGGCAATGCCGCCAAAGAGGGTCTCGGCATTGCGCCGCTTCAGACGGGCCAGCATCATCAGCAGGCGCAGGTCCGGACGGAGGTCGAACAGATTCTTGGGGGCGATCTGGCCCACCATCACCACGTGCTTCACCCCTTCTTTTTTGAAGAAGGCGATCATCTTGCTGAGCTGCCCCACCCGGAACCAGGCCATGGCATCCACGCTCTCTTCGAGATCGAGGCGGGTCTCATCAAGAAACCCTGCCACGACGAGGCGATCCACCCCAGCTTTACGAGCGGCACGGACGAACGTTTCCGGATAGACGCCGTTGCCGGCGATCAGGGCGATGGTGGACGGAGGAGGCGAGGCAGACACTGGAAGCGGTGGAAGGGCAGAAGCCGGTCAGCTAGTTAGACGCGGTTGTGCGCCAAATCAACTGTGCAGCCACCCTCTCCGGCCGCCTGGAACCCGCACGTGGCACTCAGTCCAGATGAAATTTCCCGCTCTGCTTCATGAAGGTCACGGGGTTGTCATAGGCCACCCGCTGGATGGCGGTCGGGCTCCAGCCACGGCGCTTCATCTCCAGCATAGTTTTGGGCACGGCCATGGGATCACTGATGCCCCAGTCACACGCTGAGTTCATCCAAATGCGCTCGCCGCTGTGGGCCTCGAGCATGTCAATTGCACGATGCGGCGTGCACTTGCTCTCTGGGTACAGGGTGATGCCCGCCCAGAAGCCCTGATCCAGCACGAGGTTGATGGTGTGCTCTTCCACGTGATCAATGATGACGCGGTCTGGCGTGATCTTGGAGTGGTTCTTGAGCGCGTCCAAAATCAATCGAGTGCCCTTGAGCTTGTCTTCCAGATGGGGCGTGTGCACCAGAATGAGCTGGTCGTAGTCTGCCGCGATCTGGATGTGCTTCTCCAGCACCTGAAGTTCATTGCGGCTGTTCTTGTTCAGACCGATCTCACCGATGCCCAGCACGTTGGGCTTGCCCAAAAACTGCGGGATGAGCGCCAGCACATCATCCGCCAGCTCAAGATCCTCTGACTCCTTGGGATTGATGCAGAGCCAGGTGTAGTGCTTGATGCCGAAGCGGGCTGCGCGCTTGGGCTCGTACTCGGTGATTTGACGGAAATAGTCGTAGAATCCCTGGGCGCTGGCGCGGTCAAACCCCGCCCAGAAAGCAGGCTCACAGATGGTTTCACACCCGGCCAGAGCCAGCTTTTCGTAGTCATCCGTGGTGCGGCTGACCATGTGACCATGAGGCTCGATGTAAGGCATTTTGAGTAGGGAAGAAGAAGCAGACGCGAAAGACGGAAGCGGGAGCAACAGAGCGAAACAAACCAGCAGGGCTCAGCCCAGAGCGGGAGGAACGGCTCCTACCGCCCCTTGGGTCGTAGCCTTGGGGATCGGCTCCATGCTGGGATCGCTAAAGCTCAACAAGATGTTCCGGGCCCGCTCGGGCTGATCGCCCGCCAGGAGCTGAATGGCCTGCTTCAGCGCAGCCACACGGAAGTCCCCCTCCTGCCCAACCCGCTGCACACGATCCAAAAAGGCAGCGAGATCAATAAGCTTGCTTCGCGAATCCATGAACCCGAGGTCCACAAGATTCACATTCACAGGAGGCGTCCAGGTGTTCATGAGTGAGCGTGAGAAAGCGGCAAGTGCAAAAGACGGGATACGACAGACAATGCCGTCGAATCAAGTATTTTGGACACCTAACCGTCCGGGACGCTGGTTTTTGCCCGCAGCCCCACCCACTTGAGGTGCCTCACGCACCCTGCACCGCCGCTCACGCGTCAGAATTGACGGATTTCCGGCTGACAAAGCAGCCTTGACCGGTCCACGCCTTGGCGGCCCGGCCTACCCCCTCAAAAGAGACTACTCCACCCCCTGCTCAATCGAGAAGCGGATCGTATCCACACTCGCGGTCTTGGCGTACCGCTGAGGATCGGGTTTGGGTGCACTGGCTTGCACCATGCGCACCTCCTGCTTCTTAGGCTGCGAGTTAGCCACTCCTGCTCGGTTGGCGTCTATTAGTTCCAGAATCATCCAGAGACCGAACCCAACAGAAAGGGTCGCCATCGCCAGCCCCGAACCAAGTACAAGGATGGCCATCAGCCAGGAGCCCTTGGGCTTGACGGTCCGCCGCAGTGGGATCTGCACACGCTTCGAAGTCATGTGCGCTAAATGCCTCATTTTGGCTCACACGTCGAGGAATAATTTCTCATAACCCCCTCACCATCAATAATCTTCAGTTGGAAACTATTTCGACACCATAGATTTCGTTGACACATTATTTCCCCCACAACACCTCCTTTTTTTGACACAGTTTACCAGTACATGGAGTCAACCACCATTCTCAGCCGTTGAACATGTGTAATTTCCCATAATATTTGCAAGCGCCAGCATAACCCCTATTTCATCTATCCCATGGATTAACTCTTTGTTACAACAGCGCATGCGTTTCTAGTTTCTTAAAATTTGCACTCAGGAGCTATCTGCAGCTCGCCTATAAATATTTTTTTGGAGGAAACAACCGCCGGACTTTTTCCGCCACGCCGCCCCCTGTTTCCAACCGATTTTCGGGACTGTCGCAGCACTCTGATGGGGCGGTCCCGTTTCGCCATCCGTCCCAGGTTGCTCCCCTCCTCTGAGTCATTTTCCCCGGTTGCAATCCGCGGTCTGGACGTACCTTGAGAACCCACCCGGCCGCCTCCATCGAGCCTGTCCGGCTGCTTTCTCCCGCTGCCCCGCTTCATGTCTGATCCCCTTCCAGCCCTGTCCCCCGATGAGTTGCGCCGATATGCGCGGCATCTGAGCATCCCGGAGTTCGGGATCGATGCCCAACGTCGGCTCAAGGCCGGTGGGGTGCTCTGTATCGGCGCTGGCGGATTGGGCTCCCCCATTGCCATGTACCTGGCGGCGGCCGGGCTGGGGCGGATCGGTCTGGTAGATGCCGATGTGGTGGATGTGTCCAACCTGCAACGGCAGATCCTGCACGGCACCGCGGATGTGGGTCGGCCGAAGCTCGAGTCTGCCAGGGACCGGCTCCACCAGATCAATCCCCATGTGCAAATCGATCTCCACCGGACCGTTTTCACCGGCGAAAACGCGATGGCGATGGCGGCGGACTACGATGTGATCATCGACGGCACCGACAACTTCCCCACCCGATACCTCAGCAATGACGTGGCTGTCTTTCTGAAGAAACCGAATGTGTATGGCTCCATCCTGCGGTTTGAAGGGCAGTGCAGCGTCTTCGCCCCGCACCTGGGCGGCCCCTGCTACCGTTGCATGGCCCCACAGCCACCCGCTCCTGGGCTGGTGCCCAGCTGTGCAGAGGGAGGGGTGCTTGGTGTGCTGCCAGGCCTGATCGGCACTATGCAGGCGACGGAGGCGATCAAACTGATCACCGGCATCGGCCAGCCCCTCGTGGGCCGCCTGTTGCATGTGGACACGCTGAGCATGAAGTTCCGCACCTTTAACCTCCGGCGCGACCCCGAATGCCCGGTCTGCGGCGACCAACCGACCATCACTGAACCGATCGACTATCAGGGCTTTTGCGGCCTGCCTTCTCAGAACCAACCCACCATGAGCTCCCCCACCACTCCCGACGTCCCCGCTATCACCGTAAAGGATCTCCAGGCCATGCAGGCCAACGGGGAGACCTTCTTCCTGCTGGATGTGCGTGAACCCTACGAGTTCGAGATCGCCCGTATTCCCGGCTCCACCCTCATCCCGCTGGGTCAGCTGGCCGAACGTCTGGATGAGGTGCCGCAGGACCAGAAGGTGGTGATCCACTGCCGCAGTGGCATGCGCAGCGCAAAGGCCCTGGGCCTGCTTCAGCAAGAGGGCTACAAGGATCTGTGGAACGTCACCGGCGGCATCCTAGCCTGGAGCGACGAGGTTGATTCGACTGTGCCGACGTATTGATGCAGGAAGGTGCGCGGCTACCGCAGCAGTTCCTGGCTGCCCGAGCCTGTCCTCACCTGTCTGCCATCGATTCCCCTCCCGTCCGCCCGGAAGCCATGCCTCCGGGCTTTTTTGCAATCACCGCGCCCGAACTTCGCGTCACACCTGGGCTCAAACGGCCATTCGATACCGTGCTTGGGAAAAGCTCGTGCGCTTCATCTGATGATTTTGTAACTTTTATCTACTCCAAACTTTCTTCGAGTTGAAGCAAGTCCGGCGCAATCTACCATCCGATTGAATCATGCACGAAGTTCTCGCCCAAATTGAGAAGCTTGCTGTTGTCCCTACGATCGTCCTCTCAGACGTTTCGCACTCTGAACCCCTCGCGGAGGCGCTGATCGATGGCGGTCTGCCCTGTGCCGAGGTCACCCTGCGCACGCCCGTGGCTCTCGAGGTGTTGCGCCGCATGGCCAGCCTCAAAGAGTCCATCCTTCTGGGGGCAGGCACTGTTCTAAACATTGAGCAGGCTGATGAAGCGATCGCCGCCGGGGCGAAGTACATCGTTTCACCCGGCATGGATGAAGGCCTCATCCGCCACTGCCAGTCCAAGAACGTGCCAATCATCCCCGGAGCCTGCACGCCCACAGAGGTGATGCTGGCGGTAAAGCTGGGGCTGGAGTGCGTGAAGTTCTTCCCCAGCAGCGCGTATGGCGGCATCACGGTCATCAAAGCTCTGCATGGACCGTTCCCAAACATGCGCTTCCTTCCCACCGGCGGAGTCACCCGGGAAACCATGGGCGAATACCTGGGCTTCAAACCCGTGATCGCGGTGGGTGGCACGTGGATGGTCCGGAAGGAGTGGCTCGCCAACGAGCGCTACGACATCGTGACGGACGCCTGCATCGTCACCCGCAGCACCATCGATCTCATCCGCCGCTCGAAGCCCCAGGAGGGCACCGACGAATGACCTCCGGGGTGCGATGACCCCTCTGCTGCGATGAGAGTTCTCTTCATTCCGTAACACTCCCCTGCTTCGAGACATATCCTCCATTGCAGTCTGCTTTCCTCACCACACTACCATGAACCGACGCTCCGCTGCCGAAGCCTACGAAAAAGTCCCCACCAGCATCTTTGAATCCTCATCGGCCGCAGCCGCCTCTCTGGCCAAGGAAGTGCGCGAACTGATCGAAGCCCGCAACAAGGAGGGCAAGCCCGCCATTCTGGGACTGGCCACGGGGTCCACCCCGGTGCCATTCTACCGCGAGCTCATCCGCCTGCACCGTGAGGAGGGCCTCAGCTTCAAGAACGTCATCACCTTCAACCTCGACGAATACTACGGCCTGGGCTCCGACCACCCGGAGAGCTACTACCGCTTCATGTGTGATCAGCTCTTTGATCACATCGACATCCCGAAGGAGAACATCCACCTGCCCAGCGGCACCGTGCCAGGGGACCAGGTGTTCGAGCACTGCCGCCAGTATGAGGAAATGATCGACGCCGCCGGCGGCGTGGACTTCCAGATCCTGGGCATCGGCCGTACCGGTCACATCGGCTTCAACGAACCCGGCTCCTCCCGCGAGTCGCTGACACGCCGCATCACGCTGGACCGCATCACCCGCCAGGACGCAGCGGCTGACTTCCGCGGGGAGGAGAACGTGCCCCGCTTTGCCATCACCATGGGGGTGGGCACCATCCTGCGAGCGAAGCAGATCGTCCTGATGGCCTGGGGTGAAAACAAGGCTGGCGTGGTGTCGCGTGCCGTGGAGGGCCCGGTCACGGATGCCGTCTCCGCCTCCTTCCTGCAGGATCATGACACCGCCCGCTTCTTCATCGACCAAGCGGCTTCCCGCGAGCTCACGCGCATCAAGCTGCCGTGGCTGGTGGGCCCTGTGAAGTGGTCCCCAAGCGAGACGCGCCGCGCCGTCTGCTGGCTCTCCAGCACCTACAAGCGCCCCGTGCTGAAGCTCACGGACGAGGACTACAACGAGCACGGTCTCTCTGACCTGCTCAGCGAGCAGGGCCCGGCCTACCAGCTCAACATCCGCATCTTCAACCAGCTCCAGCACACCATCTCCGGCTGGCCAGGTGGCAAGCCCAATGCGGACGACACCTTCCGCCCGGAGCGCGCCAAACCCTACCCGAAACGCGCCCTCATCTTCAGCCCTGAGCCACAGGACGCCATTGTCAGCATCGGCGGCACCATCGACCGTCTCATCGAGCAGGGCCACGATGTCTGCCTCGTGAGCATGACCAGCGGCAACCTGCGCGTGCCCGATAGCGAGGCGGACAAGTTCGCCAGCATCCTGCAGGAACTCGCCACCGCCTCCCCCGAAGGCTGGAGCGAGCAGACAGAGTATGCCCGGCACATTCTGCGCCTCCTGGAGGAGAAGGGCCCCTTTGGTGAGGACCCACCCGCCGTCCGCCAGCTCAAGAGCCTGATCCTGCGTGGAGAACTTCGCGATGCGGCCCACGCCTTGGGCCTGCCGCCAGAGAAAGTGCAGTTCCTGAACCTGGCCTTCTACGAGGCAGGACGCTACCGCCGCTTCAAGCCCACGCATGATGACACGGCACAAATCGTGACCTTGCTGCGCGAGTTCAAGCCTCACCAGATCTATGCCACGGGCGATGCGGCAGATCCCTCCAGCGTGGCCGCCCTGTGCTACCGGGGCATCGAGGCAGCGCTGGCGGAGCTCCAAAGTGAAGACTGGTCGGCGGCCTGCTCCATCTGGCTCTATCGCGGCAAGGAAAAAGCCCTCGAACCCTGGGAGATCGACATGGCCATGCCCATGAGCCCCAACCAGCTCGAGCGCAAGGCCCGCTCCCACACACGATACCAGTCGCTGACCACCATCGAGAAGGACGTCGTGCGCAGCAACCAGTCCACCGCAGAGCAGTACGACTCCCTCGGCCTCGCCAACTACGAAGCCATGGAGAGCTTCCAGCGCAACCGCCGCGCCTAGCTCCCCTCCTTCTCAGTCGCAACCATCCCCAGGCCTCCTGACACTCGTTGTCAGGAGGCCTTCTTATGCTATCCCAACTTGCGCATTCAGTTTCCGCATTCCGCATTCCGCATTCCGCATTCCGCATTCATAATTCATAATTCATAACTAGCTCCCCCATGTCCCGCTGTCCCTGGTGCCCTGCTGATGATCCTCTCTATGTGGCCTATCACGATGAAGAATGGGGCGTACCGACGAAGGATGGTCATCACCTGTTTGAGATGATCAACCTGGAAGGAGCCCAGGCCGGGCTGAGCTGGAGGACCGTGCTGCACAAGCGTGAGGGCTATCGACGGGTTTTTGAGAACTTTGATCCTGCCAAGCTGAGCAAGTGGACTCAGAAGCACATTGACCACGCCCTGCTGGATCCTGGCATCGTGCGCAACAAGCTCAAGGTGGCCGCCGTAGTGCGCAACGCCCGCGCCGTTATGGTGCACTTCAACGGGAGCCTGGATGCGTTTTCGGAATTCCTCTGGGATCACGTCGGCGGCAAGCCGGTGCAGAATGAGTTCGAGGCAACTTCCCAAGTGCCAGCGAAGACCGAGGTGAGTGATCGCTTGAGCAAGGCGCTTCAAAAGAAGGACTTCACCTTCGTGGGCTCCACCATTTGCTACGCTTTTATGCAAGCCGTGGGCATGGTGAACGATCATCTGGTGAGCTGCCCGCGATTCCGCGAAGTACGGAAGACGGTAAAGCGCAAGGTTTGAAACGGGGGCCCAATGGCGTGACTGAACTGGCTGAAGCCCGTGACTACTTTTGCTGTTCACACAAACGAAGAAAGCCCAACGTTGACGAGCTTCCAGCGAGTCTACGTTGGGTAGGTGAGGTAGCGAAACGACTCCGAAGGAGTCGCGGCGGTCTGGTTCGCAGCGGCCCCAAAGGTTCCTTGGCAGGCACTGCTGAAGCCTCTCTTTGGAGGTGGTCACGCGATCACCGGTCAGCCGTACCCACACCTTGGTTCCTCGAACCTCCAACTCCTCCGTTCCCCAACCGACGGGGCCCGTCGGACTACTCCCGGGACCTCGCCACGGATGATTCGAGAGGCCGCGACTGCCAGCCTCCCCCTCGCTCCCGCGGGTGCGGGAGTTCAAGTCTTCTGTCTCTTCTCCTACTTCTGCGCGGCAGCCACGCCCTCCTTCAGGCTTAACATGAACGCCAGCACATCCGCCAGCTCCTGCGGCTTCAGGATCAACCCCATGGGAGGCATCGGGGAGATCGGCGTAGCGGTGTAACTTTCGGCCAGCTTCGCATTGGGTTCGAGGAGACTCTGCTGGATGTAGGCCTCGTCCTTGTGGCTGGCGATGCCATCAAGTGCCGGCCCCACCGCGCTGCCCTTCCCGCCGAGCATGTGACAGTTCACACAAGCCGCCACAGGATGGGTCCAGAAGATGTTTGCTCCTCGCTTCACATCACCCGTCAATAGAGCGTCCCCGGCGGCCTCGCCAGGCAGCACCTCACACAGGCTCACATCGTCAAAGATCGCATCGCCCTTCGCCACATGCAGGATGTTGATGCTCAGACGGGTGCGATCCTTGGAGTTAAACACCACCTCCACCTCGCTCCAGTTGAAGTTCCGCTGCACCTTGTCCGTCTCCACCGGAGTGCTATGGGCATTCAGGCTGGCCTTGCCTCTGAAGGCATGAGTCTTGATCCATCCGGCCAGGCGGTACTCCGTGTTGGGCTTCACTGGCACATCCGCATACAGGCTCGTATCAGCATCCGCGCGAGTGACGCAACGGACGCCGTTGCTACCAGAGTGAGTGTTGCCCTCGCCGGACACCACCTTCCACTCCGCGCCCTGATTGCCAGGATTGCGGCCGGAGCCGTAGTCACGGCGCGCCCACCCCTCGGGCAGACCGTTGGTCGCCAGCACCTCGAATCCTGGATTCGGCAACAGATTCGGCCCTAGCTTGTAGGCCTTCACCCCGTGCTTCTTCTCCAGCGCCCGGTTCATCTCTCGCAACCATTCATCACTCTTCACTGCAGCATCCGAGGCCAGACTAACGACCAGCGTCTTGATCTCCGGTGTGGTGGGAAACTCGCCCAACTTCACCAGTGCGGCCAGGCGGGTGGTCAGATCGGGATCACTCACCACCCCGGCGCCAAAATACAGGCTCTGACTTTTCAGATCGGCGCCGAGAGCGCGGATGGCGTTGCGACGCAGTTCGGGAGCCTTGGCCAGGAGGGCAGCACGATGGGTGGATTCATCCAGCTGACTCAGTCCCTGGAGAGCCCAGAGAGCATGGATGGCCCCAATGTCGCCATCATTGGCCAGCACCTTCTGCTTTAGTGCAGGCACGGCATCGATCACCTTGCCCTCCACCAGGCGCTGCTGGGCGTGCAAGCGGGTGTACTGCACATCGTCATCCAGCAGGGCAACGAGATGCGCTGCGCTCGCCCCGCGATACTGCGCCGGTTTGCGAACTGGGGCATCGGCCGCCACGATGCGATAGATGCGTCCGCGCTCATGATCGCGCAAGTCATTCACGTGCGCCCCACCAGGGCCGGTGGTGGCTTTGTAGCCGCCGCGCTCCTGGCTGGGCGTGGGATTGTGCTGGATAATGAAGTTCTGCCAGTCGGCAAACCAGACCGCACCATCTGGCCCCACCTCGGCAAAGACAGGCGACATCCACTCGTCGGTGCTGGCCACAAGGTTGTAGGCGTCCTTCGCCGCAAAGCCCGCGCCTTCAGGCACCACTTTCATCAGGGAGATGATCTTCAGTGTCGGCTCACACACCATGGCACAGCCCTGGAAGCGGGATGGCAGGCTCTTGGAATAGAGGAAACTCGAACCCGCCGCGGAGGTGTAGCCGCCAAACACATCCACCTGGCGGAAGTTCGGCGTGATGGTGTGGGCCTTCTCCACGAGGTTGATCTTCTTGGCCGTCATCGTCCGCACACCCTCGGGAACCACAGTTCTAGGAATGCCTCCGTAGAAGAGGGGCGCGCCATTGGCCGTGCCGCCAAACTGGTCCCCCGCAGCGTTGTAACTGTGCCCCCACGTGTTGTTTGTGAACTGGTGCAGGAACTCCAGCGCGGAGCCGTCTGCCTTGAAGCGGTAGGTGCCCTGGGTAAACTCGATCGCCTTCCCCGCCACGGTGCCCTTGAAGGCCGAGTAGCCCACCGCACCGTAGAGCCAGTTGTCATAACCATAGTGCAGGTTGCTGGCCTGGGCGTGTGTGTCGCCGATCCCCCAGCCGGTGAGGATTTCCTCCCGAACATCGGCCTTGTCATCGCCATTGGTGTCCTTCAGGAACAGGAAACGCGGCGGCTGCGAGACGATGATGCCACCATTGGCAAACACGATCGCAGTGGGAATGTTGAGCTTGTCGGCAAAGACCGTGAATTTGTCCGCGCGACCGTCCCCGTCGGTGTCTTCGCAGATGCGGATCGTGTCATTTCCTCGTCCCTCAGGATTTACCCCATGCGGATAGTCGCTGGTCTCTGCCACCCAGCAGCGGCCGCGGTCGTCCCAGGCCATGGCGATGGGTTTGCGAATGTCCGGCTCGGACGCAAAGAGTTGCAGCTTCAGATCGGCAGGCACCTGGGTGCGCTCCATGCTGCCCTTCACGTTGAAGGGCTTTTGAAACGTCAGCGGCTCGGGCCGCTTTTCGTAGTTGGCCACATTCGCGTTCTTCTCCCGGATCTCCGGCTCACGCTGGGCCAGAAAGGCCTGCCAGTCCTTCTCCAGCCCGAGCTCGCGGGCGACTGCAACCACCTTCTCACGAATAAGCACGGGAGTTTCCCCACCGCTGAGATCGATGCGCCCCTTCGATGGCACAGCGGTAACGTCAGCGCCCGAGCCAGATACGATGGCAATCTGGTAGCGAGCCGCCAGTTCCGGCGTCAGGTCCTTGCCAGCCACATAGTCGAAGTAGATTGCATCCCGTCCGAGTTCGGCCATGGCGGAATGAAGCGGGCCCAACTGCGATTGCTCGGTGCCGCTGGCATCGTAGTAGAGCACGCGCAAGGGTCCCGCCGCCGCCAGAATCGGAGCGGCGCAGGCAAGGCTGAACAAGGAAGCGAGGAAGCGTTTCATGGTTTTCGTGGGCACTTGAATTTCGCCACAAACAACGCCTTTCTGCGATTCCTTTGTGCTGACATGTTTTATGGGGAATCAGACAGCACCCCACCCTCAATCTTGGCACAAAAAAGGGTGAAATCGGACCCATCACTCCAATTGCAAGGACTTGTTTTTGGACCAAACGGTCTGTAGATGAAGCTTTTACTCCCGGCACAAGTGTGCTAAATCAGACACGTGGGCTTACACCATCCAACACCGCAAACTCAGGAAGAACTGCTCTCGGCAAGAGACCAGTTCATGCGGCAGATCTCACCGGACTCCGCCTTCCACCGGTTGTTTGACCACATGCCGGAGGTGTCCTTTTTCGCCAAAGACCGTGAATTCCGGTTCATTGCCGCCAGCCGTCGCTTCTACGAGAGGTTTGGGTTTACCGAGGAAAAGCAGATCATTGGTCACAATGATTTCGACATCTTTCCCACCCGTCTGGCGGAGAACTTCCGCAAGGATGATGAAGTGGTGCTCTCCACCGGTCAGCCCAAGCTCAACATCATGGAGCTGTTCTTCACCCAGCAGGGCATCCCGGACTGGTTTGTGACCAACAAGCTGCCCCTCTTCAACCGCGAGGGCCAGCCCATCGGCATCATGGGCTCCGTGCAGAGCTATGAAGGGCGCAAGCAGGTCATGCAGCCCTACCTGCAGCTCGACAAGGCGGTGAACTACATCCGCCAGCATTTCCGCACCGGGGTGACCATCAGCGAGCTGGCCGAGCTCGTCCACCTCTCCCCGCGCCAGCTGCATCGCAAGTTCGTGGAAACATTCGGCAGCAGCCCGCAGGCCTTCATCATGAAGCTGCGCATCCAGGCCGCCTGTGAAGCGCTCCAGCATGAAGACCGCCAGATCAGCGAGGTGGCCATGGAGATGGGCTTCTGCGACCAGAGCTCCTTCACTCAGCAGTTCCAGAAGCATGTGGGGCTCACACCCATGAGGTATCAGCGGCAGTTCCGGTTGCGGGCAGGTTAGCGGGAGCTTTGGAGAGACAGGATTAACAAGATTTCGGAAGGATTTACAAGATGGGGAGCAGGGTCGGCAGGCGACTGGGACGACACGGGAAATCGTACCGGGTTTGGCAGTGTCGTTGAGAGGATGGTTGGCTGCTGGGTGCGATAATAACAGTCCGTTGCCGCACGTTCGGGGACACCACTTTACCGACGCGTTCAGAGACTATGGCCAGTCAGTCGACGAGTAGTCCATGTAGCCCATCCGCTCAGAAGAAGCTCTTCCTCGAAGAGGATGCGGCCACAAGCCCAACGTTGACGAGCCTCCGGCGAGTCTACGTTGGGTTGACAAACAATGACATCTACTCCGAAGGAGTTGTGGCGATCGGATCGCTGGCCCCCGTCCGCAGGAGCGCCAGCTCAGGTCTTCCAGTCTTCTGTGTCCCTTACACCCCAGCCTTGTCGGCCTCGTGCATCTGGCCGCCATTTCCATTGCCCTTGCCCTTCTCCACCCCATTCCCATGCGCAGCAGGGTGGCTCGTCAGCTTGTCAATCCACGCGAGAACGAGGGCAGAGATCAGGAAGGTAAAATGAATGCATGTCTGCCAGAAGAGCTCGTGCAACGTCTTGCTGTTGGCATCAATGAAACTCTTGAGCAGGTGAATGGACGAAATGCCGATCAGGGCGGTGGCTAGCTTCACCTTCAACACCCCTGCGTTCACATGTGAGAGCCACTCCGGCTGGTCTGGATGCCCGTCCAGATCCAGTCGCGATACGAAGGTCTCATAGCCCCCGATGATCACCATGATGAGCAGATTCGCGATCATCACCACATCGATCAACCCCAACACGATGAGCATGATTTCCTGCTCCTTGATGACGGGAGCATGTCCCACCAGGTGCCACAGCTCCTTGAGGAACACCCAGACATACACCCCCTGGGCGAGAATCAGGCCGAGATAGAGTGGAGCCTGCAACCACCGGCTCAGGAAGATGAGGCTGCTAAGGGTCGTGCGAAATCCGTTGGAAGAAGGGGGGGTCATGCGCGGGAGATTTAGAGCAAGAGTTCAGGGCTCGTCAACCGTGCACCCAGGAACGTGACAACCTGCCCGGCTTCCCATGAAGCGCGCCAATCAGACGTCCTACATCGCACGACGACCGCTCAGGGCATGATGCAGCGTCATTTCATCCACGTGATCCAACCCGCCTCCCGCCGGCATCCCTTGGGCCAGCCGGGTCACCTTCACCCCCAGAGGGCGCAGGGAGTCGGCGAGGTAGTTGGAAGTCGCCTCCCCTTCCACGTCCGCGCTCAGGGCCAGGATCACCTCCTCTACCCCCAAGGCAGGCACCCGCGCCGCCAGCTCACGAATGCGCAGGTCAGAAGGTGTAATGTTGTCCAGCGGGGACAGGCGCCCTCCCAGCACATGATACAGGCCTGAGAAGGCTCCGCTGCGCTCCAGCCGCAGCACATCGGCCGCTTGTTCCACCACGCAGAGCACCGTCTTCTGCCGTTTGTCGCTTTCACACAGACCGCAGGCCGAGTCCCGCTCGATGAAAAACCCACACTCTGAGCAGATCCCCACCCGCTGCTCCAGTTGCACCAGCGCACGCGCCAGCTCAGCCGCCCGGGCATGGCCCCGCCCCATCATCCAAAGCACCAGCCGCTCCGCGCTCCGCTGGCCGATGCCAGGGAGCGACTTCATCTGAAGGATGAGTTCCCGGATAGGGGCGGGATAGTCCAGCGCAGGCATAAGATAGACAGTCGGAGAAGGATGTGAAAAAGCAAACCGCCGGGTGCAGGGCAACCCGGCGGGAGAGATTTTAACGGTTCACAACTGACTGGCGGCCTACGGATTCACCGTCAGCAGACGCACATGGCGGGAGACGCCCTTCATGTCTGCGCTGCTTTCATCCTTCATGCCAGCCTCAGCGCGCTCCAGGAAATACTTCAGCGGCGGATCTTCGCGGGTGTCGATGCGAGCCTGCATGAGCTGCTGCACCGCTTCTTTGTAGTTGCCCTTGCGAAGGCTCACCACGCCCTGCCAGAAGGCATCGCGGGCCTTGGATTCCTCCTCGCTGAGCTTGCCCTTTTCTGCCAGCAGTTCGTAAACTTCGGAGATCTGGTGCAGCTTCGGCGCATAGACCATTTCCATCGGACGGGTTTCCACCTTCTCCTTCGTGAGGTGGAACGTACGGGCAGAGATGAGCAAGTGGCTGCCGTACACCAGGTTCACCGCGCAGAGACGGCGGCTGAAGTCAAGCGGCTCACCCACGGCGCTGTAGAATTCAAACTCGCGGAAGCCAAAGCGGCCCACGCTCATCTGGCCAGTGGCCAGAGCCACGCCGAAGGCGGGCTTCCGGTGCCAGCGGTTCTGGATCTCCTGGTCCAGGTTCACGAGGCGTTGCTTCAGTTCCAGCGCCGACTTGCAGGCGTCCATGGCGTGGGTGCCGCCATTCTTGTCCATCATGCCAAAGAAGACGCGCACGCCATCCGCCGTGCAGGTGTCCAGATAGGCCCCCTTGGCCACCATGAACTCCCCAGTCACCTGCAGGAAGAGCGAGCCGAGTTGCTCCAGATCCTTGGGCTCCATCTGGTTGGCGAGATCCGGATAGTTCAGGATGCGGCAGGTCAGCACCGTCAACTCCCGCTTTCCGGTGAGCATGGAGTCGTCCTTCGCATTGATCAGACGCTCAAAGTTCTCCGTGGAGACGCGTCCGACGAAGTAGCGGAACAGCTTGTGCCGCTGCCAGCCTGGATCCACGTGACCGAAGATGATGCCACCCAGCCCCGTCGCCACCACCGCCAGCACGGCGGAGAGCGGCTCAAAAAGGATGCCGCAGAATGCCAGGATGGGAGAAAGCAGCAGCGTCAAGAATGCCGAGGCGATGATGAACGCGACCTTGCTGGAACGACGCGGCAGCTCGATGCACACCCAGGAGGAGATGTAGGCCATCAATGTGATGAAGCCATATTGCAACGGCACCATGAACTTCAAGGGCCCCTCCACCGGAAGGATGAAGATGCTCCGGTAGAACTCCTCCAGCTGCGACATCTTGTCGCTGAAAAAGCCAGTCAGGTGGAAAACGCCCACGAGGGCGGCACTCACTACTGCTCCCAAAATCAAACTAGCCGCCCAACTGCGTCCCATAGTCTTGCTTTATCTATTTGCTTTGATCGTTGCCATGCGCACGGCGGTAAGATGCCACCACCAGATCGCTCAAGTATTTGTCTGGCTCCTGCACCGCCCGCAACGGAAGCACAAATGATTTTTCTGCATTGTTGCTCGCGATGAGCTGTAGTCCGAAGGGGTAGTCCTTGAACATCTTCCGGCAAAGCTCAGCCACCGTGCTTCCTTCCCGGGCACTACGCTCCACCAGAAGCTTCGCCGCATCCCACTCAAACCGGATCTCCAGGCCATAGTCGTGGCTGAAGCTCTGGGCGAAATCCTCCACCTCCCGGGCGGCAGCGCTCACCTGCACGTTCTGTGCCTTGTCCCGACAGTGGGCCAGGGCGGCATCTGGATCGCGCAGCAGCGTCTCATCCACCAGCAGTTCCTTCAATCCCAAAGAAGGCAGCTCGAACTTGAAGTCACGCAGAGACTTTTCCCACACGGTCATCAGACCACGCGCGCCAGTCTTCTCCTCGGCCGCCTGGCGGGCCTTCACCCGCAGCGCACTGTCGTCAAAGGTAGCATGAATGCCATAGGCCTGAAACTCGCGCTCGAACTGGCGGATCAGGCTCCCCTCGCTGCTCTTCATGATGTCGAAGAGATCGTCCGCAGTCAGGGAGTCACAAACCACCCGCACGGGCAGACGTCCGATGAACTCTGCCTCGAAGCCGTAGTCGATAAAATCCTGGGTGCGAGCCAGGCGCAAAGGCGTGCCAGAGATCACATCCTCCCGCACGGCGGCACCGAAACCAATGCTCCCCTTGCTGACGCGACGCTCAATGATCTTCTCCAGACCACCGAAGGCCCCGCTCACGACAAAGAGGATGTTGCGGGTGTTCACCACCTGGCGGCGGGGCCCGTCCCCTTTCCGCATCTCAAACATCATCTGAATTTGG
>NZ_BATQ01000065.1 GCF_000739635.1 Verrucomicrobium sp. BvORR034 | reverse complement strand
TTTTAACGGCGACGCCTTCTCGGACGCCATCAAGGCGGAAGTCATTGCCGCCATCAAGGCCGACCTCGGTCAGGTGGATTGCGTGGTTTACAGCCTTGCCTCCCCGCGCCGCACCGATCCCAAGTCCGGTCAGGTGTACAATTCCGTCCTCAAACCGATTGGTGAGAGCTACACCAACAAGAACCTCAACACCAACTCTGGTGTGGTGAACGAGGTCACCATCGAGCCTGCCGCAGGCGATGACGTCGAGCAGACCATCGCCGTCATGGGTGGCGAGGACTGGCAGATCTGGATCGACGCCCTCCTCGAGGCAGGCGTCCTGGCTCAGGGCGTGCAGACCGTTGCCTATTCCTACATTGGGCCTCAAGTGACTTGGCCCATCTACAAGAATGGCACCATTGGCCGTGCCAAGGAAGATGTGGAACGCGTCCAGAAAGTGCTCGACGCTCACCTCGCCCCTCTCGGCGGCAAGGCCTGGGTCTCCGTCAACAAGGCCCTGGTCACCCAGGCCAGCTCCGCCATCCCCGTGGTGCCCCTTTACATCTCCCTCCTCTACAAGGTGATGAAAGACCAGGGCACCCATGAGGACTGCATCGAGCAGATGGACCGCCTCTTCCGCGATCGCATGTACAGCGGCACCCCCCAGCCTGACGAGGCCGGCCGCATCCGTGTGGACGACTGGGAAATGGCCTCTGCTGTCCAGGAACTCGTGGGCCAGCGCTGGACAGAAGTTAATTCCGATAACCTCGCTGAGCTTGGTGACTTCGAAGGCTACAAGTCCAGCTTCCTCCGCCTCTTTGGCTTCGGTCTGGAAGGCGTGAACTATGAGTCAGACACGGATGTCACCATCGGCATCCCCTCGCTTCCAGCGGCCCCTGCCGCGGCCTAAGACAACCGGCATCACCAGAGGCCCAAGATTTGATCAGCCCCGGCGGAGAACTTTTCGCTGGGGCTGATCGTTTTTGCAGGCCAGCCGACAACTATTGACCACCTGCGAATCGTCCTCGAACCCGCCAGACACACCAACCGCCACCTCACCTTCCTGGCACCGACTGCTGCGCTTTCTTCAGCCAGTCCATCTTCTCCACCTGCCGCTTCCTCTCCTCCGGATCCAGACGCAGTTTCTGCACCTCGTCATGCGTGGGCAGACTGCCAAAGGCCTTGTATCTCACCTCCCCCTGGCCCGGCCCCATGTGGCTCACGTCAGCCACCTCCACGATGCCAAAGGTCGGCAATTCGACTTCAGGCAGCTTCTCGCCTTCCTTCACGAATGCCAGCTTCTCCAGGGTGATGACGCTGCGGTGACTGGATTGCGGACCCTTGTAGCTGTACTTCATCTCACCCGGCAGGGTTAGGGTATCACTGGCTTTGAAAAACTGGCCAAACTCGTAATTCACGAGCTGGGGAAAGTCAGCACTCCCCGTGTGCAGTATCATGCCCGTCACCAGCCTGGCATCCGAGGGATGACGCAAGATGTCGCCATGACCATAGGGCCACTTTACCGCCAACTTCAGAGCCGCTCCTGCCTCGGCATCTGCCGCAGCTTGTTGGGTGGAGATGCCATCCGCAATTCTGGAGATCCAGTCGGCCTGTCCCAGCAATCCCATTTCTGCAAGCATCACGCCCAAGACGGTTGTCTGGTCTGGCGTACCTTTGCGGATGGTGATGTGCTCGCTGCCCTCACTGTATTCATACATGAGCCCTTCCCGCTCCAGGCACCAGGAGACTCCACCCTCAACGAGACTGCCGCCCTTCTGGGCGATGTACTGGCAGAGCACCCCATTGGCTCCCACAGTCAACTTGTAGCGGTAGGGGTTCGCAGCGGGCTTGCCCTTACTCTCGCGTACCCAGGCTAAAAACTGATCCCTTCCCCGTCGGCGTTGTTCCGTGTCCTCCTCTCCCTTGGCCAGTTGGGAGTCCAGCATGGACTGCCGCATGGACTCCACTTCCGCATCTTTCTCCGCCTCCGTCATCGGTTTGGGATCAAAGTATCGGTCAAATCGCCCCTCCATCTGGCGGATCTTGAGATCACGCGCCAAAGCCTGAGTATCAGCGGCCGGCATGGTATCTCCGACCAGAAGGAACAACAGAAACAAAAGACCTGGCTTCATGGCGAAAGGAAACTCCGTAGAAAGGCGAAGATGATCAACCTCACATCGGGAAGATTGGCGCTTCATTAGCTTGGATTCCCCGCCTTTTGACAAGATTTTCTGCACCGATTCGCCAAATTCATCTTGCACCCCAGCCTCTCATTGGCTCGTTGCCAAGATCTTGATCGATATCCATGTCCGATTCGTCCTCCCCCATTCTCCCCGCCAAAACGCGCCTGACTGGCGCCTCCATCACGGTCTTGATTCTGGCCTGGCTGGCATGGGCGCTTTTGCTCCTGAGTTATGGCATTGACGTTCTCATTGCTTCCTTCGGACATAGTCCCAACCAGCCCGCCCGGCCCCAGCCGATCAGCAACGATTTCACGGCAGCGCTCGTCGCCTGTTCTGTCTTCCAGATCCTTGTCGTCGCCTTTGTCCGCTGGTTTGGCCTTCACTACCTTATCACACCACGCCGCCTCATTCCAGGCACATGGTCCGCCGCCATCGTCGCCCTGCTGGCCACAGGATTTATTCTCGTCCTCATCAAGTCCATCGAGGTGTACCGGCTGATCCTGTGGTTTGGCAGCATGTCCTGGCCTCACTATCTGCCGTTCTATGGTGTGAGCCTGCTCTTGCTGCTGGCGCACCCGCCCTGCTTTCTGCTCACTGACCGGGTGCTGCAGCGTCCTTTGCCCACTCCTCCAGCCCAAGCTTCTCTATCAGCATCGCCCTGAGAGGCTCGGTCACTCTCACAAGCACCTGGCCAGCCCCGGTAGAGCCCAGCTCACCGGGGCGTTCTTTTTGTTGGACGTCGGTTCGCTTTCCAGCTGGCAAGATTGATTTACCAGCCAAGACACCCTCTTGGCAACGTTGACCCGGTACACCTTCATTCCCCACGCTTATGAAAATGCACCGCCTCAGCATTCGCACGATTTTCCCCGTCGTTGGCATAGGCCTTCTCTCGGCGGCAACCTGCCCGGCAGCACCAGCTGGAAAAGAGCCCCCAACCTCTCCGCAAGGCATTGTTGTGGACGACGATGCCGCTGCCTACACCGGCCACTGGGTACGCAGCACCAAACAGCCCGCCGTTTATGGGCCAGCCTACCACCACGACAATCAGGCGAAGGATGGCGGCTCGGCGGCAGTCTTTACTCCAAAGTTAGCCGAGCCAGGAGAATACGAGGTGAGGCTTTGCTATGTGCCCACGGACAATCGCTCCACCCGTACGCGCGTGACGGTGCAGACCGCCGATGGTCCCAAGGAAGTCACAATCAATCAGCGTCAGCCATTGCTCGACAAGAACGGAGTGCCACGGGCTCTAGGTACCTTTAGACTCGCGCCTGACGGCAAGACCTCAGTGACCATCTCCAATGCAGGTGCCGATGGATTCGTAGTGGTTGACGCCGTCCAATTCCTGCCGGTCGCCCTAGCCGTCCAGGAACGAAGCGGGAGCATCCCTTCAGGCTGGCCCTCCAACTTGGGAGCCGCAGCCACCGCTCGCCCGGCTCCATCCGAATCTACCCCCAACCCCGCCTCCACCGCCGCCGCCCTTTCCCCCATGGCCCGCGTGACAGCCCCCACCCACCAACCGGTTCCTGCCGACACCGAGCCTGTGCATCTGGCCAAAGCATCCAGCGCCAGCGATGTCGCGAACAAGAACTACGATGTCGTCATCGTCGGTGCCACAGGCAGCGGTGTGCTCTGCGCAGTACGAGCCGCTCGTGAAGGCTGCCGGGTGCTCCTCGTGCAGCACAACGAGCACATCGGCGGCATGATGACCAATGGCCTCATGCAGTGGGACGCCCTCTATGGCGGCCCACGTGCCCCGCTCTTCACGGAACTGCTGCGCAACATTGAGAAACACTACATCCAGCGCTTCGGCCGTGACTCCAAGGAGCATCAAACCGCCCGCTACACCCACGAGCACTACCCGATCAGCTGGGCGGAACCCCGGGTGGCAGAGAGGGAGTTCAACCGGCTCGTCGCTGCGGAAAAGAACATCACACTGCTTCTTTCGCATTACCCCGTAAGCGCGGAGCGTGAAGAAGCCTTGATCAAGGAAATAAGTCTCTCCCGATACGGAACTTCAGAGCAGATCAAGGTGACAGGCACGACCTTCGTGGATGCCACCTATGAAGGCGACCTCTTCGCCCTCGCAAAGGTGCCTTTCCGCGTGGGTCGCGAAGCCCGGGATGAGTACAACGAACCCTTCGCCGGGAAGACTTTCGTCAACATCGATCATGAGGGTCCGGCCAGCATCGCCGGAGAAGGCCTTAACCTCCGTACCTATGGCTCGCGTCAAGGCACGCTCGATCCCACCAGCCCCTTCACCGCCGACGGTGCAGTTCAAGCCTACAACTACCGGTTCTGCGTCACCAAGGATCCCGCCAACCGCGTCCTGCCGGACAGCCCGCCTCCCGGCTATGATCGCAATGAGTACGTGAAGTATGACCGCAAAAGCATCTCCACCAATGCGGGGCCGAATCTCAAGAGCCACATGAACAGCCCCATCCTGCCGGGGGAAAATCATCGCTATCCGGAGGCAGGCTGGCCGGAGCGGGAGAAGATCATCGACCGGCACAAAAACTTCGCACTGGGCCTCATGTGGTTCCTCCAGAACGACGAGTCCATCTCGGAGAAAGCCCGCGTCCAGTTCCGCGAGTGGGGCCTGCCACGTGACGAATTCCAGGACAATCAACACATCCCCTATGAGATGTACGTGCGTGAGGCACGCCGCATCGTGGGACGGCACGTCTTCACTTCACACGACAACAGCGCCGTTTCACCCGGCCTTCGCACGCCCATTCATCCCGACAGTGTTGCCGTCACGGACTGGTACATGGACTCCCACTCCTGCACGAAGGACTCCCGCCCAGGCTATCGATATGACGGAAAGCTGATCCTCACAGAGGAATCCCGCCCCGCCCAGATCCCCTACCGCAGCCTGCTGCCCCAGGGCGTGGATAATCTCCTCGTACCCGTGTGCCTGGGAGCCACGCATGTGGCCTGGGGTGCCATCCGGCTCGAGCCTGTCTGGATGCAAACTGGCGAGGCCGCCGGCCTTGCCGCAGCGCAAGCCACGCAGACTCGTCAACCAGCCGCCAGCATCGACTCCGCCAAACTCGTGCGCACCCTCGTTCAGCGCGGGCAGCTCGTCAGCTTCTTCAATGACATCAAAGCCGATGCTGACAACGCCGAGGCCGTCGCGGCCCAGTACTTCGCCACTCAAGGTTTCCTCCCCGGCTATCAGGCCCGGCTGAAGGATCCCCTTGATCCACAAACCGCCGCGGCCTGGGCCCAGGCATTTGAAAGGCTAAAGACCGGCACTTTGAACCCTCAACAACTTGCCGCCTCCATTGCTTCGATAGAAAAACAAAATCTTACAGCGGTGTCGCCAGAAAAATCTGGCAAACCTCGGGGCGCTGTCCTGCTGGAGATGTGGCAATCCCTTGCGGGTAACCGTGCGCCAACCGCACCATGAATTTTTGCGATACAGCACCAAATGTCACGCCAGCCCAGGTAGTTCCTCAGCATTCAGACACGCACTTGAAAACATTCGCAATAATGCCGGACAATCCCGGCATTATTTCATCGATGGTGCGGCCGGCACCATCATGACGTAGTCGCCTGCTATTGAGTGAGTTTCACTCCATCTCGTGCAAAATCCGCCTGACAAAGCTGTCAGGTTCTCACTTCACAAAAAATTCTAACGACAAACCCACATGCCACACTATAAGTAATAAGACTCCTCCTGATACCCCAGATGTCCTGTAAACATGAATCAGCACTCAGTACTGATAGTTCACGGCGAACCGCTGGTGCGAGTTGGGCTGCGAACGTTGTTTGAATCCCAACGCGCATGCGCCACTTGTGGAGAAACCAGCAACCCGGCAGCGGCGCTGGCTCTGGCCACAGAACTGGCGCCTCGATTTGTGCTGTTGGATCTGGTGCTTCCGCAGGGAGACGGCGTGGTGCTCATCAAAGACCTGCATCGCTTCGCTCCCTCTTCCCATTTGATCGTCATCAGCAGCCTGGTTGACACAGAGTCTGTACAGCGCGCCTTCCGTGCTGGCGCGGAGGCTTATGTGACCACGCAGGATGAGCCTGCCGAGGTGCTGGCCGCCATGGATGCCGTACAAGAAGGCCGACGTTATGCCAGCAACCGCGTCTCCAGCAGCCTTTTGCAAGACCTCTCCTGCGGAGCTCTGGGCCGCCCACGTGACGCCGAGGTGTCACGCCTCTCTGACCGCGAGCTGCAGGTGTTCCGCATGATCGGTCGGGGCATGACCAGCACCAACATCGCCCAAGAGTTGGGCGTCAGCAGCAAGACGGTGGAAACTCACCGCCAGAGGATGAAGGACAAGCTCCAGGTGCACAACGGAGCCCAACTGGCCCAGCGTGCCGCCTCATGGTTCGCCTCCATGGCGAAACGCAGCGGCCATCCGCAGCCCCGCATTGAACCCATCTCCCGCATTCCACTGCGCCGCCGCAAAGAAGCGCCAGTGGAACTGGCACGTTTCAAGGCTGACTGACCCGAATCAAAAAGTTGGCTGTGCCCACGCCCCCGTGACCATCACGGGCATAGCCGTAGATCCGGTACTCACCGGGCTGCTGTGGTGCAGCAAAAGTGGCGCTGCTGCCTTTTACTTCCAGCACGGAGGATGGGTGAGCAGGCGGCGTCAGCTCGCGGCCCTCCTTGTCCCGGGCCCCATGTGCAGACAGCACGCGCCAGTCGATCGTGAGCACATCGCCGTCAGGGTCCTGCGCCACCAAGCCCGCCGAAAACTTCTGCCCCGGGCGTAGCGTCTGCCCTGCCTGGTCACTCCGCAGAGCATCCACCGCTGGCGCACTATTGGCGGGCTTCCGCCCTGTCCACAGCTCTTGCAGCACATCCACTGATGGTGTCGCCGCCCCGTCCTCTGTTAGCAACCCGAACCACGTCGCGCTGGCTTCCTGTTTTTGCCCCCAGAGAAATGCGTATCCCCCAGCGCAGCCCCCCGTCGCTCCCGAGCCCAATGCCTTCGTGGCCGCCATCTTTAAGAACTCCGCCTTCTGCGTACTGGTATCTTCCAGCGGAGTGCCCCATGAAGTTTTCCCGACCTCCCAGAAACCACGTGGACCGTATTCTGTCACCACCCAGGGGCGCCGCCATCCAAGCTGCGCCAGGGTCTCTCTCAGGCCCGGAAGCGCTCCATAGGTATTGATCCCCACCAGGTCCAGATCAGGGGCATGTTCGTTCAGCCCTTTGGCTTTCATGTCGCTGATGCCCGCCAGGGCGGTAAAGGTGGGATGGGCGGGGTCTGTTTCATGAACCAGTTTCGCCAGCCGGTTCACCTGTTTCCAGAGCGCGGCATTGCCACCATCGCCCTCCATTTCATTTCCGAGGCCCCAGAGCAGGAGCGCCGGGTGATCTTTGTGCTCGGTCACGATCTGTTTCACCCGCGCCGCCTGCCGGTCACAATGGTCAGGCCGGCTGTAGGAGAACCATGAGCACTCGGACTCCAGCCAAATGCCCGCCGCCACGGTGAGCCCCAGCGCGTGGGCTTCATCCAGTTTGGCCCCCAGACCTTCGTGTCCCCAGGTGCGCACCGAGTTGCCACCCCGAGCCTTCAGCAGCTTGAGCGGGCCGTCCCCGCCCGCGCCTTGAATGAAATACGGCTCCCCGCCCCGCTTCAATCCCCCCTCCGGCACCACCTCCACCTTCACGGGGGCGGCCCACACCGCTGCACTCAGGGTGCAGCCCCATAGGAGGAGAGAAACGCGCATCATATTCGCCTCCCATCCAACCAGCCGCAGAAGCTCTCTGCAAGCTTCTACAGGTTGGCAGCGCGAATCGATCACGGCTTCAACTGCTCCACCAGGAAGCCAAAGATGTCCGGATGCTTCACGTCTTTGGCACCGGTGTAGTTGAACTCGTACGGCACGCCCACCGTTTTCAATTTCTCCACCAATCCGGCTCCAAAGTTGGCGGAATGCGGGGGATCTTTGTGCGGCTGACCGAGCGCCGGAACCGAATCATAGAACAGGTACAGCGGCGGGTCGCCATTCGACACCAGTTCGTACGGTGAGAATTCCTTGATGTAGGGCATCAGCGATTCTCGCTTGTCCAGAAAATCCTGATAGCTGGGCAGCGTGAAGGCGTGATGACCGTAGTCGTTGTTGGCGATCCAGTCCCGCATCTGCTTGGGATCCAGCGAAGTTTGAGGCACAAAGGCCATCACACACGTGAGCCGGGTGGATTCACGAGCCACCGGATCCGTGCTTCCGGGTTCTGCCCGGTCATCATGAAGCGCCAGCCACAGAACGTTGAATCCCCCTGCGGACCCGCCGCAACCCGCAATGCGGTTCTTGTCCAGCCCCCATTCAGCCGCCTTCGTCCGGACAAACTGCAGCGCCCGGGCTGAGTCATCCAGACACGCCTTCACCGGAGGAGACACCTTCTCAGCAATGGCATCGGGGATGAGACGATAGTTGATCGATACCACCGAGATGCCCGACTCCAGGCACTTTGCCAGAAAGTCCGGGTTGGCCTTGTCACCATTCATCCAGCCTCCGCCGTGAACGAAGAACATTAGCGGCACGGGCCCCTTGCCAGCTTTGGGAGTCTTCCAGAAATCCAGGACTTGCTTGGGGTGCGGTCCGTAGGCCACATTTGCCTGGGTGGGTGCCGGCGCGGCCGGTGCTTGGGCATGAATCAGCGGGCTGCCCAAGCCCAAGACGACGAGTGAGAGGCAAGCGGATAGGTGGCCGAGGCGCAACATGGTGCCATCGATAGCGAGAAGCCCTACCCTTGCCAAGAGGCAACCAGCGAATTTCTGCGGGCGGGCAACTGCTTGCCTTTCAACATGGACTCGTAGTCCGGATTGGGAGCGGTGGGATCCACGTTGAACACGACCTCATTGCTCCTCAAGAGACACGGGAGACTGTCCCTCACGGCTTCGAATGCGCCCGTGCCGAACTCTGTGAGCGCCCTTCCCATGCTCGGAAGGTTCAAATAATAGAAGACAACGGCATAACTTCCTGGCTGGGCTGGCAGCTTGCGGACCGGCATGAATTCCTGCAGCATCAAGGTCTCGTTGGGGGCCAGACGAAACACCTCACTCAGCATGATCGGCTGCATGTTTGCACAGCGGTCTTTCGGATACTCCATGGGAGGTGCCTGAGGATTCTCAAGCTTCCGCTCATCACGGGGCACCCAGGAAAACTCCACTACAGGCGTCCTCTGCCCCTCCCAACTGCCATCACCGGGCCGTACCAAAGTCACAGGCTGGCTTCCTTTGTTGGTGACACTGATCTTGACGGCTGCTCCGCTGGAAGCAGGGATTCTAGCGGCCAAAGGTTCAATTCGCAGCACAACATCCTGAGCGACGGCAGTACGGAGTCCAACCGCGACCAACGTCGCAATGATCAAAGGACAAAGGAAAAGTAGCGGATTCCAACTCATGGTGGAACGGGTTGAGCGCAACCGAGCTTTGTCACAGCATAGAAAAACGAGCACCCTCTCGTCAATCAAGAACCTCAGCCCCGCTCATTTCTACTTCCCACCCGCAGCTGTCGCCGCTCCCAGCCCGCAATAGACCACGCCCGAAACATATTTTTCATGCTTCAGCACCGAGCTGCGCCGCAGCCAGGGAGCGAGCGTTCCGCTCATCAACGCATACAGCCCATCACTGAGGATGGCCATGACCACGAAGACGCACCCCATGGCCAGCATCTGCAGCCAGGGCGCACCATAGCCCGCGCCTTTGGCCACGAACTGCGGCAAGAACGCCAGGAAGAAGAGCGCGGTCTTGGGATTCAGCGTCCCCACGGCATACCCCTGCCAGAAGACCACTCTCAGGCGCTCCGCCTGAAAATTCAGGGTCTCCACCGTCATCGGCTTGGACATGAACTTGCGTATGCCAAGGACGATCAAGTACAAGGCCCCGGCGTACTTCAAGAGCGAGAACAGAGTCGCTGAGGTCGCCAAAATGGCCGACAACCCCAGCGCGGCGAAGATGGCATGAGTCAGGTTCCCCAGCCCCACCCCAGCTACAGAAGCCAGACCCGCCATGCGCCCTTGGCTGATGCTGCGCGTCACGATGTACAACACCGCCGGTCCCGGTGTGAGAATCAGCAACAGGGAAGCCAGCAGAAACAAGGTGAACTTTGCAGGATCAAACATGGGCAATGTACAAAGGAATACGTCACAGACTCCCGATCACTGAACAAGCATGCGGAAAGATTGACAATATTTTCCCATCCGGATAACAACTCATGGCATAGGCACACTCCGCTTTCGGAATGCGCCCTCTCATCATCGGCCTACTCTCCCCATGCATACCTCCCGTCGCGCCCTGCTTGCTCTTGCCGTCTTGCCCGCCTTTGCCGGATGCCGCACGGTGTACTACACCGCCATGGAGAAGGTCGGCTTTGAAAAACGCGACCTGCTGCGCCGGGCTGTGAAGGCAGCCCGCGGAGAGCAGCAGCACGCCGGGAAACAGTACAAAGACGCCCTCGAACAGCTTCAGGCCATCTATGGCCGCAGTGGCAGCAATCTGGAGAAGGCCTACGACAAGCTCAAAGCAGAGTACGAATCCTGCGCGGCAGATACCAAGGCCGTGCAAGGACGCATCAAGGAAATGGACCGCGTGGCCTCCGACCTCTTCCGTGAGTGGGAGGGCGAAATCCGCCAGATGGACGACGCAACCCTCTCAAGCTCCAGCCGCGACAAGCTCGCCCAGACGAGGACAAACTTCACGAATGTCTCCAGCGCCCTCCATCGCTCCTACGAGGCCATGCCTCCGGTGCTCAAGAAGCTGCAGGACCATGTCCTCTATCTAAAGCACAACCTCAATGCCGAAGCACTGGGCTCACTGCGCGGCCGCGCCCAGGAGATTGAGGGGGACATTCAGACGCTCCTAACCCGTATGAACGCCGCCATCGCTGAGGCCGACGGCTTCGTGAAGACGTTGAAATAACTCTCTTCAGTAACCCGCCGGACAATAGCACACGCCGCGACCATCTGTCTCCACCTGCAGGCCCGCCGCAGACAAGGCGCTTTCACAGGCCAGCTTCACGGCGTCTGGTAGCCCGTAAGCGCGGGGCACCGAACAGGTATCGAACCACCCCACCACTGATCCAGGCGGAATGCGCTGAATCTCACGCAAGTACTCTGCATAGTCGTAGGTGTCCGTGATACGTCGGGTGGCACGCTCCGCCACGACGTATCGTGCCTTCGGAGCCTCTTCGGTGCCATCATTCATTAGCAGGACTTCATAGGGATCTCTCAGAAGAAAGGGCTCGGTGTGATCGAAGGCATCCATCGTCATGAATACCAGGTTGCCCTCTTCATCCACGTCACCGATCCTCCAATCCTGCAGGGGAGGCAGCGCAGGCCGGGGCTCCAGAGAGCGGACATTCAACCACGAAGTCCGATGAGCCTGCACCACCAGCAAAAGGAAAGGCACCCAACCTCCCGCCATCACGATCAGGAGCCATTTGGCAGCGGTTCTGACACGACTCATTTCACTAAGGTCACAATTGCTGCACCACGCGCACCGATTGCGCCATCTCCATCATCTCTTTCACTTCAGGCTGGCTCTCGCTGTCAAAGAACATGGTCAGCTGCACCAGAATTTGATGATCGAACCACACCTGCCCCACACGCAGCAGCAAGTACTGGTGGTCCCCTCGATCTTTCCCTACGAGATCTTTGTCTGTGAACTGGGCGAAGCCTGACACGAATGGCGATGGCAGTCCGAGCGACTTGACGTCGGCCTTTCCCTCCACGGATTGTGGCAGCACGGCGTCAAAACTACGATTGAGCATCTCCAGCTTTGCCTCCTCTCCTCTCACAGGCTTGGGCAGCACCATG
Source organism: Verrucomicrobium sp. BvORR034 (assembly GCF_000739635.1). GTDB lineage: Bacteria > Verrucomicrobiota > Verrucomicrobiia > Verrucomicrobiales > Verrucomicrobiaceae > Verrucomicrobium. Next base: position 15,495 of record NZ_BATQ01000065.1, on the reverse strand, counting down.
AACGTAAGCAGCAAGGCGGCCTTGCGCGGTGGAGAAGCCAGAAGCCGGACATGATATCCCTCTGCACCTTGAACCTTCTCAGCCACCGTCCAATCTTTGGCCGAGTTGAGCTTGATCTTCCCTATCGTTTCCCACTCAAATTCCTCCGCTGCCAAGCTTCCGGAAAAAAGCAGAAGACTGATCGACACGAGAAGGACTGACCAACAAGCCGGAGCCGTAAGTTTCATTTTTTGCGACATCGAAGTTGTCTCCATCTGCCCTGCGACGATTGCGCAGCGCCGTTCTGTCCGGACATCCTGCAAAACGGAGCAAGTCTCATCATCCAGTTTTGGAGCTGCACTGGCAAGCCAGAATTTCTCGACAGCTGACCGTGATGCGCGATGCTTTGCCCCGTGCCCCAGCTCACCCCCAGAGACCTGCGTCTGCTTATGGGGGCCACGAGGCTGATCCACAGCCATGGCCAGGGTCCGCTGCACGAGCGGTTGTTCACGGCCATGCGCATGGTCTTCGCAGATTGCATGTTCGCCTTTCAAATCTACGGCAAGGACGGCTCGCACCTCATGCAGGCAGACATCCCCTTTCCTGAAGCCCAGCGCGACCATCTGTACAAACGATCCGGGGAGCTGGCGCGGCTGGAGAACCCCATTTACCTCCTCCTCATCGCGGGCGAAACGGACCCGGTGCGCTTGAGTGATCTCATGTCCCTGTGCGAACTGCGCAAAACGGATCTCTACCAGGAGGTGATGACCACTGTCGCCATCACCCGGCAGCTGGCCATTGGCGTACAGGGGCAGTCTTGCCTGGGAGCTCTTACCATCAACCGGGGCGGACGGGACTTCACGCCGGAGGAGCAGGCGCTCGCCGGCATGTTGGGACCGCACATCGCGACGGCCTTTGAGACCGACCTCATTATCAATTCTCTAAAGCCCCCGAAGCAGAAGGTGCAGGCCACCGACTTCGGAGCACTCCGACGTCTGGGTCTCACCCGTCGCGAGGCAGAGGTGATGATGTGGCTCATGGAAGGCAAGCGTGACGGGGAAATTGCCATCATCCTCAATGCCAGCGTCCGTACCGTCAGCCATCACGTCGGAGTCATCCTGGGCAAGTTACGGGTGGAAACCCGTACTGCAGCCGTCGCCGCCGTGCTGAAACTCATTGGCGATTGAGCTCCTGCATCCTGTCTCCAAAGTCACAAGATTGAGTCCTCCATGCTCACCACCTTCATCGCAATCCTATGCCCGGTTTTTCAGATCTATGCCTGGCTGATGTTTGTGCGCATCATGCACGAGCTGGCCCGGTGTACCGTAGCCCGTCTGGGCGGGCTGGTGCCCAATGTCATTTACATCGGCGTGGGAAAACCAGTATTGAGACATCCCCTGGGCGACACCGAAGTGGTGTGGTCAATGGTGCCCTTTTCCAGTCGCACCGAACTCCTGTTCCGGCCCGACCGACCGCGCTTTGTCACCCATGTACTCGCCACCCTCGCCGGAATCGCCACTGACTTCCTTCTTCTCTGGATGCTCTCCATGCTCCACGCTGAGTATGAGCTGTCCGCATCCAGTCACCAGTTCAAGACCTCACCTTGGGAGCTGGCGTCCTCATTCCATCTCATCGTTGCAGTCACCAACCTGCTCCCCATCGGCAGCATCCCCCATCCAGGCCAGGGTGTGCCAGCCTCCAACACGGACGGCCAGTGGCTCCTGGCTCTTTGGCAATGGCGGAAGAACGGTGGCGGACAGAAAACCCTCCAGGCCTACTGCGAATCCATCCAGCGCTATGACCCTGGCTTCAGATGGGAGGACGCACTGGCGGCGACAGATCTGAGCCCAGCCCGACGCCGTCTTCAGAGAAAGTCGGATCTCGCCCTCATGGAACAGCGGTTCGACGATGCCTATCGATGGACTCAACAGCTTCTGGATGAGCAAGCCTTTGCACCTGGCGAGCGAGCCCTCATTCTCGACTGTCTGGCCAGTGTCCCCGTCTTCCACGAAGCTCCGGCTCAAGTTGGTCGCGCTCTGGCTTTTGCCCGCGAAGCTCACACTCTGTTTCCTGAATCCGCCACGGTCCAGGGAACCCTCGGCTCTCTGCTGGTGCTTGCGGGGAGGTCAGGCGAGGGCCTACCCATGCTGGAGCCTCTGACTCGCGAGGGCAATGCGCCCATGGACAGGATCATCGCCGCCGCCTTCATGGCGCTTGGGCATCACCATCTGGCTGATCCGCTGGAAAGCCGCTACTGGCTGACCGTGGCCAGGGAACATCTCGCAGCAGCGGAAACCTCAGGCCCCAACCCCTCTGCACGACACCTGCTCGAGCGCACGGCCAGGACCGTTGATCCCGCAGGCCCGCCGCCACAGCCGGCGCAGTCCTAGGGATCAAATACACGCTTTTGCAGGAGCCCGGAAACGTTCTAGCGGCTCCTGCGTACATATGGCGTGCCCTCATGGAATCGACCTGGATCATCCTCGCCATCTCTCTCATCGTGATCAGCTGCTGGCTGATCAGCAACTGTTTGAAATCCACCCGCATTCATGCCTACATCACGGATCGCGGTGGGAAAGTGGTGAGCTGCAAATGGCAGGCAAAGAACAGGACGGAAGCCGGCCCCCTGAGCCGTGCTCACTACCGGGTGCGCTATGTGGACGCAGGAGGCAAGCTCCATGAGGCGGCATGCCGCACACGTACGTTTTCCGACGTATACTTCATGCACGACGAGATCGTCGGCACCCATGGTCTGCCAGCCCAGTTTGTCACCTGCACAAACCCGGACTCGCCCGAGGGCCGCCCGGACAGCGCATCCCACCCCACCTCAAAAGTTCAGATTGCCGAGCTGGAACGGGAGGTCCGTCGCCTGCGCAAGCGCCTCAAAGAGGAGGACCAGAGTCCGCCGTCAGCAGGTTGACCCCTCCCGAACGGGCCGTTTCCCCGACTGCCCCATTTACCTTTCGCGGAAAAAACGATAGGCTGACGGCATCGCCTCCGCTTGGGGGCACGCCCACTTTCCGCCATGAAGCGTTTCCTTGCCCCATTCATCATCGTCCTCGCAGGCCTGGGATTGTTTTGGTACTTTTCCCGTGATGCCACCCCGGCCTCCGTCAGCAAGGATGTGAATCTGGGAGACACGATGCAGTTCACAGGCACCGTTTCCCTGAGAAGCCGCCCCTTTACCGGGGATCTGGTGTTGCCCGAAGGGGTCTTTGGCAGCAAGCCGGCCTTTGCGGGATATTCCTTCCGGGATGCCACGCGCACCCTGCACCAGTACGACATCTTCCTTTTCCATCGTGGTGAATCACAGGGCCCGGGATTTGCCGCAGCTCTGGCCAACGCCGCTTCCTCGAACCCACCTGGCGCAGCGCAAACAGGCTGGACCACCGATTCCGCCGGACGCAGAGTTTGTTTCCTCCCCCTTCCGGACTCGCCCTTCCGCTATGCGCCGGGGAAGAAAGTCACCCATCGCGCCCTTCTCTTCGAGCACCGCTCGGCACCCGTGGATGTGCTGGTGATTGAGACCGTGGTAAAGACGGACCAGATCGGACACGTCGTGACCCTGCCCGGCGCCAGCCCTCCGGAAAAGCTCCCCGAGCCTCAGGTACGTCTGGAGGATGCTGCCCCCGCTTTCGAAAGCATCGTGATGCCTTCATAATCGCCCCGATCGCTGCCCAGACCAACGGCTTTTCCTGAATCCAGCAAGTGCCACCCCCGCGAATCATGAGCATATGGCAGGCTACGCCCCCCGTTTGTTCCTGGCACTTTCTACGGTTTTGCTCGGGCTGACTGTTACGGCGTGCTCCACCCCACGGTCCACACCGCCCATGAAACAAGCCTCAACCCACCCAGGTCGTCCCGCCACCATAGGAAAGGTGGATCTCCCCCGCTACATGGGTGAGTGGCGCGTGATTGCCCATGTGCCGTATTTTCTGGAGAAAAGGGAAGGTTGATACGGCGGACATCTACCGACTGCGACCTGACGGCCAGATCGACAACTTTTTTCAGTTCCGGAAGAAACAGATGGACGCACCGCTACAGCAGTGGAAGGCGCGCGCTTGGGTGGTAAACCCAGAATCCAATGCGGAATGGAAACTCCAGTTCATCTGGCCACTCACCACCACCTATCTCGTCGTTGATCTCGACCCCGGGTATCAATGGTCCGTAGTCACCATTCCGAGCCGCAAGCTGATTTGGATTCTGGCCCGGGAAAGGTCTCTGCCACCCGCCACCTACCGGACGATTGTCGCGCGGCTCAACGCCAATGGGTTTGATACTTCAAAGCTCGCCCTCGTACCGCAAGGGCCCGGCTGAACAGCTTGCAAAGATTACCTCCTTCTCAACGCCACGCGTGCCCCATGAGCGCCACGGCTGGGAAAAGCACCCCCGCCGCCAGCACGACCACGTGCATCCAGTAGCGGACCGGTTCTGATTTTCGGAAATAGAGGCCCGTGTTGGTATCCAGTCGACCGGTAAGCAGTCCACACACCAGGGGAACCGCGAAGGCTCCCGACACCCCGACCACGAGGGAGGCGGTGCTGAGCGCCATCGGCGGCAAAAAGAAAGTCCGGTACCAGCAGGCGAACAGAGCTGGCGTCATGCAACAGCACCACCACGCCAGAAATCGCCCCCGGGAGCACGCCCGCATGTCAGACCGCCAGTCGCACCCGCATCGCAGGATGCGTTCCCGGGGATTCAGGTGGCTGAGATGGTTGTCGTCGAGCAGCTTTCGCATCGCTTGGATTCGGGAACTGATTCGGGGAGTCGGTCGCGATCTTGTCGGAAGCTGGGCCGTCACACCAGATTTTTCTTTTGTCGGGATCTGCCCTGAAAAAGTTTGCTTCGTGAAATTTCGACTTCCCCTCCTCCTCTAAATCCGCTCAAGCATTGACAACCATCCTGCCTCTTGATCATGGTGGAGCCCCGCCGTCCCGTCGGGACTGCTTTCGCCCGCCCCCTCCCTCCATGCGCCCAGATTTTCGACCCCGCCGTCTTTCCATTTTCACGGCCTGCGCCGCGTTGGCCACCTTGGGAATCCTGCCAAACGCTCCCGGCCAGCTGTCCGAACCCAAGCAGGAACCGTCCCCTTTCCAAACTCAAACCGCCCCGGCCAAGCGGGTCCAGACGCCCCCCCAACTGGACGTGGTGTACGGCGAAACGGCGGACGGTCAGAAACTGCTGCTGGACCTCTTCCAGCCACCTGTCTCTCCGCCCAAAGCGGGGGACAATGCTGCACCCAAACTCCGTCCCGCCGTCTTGATGGTGCACGGCGGTGGATGGGCTGGCGGCAACAAGAAGGAATTTCGCAACCTGGCCGTGCTGATGGCCCAACTCGGCTACGTGACCGTGCCGGTGAGCTACCGCCTCACGACGAACGCGGCCAACACCTGGCCAGCCCAGTTGGACGATGTGCAACTGGCTGTGCGCTGGCTCCGCAGCCACGCCACCCAATATGGCGTCGATCCCAAGCGGATCGGGGCGGTGGGTGTCTCAGCCGGCGGTCAACTGGTGGCCAGCCTGGGCCTGAGGGAGACTCGCGATCCCGCCACCGCCAAATATGCCGACCAATCCAGTCGCGTCGCCTGCGTGGTGGACGTGTGCGGACCGACCGACTTGGGTGACGACTTCAGCAGCAAGGTCAAGCAGGGTGAGTTCGTCAATGACCTCCTCAAGCGCCTCTTCGGAGGGCCAGCTGCTGAGAAATCCAGTCTGGTGGGCGACGCCTCCCCCCTCACCCATGTGGACGCGAAAGCCGTCCCCTTCCTCATCATTCACGGCACGAAGGATGACGTCGTTCCCTTCGACCACTCCCAGCGCCTGCATGATGCGCTGACGAAGAATGGCACTCCCACCAGGATTCTCGCCCTGGAAAACGAAGGACACGCCTTTCAGAACCGCGAAAATCAAAAGAAGTTCATGCAGGAGACCATCGTGTTCTTCAATCAGAACCTGGTGCCCTAGCCTCTGGCGAATCGCGGGGCTGACCTGTGTCCCCGCACTATCCTACAGCTCTGACTCTTGGACGGCTGCGGCTCCCACCGTCAGGTTTCCGCGGGTGTAATACACCTCCCCACCGGTCCATTGGGAGCTGTACCCATCAGAACCAAAGGACGCGCCCGCGCCCACACTCCCATGGATCTCCCCGCGTTCTTTCTCGGGTGGGGCTCCGATGGTGTAGCTCCCTTCATCTTTGAAGGTGCTATTGCTGGCACAACTGGACAACAATAGCACTGGCCCAGCGCAGGCAAGCCACACTGCCAGATGAAAAACGGGCCGCACCGTGGACGGGAGTTTCATACAAACCAACCCTAGAGGGGAATGACTGGGTGACAAGGGCTAAGCTGGACCTCCGCAGCTGCTCACTGGACCGTGCCGGTATACACCCCCACGCTTCCTCCCACCGCCGCCTTTTTGCCTTTCGATTCCGTCGCGGCTTTGCCAGTCGTGGTATAGGAGCCTTCATCTTTGACTTTGGCAGAACCAGCGCATGAGGACAGGGTCCCGATCAAAAGCACGGAGGCAAACAGCGGAAGAAGGAGAGAGGTGATCTTCATTTTTTTGGAGTGAGAGGTTCGTTAACTGCCACCACATGAGATGCCGGTCTTGGCCTCTCGTTCAAAATAACCCCTGTCGGCGGCAGAGACACGCACCGCGAGCGCCTCGACCGTATTCCCACCACGAAATCATCCGAACAAAACTCTTCATCAGTTTCTTCGCCATGCCCCCCTCCTCCATCCTGGAAACAGCACTCAGTGTCGCAGATCTTGAACAGTCGCGAGAGTTCTACACCCGGCTGTTCGGCTATCCCATCCTCACGTCCGATGACCGCTTGTGCGCCTTCGACGTTCAAGGGAGACAGGTCCTTCTCCTGTTCCTTCGAGGCAGCGATCCGGAAGGCACCCACATGCCCTTCGGCGGGCACATCCCCGCTCACGGTTCCCATGGGCGATCTCATGTGGGCTTCGCCATCCCGGAAGAGTCACTGGATGAATGGCGTGAACATCTCCACCAGCTGAACATCACCGTGGAAAGCGAGTTCACGTGGCCTCGTGGTGGCGGAAGCCTCTATTTCCGTGATCCCGACGGCCACCTCCTTGAGCTGCTCACGCCGGGAGTATGGCCCACTTACTAAGTGCGTAAAGTTCCCGGAAACACAGCAGAGGGCGAGATAAAGTTTCGGTCGGAAATTTTACCCTTTGTCATTCACATCTTGCCTTATTGCTCTCCCCGCCTAATGAGTTCTTATTCAACAGACCACAAAGATTAACAAGGTTCATTCATGAGTCTCAATTTTGCCCCTATTCGCCTGGTCATTCTCGTTGTTTGCGTGCTGGCCTTTTACTATGGAGGTGGCTTCTCACTGCCAGCAAACGCGGAGTGGATTCGCACCGCCATCGTCTTCGGCTTGGGCATGATCGCTGTGTCCGTCATCGACCACCGCATCGGTCTCATGGAGCCGGTCAATATTCGCTGGATCTACATCATCCTCGGTGTCGTGCTCATGTCCGTCTCCTTGTGGTGGCTCCAGCAGATGATAGCTGCAGCTGCAGCAGCCTGACGATCTGCGTCAGAATTTTTTGGTTACATCCATCATCTGGATGCACCAATCGGATGGGCAAATGGTCGCCCGTTACAACACTTTCCAGATTCTCGCAGGCATTGGCAGTTCCGTCGGCAGCCTGATTGGCTATGGAGCCGCGTGGTTGTTCTTTCGTTACATGCCGGCCTTCGTGGCCCATGGGTTCAGCATTCAGCTCCCTGCGCTGGCGTTTGACGCTCTGGCCATCGTGATTTTGATCGCCATCACGCTTTCCGGTTATCGCCAGTGGAAGAAACGTGGCGGCTTCTATGGTTATCATGAGTCTAGCCTCTACCATGATCTGGGTGAAGACACCGCTGCGGCACTGGTGGTGGACTTCTATGCTCACCGGGTGACAGGGCCAGCCTATATGCTCAGCCAATTGTTCCTGGCAGGCCCCTTGCTGGCGCTTAGAGCCATCACTCATTTTCGAAATCTCATTCCAGCACAGTCGGGCCTCGATGAACGATTGGGAGGCTCCGATTGTTGATCCTATGGGTCTGTCTTGGTGCCTTCTATGCCTACGGTGGCTTCGACAGTCCCGTTGTATCGGAAGAGGCCTACCAAGTTCCCGCCAAGGTCAAGCAAGCGTGGCTCAAGTGTGTGCTGATGTTTGTGGCCGGAGCCGTCAGTGTGTCATTGGTTGATCACCATGTGGGCCTCTTTGAACCCACCAACCTCCGGATCCTCTATGTGATCGTCGGGATCGTCCTCATGGTCGGAGCAAGTCTGTGGCTAAATGCGCTCAAAACCGCCGTGGTTGGCGGCGGCTGAGCGCATGTTTGCACGCACTTGGGCGCAGCGTTGCCGCGCCTCACTTGCCCTCGCCTTTCAGGAAGGCCAGCAGGTCCGCCATCTGTTCCTTGCTGATGCCGCCCTCCAGTCCCACAGGCATGAGTGAGGCATCCAGGCTCTTCATCTTGCTGATGGTACCGCGAGGCAACACCTCGGTGATTCCACCTGCCATCTTGACCGTCACGGCATCCGCTGATTCCGAAGCGATCAGCCCCGACACAATGCGCCCCTCTCGGGTGTCGATTTGATAGGCGCTCCAGCGGGCTTCCACCATCCGGTTGGGATCCAGGATATCACTGAGAAGCGCCTCCTTCTCCTTCAGCTTCACATCCGTGATGTCTGGGCCAACGTCCATGCCCTCCCCTTTTACCTTGTGGCAGACCATGCAGACAGTCATGAAGACGACCTTGCCTTTTGCAGCATCGCCCTGCATGGAGATGCAGTCTTTGTAACTCGCAATCACGGCTGCACGATCTTCACTTGGCCGGCCGAACAACCGCTCTGCAAGTTCACGCAACGGCTTGCTGGCTGTGTGCAGGTAACGCCAGCGGGTTTCCGCATCCACAAGACCTTTGGAGATCTCACCGCGCTCGATGCGCTCAAAAAATCCCTGCACCGTCTTGCCGTTGCCTGTGAGCATGGCCACCACCTCACGCTTTGCCGCCGGCCCCAGTCTGGGCAGCAGTTCATAGAGCAGAGGTGAAGTCTTGTCTGCCCCATATTTCTTGAGCAGAGGCAGGGCCGCCGTACGCACCGCCTCTGGCTGTCCATCAGCCAGCAGCATTCGCAGCACCGGCTCTGCTTTGTCCCAGGATCTTTGCGCAAGCAAGGGCAGCACCGCCAGACGTTGTTCCACGGGCGCAGCGCCATCCGCCATCACGCGATCCACTTCTGACAGGAGGGTGTTGATTTCTTTGGCGGCTGCTTGGTACGGAGCCGGTGCCTTGGCAGCCAGTTCCGCGAGGGTACCCACTCCCAGCTTCTTGCCCGACTTCGGCAACCCTTCCGAAAGCCCCTGTAGAACCGCTGGCTTCCACCAAAGCAGTTTGCCAGGTTCTTTGTTGAGGACCGCGAGCGAGGCAGCAAAATCGTCGGCCTGCGCGTCTGCTGCCGATGCCGAGGCAAGAGCTCGAATGAACTCAGCATTTTCCACCGAATACGAAGCCGCCAACGGCCCCCTCAGCACCTCGGAAAGGACCTTTCCAGCTTCGTCCTTGGATTCCGCCAGCACGGCACGGTTGATCCAAACGTCTCCTGCAAACCGGCCTGCATCAGCAGCCCGTGCTCCGAAGCTCTGCGCGCCCGTCAGGATCTGCATGAATGCTGCCCGGGCATCCCCTTCAACACGATTCATGGCCGCAGGCGTCAACGTTACGTCGTCAATGACCGGCACGACAAACGCAGATGACACCTCCTGCAGCCTAGGACTAACCTTGGCGTCCACCTGCAAGATCTTCTGCATAGCCCCACTACCACTATCCGACGCAGGCACGCCCAATCCATGATCACGAGACAACAGCGATACCTCGTTCATGGCCAGAACGTGCAGTCGGAACAACTCCGTCGGCTTCTGCTTGGCCACCGCCTCCCAAAAGCCCTTCAGTTCCTCCGTCTTTTTCTCAAGCAGCACCCGCTGCGCCGTCTCCCGCTGCCAGGCATTTTCATGCCCCAGCCAGGCCACCAGTCCTGCAACGTCAGTCGGAGCAGCGACGATCTTGCGAAGCTTGCCTTTGCCCCCCTTGGGCACCACCCGCCAGATACGGCCTTCATTCTCGCCCTGCCTCATGTCATGCGTCTTTGCAAACTCCTCCGGGAAGAACCGTGCGTGGTCGATGTAGCGACGGTAGATGTCGCACACATACATCGCACCATCCGGCCCGGTCGTCACATTGACCGGCCGACACCATTCGTCGCGACTCCTGAAAAACTCCGTATGCTCCCCCACTCGCGTCGCCTTGAAACTGGCTCCTTTGGGTTCAGGATGATAACGCACCATCAACTGGCCGGTCGGATCCGGCACAAAGATCTCACCTCTCAATTCCGGCATCAAATCACCGCGATACACTCCCAGGCCACACGCGGCAGTATGCGTCCCCGCATGTGCATCCGCCGTGGTGTGAGACAGCATCAGTGGATACACCCGCGTTTCCGCTCCGAAGGGGCCGACATCTTCCGCACCACTTGAGACGCCCGCATTTGGATTGCGCATCACTGCCTCATAGGGCATGACCGCAAACATCACCGGATTCCGGTTGGAGCAGAAGAAATGGCGCCCCCAGTCATCAAAGGAAGCACCAAACTGGCCGTAACCAGACGTCGGTTTGAGCCAGCCTGTGACAGGATTCCACTTCAGGTTGGTACGGGTGAAGTTGAGTTTGCTCTCTGGAGACTCGGCCGGGTAGATCTCCTTGGTGTCCAAGCCATTGTTGAAATAGAGATTCCCATCCAGGCCCCAGCGGGGCGAGGAAACTTGCAACTGGGAATGGTTGGGGTTGAATCCCTCCACCAGCGGCTTGCGCTCGTCGGCCACGCCGTCGCCATTTGTGTCCCGGAGAAAAAGGATCTGCGTGCGAGTGGTCGCGATGAGCCCGTCCCGATAGGGAGCCAGTCCCTGCACATGATCCATCTCCGGCGCAAAGGTCACCGCCCGGTCGTACTTGCCGTCTCCATCATCATCGTAGAGACATTGGATTCTCGACAACGGTGGTTTCCCCGGCCCTGCGCCCAGAGGATAGTCGATCATGTCCGCCACAAACATCCGTCCCTGGGCATCCCAGCACACTTCCACCGGATCCTTGACCAGGGGCTCAGCCGCGACCAACTCCACCTCGTAGGGGCCGTCCAGCTCGATGGACTTGCGGGTTTCTTCAGGGGACCAGGCGCTCTCCCGGCTCTTCCTTACCGGGACATTGGTGCCGCCCGATGCCGAAGCAGGATTCCAGGGTTCCTTGAACTTGCCCAGAGGATGAAGCTCAAAGCGTCGCACCAGCATCTCCGCCCCTTCCGTCTGCAGGCAGATCCGACCCTCAGCAGGTTTGCACTTCAGCGCTTCGTTCACCTCCACGCCGTTCACATAGTAGGTCAGCTTGTCCCCTTGGGCGACCACTTCCATCCGGGTCCATTCGTGGAACTTCGACTGCACATCGTTCTTCCCATAGAATCCCGCCTTGTCCGCCCAGTCAGGATCGCGCTTCGCCCAGTTCAGCCGCTTCGGTTTTCCATCGGCGCCCATGGGCAGCTTCTCTGCCCCACGCTGCCACACCAGTTCTCCATCGCGATCTTTGACGAATTCACCAGTCATCGTGGTGGGCACCGGCGTGCCATCCTCGGCCTTGCCAGGAAGTACCAGGATATCGCCCGTGCCTCCTTCAATAATCTGAGCCTCAATGCTGGCCAGCCAGGTGCCGCCCACCGAGCCCTCGGGTCCATGCCCGTGCACCAGCACCCCGTTGTCGCGCGCCTTGTTTTCCCTCGAACCCATGGTCGGGCCTGGGAACTTGTACTCGATCACCAGGTGATAGTCCTTGTAGTCCGCCTTGGTGGCCAGATACCCGAAGCCCCGGCCACTGATCTTGAGCTGTCCTTCCTCACCAAACGTCCAGATCTGCTCCGGGGAGTCTTTGAGAGTCTGCTTCTGGCTGACGAAGTAAGTCACTCCGCCGGACTTGACGGACTGCAGGAGGTCGACCTTTGCCGTCGGCACCTCCACACCGTGAAGCAACGGACTCATGGTGGTCAGGGCAATCAAGTACGCGGCTGGGAAACGACGGAAGATCATGGCGGCAGGAATACGCATCAGGCGACAAGAGTATTACTATTTCCATCACAAAGTGCCCGCCGACTTCGAGCACCGCAAGCCAATTGAGCCCCCAATCCCTCTATTTACAAGGAACTAGGCATTTTCATACCAGTTCCACCATCTCCGTCCCCGCTGCGAGAATATCACCCAACATGATCTTTTTATAACATCCACCATTCCACCTCCCCATCGTAGCTTTCCGACTGCTCCACCCTATGCATTGCCCCTACTTGAACGTTTGATGATTGCGTGTCTCCACCCGGTCCCTCACACTTTAAGTTCAAGCTCCCATGCGCGCACTCCCCTTCCCCTTGCTCGCCATCTGTGCCCTAGGCTGGCTGTCCACGGCCCCCTTGATACCCGCTCAGGCAACCGGTGACTTCCCTTCTGATGTCGCATTTCTGCTGGACCAGTTTGAAATGCAGGCCGCACCGCTGCTAACCAGCAAGAAGATCGACTGGAAAACCGTGCGCACCGAATTCACTGCCGCGGCCCCGGATGCAAAAACAGACCATGATGAGTATCACTTGGTGTCTCGACTCCTCAGCCGACTCCAAGATGGCCACGCGGCGATCACTCAATCCACGATCAAACCAGACGGCATTTCAATAGGCAGGCGCTACACCGGCCCTCGAGTACACCTCGTCGTGAGCAACGACACTGTATTGGTACGAGCTGCGTTCAAGGATGCTGAACAGGCAGGGCTCAAACCGGGACAAAAGGTCAACCGCATCGATGGGAAACCCGCGCTCGACTGGCTCAAACAGCAAACTCAGGCCCTTCAAGAACGCGGCTTCAGCTTCTCAACACCCCATCAGGCGCTCTACGCCGCGTGTCATTGGGGCCTGGCGGACTGGGAAGGCACCGAGATCGCTTTCGAAGTCACCACCGCTTCCGGCGAAGAATTGACCATCAAGCGTCAACGCAACGGCGGCCCGAACTACGCCCCCATCGGCCCCGTGTTCCCGCCAGCAAATCTAACGGGCATCGGTCGCCAGAGCTACGGACAGACAGCAGACGGCTACGGCTACATTCACCTTCGCGACATCCCGGGCGATCTTCCCCAACAACTCGATCAGATCCTGAAAGCCCTCGGCGACATCCCCGGCCTGATTTTGGACATGCGCGCCAATGGTGGAGGTGGTTGCGACCACGAAGCCGTGTTCGGACGTTTCCTCGCCAAAGACCATTCGCTCGGTCAACACCGTGGCGTTTCCGAGAACCCCTTCACGGGCTCCATGGTGGTCATCGTGGATGCCGGCGTACGCTCTGCCGGCGAAACCATCGCTGGCATGTTCAAAGAAGATGGCCGCGCCTACATGATCGGCGACACCCCTACAGCCGGCACATCCTCACAAAAGCAAGTCATCACCACCCCAAGTGGCAAATTCACGATCCGCTTCTCCGTCCGCAGCAACATGCAGCGCTTCAACAACGGACGCGGCATCGAAGGCATCGGCGTGTCTCCTCATGAACGGGTGCCAACCAACGCCATTGACCTCACGCAGCGTGAAGATACGCAGATCAAGCGTGCGACGGAACTCTTGAAATCCGGATTCCCCAAGGACGTCGTGGGATACACCACCCCCTAGAAACGATCACAGCTTCCCATTACCCGCAGAGGCCAAGGCAGCACCTTTGAGAGTGAGGGAAGTCGCTGACTCCTTTTCACCACCAGCTCCACTCACAGGTTTTGCCGCAGCGGCAGCTTTCGCGGACAGCTCTCCATCATCCCTCAGCAATTCCTCATCCGCCTTCGGCAGATTCACGAAATCACTTTCGGGTACAGGCACAGGCTCGCTGCTGGTGGCAGTCTTGGATTTCCCTTTGCTGCGGACTTTCCCGGCGGCAGCCACGGCGGCTTCGGCACGCTTCTCCTCTTCCGTCTTCGGGCTGATCAGACCGCCGGAGACGATCAGTTTCATAGCCTCCTCCACGGTCAGCGGAGCATCTTCCAGGCGACTGGTCTCCGTAACGATAACTAAGCCCGTCATGGGACTGAGGGCGGCAGGAAGCAGCACGGCGCTCATGCCCGCACCCGACTTGGGATCGACGTACTGACCGGTCACAAAACCCAACAGCTTCAAGCCCGGGGAGGGATAGTCCACGTACACCACCCGCTTGAAGCTTTTCACGCCTCCGAACCCCTTAAACGAGTCCATGACTTGTTTCATGAACTTGTAAATGAAGGCGACCAGCGGAATGCGCAGGAGAAACTTCTCCAGCGCGGAAACCACCCTGACGCCCAGCACGTTCGTCGCCATGACGCCCAAGGCCACGAGGAACACGATGGGGATCAGGAACCCCAGGAAGTTCATGAACTGCAGCAACCGCGGGTCGTGGGTGTCAATCATCCACGCCACGGGCACCGCCTGATTGTAGATGGCGGCAAAAAACTCCAGCAACGGGATACTCACCTGCTTCAGGGTCGCGTAAACGATCTGAAGAATCCAGAAGGTCACCACCAACGGAGTCACCAGCGCCAGCCCAGCCAGGAACTTGTTGCGCACCCAGATGATGGGGTGCCGCAGCGGTGGAGGTGTAGGGTCAGCCATGGGTGGGGTCTTTGGCGGTACGGACAACGATCTGATACGGAACTCGGACAAAAAGAACGACAGCAGCTATACGGGACGGGTTCAATCTCTCCGTGCACGATTTTGCAGCAATCTTTGGGCCGACCAAGGCGATTGCACCGACGCCTCACCCCAATGTGGAATCGTAGAAATCGACTGCTACACGATGGGTTCGAGGGGTTTGCAACAAGCCCCCCTTAAAAACATCGACGAACGAACCTCTTCCCGCCGGCACCCCTGTCGGGCACCGGCTTTACCTGTGATTCGTATTAAGAACCCTTCACCATCTCGGTAGGCAGCACCGTCGCTTGCTCACGCTTGTCGGAAGACTTGTCCAAGAAGTGCAAAATCACTGCATAGACCAAGAACGCCGATTGCAGAGCCCAGAACCGGTAGAGCCAGGTCCAGACGCCATCCGTGAATCCATAGGCATGCAGCCCCACCCCAAGCTGATTGGTGCCGAACCAAGAGAACGCCACAATCATGCCCAGAACGATGTTCGATGCGTGGAAGCCGACTTCCCGGATGTACCCACCCAGCCGCGCGTGCAGGATGATCAGGTTCATGAGCACGATCATGAGAGCGCCGTTCTCCTTCGGATCCCAGCCCCAGAAACGTCCCCAGGAGTAGTTGGCCCAGATACCACCCAGCACCGTGCCCACCAGGGAAAGGAAGAGCCCGGCCATCACAAAGGCGTAGGCCATGCGGCTGATGTCCTTGGAAGTCTCGTCCTTGTGCTTCGCGATGCCAAAGAGCCGCATCACGAA
>NZ_BATQ01000066.1 GCF_000739635.1 Verrucomicrobium sp. BvORR034 | reverse complement strand
AGTCAAGCTGGCTACCATGCCCGTGGCCACGATCGCAAGGTGCCTGATCAATGACAAGCGGCGATAGGAGTGAAGTCTGCCAGAATCACTGGCGCTCGATTGCGATGCCTTCATAGAGGAAATTCTTTAAGCAAAAGATCAGATCACGGGGCGCAATGCGCAGCCCCAACAGTCAATTAGGATGGTTCCGTCGACTAGGCAGCACTACCCATCTTGTCTGCGATTTCATATGCACGCAGATTGATCTCGGAAGCTCCCTCTAACAGTCTTTCATAAGGAACAAGCGAGGCGCTCACGATGCCTTTGTTGGATCGCACCGTTTCCGCGTTGGTCGTCATCACCGCGTCGTCTGCATAGCGGTGCCAGTGCCAACCAACACACACCGCACTCTGCAACAAAGCCAGCGTGTAATTCTGGTAGAAGAGACCGCGCTCCTCCTGAGTTGCCACCAGGTCACCAGCGCCACCCGCATTGGTAAAATTCGAGTCGTGGCCCTTCACATAAAATTCTCCGATCAGCACGGGCTTGTTGCCAGCCCAACGTGACCACTGCCGCAATTGTCCAGGCATCACCACGTCCATGCCGTAGGGATTCACGGATACCACGTCCAAATACTTGCCAGCCACCTCCCACATCGGCTGAAGATTTCGCTCCCACGAATAGTAACGCGAGCCCAACTGGAGATGATCAGGATCATGCTTGCGGATTGCTGCCGTCGTGATGCGGTAGTACCACTCAAAAGCATGGGCCGCCCATGCTGCGCTATCCTCCTCCCGGATTATCTTCTTTCCACGTTCCGCCCACCAACGACGAGCCTCGCGACCACATTCGCCATACAATGGATCATCCACCGAAATTTTGAGATAGCCATCCAGGGACGGAGGCATCAGCTCGTTGTCTGAGAAGTACCCAATTAGCCATGGATCATCCTTCAACGCAGCCACCCGTTGACAGCGCTCCGCACAGAAGGCCTCAAAACCGGGGTGAAATGCCGGAAATCTAACGCCCCGCTTGATAGGATCACGAACTCTCAACCCCGCGGCAAAACATTCCATCAAGCCGTTGGGACGTCGGCCTCTAATGATCTCGGGATCACCTTTCTGACCGAAATCAAAGTAGACGAAAGGAATCCCAGGAATCGGAGAATACACCGCGTCGCCAACGGAAGTTGCGGACCAGTTTCCTGCGCTGTTGAATCCGTAGTTCTTCAGCTGTGCCACCGTTTTTTCAGACCATGACTTGACCCCACCCATCTGCTCCACAACCTTGCTGACCTCATCACTTCCATCAGGACTGATGGTGTTAATCCCCTTGCTCAGGAAAGGGTGACCATCTGGATCCACCAACCACCAGCGGCCATCCACCTTCTCGGCGCGGAACTTGCCAGAAGCTTTCCACTGTACAGACGCATTGCCGCCGTATTGGCTAAGTTGAGCCTTCGGCTCTTCTTCGCTTTTTGGGTAATAGCGCTGTACCGTCCTGACCCGATGATAGCGCCAGCCTTGCTCGCTTCCGTTGCGCCTCACCCGGATGAAAGCTCCAGAAGCTTCGCCTGCAATCTCCTCTGCCGACACGCCCGAGATCGCTGCGGGCAATGCCGCCAGCCCTGCCATCTTCATAAACTGCCGTCGGGAAGGGTGGCTGATGGGATCGCACAAGTTGTTGTTCATTGCCATTGAGTGTGGTCAAATATTGCGGTGAGCGGTGGCCCAACATCAGGGCATTTGCTGAAATCCTAATCTTGTACCACGCTCAGTAACTCGGAATCACTTGCGGGAGTTCAGTGTTAACAAATTTCCGCCCCCCGGCTTACCAACCTACTCCAACCGTGTGTAAATGAAGAGCTGCGCTAGTTTGGAGGAGTTGTTCGAATCAAGAGGATCACTGCCCTCTTCGATTTCCTTACCGTCATCGACACCGTCGCCATCAGTATCAGTTAAAGTGGGGTCAGTGCCGTATTCGAATTCCTCCGCATTTGTAAGGCCGTCGTTGTCGTCGTCTCCCGAGAATGAGGCGTCGAGATCTCCAAAATGCTTGATTTCCCACCAGTCGGGTAGGCCGTCGCCATTGGGAGATTCACTGTCGTAGGGCACTCGGATCACGACTGCATCCGATATTAGTGATGTTCTTCCACCAGCATCAGTACCGTACGCGGAGAAGCTGAATTCGCCCCAAGTTTGAGGCGCAAAGTTCATTGACAGAGGCAATGAGGATTTAACTGCCGCGGGTCTTTCGTGGTGTAGGTATGTGATTGAACCACTCCCATAGACAAAACCTGCCTCAATTTCAATTTGGGATCCTAAGGGTACAGTTTCATAAACACCAGGTGACATCATTGCAATCGAAGGGGAGTCATGCAGCAAATTTACACCATTAATTGCCCGCGCTTCCACTCCCTGAGGCAAAACCTCGCTAAGTTGGCCGTTGCTCGCGTGCCCCCAACAGGCAACGGTGCCGTCTTCTTTAAGAGCGACAGCATGGTAGCTTCCCGCAGCTATACGAACAACCCCCTTCATATGGTTGATTTGGGTAGGCACACTTTTGGATATTGTTGATCCGTCCCCCAGTTGCCCATAAGAATTGTCGCCAAACGACCATACTGAACCGTCATTACGCAAGGCTAAAGAATACCCAAAACCTGCCGCAACTTGCACTACGTCACTCAGACCCACTACTTGAATGGCTACAACCCTAGAAATTAGAGTACCATCCCCCAGTTGTCCTGAGCTGTTGTAGCCAACGGCCCATACGGATCCATCTCCCTTTAGCATCAAGGTATGACCAAACCCCGCACTTATGTCAACAATTTCACTCACCCCTGTCATTTGAACAGCAGCAACCCTATTCTGCGTTGTACCGTCGCCGAGGCTTCCGCCATTGTTGCCACCAACACACCAGACGGTGCCGTCGTTTTTGAGCACGACCGTGTGAGATGCTCCTGCCGCAACTTTCACACCACTTGTAATTCCAAGAACCTTCACTGGCACATTGCGACCTGTAGTGGTACCATCACCGAGCTGACCTACAAAGTTCTCCCCGAAGGTCCACACAGTTCCATCATCTTTAAGCGTGACGACATGACTAAACCCCGCCGCTATGTCTATGATATTTGAAAGATACTGCACCTCTGCTGGTGTGTGCCTGTTTGCTAGCGTGCCGTCACCCAGCTGCCCGCTCTCATTCAGTCCAAAGGATAAGACTGCCCCACCGTAAGTCAATGCAACCGAGTGCCCTACCCCGCCCGCCACTTTGACTATGCCACTTAAGCCACTGATCGTTTGAGGAAGCGCACGATTCACAACTCCTTGAACACCCAGCTGCCCGGTTTCATTGAATCCAAAGGCTTTTACGCCCCCTCCTTCCTCAATGACAAAGGTGCTATCGAAACCGGTTGCAATCGAGATTGCATTGCTCGAGGAACTGCTTTCAACAGGCGTAGCCATAACCCGCTTAGAGGGATACCCAAGTTCACCTGATGAATTTGAGCCACAAGACCACAGAGAGCCATCAGTCTTAAGCAGTAATGTGTGTGAGTACCCGGCTTGGATGGCGGCCACACCTGTCACACCGACCATCGCAGCTGGTGTCTCCTTTCTCAGAATTGTCCCTGCACCCAACTGGCCCTGAGCATTCCCACCAAAGCTGAAGACAGTTCCGTCGTTTTTGAGCAGGAATGTTGACACTTGCCCTGCAGAACAAGCTACGATTCCGTTCAAATTGGGCAGAGTTGCAGCAGTCGATTTTGCAATTGTCGTTCCATCGCCCAA
Source organism: Verrucomicrobium sp. BvORR034 (assembly GCF_000739635.1). Classification (GTDB taxonomy): domain Bacteria; phylum Verrucomicrobiota; class Verrucomicrobiia; order Verrucomicrobiales; family Verrucomicrobiaceae; genus Verrucomicrobium. The sequence goes on along the minus strand of NZ_BATQ01000066.1, from coordinate 22,534 downwards.
TTGCCCCTGACCATTGCCGCCCACAGTCATTACAGTGCCGTCACTCTTTACGATAACGGAATGCTGAGTGCCCGCAGAAACGTCCACAGCACCCGTTACCCCCACCATTTGCACCGGTGTATATCTAAAGGCAGTAGTCCCATCCCCGAGCCCCCCATTTGTGTTCTGCCCGAAGGACCAAACCGTACCGTCACTTCTGAGTGCGAATGTACAATTTACTCCAGCTGCAATCTTAGTAATGCCCGTGAGCCCGGGCACTTGCACTGGCGTTAGTCTTGTAGTTGTAGTGCCATCTCCCAGTTGACCAGCAATGTTGGAACCAAAAGTCCAAACAGTTCCGTCCGACTTTAACGCTATCGAATGAGTATTGCCCGCAGCAACGTCAACGATATCAACAAGGCCAACGGCCTGAACTGCAACTGAACTTGCAGCGGTCGCCCCATTTCCAAGCCGCCCTGCATTGGCTCCAAAACCCCAAACTGTTCCATCCCACTTGAGAACAATCGTGTGCCCCGTACCCGCCGCAACAATGCGTACATTTGTCAGGCCAAGAGCCGGCACAGGGGTCACACTATTTGTGGTTGTCCCGTCACCGAGTTTACCCGACAAATTAGAGCCAAATCCCCAAAGGGTGTGATCATCCTTAACAAAGAATGTCGAACCGTTACCTGCAGCAACCCGAGCAGCCCCTTGAGCGTGACCATTGCCCATGAAAACCAGCCCAATCAACACGCAAGTCACACGCAACAGCACACAACCATCAACAAGTCTCGAACAACATATGCCGATGGTTTGAGAACTCATACGATTTCGAAAAATGTTCGTCATAAACAGGCTCTGATTTTCAACTCAATCCACAATACCTTCCCGTCGCTCAAAGCACTTGAGATTCAGCGTTGTCAACCCCCCACGGACTTTTACATTTAACTCCTCCACCCCGACCTCTTTCGAGAAGCCCCGTACTCTAACCAGATTGGCCAAACGTCGATAAACAACAGGAGCCAGTCTTGCGTATGCAAGTTGCGTGATTTCACTGAATCCGGCAAGATAAATTTTTGTCATTTCCTACGTCCCAGGTCATCTATCTGAATACGCAATCTTGCGATCCGCATCTCTCGTTGAGAATAGTAGTGTAGTATTGAGAGATCGGTATTTTTGAAGGATTGCGGCAACTATACAGCTAAAGCATTTGCTTAGCGCTCAAATGGACTTGTCTTTATTAGTCAATTGCAGTCTACAGATATAAAACAATTTATTCGGCATGGAATATATTGCACCAAAGGAATCTTTCCTATACCCCACAGGTTTCATGTCCATGTCCACACGTTGCATTTTCAGGCAGTCAGCACTGTCCGATTCTTGGCGCACACCATGGGCTATCTATTCTTATTTAGACCATTAGCTTGCGGCAAATCAGGGGAACCGCAGCTTAGCCGTGAATCCAGGGGTAGCGGTGTGGGATCGCAAGGTACCGCTTTGGAATAGGACGATATCTCACACACGACTGGGCAGCTTCACATTTGAGTCTGAGCGATGCCTCTCTTCGTTTTCGAAATTGTTTTCAGCCCCCGGACGGCACTAGACCAACGAGCCCGCTACAGCCGGGATCGGAGGACATCACGATCTCTTGAGAACCCCTATCTGTTCCCATGAGGCACCCGTCCCCTTCCCGGCTGTTGAGCGCAGGCACCGCAGCGCTGCTCATTCTCCCCTTCCTCACCCACCCTGCCGCTGGCCAGGAGGCAAAGGTGAAGAACTTCGACCTCCTCACCGGCGAGTCCGCCATGGGTGACTGGACGACCGATGCTCCCGGGGTGCGCCGCAAGCTCACCCTGAAGGACCTCCCGCCACCTAATGAAAAGGAATCGGTGCGGAACCAGCCCAAGATCGTGAAACGTCCCAAGGACGCCTGGCCCAAGGTACCGGAGGGATTCAAGGTGGATCTCTATGCTGCGGACTTGAAGAAACCGCGCGTGCTGGTGACAGCCCCCAACGGGGACATCTTTGTGGCGGAGAGCAAATCGGATCGCATCACCGTCCTGCGCGACAACGACGGCGACGGCAAGGCTGATGCCTCTGAGGTCCTCTCCACAGATCTCAAGCAACCCTTCGGCATTGCCTTCTATCCGCCCGGCAACAAGCCGACCCATGTCTATGTGGCCAACACGGATTCCATCGTGCGATTTCTTTATACCAAGGATCTCATGAAGGCCCAGTCCAAGCCTGAACAGATCGCCAGCCTGTCAGGCGGCGGTCAGCTCACGGGCGGCGGCCACTGGACGCGGGACATCGTGTTCTCCAAGGACGGCAGCAAGCTCTATGCATCCATCGGCTCCAAGTCCAATGCCAGCGACGATGAGGTGGAGAACGACCGTGCGCGCATCTTTGTCATGAAACCGGATGGCAGTGACATGAAGGTGTACGCCACCGGCATCCGCAATCCGGTGGGGCTGGCGATCCATCCTACCACAGGTGACCTCTGGACCTCGGTAAACGAACGCGACGAGATCGGCGATCATCTGGTGCCGGATTACGTCACCCGCGTGAAGGAGGGCGGCTTCTACGGCTGGCCCTGGTACTACATGGGCGGCCATCAGGATCCCCGGCATCCCGGTAAACATCCCGAACTCAAAGCCAAGGTCATCACGCCCGACGTGATGCTCCAGTCGCACTCTGCCTCGCTCGATCTGGCGTTCTACAACGATGACCAATTTCCTGCCCAGTACCGAAATAGCGCCTTTGCCGCGCAGCACGGATCGTGGAACCGCACCCGCCGCACTGGCTACAAGGTGATCCAGATCCCCACCAACGATGGGGCTGCCACGGGCGAGTATGTGGACTTTCTCACAGGATTCGTCACCGCAGACGGGGATGTCTGGGGGCGCCCTGTGGGAGTGACCGTCGCCAAGGACGGTGCCCTCCTCATCAGCGATGATGCAGGGGATTGCATCTGGCGGGTCTCCTACCAGGGGAAACTCCTGGTGCCCGCTCCGCCCAAGGCACCCTAGGGGCCTCACCTACCCCTGTCGCAGGCTTGAGTCCCTCCTCCCGGGCGGGGCATCACTTGATGTGCTGGATGGGCGGGCTGGTGACAATTGATTAAAGCGATGCTGTTCTCCAGATTCTCCGTCACCCCACTCGTTCTCGCCAGCGCGCAGGCTTTCGCATCAGTTCCGGCCCACCAGCCGGATGCGAAGGGATTTGCCAGCATCACCCAGCCCTTCATCCAGCAGAACTGCATCAGCTGCCACGGGCCGAAGAAGCAGAAAGGCGAGCTCCGCCTCGACACGCTGCCCAATGACTTCTCGGATCCGACGACGGCCAAGAAATGGGCGGAGGTGCTGAACACGGTAAACAGCCACGAGATGCCGCCGGAGGAGGAGGACCAACCCACTCCGGAAAGCGCAGGTAAATTCACCGACTGGCTCACCTCAGAACTCGGGCGAGCGGAAATCGCGAAACGCAGCTCTGGCACGGTCATGCGCCGCCTCAACCGGGCGGAGTACAACAACACGATCCGCGATCTCGTGGGCATCGATTTCGATGCCGCAGAGAGTTTCCCACAGGATCCGCCAGCGGGTGGCTTCGACAACATCGGCCAAGCGCTCACGGTTTCGCCGCTCCACATGGAGCTGTACTACGCCACCGCGCGCCGCATCCTTGATCGCGCCATCGTGACCGGCGAGAAACCGCCGACCATCAGGTGGCACTTCGAGCCGGAGGAGCACAAGGACAAGAGCGACGGCGCGCGCATCAAGCGCGATGGCAAGGACATCATTCTGGGCAAGGGCTCATTGCCCGCGGAGAACGGCTTCGCAGTGATGCACCACGCCGGATGGGACCGCGTGGTCTATGCCCGCAATCTCGCGCTCGCCAATCCCGGCAAATACACGATCCGCTTCCGCGCTGCGGGTCGCATTCCCACTCGCGCCCAGGTGATCGAGGGTGCCAAGCTGGTCCTGGCCCAGCGCCGTGATCAGGCCATTGCCAAGGGCTCCAGCCGTGAATATCAACAGGGCCTCTACGATGCCGATCTCAAGCACTTCGAGACGCACCGGATGTATGATTACGGAGCACCCCGCGTAAAGGTGGTGACGAACATCGGCGGGGTGCCGAAGGTGATCGCGGAAATGGACATCAACGCCACCGAAGCCGAGCCGAAGGTGTATGAGGTGACCGCAGACTTCACCAAACAGAAGTCCCACATTCAGTTCGAGTACGCTTACTCGATCCCTTCTGTGCTTGACCGCGACTGGCAGATCAAACCGGAGTTCGCTGCCCCGCTCCTGCTGATCGATTGGTTCGAACTGGAAGGTCCGATCAACACCGTCTGGCCGCCGGAAAGCACCAACCGACTGGTGGGCGATCGCTCCATCGCCGACGAACGTGAGCGGGCCCGGAAGATCCTCGAGAACTTCATGCCGCGGGCCTTTCGCAGACTCGTGACCAAGGAGGAAATCGAAAGCCGCCTGCTGATGTTCGATGCCAACCGGCCGAAGAAGCCATCGTTCGAGGAAGCCATCAAAGTGCCGCTTGCCTCCGTACTCACCTCGCCAAATTTCATCTATCTCATCGAACCCGCGAGGACTGGAGATGAGAAGAAGCTCACGCCTTTCGAGTTTGCCTCTCGCCTGTCATATTTCCTGTGGTCGTCCATGCCGGATGACACGCTTTTCCGTCTGGCTTCCAGCAGAGAACTGATGAAGCCGGACGTGGTCAAGGCGCAGATCGACCGCATGCTGGCCGATCCCAAAAGCGAGGCTCTGGTGCAGAACTTCACCGGTCAGTGGCTCGGCCTGCGCAAGGTGGGATCAAATCCACCGGTGAAAAACATCTACCCGGAATACGACCGTCATTTGGAAGTATCCATCGTCCGCGAGAGTGAGGCGTTTTTTGAGGAGATCCTGCGCAACGACCTGGATTCGCGGAACCTGATCAAGAGCGACTTCGTCACCATCAACGAGCGGCTCGCCAGGTTCTATGGCATCCCCGGCGTGAAGGGCGATGAGTTCCGGAAAGTGAAGGTGTCCCCAGAGTCACACCGCGGCGGCATCGTCACCCAAGCCTCCATTCACTCGATCACTTCCAATGGCACACGCACGTCGCCCATCTCGCGTGGCGTGTGGGTGTTGAAAACGATGCTTAATACCGACCCCGGCCTGCCCGTTGCCAATGCCGGCGAACTGCCTTCCAAGGTACCCGGCATTGGCAAGGCGACCGTGCGCCAGCGGCTGAACATCCACCGCGAGGCGGCCGCCTGCGCCCGCTGCCATGACAAGATCGACCCCCTGGGTTTCGCTTTAGAGAATTTCAATGCCGCAGGTGAATGGCGGGAGATCGAGTCCAGCGGCTGGAACGGCCGCGAGCAGCCAAATGATCCCAAGATCGATGCCTCAGCCACCATGCCGGACGGCACGAAATTCATCGGCGTGCAAGGGCTGCAGGACGCGCTGTTGAAGCAGCAGGACAAGTTCCTCGGTGGGCTCTCCGCCAAGCTCCACACCTACGCCCTCGGCCGAGAACTCGGCTTTTCCGATCAGCCGATGATCGATGCCAGCGTCGCGAAAATGAAAGCGGACCACTACACGCTACGCTCGCTCATCCTGGCCATCGTCGCCTCCGAATCCTTTGCCTCCAAGTAAGCCATGCACATCCTTTCCAACACCCCGCTCGCCCGCCGCACTGTCTTGCGAGGACTGGGCGTCAGCATCGCCCTGCCACTTCTGGAAGCGATGGCACCACGCGCATCCTACGCCGCCTCCACGCTGAAAACCGCAGTGAAGGGCGCAAAGAGCGCGCCCCGCATCATCTACTGCTACGTGCCGAATGGTGTAAACATCTTCGACTGGATCCCGAAGGACAATGGCAGCGGCTACCAGCTCTCCCCGACGCTCAAGGTGCTGGAAAAGCACCGGGATGACTTCTCCTTGATCAGCGGGCTGAGCCACCATCACGCCGAGGGCGGCCACAGCGGCGCGGATACCTGGCTCACCGGGGCCCGCCTGAAAGCGGTGCCCGGCAAGGACTACTCGAACACCATCTCGGCCGACCAGGTCATCGCGGAGGCCATTGGAGCGCAGACCCGTTTCCCCTCCCTGGAGCTGTCGGATGAATCCGGCACCGGCGCGGCTTTGCAGACCCACACGCTGGCGTTTGATCGCAATGGCACGCCCCTTCCGGCAGAGAACAGTCCCCAGCGGTTGTTCGAGCGGTTGTTCGTCCCTGAAGACGCCTCCTCCCGCGAGGCCATTCTGCAGCTCTATGCGGAGAAGCGGAGCATTCTGGACAACGTGCTCGGCGAGGCAAAATCGCTGCGCGGCAAACTCGGTGTCAGTGACCAGCAAAAGCTCGATGAATACCTTGTCTCCGTCCGCCAGACCGAGCAGCGGCTCCAGCGGCAGGTAGAATGGATCGATGTCCCGAAACCGAATGTCCCCGCCGACGGTCTGCGCCTCTCCAGCCAACCGACCACCGGCCGGGATCGTGCCGCGTGGCTGGAGACCATGCTGGACATCAGCTATCTGGCCTTTGCCACGGATACCACGCGGGTGATCACCTTCGAGTGGTCCACCGAATCCCACGGCTTTGGCGGCGCAGGTGAAAGCCACCATGAACTCTCCCACCACGGTGGCGATGCGGGCATGCTCGCGAAGCTCGCCAACATCGACCGCTTCCACCTCGCGTGCCTTGATCGTTTCCTGACGAAACTCAAGAGCGCACAGGAGGAGAACCAGAGCCTGCTGGACAACACCACCGTAGTTTACGGCTCCGGCATGAACAACGGCGAGCGCGGCGGACACCTTGGCACCAACCTCCCGCTGCTCATCGCCGGTGGCAAAGCCCAGGGCTACAAGCACGGCCAGCACCTCGCCCACGACTCGGCGAAAGGCCCACCCCTCACCAATCTCCTTCTGTCGACCATCCAGAAAATGGGTGTCGAAACCAGCACCTTCCAGGACTCTAGCGGCACGCTCACAGGCGTGGATTGATAGAGGGTTGAGAGGACACAGAGGTTCACAGAGGAAAATCTCGTCATCAAAACTCTGTGAACCTCGGTGGTGAAAATGGAACTCGCCTCAGTCCACGTAGCAGAAGGCACTCGAGTTGATCATAGCCAGGCAGTAGTCCGCTACCACCTCTTCCAGGCTGCGAGTCAACCCTGCCTGTCGGGTGAGGAACGCCTCTCCCAGCGCACGTTCCGCCTCTGTGGGCGGCCGGGACAGGCAACGCCATGACACCGCATTGATGATGGCGTCCGGATCCGAACCTGTGGCATCCAATACCTTCCGGGCCATCTTTTGGGCCAGGTCCACGCTGAACGCCGAGTTCATGAGCATGAGTGACTGCGGGGCCGTCGTGGACACCTCCCTGCGGGCACAGGTGGCCAGGGCATCTGGCCGGTCAAAGATCTCAAACAACGGATATCTCAAGTTGCGCCGGGCAAAAACATAAATGCTCCGCCGGCCGTGCTCGGCAGCATCCTCCGTGACCTTTGCCTGCTCGGCACGCAGCGTCACCTTCACCTCAGGAGGAAGCGGCAGCCGCACACTGGGACCGCCCGTCTTCAGACTGAGCAGACCACCCGCGGAAAGCAAAGCATCCCGGAGGGCCTCCCCCGTCAGCCGGCGGCGGTTCATTCGCGAGTACCATTGGTTCGTGGAGTCCACGGTGAGACAGGCCGAACCCGCGGTCACCACGCTGGCCTGCCGGTAGGTGGTGCTCATGACCATGAGCTTGCGCAGTGCCTTCACGCTCCAGCCCTGCCGGGGCAGCTCTGTGGCCAGCCAGTCCAACAGCTCCGGATGGGTGGGAAGCTCGCCCTGGGTGCCCAGATCTCCGGGACTGCCCGCCAGCGCCCGCCCAAAGTGCTCCTGCCACACCCGGTTCACCGCGGTTCGCAGAAACAATCCATTCTGCGACTGCCCCAGCCAGGCAGCCAGCGCGCTGCGCCGCCCGCTGCTCCGCTCCCTGGGGGAAATGGCGGGCACTCCCGCCTGTGCATCCGCGATCCGCGGCCAGGCAGGCACGACCTGCGGCCCGGGACGATTGAAGTCACCCCGGATGCTCACCACGGTCGGCCGCCCCTGTGGCCCACGCTCCACCATACCAGGCAGGAGCTGTTTGTCCCGTTGCAGGTCTGCCAGATTCTCAAAGAACGCCCGCAAGCGGTAGAAGTCCGCCTGGCTCAGCGGATCATAGGGATGATCGTGACACTGGGCACAGCCAATCGTCAGCCCCAGAAATGCTGCTCCCACGGTGGTGGTGATCTCATTCAGCACCACATGCCGTCGCTCATCCTGGTTGTTGATGTCAGGCATGTCTGGCCCTGCCATCAGGAAGCCCGTGGCGATGGCCTGATCGTCGGTCAGTTCATCCCCAGCGATCTGAAGGCGGACAAACTCGTCGTACGGCACGGCCCGATTGATGGCCGTCACCACCCAGTCCCGATATCGCCAGGACTGCTTGCGATCCAGGTCATGCTCAAATCCATCTGTCTCGGCAAAGCGGGCCAGATCCAGCCAGCCTTGCGCGGCATGCTCGCCATGCTGCTGCGATGCCAGCAACCGATCCACCAGCGCCTCGTAAGCCTGATCCGCCTGGAATGCCGCCACTTCAGCCTGTGTCGCAGGCAGCCCGGTGAGATCAAAGGTCACGCGCCGGATCAGTGTGGCAGGATCCGCAGCAGGACTCAACACCAGCCCTTTGTCCTCCAGTCGGGCGAGGATGAAGCGGTCAATGGGATTGCGAACCTGATCTGCGTGTTTGACCTCCGGAGGCTGCGGTCTCAGCAGAGCGCGAAACGCCCAGTGTTCACGATCCTTGCCCGTGATCGGCACTTCATCCCGGACCGGCTCCGTGGAGGCCTTGATGGCCCGCGCCAGCAGCCCGGGAGTTCCTACCCATAACATGCCTGCAAGAGCCAGGCCGGTGACGAACGCGGTTCTCATGAGGTCACGCGAGAATTCCCTTCACCACGTGGCCAGCCACATCCGTGAGCCGGTCATCGCGACCATGATGACGGTAGGTCAGCCTTTCATGATCCACGCCCAGCAGGTGCAGGATGGTCGCGTGCAGATCATGCACATGCACCTTGTCCCGCTCCGCCCGCAGGCCCAGCTCATCCGTTGCCCCGTGCACATGGCCGCTCTTGACCCCGGCTCCGGCCACCACCGTGGTGTAGCCATAGGGGTTATGGTCTCGACCCGTCCCCTTCTCACTCATGGGCATGCGACCGAATTCCCCGCCCCAGATGACCAGCGTGTCCTCAAGCAGACCGCGCTGCTTCAAATCCCGCAACAGACCAGCGACGGGCTTGTCCGTTCGTTCGCAGTGCAGAGTGTGATTTTTCAACACATCTTCATGCGCATCCCAGCCGTTGGTATCGCCAGAGTACAACTGCACAAAACGCACTCCGCGCTCGATCATGCGACGCGCCAGCAGACAACGGGTGCCAAACTCTCTCGTGACAGGATGGTCCAGCCCATAGAGCTCACGCGTGGCCTCTGTCTCACGACTGATGTCCACCGCTTCTGGGGCGGCAGACTGCATCCGATAGGCCAGTTCATAGGCTTCCAGACGCGCCAGAAGCTGGGTGTCCCTTTCCCGTTCCCCGGCGTGCAGTTCGTTCATCTGCCTCACAAGATCCAGGGTAGAACGCTGCCTCCGCGAAGTCATGGCTCCGGCGGGCTTGAGATCCAAAATGGGTTGTTCACCCGGACGCATCGTGGTCCCTTGGTAAGTAGCCGGAAGATATCCATTCCCCCACGCCGGTGGCCCGCCCTTGAGACCACCGCCCGGGTCAGGCATCACGACGAAGGCAGGCATGTCTTCATTCTCCGAGCCCAATCCATACGATACCCAGCTACCCAAGCTGGGCCGCCCCATCAGGATCGAGCCTGTGTTCATCTGGTACACAGACTGGGGGTGATTCACACTGTCCCCGTGGCAGCTTCGGATGAGACAGAGCTCATCCGCCAGAGCCGCCATGTGCGGCAGGAAGTCACTGATCTCAATGCCGGACTGTCCACGCGGTCGAAACGGCTTCACGGGTCCCAGCAGCGGATTCTGCGCCACCTTGCGCCGGGTCTCAAAGTTGCCGAAGCTCTCAGGCAACGACTTCCCTGCATAGCGCACCAGGTCGGGCTTGGGGTCCAGGAGATCGACGTGGCTGGGCCCTCCATGCATGAACAGCCAGATGACCCGCTTGGCCCTGGGGGCAAAGTGGGGACCGCGAGCTGCCGAGGCCACCTCCGCCCCTTTCAAGGGAGAAGAAGCCATCAGGTGCGCCAGTGCCACGCCGCCCAAACTCATGCCAGTACCGCCCAGAAACTGGCGGCGGCTCAAGGCAGGATCAAAAGGTGACGGCATGACCAAACAAAGTCGATTGGACTCTGGACGCGGTTGGCCGTCACGTTCTTGCGTCGGGATTGACGAATCTTATCCAAATGGAAAAATCGTCCATCCTCTTGCGCATCACCGTCGGCGGTACTCGCTCGGGGCACACCCTACCCAGCGCTTGAAGGCTCGGGAAAAGACCAGTCCGTCCCGATAGCCCACCTCACCCGCCACCACCTCCACCTTGTCACTGGTGGTCTCCAGAAGCTGCCGGGCCCGTTGCATCCGCATGTAGGTGAGGTGCTGCATGGGACTGCGGCCCAGCTCGCGCTGGCAGACACGTCGCAAATGTTCCCCGCTGGAGTGGTAGGCCCTGGCCAGTGTCTCCAGCGTCCAATCCTCAGCAAGGCTCTGCTGCACACTCGTCCACAAGGTCCAGAGCCGGGCCTCCATCTCAAATGGCTGCGCCGCACGACGCGCCAGCCCGTGGGCCAGCTCGATCCAGTGGTGCAGGAGTTTGGGATCACGGTGCCCCGCCCATTCCGTCCGCAGCCCATCAATCGCTCGGGCGATCTCCATCGCTCCTTCCGCTGCCAGCACGGGAGAAGACGCCCCCACCATCGGTGACACGAACGCTGGCTCGTCATACCGCAACCAGGCAAAGCGCCAGACATCCGCCCCCTCTGCGTGAAAGGCATTCAGCACCCGGGGCGGTGCCATGCAGACCATGCCTGCACCGACTCGCTGCCAGCGGCCGTCCAGCAGCACTCTTCCTTTACCCGCAGTGCATGCCAGAACAAAGCTGCCCGCCGGCTGCAATCGCACCCGCCGGTAGGGCATCCACGCCTCATCCAGTCCGAGCCGGGCGATCCGGTGCGCGGCGAGCTCCCGGCACTCCCCGCTCTCCAGCACCCATCGTTTCGACCGCGGGCCATCCCGCGTTGTTTCTACGAACTCCATCTCCTCCTTGCCTGATCTCATGATGCTAAAGGAGTGTCAGCCTTCAAAACAGCCGAGATAGACATTCGTATCATAGTCAAAGAAGACCTTCCCCTCTTCCTGGTGCATTTCGAACAGAGCGTCCAGATCCTCAAGCATGGGCCCGTAGCCAGACTGTCCTGCCGCAGGAACATAAGACGAGGACAGCAGCCTTCCCCGCAATCCCTCCCGGTCAAACACCTGCCGGTTGAAAAAGGAATGGCAGCCAAAGTGGCCGGGCCGGAAAAACTCGGCGAGCATCACCTCGGAGATCCTTGTGTGGTCCACGTCCTTGTAATCCGTGCCGTGTTGCATGAGGAATGCCTCGTAGGCGATCAGGAACGAGGAGGTGGTGGTCAGACGCTTGTTCCAGATCAGCGCCACCGCCCCCTGAGGCCGCAAGATCCGCTGGAACTCCACCTTGGCGCGTACCGGGTCAAACCAGTGAAACGCCTGCCCGGCAGACACCAGATCCACACTGCGGTCCGGGAGCCCTGTCCCCTCGGCCGTGCCCGCCACGCTGTGCAGTCGGGGGTAGCCAGCCAGCAGGCGCTCGGCGGCCGTGCGCATCTCCAGATTGGGCTCCACCGCGAAGACCTCGTTCCCTGCTTGCAGGTACATTTCAGTGAGAATCCCCGTACCGGAACCCACATCGGCCACGACGGAATGCTCATTCCAGCCAGCCTCCTGTCTCAGCAGGTCGAGGACTGCTACGGGATAACCCGGCCGGTATTTGACGTAGTTGTCAACACGGTCTGAGAAACGTGCGGTCGGGTCGGACATGGCCGAAGCCTACGTCCACCCGACTCAGAAAAAAAGGGAAATCACTGAGGCCCCACCTCACTTCACCGGGAGCCATTGCACCGCATCCACTGAGACAAAGCCCTTGGTACCAGCGTTGCTCACCTGCACGGCGGCAGGCTGGTTGGCCGCAAAATCGAAGGTTCCCAGGCTGACAAATACCTTGTCATGCACGCCCGCCTTGCGCTCATCCACCGTCACCTTGGCAACGCCGCCCGCGTGGGTGATCTCCACCGGGACACTCGCAGCACGATTGGGCGCAGACGAGTAGGCGAAGCGCACCTCATACTTGCCCGCCGTGGGAAGCTGAGCGACAAAACGGGCGGTCTTCTCCCCTTTGCCGGCGTCGGCGTCATTGTGACTGGCATCATCCACCGGAGCCCCATAGCCACTGGACACCCAGGAACCGGTGAACTCCGCATGCGCATCATCCACCACCACGCCAGCCAGTTGATCTGAGGCGGGCCCAAGCACCAGGTTGGGCAAATCCAGCACCGCCTTTTGCTCACGCAACTTCGCCTGCAGAGCCGGGACGGAAACGTCCTGCACCGCCACGTTCCCCTTCACCGCCATGGCCGCAGAGAGACCACTGGCATGCCCCAGCGCCATGTACACGGGCTCCATGCGCAGCGAGCAGGTGGCGATGTGTGAGGCGGACAGGCACACGGGTACGAGGAGATTATCACACTCCGCCTTCTTGGGCACGATGGAGCGATATGGAATCTGGTACGGCTTCGCGGGAGCGTCCTGGAAGGAGCCTTCGTCCGTGACCGTGCCATCTTCCGCCACGATTCGCTGCACAATGTGGCAATCGATGACAAAGGAACCCATGCCCACCGTGTCCGGCTTGAAGATCTCCCGCTGCACATCGCGCTGGGTCATCACGTAGTCGCTGACCATGCGCCGCCCTTCCCGCACATACAGCGCATAGGGCCAGTGACCGTTGTCGGTGAACTCGTCTTTGCACAGGCCCCAGGTGTTGGTTTCGTCCCGCAGCTTCTGCGGCACCCGGGAGTCATTGCCCAGAAAGTACAGCAGCCCCTGCACATAGTTCACATGGTCCTTCCAGATGCGTTCTCGCGTAGAGGCATCCCCTTCCAGATAGCCGACGTTGCCTCCCGGATAGTCTGTGGAGAACAATCCCTGGGCATTCAAATCCACCTTCCCATGGCCGATCTGTCCCAGGTGGACGAGACGTCCGAACGCCACCTCGGGGTAGCTTTGAATCAATCTCAGCAGCAGTTCGTACCGGGCAGGCTCATAGCCCTCAGGCTTCGGGAAAGGCACACGAATGTCCGGCCGTTGCGTCACACAAACCCGGAAGTTGTAAGCTTGCGTCAGCTTGTCGGCGTCGCCAGGCTGACCTTTAAGTTCCGTGACGCCGAACAGCAACTTGCCGTCCTCACCTTGGGCATTGATTTTACAAGGTGTGCCATGGATGTAGTGCGGTCCGGTGCCTCCCACGCATTTGCACGCCACGCCCATGACATCTGAGCCATGCGGGCGAACCGGCATCGGGTGGATTCCCGCCAAAGGCTCGCCGTACTGCGCTTTGCTCTCCCGCCCCAGTGTGTGCCTCACGCCAGATGCCGCCAGCAGATCCCCTTCATACGTCGCGTCCACAAAGACCCGCCCCTGATACGCCTGCCCATCGGCGGTGGTGAGGCTCGTGATCCGTCCACTCTTCTTCTCCAGTGCTTTCAAGGCCTGTTCCGTCACCACTCTCACGCCCGCTTCTTTGAGCATGGCCTGGAACGCGGCCATGTTCGCCTGCGGCTCTGCATACCACATGGGTGTCCCCGGCTTCACCGCAGCGGCTCTGGCAAAATACTCCCGCGGAAATCCACCGATGCATTCCTGCTTGCCCAGATCCGTGGAGGAGAGCCCACCCGTCACCATCCCACCAATCCATTTGGTGGGCTCGATTACGACCACCGACGCCCCTTCTCTCGCCGCGGTGATGCCTGCGGCAAGCCCGGCAGGCGTGCCGCCATAGACCACGAGATCAAACGAGTCCGCCGGTGCCGCAGTGGCACCCGCAGCAAGACCTATTGCAGCCACAGCAAGGTGCCTGAAGCGCGGAAACAGATGGAAAAACATGACTGAATGGAGCAGAATTGAGTTCTGCTACGATGAGTCCTCCACCCCGAAAAATGGACAGGTATTTTGAACCACCCGTTCGGCCCAGGACTACCGCAGGAACACCTTGCCCCTTTCAGATGCATCTCCCGCTGGTGGATTTCTGCCATGGATTCCGGCACCCGGGCAGCGTTTAATGTCTCATCCACCTTTTCTGCCCCATGCTTCTTTCCCACGCCCGACTGCTCCTTTGCCTCCTGCCCTTGCTCGCGCTTCCCTCAACGCACGCAGAAACGGTGCCCCTCTTTGATGGCAAAACGCTCAACGGCTGGGAGGGAGATGCCAAACTCTGGAAAGTTCAAGACGGACTCATCACCGGTGGATCACTGACAGAAAAAGTGGCTCACAATGACTTCCTGGCCACCACACGAAGCTATCACAACTTTGACCTCCGGCTGAAAATCAAAGTCACCGGCACGGAAGGTTTCATCAACAGCGGCGTCCAGATCCGCAGTGTGCGGGTGCCGGGGAACAGTGAAATGAGCGGTTACCAGGTGGACGCCGGTGATGGCTGGTGGGGCAAGCTCTATGACGAGTCCCGTCGCAACAAGGTGGTGGGTGAACCCAAGGACGCTGCCGCCGTGGCTGCGGCGGTGAAGAAGGATGACTGGAACGAATACCGCATCCGCACCGAAGGACCGCACATCCAGTCGTGGATCAATGGGGTGCCGGCGTTGGACTACACCGAGGGTGAGGCAACCATCGCCCAGGACGGGCGGATTGGCATTCAGGTGCACGGCGGTGGGAAAGCGCTCGTCCAGGTCAAGGAAATTACCATTGAAGAACTCGCCCCGACCACAGGAGCCACCACCTGGGAGAAGCTGGGGGGCTATCCAGGAATGAAGGCGAAGCTGAGCGCTGCCGCCAAGCCTGCCGACCAGAAGCCTGCCCGGGACATCAGCTACAACAGCGTCAGCACCGCCGCGCTCACCCCTGAGCAGGAACTGGCGTCCTTTAAGGTGCCCGATGGGTTCAAGGTCGAACTCGTGGCGGCGGAGACTGACAACATTGGCAAGTTCATCTCCGTGGCCTGGGACCATGCGGGCCGCATGTGGACCATGACCGCCCTGGACTATCCCGTGGATGCCAATGAGAACCGCCCCTTTGCGGAAGCGCTCTACAAGAACGGCGGACGGGACAAGCTCGTAGTCTACGACCAACCCTATGGTCCCGGACCGGCCAAGCCGCGCATCTTTGCAGAAGGGCTGGCGATTCCCCTGGGCATCCTACCTTGGAGTGATGGCGTCTATGCCCAGCATGGACCGGACATCCGCTACTACCGGGACAAAGATGGTGACGGCAAGGCGGATGGCTTTGACACCATTCTCTCCGGGTTCGGCATTGATGACTCGCACCTCTTCGCCCACCAGTTCACGCCCGGACCGGGAGGCTGGATCTATCTGGCCCAGGGTGCCTTCAATCACGGTGAGGTGCGGCGTCCGGACGGCAGCAACTTTTCCACTGGCGGACTGTTCTCGGCGAATCCGCAAAAGAGCGTGCCCTTCAGCTTCTGCAAGCTCGCCCGCATGCGTCCCGATGGCTCCGACTTCCAACTCGTCTCCAGCGGACCCAACAACATTTGGGGATTCGCCGTGGATCGCACCGGGGAGATGTTCATGCAGGAGGCCAATGACATGGGCTACCCCATCATCCCCTTCCGCCCCGGCACCCACGTCCCTGGAATCGGCAGCCAGAAGCTCAAGCCCTACGCCCCGGTCCAGCCCCCTTCTCTGAGCCCGCCCCAGATGGGCGGCACGGGCCTCTCTGGCCTGGCAATCAAGGAGGAGTCTGACTGGCCCGCCGCCTTCACTGGCGAAGGCGACCACCGCATCTTCTACCTGGCCAATCCCATCACCAACCGCGTCCAGGCAGTCAAGGCCTCGGCCAACCGATCGGGATACACCTTCACGAAGATGGAGGACTTCATGACCAGCACAGACCCGTGGTTCCGCCCCATTGCCATTCAGTTCGGTCCGGACGGCGCGCTCTATGTGGTGGACTGGTACAACAAGATCATCAGCCACAATGAGGTGCCCCGCATCCATCCGGATCGCGACAAGACGCGCGGCCGCATCTGGCGCATCCGCCACAAGGACCAACGCCCTGCGCAGGTACCGGACATGACCAAGATGCCCACGGATGACCTCCTGCTGTATCTCGAGTCTCCCAATCAGTGGGCCCAGAATGCCGCGTGGCAGCAACTCGTCCAGCGCAAGGCTCAAGACCTGCTGCCCACACTGAAGGCTCTGGCGATGGACGAGAACAAATCGTCCGACACGCGGATTCATGCACTCTGGACCTGGGAAGAACTGGGTGGTGCCGCCCCCACCCCTCTCGCAGGGCTGATCAAAGAAGCAGATCGAGATCTCCGTCGCGAGGCGGCCCGTGCCACCGGCACCTTTGCCCCCGCTCTGGGCCAGGTTGAAACAGTTAATCTCCTGAAACCCATCCTGGCCGACTCCGACGCTGAGGTGCGTTTTGCGGCGGTTCTTGCCATTAACAACATCAAACAGCCAGAACCTGCCGTGCTCGATCTGGCCGCCCGTTTTGCCGTCCCACCGGACTCAGCCACGCCGTATGAGGCCGACTTTCAACGCTTCCTGACGCGGGCCGTGCTGGAGCAGCATCCTGCCAAGCTGGCCGCTTTTCTGGACAGCCCTGATGCTGCCGCCCTCCCTGCGGAGGCCAAACTGTTCGCCGCCCTCGCCTTGCCGGAGCTGGAGGCCCTGCCTCGTTTCGTCAATGCCTTCGCCGCAGCCAACCGCGCCCCTACGGACGAAGAGATCGTGCTCCTGCTGAAGGCCCCTCCTGCCCTGGAAAAAGGCGTCACCATCCTGCTCGGTCAGCAGACCAACCGCCACCCCGCTCTGCTGGCAGCGGTTCGCCAGCGCGACCGGGTGGACCGCGCACGCGCCGCCCGCATGCTCAGCCTGGCGGCCTCTGCTCTGGCCAAGAAAGGTGCCGGGGCTCAAATGAATGCGGACCTCGTCGCCTTTGCCGCCACCTTCCCCACTCCCGACCTCGCGCCCACTCTGGTGGATACCGCATTGCATGCCGTGGATGAATCTACCGCGCCAGCATCTGCCAACGTCATCCCCGCTCCCAAGGCCGAAGTCAGACGCCAGCTTGCCCTTGAGGCGCTCACCCTGCTCAGCCCGGACGCCGCTCTTCCGGTGGAACCGTTGTTGAAGGATGAATCCGTCTCGCCGGCTCTGCGTGTCGCTGCGCTGATCGCCCTGGCTCCCAGCAAGCAAGACGCGTTGGCACCGGCTTTCAACACCCTTTGGCCCAAGTTGGGCCCTGTGGAGCGCAGCCGCCTCACCGCAGGGCTTGCGTCAGAAAAATCATCCGCCCGTGTCCTGCTTGCGGCGATTGCCAACGGCACTCTGAAGGACAACGAGATTGATGCCGCCTTGCTGGAGCGGCTTAATGGACTCTACCCAGAAGATCCCGCCATGAAGTCGCTGTGGGATCGCATGGCGAAGAACTTTGTCCGTGTGCTGCAGCTCAACGGCAAGAACGACAGCTATGTGGACAGCAACCTCGATCTCAATGGCCCCTTCACCGTTGAAACGTGGGTGAAGCTCGATGTGGGCATCGACAACGGCGACGGCATCCTGTCCAACGGGAAGAATCTGGATCTGAACTTCTTCGGCAAAAAGTTCCGCGTGTACGTCGGCGGCACCCTTCATGACGTGGCCGTGGCGCAAAAGGAAATAACTCCCGGTGCCTGGACCCACGTGGCAGTGACACGCGATGCCGGCGGAATCTTCCGCATCTACCTCAACGGAGAACTGGATGCCACCAGCACCAAGTCCACCACGGAGTCCTTCGTGCAATGCGACATTGGCCGCACCAGCCCCGCCCCGAAGGGCACCTCGGGCGAACTTACCGAATACCGCGTGTGGAACGTCGCCCGCAGCGCGGCCGATGTTCGCGCCAGCTTTGACCGGACCTTCGCCGGTGAGCCAGTTCCCAACGGTCTGGTGGTCTATCACTCCCCTCTCTCCGACTGGAAGGGGGCCGGCAAGACCACCAAGGTCACTCCCGTGTTGGCCGGCCCACACCTCCTGAGCGCCAAGGACGCCCAAGCCGTCGGAGAAAAACTAGCCAAGTACAAGACCATTTCGCAGAGGCCGGGCGACGCCAAGTCCGGCCAGACCTTGTTCACCGGATTGTGCCTGAGTTGCCACACCCTGGCGGGCAAGGGAGGCAATCTGGCCCCCGCTCTGGACGGCTCCGGTCACCGTGATCTCGATGGTCTGCTGCGAGCCCTGATCACCCCCAACGCCGCCGTCGAGGGCGGCTACCGGGCATTCCGTGTGGACACCCGGGACAACCGCCAGCTTGAAGGCTTCCTGGTCACCCGCGATGACACGGGCATCACCCTGCGATTGATGGGCGGGGCAGAAGTACGCGTGCCTGCCGCTGATGTGGCAAAGGCTGAATTCACCAACCGTTCCCTGATGATCGAGGGCATCCTCGATGCCCTGCCAGAGCAACAGGTGTCCGATTTGTTTGAGTACCTTCGGACCGTGAAGTGATCATCTCTTGAGGATAGTCATGAGGGCCCCGGGTCCCGGAGGGACCAAGGAAATTAGCCGGTGGTGACAACCACCGGTCACCCCAACAACCTGTCGAATTGCGTCCCAGAGGGACGCCGGACCGACCCCGCTCACCGGCCTATCTGCACATGATAGTGTTGTTGGATCCGTCGGACCAGCGCGTCTTCATCAGGAGTGAAGTAACCCCGGTGGCACCCACTGACGAAGTCCGCCGCCCTTGCTACACTGCGCTCCAGCCTCTGCAATTGCCTCAACCTCGTCACCAGTTCCCGGGCATCCACCCGCAATCGCTTTTTCAGCTCCCCTTTTGCCAGCAGTGTGATTTCACCGCTTCGCAGCCGCACTGAGCGACGCGCCACGCGGTTGTTCTCCCATTCCAGAACCCATGGCCGCGGCAAGAGAATCATCGCAGTCGTGCACTTGCTGACTCCTTGGGAACATGAGAGCTGCTTCCAAGAACGGTAGCCTAATGGATGCACCTGCGAGCGTACAGAGGAAACTCAACCCTGGTCGCCCCCTTTCCTAAAATACCGGCATCGTCCTAAACACCACGCTGCCTCGCATAGACCATATTTTCAATCCGTTCAATGGCGGACGCCGATCGAGGCCACGACACCAGAACGTCAATCGCATGCACCAGCCCTCCCGACAGCGTGCGGAAGTTCTTCGGCAATGCATCCGTTACTTTGACCTCCTCACCAGCATGCCACCATGCTCCTTCAAAAAATTGCGGCGAAGCCCAGCATCTCCATGTAGGCCGTGATCTCCTGTTCTGTGGAGAGCCGCCCCGCATACCATGTTTGGCTCACCACCAACCTCGCCGCCTCCTCACCCGGCATCCAGCCCCATCCCTCAATCATGAGGTCATCGTGAAACTTGCGATTCGCATAGTCAGCCTGCCTGAGATACTCCTGCAAACTGCCCCTGGCTCCATACAATCCCGGCTTGGTGAGCTTCACCACCCGCTGCGTCTGGGCATCAAAAAACACCTCATGCTCCTGCCCATGCTCCCGGCAGGTGAGTCTGCGAGTCTCCCTCAATCCTACGACAAGTCGTCGGGGCTCGATGCCAGGGAGCGCACCCAAAGCTCCAGGGGGTCGGTCTCCAGTTCGGGCTGCGCATTCTCCCGCTGAAACAACACCATCTCCTCCAGCGAGAGTGCCGTTGACGAGCTCCATCGCTCCTCCAGGGTCGAGAGGCGGACGGTCTCCGTCGCCACTTCCGGGATCAAGGGTGCTTGTGCTTCCATGGGCAATGAATTCAGGACGGACATACCGGTAGGCCATGCCCCGACAGGGCGGAACCGTTGTGATACTAGATGGCATCAAACCTCATACGTGCGCCACCGCTCCCCCGGAACATCTTCTCGAAATCGTCTCGCACTGCCAATCGCTGACGAACGCCCCCACCTGTAGTCCATTTGTCACGCCTTCTGTTGGTTTCCTCACCCACCAGAAAGTTCTCCGCCCCGCGAGTCGTCTCGTCCCCATGCTGCATTCATTCAGGCATCTCTTTCCCCTCTTCGCATTCGCCGTTTGCTTTGGCGAATCGCCCGCCGCCCCGGCCCCTCTCGGCCTTCCCGGCGTCCGGGAAGAGCACATCACGATCCCCATGCGGGATGGCCAACGCCTGTCCGCTTATCTCTACACCCCGGCGAACGCCCCGGGTAAACTCCCCGCAGTCTTTGAACAACGCTACGCCGACCTCACCGGCACCGGCACCCGCAAAGCGGCCGCCGACCTCGCCCGTGCCGGGTTCGCAGTCGCCATGGTCAACTACCGTGGCACGCATGAAAGCGAGGGCACCTGGATAGGCTACCGTGCCATGCAATGGGGGCCGGTGCGCGATGGCTATGACGTGTGCGAGTGGCTGGCCCAGCAACCCTGGTGCACGGGAAAGATTGGCACCTTCGGCAGCTCGCAGGGCGGCTATGCGCAGAACTACCTGGCCGTCTCCCAGCCGCCTCACCTGACCTGCCAGTACATGGTGGACACCGGTCTCAGCCTCTTCCATGAAGGCTACCGCATCGGTGGTGCCACCCGTCCGGAACGCTACGTGGCCATGGGCAAGGTGGCACGAAACTACGCCGATCACGATGCCCTGCTCGCAGAATGGGACCTTCACCCCAACTTCGATGCCTATTGGCAGGCAGAAGATGCCTCCCGGCATTTCCCCAAGATGAACGTGCCCTGCTTCACCATCGGGAGTTGGTACGACTTCATGAACCAGGGCAGCATCGCCAGCTACATCGGTCGTCAGAAGCAGGGTGGCCCCTCCTCCCGCGGCTCACAACAACTCCTGCTGGGACCATGGCTGCACGGCCGGCTCAACAAAGGCAGCAAGGTGGCAGAAATGACCTACCCGGAAAACGCGACGTTTCCCGAACTGTCCCACATGATCCGCTGGTTTGCCCACTATCTGAAGGGTGAGGACAACGGCGTCGAAAAAGAGCCCTCCGTGCGCTACTACGTCATGGGAGCGACAGGTGAAACAGGGGCTCCGGGCAACGAATGGCGCAGCACCACGGACTGGCCACCCAAGTCAACGCCTACTGCTTATTTCCTGCAATCGGACGGTCAACTTACCACCAGCGTGCCAGTAACCTCCGGCGGTTCCACCAGCTACGCCAGTGATCCTCGCCAGCCCATGAGCATTCCCGGCACGTCCTTTCCCGGAGCCAAAGACGCCCGTCCTTTCGAAGCACAGGCAGAGGTCCGCACATGGACCACCGGCGTGCTGGAGCAGCCTGTGGAATGGACTGGCGAAGTCCAGGCCGAGCTCCACATCAGCTCCACTGCCCGCGACACCGACTTCATCGTCCGCCTCAGCGATGTGTACCCCGACGGCCGCAGCATGCTGCTCATGGACTACCCCATGCGCGCCCGCTATCGCGAAGGATTTGAAAAACAAAAACTGCTCACCCCCGACGAACCCACCCGCCTGGTCTTCCGCGTCGGGCACACCAGCATCATCTTCAACAAAGGCCACCGCATCCGCGTCACCATCGCCTCCACCGGCGCCCCGCTCTACGAACCCAACAACCAGACCGGCGGCCCCCAGACCCGCGACTGGATGAAAACCACCATCAAGGCCATCAACTCCATCTGGCACGACAGCACCCGTCAGTCGAAGATCATCGCACCGCAGGTGGGTTCATGAATCCTAGACAGGATTGACAAGATTTTTAGAAGATTAACAAGATGGGCAAATGGGCGGGATAGGGCGTGGGGTTGGGGATTGAGGAGTCCTTCAACACCTTCTTCTCAGTTGGGTGGCTGGGATCCCTCAATCCTCCTGTTGGCCTCGCCTCGCATGTGAGAGTTCATCTTGTAAATCCGCCAAAAATCTTGTTAATCCTGTCTCAAGAAGCCCCCCTCCGGCCTCACAGAAATCAGTTGCGGCCCCGCCCGGAGCAGACAACGCTGACGGTCTCTATGATCGTTTCCCCTAAAATTCGCGGGTTCATCTGCACCACCGCTCATCCTGAGGGATGTGCAAAGCACGTGGCCGACCAGATTGCGGTCGTGAAGAGCCGCGGCCCTGTGGCGAATGGCCCAAAGAAAGTCCTCGTGATCGGCTCCTCCACCGGGTACGGCCTCTCCTCCCGTATTGCCGCCGCATTTGGCTCGAACGCCGCTACCATCGGGGTGTTTTTTGAGCGTGCTGCCGAAGGCAACCGCACTGGCACTGCTGGCTGGTACAACACGGCCGCTTTT